>JBKQLC010000211.1:0-39787 GCA_052147195.1 Syntrophobacteraceae bacterium
GAATCCGGTTGTAGACTTGGAAAAGGGCGAAGTGGATTTCGAGGAAGAAGGGCCCATAGATCCCAACGAACTCAAGGCAGCCGTTGAGAGGGCAGGCTACAGGCTTGGTTAGGCAAACGGCCACTCCGCGGGGAATCGGTTGCTCCGTGCGCCTACTTCGGGTCCGTAGCGCTCGACAGAAGCTTCGCGGAGATCAACCTAAAGCACTTGTCGAGAGAAAACAAGCTCTCGATGAGCCTGTCAATCGCACGCCCATGCGTGTCGAAGTGAGCTATGGGGAGTTATTTACTCATTGCCGAAATTTGTTGTGCTCAAGGGACAATTTTGAAGACAGATCGTCCGCTTTGAGCCTTTTGCCGAGGCCGCTTGTCAAACAGTAGGTGCGAGAGCAGCAAGAGGATGAAGTCAGAACCGAGCAGTTGCACCTCTGGAAAGACAACGACGGATGACATTGCCGGGAGTAGTTGTCCCGGTTTTTGAAAGCCGCAGACAAGGTCGGTGGTAGTTTACTAACAAACAGGGCCAGCCGTTTACGCCACGATCCATTGTGAAAAGCTTCCTTGACAGTGAATCTCTTGAAAATTAGCTTTCGGTTAACAGACCGTCATTGATTTTCGCATAATCTGGCTTAAATAGGTGCGTAACCATTATTAAAGGAGAATTGAGATGAACTGGGATTACGATTATGCAAACTACGTTGATGAAAAAGGCGCCAAAGAAATACAAGAATTGGAAAATAAGATCGGAAAAACAATCTTAGCCTATCCGACATCTCCAGTGCCCGCTAAGTTGAGCGAAGAAGACAAGGAAAAAATCGAGTCTTTGGAGAAAAAACTCTGTGTCAGACTGGTAGCTTACGAAAAACATTGAAGGAGGCCAGATTCTCCGATTGTCCTGCCCATTCAATCAACCCACGTTGGTTGCTTATTCTAAGGTTGCGCGGTTTTATCCATAGACAGCGGTCGACCGAAGGCTTTCGGCCGTAGTGTCAGTATGGATAAAGCCATGCTGGGCGTGGGTATGACGGAGACATCAAAACATCACGCTATTAAAGTGGAGTTGAAAAGAAGGGAGCGAACCGTTTTCAGCGAGTCCATTACGGTGGCCCTTCGGTTCCAGGAAGACGGTTCCATATCGTGGGAGGGGGTGCTCAGGGACGTATCGGGCTTAAAGGAACTCCGGGAGGCATGTCTGGAAGCCGAAAGACAGAACCGGGAGCTTTCGGAATCCGAGCGGCGCATCCGGGAGTTCAATCAGCATATATTGAACATGCTGATAAACATGTATCACGATATTCTGTATGTAACCCCATGCTTAAATACAGGTGAGCCTCCAGTGAACGGGGAGCAGGAGCAGTGAACAGTGAAGAGTGAACAGTGAGCAGTGAGCAGAATCCCTCAATTCCTCAATCCCTCAATTCCTCAATCCCTTAATCCCTCACGGTATTGTGCCGGCAATCGGGGAGTTCGGAAAGCTATCGAAAACCGGAAAGCAGAAATTCAAAAAATACAGGGTATCAGGCGCCAACGCACTTTGGCGCAATACTCCGTGTAGCCCGGCAAATTTCGGGAAAGGACCTTTTCCTCATCGAATAACCGCCAGACAAGGCCCAGGATCGTGAGGACGGAGGGCATGAGCCCCCAAAAGGAGCCGAGCGCCAAAGACGTCCCGATGAAGTACACCGCCGCGCTCGCATACATCGGGTTTCGCACGATGGCGTACGGACCGGTGGAGATGACTCTTTGATCGGTGGCGATCTCGACGGTTGCGGAGCCGAATGAGTTCTCTTTGAACACCCGGTATACCATCCACATGCCGGCGAGTATCAAAAGATCGCCCGCCAGGGAAAGCCACCACGGCATGTTCGACCAGCCGAATCGGCGATCGAGTGCGGGAACGATGAACGCGGCGATAGCCGGGAGCCCCGCGCATAACACGATGATCTTTTGGATGGGCCGTTGCTCCGCGGCCGGCCCGAACTTGGTCCTGCTCTCAAGCAGTATCGGGTCTTTCATTATGGAGAGATCGAGAAGGATGCCCGATACGGCGCCTGCCCCGAGAAAGACCCAAGCCTGCCAATAATCGGCGGTCCCTGCCGAAAGGAACAGCGCGAGTCCCATGAGGACGAAGACCACGACAAGCGCGAGCCACATTTTCACCTTAGGATCTTTCATGGCTCTATTGTAGCCTGAAACAATACAAGCTCAAATCCCTTCGCCTCCGGAGCGGATTAATTTGCCTTTTCCTCTTCACTGCTCACCGCTCACTGAATCCGTAGATATTTTCCTTCATTCGGGTCAATCCGTCTCGGAAACCGGCGCCAGTCACCTTATGTGAATCATTTCTGCCCCACTTTGAGATTGATCCCAGATTCAGCAGTGGCAAGTTATTCTAAGATTTTCTCTGTGATTTTGAAAGCCTTAGGCAAAGCGAAAAGGCATCACTTTGAGAGAGCACCGTCTTAGACCGGAAGAATAATAGGTGCCTCTTCGATTGGCCGTGACATCAACGAGCGCGACGTGGCTGTGGATGCGATTTTTGTTTGTGTTTTCAAGCGACTGGAGCGCTATTTCCCAGATTAGTGTAATTGTGTAATAATATCTTCTGTTGCAGGTGCTGTAAGTTTCCAACAAACGCAGTCCGTTATTGGCCCTGATGAGCCAGTCGCGGTGTAAGGTAAAGCCAAAATGGAAAAGAAAATCAAGTATGATGAAATTTTGGATAATGCGCAAACGGCAATTTTTGCAGCAGATAAGGCCGGATTTATCACGTATTCGAATCAGGCCGCTCGGGCTCTTCTTGGCCTGGATGAAACACGCATTGCTGCCCGGATAACAGAAATCCTGCCTACGCTGGGCAAATCGGTGATGCAGTGCCTTCAGACAGGGAAAAGCCGCGCCGATTTACGGCTATTGCACGGAGAGGTGGGTCTGTGCGCCGACATATCGCTTATCGGCCGGGCCTGGGCGCCGCGCGGCGCAGTATGCTGCTGCAGGGCTTCGGGACCCGGGTTGGGAGGCGAACTGGAATCCCCTCAGACCTTGAACCGGGAGCTTAAGGCCGTTTTCGAATCATCTTTCGACGGCATCTGGGTTTGTGACGGGAGAGGAAAGGTCATCAGCATAAACGGCGCTTCCGAAAAACTCAATGGCGTAGATGCAGGAGACATTATCGGAAGGTACGTCTCAGATATCATGAGGGAAGGCATTTTTGACCGATCCGTAACCCTGGAAGTCCTGGAAACCCTCAGGCAGGTCAGCATCATCCAGAATATCCGCAAAACATCAAGGTCGCTCCTGGTTACCGGCACACCCGTATTCGACGAGACGGGCAATCTTTCGATGGTGGTTGTTAACGAACGGGATGTAACGGAGCTCAACCGGGTCCGGGATCAACTGGAGCAGACCCGCATGGTCAGCGAAAAATATAGAGAGGAACTCGCTGGACTGTCTGTTCTTGAGCTTGAGAAGCAGGAGATAATCGCTGAAAACGCAAATATGCGAAAAGCAATAACAGTCGCATTCAAGCTCGCCAATCTGGACGCATCCAATATTCTTGTGCTTGGAGAATCCGGAACCGGTAAGGGGCTTTTAGCCAAGTTCATTCACAAAAACGGCAAGCGCTCCGAAAAGCCTTTCATCCAAATAAACTGCGCAGCTCTTCCGGAAAGCCTGCTCGAGGCAGAGCTTTTCGGATACGAAAAAGGCGCCTTTACCGGCGCTCGTACAGGGGGCAAAGCAGGGCTTTTCGAACTTGCCCAGGAAGGAACGCTTTTTCTGGATGAAGTCGGCGACCTCCCTCTCAACCTGCAGGCCAAGTTGCTGAAATATCTCGATGACTTCCAGGTATTGCGTCTTGGAAGCCTGAGGCCGATAAAGGTGGACTGCGCGGTTATTGCGGCAACCAATCAGGATCTGGAAAAACTGGCCGCCATTGGACGTTTCAGGCGTGACCTCTATTACAGACTGAACACTTTTACGATTCGGATCCCTCCTTTGCGCGAGCGCCCGGAAGATATCTTCGAGATGGTCCACTACTTTCTCAATAAATATAACCGCTCGTTGGGGATGAAGAAGAAGATCTCACCTGCCGCCTTCGATCTTCTTCTTTCTTACTCTTTCCCCGGAAACGTTCGCGAGCTGCGGAGCATGATAAAAAGGGCGGTTTTCCTGAGTGATAACGATGTCCTTGACGAGTCTCTGATTGAGATCGCCGGTGGTGGCCGCCAGGAGGTCTCGGATGCCGGGCCGGGCCAGTCGGGTCTCCCTGGGGCTGTTATGGACATCGAAAAGACGACGCTGCAAAGGGCGATTTCGCTTTGCAGCACAACGAGGGAGTTGGCGCGCTACCTCGGGGTAAGTCAGCCTACGGTTGTTCGCAAGCTTAGAAAACACGGACTGGGCCGTCTTGATTCACATACGAATCATAAGAGGGGCCATGAGGCCTGAAAGTAGCCCAGGAACTAGCTATACATGTTAGATTCAGTAATGTATCACATCTAAAACCTTACTGTTGCCATTATTTGTAAAAACTCAGAGTCAGAAGTGAATCAAACCCATCCGCAGGTGAATTCAACCTCCCTCCCTCCGATCCCTGCCCCCTATGCTTCTATGACTTTATGGTCCAAGTGGCATGTGAATTGCTGTACCTTGATCCACGGCCGGAATCTTGCATAAAAGCCGCGTAAACAGCTTTCAAGACTAAGAGTCTTAAAGTAGTTTAGGAACAAATTTGTACCAATGTTTTCCCCGACGTGACCTCATTTCCTTTACGGAAGCGATTCGAGTGCGTTCATTCAACCCAGGAGCATGATATGAAAGATTCTCAAGGTGGGAGTCTCAGTGACCTAAGGTACAAATTTGTACCGAGGGGTCCCACCAGCTCGACTCCATTTTTCGCAAAAAGCGCCACGGGCGCTCTAATCTACGATGTCGAAGGACGTGAGATTATCGACTTTTCCGGCGGTATCGGCGTGATGAACGTCGGACACAGCCACCCGAAAGTGGTTAAGGCCATAAAAGACCAGGCCGAAAAATTTACTCATACCTGCTTTCAGATAGTGATGTACGAAGGATATGTTCGACTTGCGGAAAAACTCAGCCGTCTGGTCCCTGGAGAATTCCCCAAAATGGCTGTTTTCGCCAACAGCGGCGCTGAGGCGGTTGAAAATGCGGTCAAGGTTGCCAGGCATTACACCAAAAGACACAGTGTCATAACCTTTGCCAATGCCTTCCATGGCAGGACCTATCTGGCGATGACGCTTACCGGCAAGGTGATGCCATACAAGGCTGGATTCGGACCGTTCATGTCCGACGTGTACAGGATGCCATACGCTTACTGCTATCGATGTCCCTTCGGCCAGAAGTATCCGGCCTGCGAAACCTGTTGCGCCGACTACCTCGAGGAATTTTTCGTTGACAATGTGGCGGCCGAGAGCACGGCAGCCCTCATAATCGAGCCGGTGCAGGGCGAAGGCGGCTTTAATACGCCGCCCCCCGAATATTTCCCCAAGCTTCTCAAGATTTGCCGCGACAACGGCATAGTGTTCATTGCCGACGAGATTCAGACCGGGATGGGGCGTACCGGTAAAATGTTTGCCGTGAACCACTGGAACGTGGAACCCGATCTGGTGACCGTGGCCAAAAGCCTTGGCGCCGGAATGCCGTTAAGCGCAGTGGTTGGACGCAGCGAAATGATGAATTCGCCGCAGGTCGGCGGCCTGGGGGGAACTTACGGGGGCAACCCGGTTTGCTGCGCGGCTGCTCTTGCCGTCCTCGAGATATTCGAGGAAGAAAACCTGCTTCAGCGGGCCGAGAGGCTGGGTACCAAAATCAGGGCTAGATTTGAGGATTTTCATAAGCGTTTCGAACTTGTCGGTGATGTTCGGGGCCTTGGGCCGATGCTTGCGCTCGAACTCGTACGGGACCGCGAGACAAAGGAGCCGGGTGCGGCAGAGGCAAAAGCCCTGGTCAAATTTTGTTACGAAAGAGGTCTGGTGATCCTTTCATGTGGAAATCTCAGCAACGTTATACGGACACTCATGCCGCTGGTCATAACTGACGAGCAGCTCGAAAGAGGTCTCGCCATTATGGAGGAAGGTCTAGCCGGCCTTTCGAAATAATAAGAGGAGAGGGTACCCTGAATTGTCCACCTTGGAAATGATCAAAAAGAAGCTGGACCCTGCCTTCAGCTACGTGATCTTCGAACGGGACGGGCTGAACGAGAAGAATGCCTGGATCGGATTGTATGCCTCCCTGGGTGGACTGGAGCTGCCCATCCTGGACGTGCTGACCTTTGAGGATACAAGCAGGGGGAAGATGTTGCTTGTGGCCATGTTTGAAGCAGGACGGGCGGATACGATCATGGAAAAGATTATCTGCTCCAGGTTGCCCAGGGACATGGTTTCTTACGTCTACGGGACTTCCGGGCAGGATAATTGCCATAAAGAAAATTGACGCATCCTCTCAGAAATTCCACGCCGCCCTGCCGATCGGGAGTTTGGAACGGACCTTTCATTCAGACCCACCAAACGGGAGGTTAGATGCAAGATGAGTGAGAATAAATATGCTGTCATACTGGATGAACTTGCCGAAGCCGAATCCAGGCCTGAGGTGTTGTTCCGGCAGGCCGGAGACGGTTTCCTGCAGATTGAATACGGCGCAAACCCGAGATTCAATCTGGTCGATTCCTTCAGGACCCTCACTATCAACGAAGCCGTTAGGGGAAAAAAGATCAAAGGGTTGTTTGAAACCGTGCCGGGAATCCGGACAAACTTGTTTCATTTCGATCCGGAGGTCTTGTCTGCCAAGGATTTGATCGCTCAAATCAAGGAAGCGGAGGAGAAGCTTGCACATGTCGAGGATATCGTATTCGACTCGCGCATCATCTCTTTGCCCATTGCTTTTGAAGACAGTGAAACAAAGAAAGCGGTGGCGAAGTACCTGAAAGAAGTGAGACCGGAAGCCCCCAACGCGATCAACGGATACAATATTGAATACATGGCCCTGTGCAATGGAGTTTCGGTTGCCGAAATCAAGCGGATGGTGTGCGGCACGGAATGGTACAATAGTGGAAACGGCTTCTGGCCGGGTGGAGGATTTTTTTGGCCCCTTGACCCAAGGTACGCTATCGTGGTGCCGAAGTACAACCCGCCGCGGACCTGGACCCCGGAGGGCACTGTAGGCATCGGCGGTCCCTGCTTATATGTTTATCCCACGCCTACGGGAGGCGGCTACCAGCTTTTCGGCAGGACGATCCCAATTTTCCAGTTCGCTCAGAAGCACCCGCTTTTCAAGGACAGCCCCACGTTTTTCAAGGCAGGGGACAGGATTCGGTTTCATGAGGTAAGCGAACCGGAGGTCCTCGATATCTATAAGCATGTCCATGAAGCGACTGATTATGTCTACGATATCAAACCCGCCCGATTCGCCGTAAAGGATTGGCTCGATTTCTACAACTCGGCAGAGGTCCAGAAACAAGTGAAGGAGCTTCTCGCAAAACAGGAAGCAGGAACGAAAGTTGCCCCGAGAGTATAAACGATCTAGCCAGGAGCAGACGAGATGTTGAAGATCATAAATGGAGGAATTGAAACAGTCGTTGAGGACTGGCCGGGAAGAATAGGCTATCTGGACAACGGAATGGCCTCTTCCGGCGCTTTCGATAATGTTGCCCTGGGGTTTGCGAATCTGCTGGTTGGGAATCCGGCAGGCGAGGCCGGGATAGAGATCGCTGGAGGGTATTTCGAAGCGGAGTTTGGAGCCGACGCGCTTATCAGCGTGACCGGGACCGACATGAAGCCCACATTGAACTCCCAGCCCATCGCCATGTGGCAAGCAGTCCCGGTAAAAAAGGGTGACACTATCAAATTCTCGCATTTCAGCGAGTTCGGTTTCCGGTCCTACATTGGCGTCGCCGGAGGAATTGATGTTCCGGTTTACCTCGGGAGTAAATCGACCTGTCTTTTCGGGAGCTATGGCGGGTTCGAAGGACGCAAGCTGGCGCCGGGCGACGTTCTGAAATTCGGTGCTCCGTCCTCCGATATCCAGGCTCTCAGAGGCCGAAAGGTAAAGCCGGTTGCCACGCCGAAATATTCACGTGAATGGGTGCTGCGAGCCATCCCGGGTCCGAACTCTGTCCCGGACTATCTGACTGAGGAGGGCATGGATTACCTCTTCGCGAATTCGTTTAAAGTCCAGCTCAACTCTAACCGGTCGGCCGTTCGGCTGGCGGAGGCAAAGGACCTTGCTTTTGCAAGAAAAGACGGAGGAGTCGCGGGAAGCCACCCCTCCAATGTACTGGATCACGCCTACCCTATTCGAGGCGCCGTCAACATCTGCGGGAACACGCCCATTCTGCTGATCGCTGATGGGCCGACCCTGGGCGGCTATATGGTGGTTCAGCAAGTTATCTATGCCGATCTTTGGAAAATAGGGCAGGCAACGCCTGGCCGCGACTTCGTCAAGTTCGCGTATTGCACGCAGGAAGAAGCTGTCCAGGCGCGCAAAGAACAAAGGGAATGGTTGTCTACAAAATCATTGTCCTGATTTTCGGAAAGAGGTGAGCTGCAATGGACCTTAATGTAGACATGGGAGAAAGCTTCGGCAGGTACAAGCTGGGCAACGATGAAGAGGTCATGAAATATATCACCTCATCCAACGTTGCCTGTGGTTTCCACGCGGGCGACCCTCTCGTCATGAACACCACCGTCGAGCTTGCCAAACAGTATGGCGTCGCCGTGGGCGCCCACACAGGGCTCGAGGATATACGCGGTTTCGGGCGCAGAAGACTCGATATTACGCCCGAAGAATTGAGAAGCGATACTCTGTGTCAACTTGGGGCGCTGGATGCCATTTTGAAGGTGAACGGCATGACCATGCAGCACGTAAAACCGCATGGGATACTGTACCGAATGGTTTCAGACGAGGCCAAATACGCCGAGGCGTATCTGGATGCAGTAGCCTCATACAACCGTCAATTGTTCATCATGATTCCCAGAGGCACGCTGATATGGCGGCGGGGTAAGGAACTCGGACTCAAGATGTGTGCCGAAATCCTCATTGACCTCAGCTATGACGATGAGGGGAACTGGGTACTCGAGCGCACCAAGAAGGCAAGGTCCCCAAAAGAAGTGGCTGAACGGGCGGTGATGGTGGCCCGTGACAAAGAGATCACCACGATAAGCGGGAAGCGAATAAACGCCGATGCCGACACGATTTGCTGTCACGGCGATTCGCCAAATGCCGCGGAAGTAGTAAGGACGGTCAAAGAGGAATTCTCTCGCTTGGGGATTCCACTGAAGAAACTGGGCGATCCCGGACGCATAGTCTGAAAAGGGAGGATCTAATAATGGAGGTTATCGTAAAAGCACATATGCCCGGCCTTGTGGCGCGTGTAGTCGTAAACGAGGGCGATAAGGTCGCCAAGGGGCAGGAAATTGCCGTAATCAACTGCATGAAAACCGAGCTCACTGTTACCTCTGCCGTAGACGGGACTGTGAAAACCATACTCGTCAAGGAATGGGATGAAATGGAGATCGACAGTCCTATGGTCGTTTTGGAAACGTAGTCGGAGTCCGTACGTGTTTCAAACCGGAGAAGGAAGCAAGTGTCCGTGATTAAGAAACTCTTGATTGCAAATCGTGGCGAGATAGTGGTCAGGGTAATGAAGACGTGCCGGAAGCTCGGTATCGATGTGGTCGCCGTTTATTCGGAGCCTGACAAGAACCTGTCCTATCTCAGGCATGCTGATGAAGCCTACCACATCGGTCCGGCAAATCCGATCAAGAGCTATCTGAGCATTGAGGCCATACTCGCGGCAATGAAAAAGTCAGGGGCCGATGCCGTCCATCCGGGGTATGGGTTTTTGTCCGAAAATTCAGTGTTTGCCCATGCGGTGGTCTCCGCTGGTGCGACCTGGGTGGGACCGCCGCCTTCCGTACTGGCTGAGATCGATTCCAAGTGCTTCTGCAGACGGATCGCAACAGACACGGGGGTCCCTGTCGTACCGGGGACCGTTGAGATCACCAAAAATGCGGAGGATATAATCCGCTTTGCTTCGGAGCATGGGTATCCGCTTGTTTTGAAACTCGACAAAGGAGGCGGAGGGAAAGGGATAGAACAGATCGGGGAAGACGGGCAGGCAAAGGATGCCTTCGAGCGGATGTCGCGAATCGGCCTGATGGCGTTCGGCCATCCCGAGAGCTATATCGAGCAACTGATCGCCGCCCCCAGGCATATTGAGGTTCAGTTTCTGGCGGATCGAGCCGGCAACTGCGTCTGTCTGGGTGAAAGAGAATGTTCGATCCAGAGACGGTATCAAAAGATCATAGAGGAATCGCCCTCGCCCGTGGTCACAAAAGAGGACAGGGAGACGCTTTTTCGACACACTGCAAACCTCGTGAAAGCCATGGGCTACCAGGGAGCGGGGACGATGGAGTTCCTGCGGTCTGACGACGGCAGTTTTTATTTCATGGAAGTTAACGCAAGGCTGCAGGTCGAACATCCCGTGTCGGAGTTCCTGACGGGTATAGATATTGTCGAAGAACAGCTCAAAATCGCCTCGGGCGAAAAACTCGACATCCGTCAGGAAGATATTTCTTTCAACGGGTATTCCATCGAGGCCAGGGTGTATGCGGAAGACCCCGTTTCGTTCTGTCCTTCGCCGGGAACGATCAGCAGGCTGAGACTGCCTGGGGCTGATGGGAAACACCTGAGGGTCGATCACGCTATCGAAGAGGGTTGCGCCGTACCACCTTTCTATGACCCACTGCTGGCCAAGGTGATCTCGTGGGGAGAGTCGCGTCCGGAAGCCATCGAACACTTGAGAAATGCACTGGCGGAATTTCAGATCGAGGGAATAAAGACGACCATCCCGGTGAACATTTTGATTCTCGACAGCCGTGAGTACAGGACTGGCGATCTGCACACCGGGTTTCTCGATCTCCTGTATTCGAAAGCCGTCTCAGAGGATAGTTCCATAAAGCCTCTGTGGCCTAACATGTGAAACCGAAGCCGTTATGGCGCCTGAGGTATCCTGGAGAATGCGGGCATGCCATTTCCCATGGACAAGCTGTTATTCAAACAGGCTGCCGAATGCCTCCCACCGGTGAGGATAGTGCCGTATACGGGAGCAAGAACAAGATGAGAATTACCATTATCACCGCTGGCAGGATTCCTGAGTGAGCGGTTGGGATGCGGGTGCGGTCGCACGAGCGGCCCAAAATGGCAACTCTGTTTTCCACTGAAAAGGGAGAAAAACTATGGCACGTGTTGGTTCGATTTTGGCGAAAACATTGTCGGGTTTAATGGTGCTTCTATTGGGTTGTGCCTGGGCCCATGCCGAGTCATTCAAGATAGAGGTCTGGAATCCCCCGTTTAACATGGAGAGCCCTCGAACAACTCAGGATTACACTACCCTTGAAAAGGCATCGAAGAAATGGCGCGTCTGTGTTTCCTTTCCCCATATGAAGGATGCCTACTGGATGGCTGTGGACTACGGGGTAGCAGATGAGGCCAAGCGGTTGGGTGTTGACATGCAGCTTTTCGAAGCCGGTGGGTACACCAACCTCAATAAGCAGATTTCCCAAATAGAAGACTGCGCAGCCAGTGGGGCAGACGCCCTAATCATTGGTGCGATATCCCTCGATGGCCTCAACAACATGGTCTCGGAAATCCGCAAGAAAGGCATTCCAGTCATCGATGTGATAAACGGAATGTCATCACCCGAGCTTTCTGCCAAGTCATTGGTTTCCTTTGGAGAAATGGGTTTCAAAGCCGGTCAGTACCTGGCTGCAATGCATCCGAAAGGGAGTGAGAAAGTAAAGGTCGGGTGGTTCCCCGGGCCTGCCGGCGCAGGTTGGGTTGAGGCAGGAAACAAGGGTTTCAGGGAAGCCATCGCTGACAGCTCAATCGAAGTGGTCGAAACAAAATACGGGGATACGGGCAAAGAAGTGCAGATGAAGCTGGTCGAGGACACTCTTCAGACTTACCCGGACATCAAGTACATAGTGGGTACGGCGGTTACCGCCGAGGCGGCAATCGGGGTCCTTAAAGAGCGCGGTCTGGAAGGTAAGGTCAAAATCATGTCCTACTACTTCACACCGGGTGTTTATCTCGGGATAAAGCGCGGCGAAATTCTGGCGGCCCCGACCGATTCCGCGGTGGTGCAGGGGAAGGTCGCCGTGGACCAGGCAGTGCGCATCCTCGAGAAAAAGGACTACCTGAAACACGTCGGGCCAAAGCTTTACGTCATCGATAAATCAAACATAGACAGCTTTGACCGTTCTACGTCCCTGGCGCCGGATGATTTCAAGCCGATCTTCAAGGTGCAGTAAGCAAGTCCGGACCGAACAGGAAAGCTCAACCTCCTGCTGGACAGGAAAAAGGCAATGAGTCAGACCATAACCGAAACTGTGACGTACGATGGAGGGGGCCGGAACGATCGGGCCCCCTGCCTGCTGCAACTCAAGTCCGTTACGAAACGCTTCCCCGGGGTCCTTGCGCTCGACCGCATTGATTTCGATCTCAGGCCCGGGGAAGTACATGTCCTTTTTGGCGAAAACGGCGCAGGTAAATCGACCCTCATCAACATTATCGCCGGGGCATTGCGCCCCACGGAAGGAACGATCAAGTTTCGAGGCAGGGATGTCAGACTTCACTCGGTGCAAGATGCCCGCGAACTTGGCATAAGCGCGGTCTTCCAAGAGTTTTCACTGGTGCCGGATATGACGGTGGAAGAAAACCTGCACCTGGGGGCTGAAACCTGTGCTTTCGGTTTATTGAAAAAAGGGGAGCTTCATCAGGGTGCGGTGGAGATGCTGAGCAAACTCGGGTTCCCGCTGAGGGCCGATCGAAAAGCGGGAAGTCTTTCCCGGGCTGAGCAACAGATGGTGGAGATCGCCAAAGCGTTTCGTTCCGACCTGTCCGTCCTCATTCTCGATGAACCCACAGCCTCCTTGACCGAGCGGGAAACAGAACGGTTGTTCGCTCTCATCGAACAGGCCAAGGTCGATGGTGTCGGTATCATTTACATTACTCATCGCATGGGTGAGATCAAACGGATTGCGGATCGTATCACCGTTTTGCGGGACGGTGCGTACATCGCTACGGTCGATGCCGGGAGCGTTACCGACGATGAATTGGTCCAACTCATGACCGGCCGGGTCATTGATCAGATTTTTCCCAGGATTAACCATAGGCCCTCGGATGTCATGCTGTCGGTCGAAGGGCTGAAGACCAGCAGTGGGACGGTCAAGAACGTTTCCATTACCGTTCGCCGGGGGGAAATCGTCGGTCTTGCCGGATTAGTGGGAGCGGGTAAATCAAAGATAGCACGGGCCTGTTTCGGCCTTGAGCCCATTGCGGGCGGAAGGATCATCTTCGATAACCAGGACACTACCGGCCTCAGACCACGCAGGATGCTCGACAGAGGCATGTTCTATGTGCCCCCTGACCGGCGCGAAGAAGGGTTGGTCATGATCAGGAGTGTTCGGGAGAACGTGGTCCTTCCCTCTCTTGGATTGAAGCGTTTCTCAGGGCGTGTCTTGCTCCGTCGCGGTGCGGAGAAGCAAGTGGTCAGGGATCTCACGAAATGTTTGAATTTGCAGCCGCCCGACACCGAACGCAGGGTTGACCAGTATTCGGGTGGTAACCAGCAGAAAGTGCTGCTGGCTCGGACTCTGACCCGTGATGTTAAGCTGTTTATTTTCGACGAGCCTACGATTGGGGTCGATGTCGGGGCTCGTGTGGTCATCTACGAATTCATTCGGGACCTGTGTGAGGGTGGGGCTGCGGTGCTGCTGGTATCTTCAGACCTTCCCGAAATCCTCCATCTCTCCCATCGGACCTACGTAATGTATCGAGGCACGCTAAACGCTGAGCTTCAAGGTAGCGAGATAACAGAAGAAAACGTGCTCAGGCGGTTTTTCGAGAAGGATGTTGCAGGGGGGAATGGCAGCAGCAAGTTTAAGGCCGCCTTGAGGTAGTGCCCTAACCTGTGACCTGAAATTTGAAAATTATAACCCGTTGAAAAGTTACGCGCCGGAAGCCGTGCAAGATGCGGAGAAATGATCGGCCATGTCTGAATCCATTGTAAAAAAGAGTAGCTGTATGAATATCGACAAGAAGCAAAGAGCCATGCCTGGGGTTGGCGAAGTAATAAAGAAGGGATTTGTGTGGCTTGGTGTGTTGCCTCTTTTGCTGCTGGCGGCTGTTGTCATATTTACCTGGATATCAGATAATTTCCTGACCAGCGGAAATCTGGTCAACGTCGGCCGTCAATCGACATATCTGATGATTGTATCCATGGGGCAGATGCTGGCCCTTTTGACGGGTGGCTTCGATCTCTCGCTGGGAACGATTGTGGCCGTCACCTCCGTGGTTACCGCCACGGTGATGGCCATGGCTAATGCGGCATTTCCCCAGACGGTCACTCTGTCCATGACCCTTGGCATGGCCGCAGGCCTTGCTTCCGGCCTTGCCATAGGGCTTATGAACGGCATCGGAGTGGCCGTATTCAACGTATCTCCGTTCATAATGACCTTGGGAATGGCATCGGTCGGCTTCGGCATCGCCCTCTTCATGACGGGCGGAGTCCCGGTTTACGGCATGCCCCGGGCTTTCAGTGGATTGTTCGGATTCGGTCATTTTCTTGGGGTTCCCGTTCCCATTTATATCACTGTCGTGCTGATCCTGATAATGGTCGTATTCCTCTACTGGACGAGGATGGGCCGGTATCTTTACGCGGTGGGAGGCAACATCAAGGCGGCAGGTCTTTCAGGAATCAACACCAAGGCCAACCTGTTCATGGCCTATGTGCTTTGCAGTTTCATGGGCGCGGTAACCGGCCTCCTGCTTACGGCGCGCATCGACACCGGGGAAGCCAATATTGGTGCTTCCATGCCTCTCGAGTCCATAGCCGCCTGTGTTATCGGGGGGGTTAGCCTGCGCGGCGGGGTCGGCCGAGTCGAAAATGTCGTTCTTGGGGCCCTCTTTATTGGTCTGATCCAGAACGGCATGAACCTGGCACACATCGAATCCTATCTGCAGACCGTGGTCATAGGCATTTTGCTGATCGCCGCGGTGATTGCCGACCAGATTCGCGAGCGCATCGGTGCAAGCCTTCAGGACTAAGCCGGCACAAGCAGATTGTACGCGTTAACGCCGCTGCTTGCGTACCGGGCAAGTCCGCTCTACCCCCGACTGGTACATGCCGGCTTCGATGCCGGTCCGAACGTTTCTGAGCTTATCTTATCCCGGATGCTTTTCACCATCCCAAGGATCGACGTTCTCTTTTTCTCGGCGAAGGAGATGTCTTTTATCGCGCTCACTTTTCCGGCCTTGAGGTTGGGAAACCATGTTATTGTGGCGTTGCCAATCACCGGGGACCTCCGGCTGGGCTCAGTTACGATCAGGTCGCCGTGCATCTCCGCGAAATATTATTAGTGGATTTGGAGAAGGATTATGAAGAAAATCAACCTCAAGGTGAATGGCCGTCCTGGGCAGGTGGTTGTTGATCCGAACATGGCGCTGATCGATACGCTCCGGGGCGTATATAGTCTTACGAGCGTGAAGCAATCCTGCGATCGCAAAGGGCAATGCGGAGCATGCACAGTCATCGTGAATGGGGAGGCTGTGCGCTCGTGTCTAGTCAAAATGGGTGACATGGAAGGAGCCGACATAATCACCGTGGAAGGTTTGGGAACACCGGACAACCCACACCTTATCCAGGAAGCGTTCGTGCTGTCGGGAGCTATCCAGTGTGGATTTTGCACTCCAGGCATGATCATGGCGGCAAAAGGCCTATTGGAAACAAATCGAAATCCCAGCACCGAAGAAATTAAGAAGGCTTTCCGTCGAAATTTGTGCCGCTGCACCGGTTATGTCAAAATTATAGATGCGGTAAAGCTCGCGGGCAGGTTTCTCCGGGCGGAAATCACCCCCGATCAAATTAGGCCCAAACCGGATGACCCTAAAATGGGAGTCTCTCACCCCCGTCCTTCGGCAATGTTCAAGGCCTGCGGCACGGCCGAATTCGCAGCAGATATCAAAATGCCCGGGGCGCTCGAACTGGCGGTGGTTCGAAGCCCGTATGCACATGCAATCATTAATAGCATCGACACTTCAAAGGCGCAAAATATGCCGGGTGTCGTCGGGGTCATGACCGCTAGGGACATCAAGGGAACAAATCGTCTCAAATACATAATCGCCGATCGGCCGATCATCTGCCGCGAAAAAGTGCAGCTCTTGGGGGATGCCGTGGCAGTGGTTGCTGCAAAAACCCTTGAGCAAGCCCTGGCTGCGGTTAAAGCAGTCCAAGTGGATTATGAGCCGCTCCCCGTTTTGGCATCCCCCATGGATGCCATGGCTCCAGGCGCACCCCAGATTCATCCGGACCGACCCAATTTCTGCTACAAGCAACCCATTATCAAAGGCGATGCGGACAAGGCGTTCGAAGAGTCCGCAGCAGTGGTTGAAAGCGAATTTAAGACTCAGATCAATCATCAGGCCCCCCTCGAGCCGGAAGCAAGTGTGGCGTTTCTTGAAGGCGAAGATGATGATACCGTTCTGGTGGTCATGGGACGGAGCATCAATATCCATCTCCATATGGCTACCCTTCAGGAGGCTCTGGGCTGGGAAAACATGCGGTATGAAGAGGCTTATTCCGGGGGGCAGTTCGGTATCAAGCTTGAAATCATTACAGAAGGAATTGCCGCTGCTGCCGCACTTCATTTCAAACAGGCAGTGCGTTATATTCCAAGCCTGGAAGAATCTATGCTGATTACCAGTAAACGTCATCCATTCGACATGAATATCAAGCTCGGAGCTGACAGCAGCGGGAAGCTGACTGCACTTGCGCTGGACGCGATTGTTGACAACGGCGCGTATCATTCCATCGGTAACGTGATTATCAACCGTGGGTTGCACATGCTTTGCAGTTCCTATTATATTCCCAATATCAGGGCGATGGCGAAACTGGTCTATACCAATAATCCATGGGGTTCGGCCGCCCGAGGTGCCGGACCGCCGCAAATGCACTTCGCCCTGGAGTGTGCGATGAATATGCTGGCGGAGAAACTCAACATCGATCCGCTTGAATTCCGCTTGCGCAATTCGCTCAAGCCTGGCCAGAGCAAGGCGACGGGGCATGTAGTCCAGGAATGGCCGTTCCCCGAACTGTGCAAGGCCGTAAGACCCGCTTACGAACGCGCCAGAAATGAGGCTGCCGAACATAAGAACGGTATCGTTCGGCGAGGTGTAGGGCTGGGCGCTGCCGCCTTCGGGATCGCCATGCCGGGTGATAAGGCCATCTCGGCCATAGAGCTGGGTTCCGATGACTGTGTCACTGTTTATGCAGCAGCGGCCGATCCGGGTGAAGGGACCGATTCCATGCTCAGCCAGCTTGCCGCCAATGTGTTGGACTTGCCGCTGACCAAAATTCGCGTCGTTACCCGTGATACGGATAGAACCACGGCCGCCGGTCCTGCATCCGGGAGCCGTGTCACTTATATGGTTGGAGGGGCCACTGTCGATGCTCTGCAAAAGTTGAAAATTGCAATGGACGAAGCTGGTTCGAAAACATATGAAGCACTGAAAAAAGCTGGAGCGCCAACGCGCTTTCTAGGTGAAAAAAGAGCCGTCGAAGTTGCGCCTTTAGATCCCGAAACGGGCGAAGGTCCCTCTTTTGAGTCACAGGTCCACGCTGTCCAGGTGGCGGAAGTGGAAGTGAACACCCAGACCGGCGAAGTCAAAGTGCTTAAAATGACAACCGCGGTGGATGCCGGTCCGGTCATTAACCCGCAGAACCTCACCGGCCAGATTGAAGGCGGCGCGGACATGGGCGTGGGATATGCGCTCAGAGAAGAATATATTGCAGGCAAGACAAAGGATTGGGTCACCTTCAAGTTCCCTACCATGAAAACGGCATTCGATATGGATACAATAATCCGTGAAACTCCGAGATCACGGGGGACACTGGGCGCAACAGGCGTGGGCGAAATGTCCATGACATCGACTGCGCCCGCTGTTATCAACGCCATCAAGGATGCATGCGGAATATGGATCCGCGAACTGCCGGCCACCCCCGAGAAGATCAAGGCGGCTTTGGCCCATGTCAAATAGCTATTTGGAATAATCGGTGATGACTGCCGAAGAAGAACGCGAAAAGCTTTTAGCCGATCTCGGCAGAGAGGCTCGAGTTGTGGCTGGTCGGGAAATCTACTTCGACTGGGAGGGTTTCTTCTGGGATCCCAATGATTGGAACGAAGAAGTTGCAACAATTCTGGCAAGGGAGAGCGGCCTCGAGGATCTGACCGATGTCCACTGGAAAGTGCTCCGCTTTTTTAGGGAATACTATTTCTATCATGGACGTGCACCAATGAATCGCCATTTGAAAGAAGGCGCCCGCTTGAGCCTGGGTGAAATCGAGTCTCTTTTTCCCGGCGGTATTCGGCGGGGTGCCCGAAGGCTGGCCGGACTGCCCAATCCCAAGTCGTGTTTTTGAAATGGCGTTATGGCTATGACCGACCGATTGATATATCTCGACAACGCCGCGACAACCTTCCCCAAACCCCGTGAGGTGTTGGACAGGATGCTCCAAGGTTACATAGAGATGGGAGTATCTCCCGGGAGAGGAAGTTACGATCTGGCCCTGGAAGCGGAAGATTTTGTCCAGCGGGCTAGAAAGCAACTGGCCCTCTTTTTTGGCGCCCCCGATGCAGATCGGATTATCTTTGCGGCCAATGCAACAGATGCATTGAATATCGCTCTCAAAGGATTGCTCCAACCCGGAGATCATGTGATTTCCACTCGCCTGGAGCATAATTCCGTTTTGAGGCCTCTTCATCACTTTCGAGAACGGGGCTGGATTTCATATGACCTTGTTCGCTTTGACGGCAAGGGTTTTGTCGATCCCGACGAAATAGGTCAAAACGTAAAACAAAATACCCGCCTGGTGATAGTTTCGCATGCCTCCAATGTGTTGGGCGCCGTTCAGCCGGTGAAGGAAATCGGCCGGGTGTGTGCGGAACGGGGCATCCCGCTCATCATCGATGCCTCGCAAAGCGCCGGAAGAATTCCCATCGACATGACGGCATGGAACGTATCGGCAGTAGGATTTACGGGCCACAAAGCACTGCTTGGACCTACGGGAATTGGCGGCTTGGCGGTTTGCCCTGATCTGGATATTAAGCCCAGCCGTTTTGGCGGAACAGGGGTCGATTCCAGAAGTCCGATCCACACGGAGGCTTTCCCCCAGCGTCTTGAAGCCGGTACCTTAAACCTGATCGGCATTATGGGGCTTTCGGCAGGTATAGACTACATCATGCGAAAAGGGATGGAGTCGATTCACGGCGAAGAAATGGCCCTGCTGAAACGATTGCGAGACGGTCTTTCGGGTCTCAAGCATGTCGAAATGTATTGTGCCGAGGATCTGTCCAGCCATGTTGCCGTGCTTACGGCCAATGTCGACGACGTCAATCCGGAAGACGCCGGGGCCATCCTGGATGGCGATTTCAATATCGCGGTGCGCGTGGGCCTTCACTGCGCCCCGTTGGTTCACGAGGATCTTGGGACCATTAATCGCGGAGCGATCCGCTTCAGCCCAGGGATTTTCAACACGCCCGAAGATATTGACCACGCCATCAGGGCAATGGCTTCAATGTCATAGTTGTTCGTTCTAAACGATGGCTCGCGGCGGTAGGGCCGCCTTCCACGAATCAACCACTCTGATCTCCGCTACATACGGTGCCTCTGAAATTATTTTCTTGAATGCCTCTTCCATTGACTCCTTTCTGGGACTTCGAGAATGATTTCGTCATGCCCCGTTCGGATAATCAAAATCTCAGGATACCTTCTTCGTAATCATATACGGGATTTTTACCTTCAAAGTGGTCACATGGACGTGATCCTTTAATCAGAAAGCTGCACCCATAACAACAGAACTCCTTGAAAATCCCATCCCTTGCATCTGTTACACCAAGGTAGTGCTTGCACCCATCCCTGCAGATAAATGGGGTAAGGTTGCTCGTGGGAACTTTTCTTTTCGCCGATAGCTTCGCCCCTACAGAATGAGGACTTCTGAACCTGCCGGAATGACAGTTATGGAAATCTCTCGGCCAGTCAAAAACTATTGCGTATGGCGCTTATGGTCAGAAAGTCCCTTTAGGCAACAGCCGCTTAATCGCTCCCCTACGATTGATCCGTGCGAAAATGCTGTGTAGTGGCGGGGTTTATTCCCGCCGGTCTTGAAAGCAACTCCATATCAAATCCTAAGCCCTGCCATCCGTCACCCAAGCCCTAACATCCATCCCCCGTGCCGGAGCAGCCTGCTCCCTGGCCGCAGCCTCTTCGCCTCATCTTGAACTCATTCAGGCCGCGGCCGGAATAGACCGCCGCGAGCGCCGGTTCGATGAACCCGCTGATTTCGATGGGTTCTATACCGGCCTTTGTGAGCGTATCGGCCGGGCTTTGGCCTATGCCCGCCACCAGGACAGCCCGGCAATCCTTAAGGGTTTCCGCCAACTCTTTCCATCTCAGGATGCCTCCGCCGGGTTCGGGGGCCATGCGCTCCCCGACGCAGTGGAAGCCATCTTCGGTCCTGGACCAGATCTGGAGCCTGTATGCCTCTCCGAGGTGCTGATTTACCAGTATCCCTTCCATCGTCGCCACTGCGACATACGGCCGCGAAGCCTGGTCCGGAGTATGACCCGCGCATTCCGATAGGCAACCGCGCAGCTCTTCGGTGCGGTCTTCTCCCAGCAGCCCCACCGCGTCGGCCCGGCACCTGGTGCAGTGCCGCATCTGCGGGAGGTAACGCCCGGCTTTTGCCTGGATATCCTCCATCATCTGCTTGCCGGGTTCTTCTATATCCTCAAAAGGCGTATCCTTGTTGGGGTGCATCGCCATGCAGTTGAGTATATCGACTCCAAGACCCGCCATTGTCCTGGCGACTTCTTCGACGTGATGGTCGTTTACCGAAGGAACCACAATAGTGTTTACCTTGACCGTAATGTTTCTTCTCTTTAATCCTTCTATGGCGGCAATCTGCCGGCTGAGCATCAGTTCGGCGCCTTTTAAGCCTCGGTAGATGACCTTTGCATCGCGGACCCAGCTATATATCTTCTGCCCGATTTGCGGATCGACGGCGTTGACGGTTATAGTGACGTGGGAGACCCCGATTTCGGCGATCTCGTCGAGGTAGCCGCCGATTCCGAGCCCGTTGGTCGAAAGGCACAGAAGAATGTGCGGAAATCTTTCTCTCAGGAGGCGCATCGTCCCGAGCGTTTCCTCGGGGTTGGCAAAAGGATCTCCGGGGCCGGCGATTCCGGCGACCGATATCCGGGGCTCGCGCTCCAGGATTTTTTCCACATACCGTGCGGCCTGCATCGGGGAAAGTACCGCGCTTGTAACCCCCGGCCTGCTCTCGTTAACGCAGTCATACTTACGGTTGCAATAGTTGCATCTGATGTTGCACTGAGGTGCAACGGGCAGATGAACACGGCCGTAGGAGCCCTTGGCCTCTGCATTGAAACAGGGATGGCGGCTGAAATCGCGCGAGATGTTCATTTCAGTTTCCTTTCTTATACCAATTTGCCTTCAAGATGTGCCCATGGCGATGGGTTTCGCTCCGCTTCACCCATCCTACACGTTTGTACCGGCTGCTCTAATACGTTGGACAGATAGAGTGGAGCGAAACCCGTCACATTCATCTTGAACGCGAGTTGGTATCACATGTATGCATAGCCAACCGGCGACTCATTTTGACTACCCTCGAGAAGGGCGTTCACAATGCGGTCGAGAAGCGATTGGGTCCCTCTGTAGCCTACGTGAAGGATTCTCTGCCCTCCGAATCGGTCGTGGATGGGAAACCCCACACGGACCAGGGGAATGTCGAGCTTCCTGGCAAGCGTGTAACCCTTGCTATGCCCGATGAGCAGATCGGGTGAAAGCCCCAGGGCGAGTTCCTCGATCTGTTGGAAATCCATTCCTTCATGGACGGCGGGCGCCTGCGGCGCTATCCCGGCCGTAACACGCTCTATGGCCTGCTCGAACCGGCCGCTCCTGCCGCCTGAGGCGCAAAGTACCGGCACGATGCCGACCTCGGTCAAAAAAGAAGTGAGCGCAACTACCATGTCCTCTTCGCCATAAACGACGGCACGCTTGCCAAAGAGGTATTTGTGCGCATCCACGTAGGAATCGATAAGGCGCCCCTTTTCCAGTGCGTGCTTGTCCGGACACTCCATACCGCTCAACTGCTCCAGTGCGCCGAAGAAAACGTCTGTTTCGCGTATGCCTATCGGAATTCCCATCCCGTGCAGAACCACTCCGAAGTGTTCATCGAGATATTTTCCGGCCGTTTTGCAATCTTCCAGGGTTGAGCCGAACTCGAATGTTGCATCCGCTCCTCCCATGCGCCGTATATCTTCTATAGGTGTGCCCCCTCGGGGGATCTTTTCACAGTCCTCCAGGGCCGGCCCGTCCAGGGTCATGGAGAAGTCGGGCAGAATGACGGACGGGTACCGGAAATCATCTACGACTTCCTTTAAGTAGCGAAGGTCCTCGGGCGAGAGAAAACCCGGCAGCAGATTCAGCATGTGCGCGCAGGACCTGTCGTCCGAGAGCTGCTCGACCACTGCTCTTACAGCGGCATGGAATCCTTCCATATGCGTTCCGGAGTAGCTCGGCGTAGATACCGTAACGAGAGCGGGAAGTTGCAGGACGCCGCTTTGACGCATCTCATTGCGGAATTCCTTTACGATCATCGGCACGTCGTCGCCTATGGTTTCGGTCAGGCAGGTGGTCGCAACACCGATGAGTTTTGCTCCGAACTTGGCCATGACGTTTTGCAATCCCTGTTTGAGATTGGGTCCTCCGCCATAGACCGCATGTTTTTCTCCGAGCGATGAGGAGGCGATATCCATGGGCTCTCTGAAATGACTTATAATGTAGCGGCGCATGTAAGTCGCGCAGCCCTGGGACCCGTGCAGCATGGGCACGGCGCCTTCGATGCCCCGGAAGGCCAGGCAGGCCCCGAGAGGCTTGCAGAGCTTACACGCATTGGTTGTAGAGGTGTATGACGAGCGTTCCATTTTACGCCTTCTCTTTCCTGCGGGGCACAAAGCGCCAGACCGGGCTCATGACCGAGCAATGAACTTCCCTTGCGAAATTGAGCATCCCCACAAACCCCTCGAGAGGCTGCTTGCGTTCATGATTGTGGTCGCAGAATCCGACGCCCAGCTTATAGGCGATAGGCCTTTCCTTGACGCCGCCGACAAAAATGTCGCAATCCTTTTCCTTGAGAAAGCCGGCAAGCTCCAGGGGGTTGGAGTCATCGACTATGATGGTTCCCTCGTCGGTGATCTCGTGCAGGTCCCTGTAATCTTCCTCGGTACCCGTTTGGGACCCCACCATAACGACCTGCATTCCGAGCAGGCGGAAGGCCTTGACCAGTGAGAAGGCCTTGAAGGCCCCTCCTACGTAGATGGCGGCCTTTTTTCCTTCAAGGTCTTTTCTGAATTTCTGGAGCTCCGGATAGAGGACCGAGAGTTCCTCTTTGACCAGTTGCCGCGTTCGCTCGATAATCCCGGGGTCTTTGTCCCGGAAAAATTCCGCAACGTCGTAGAGCGCCTGGGCCATGTCCTCCACACCGAAGTAGGAAACCCTCTTGAAGGGAATTCCGAAGGACTCGTTCATCATTTTGGCAAGCTCGACGGTTGCGCCCGAGCACTGGACCAGATTCAAAGCGGCGCCATGCGCCCGCATGATGTCTTCGACGCGTCCGTCCCCGGTTATATTCGCAACGGTTTCGACGCCCATTTTTTTGAAGTAATCCCGTATGATCCAAAGCTCTCCGGCCAGGTTGAAGTCCCCGAGGATGTTGATGCTAAGGGCCGGGATGCCCGTGGTATCCCCCGTCCCGACCAGCCGGAACATGGCTTTGCAGGCGGCGCTGTACCCCTCGCGCTTGTTTCCCTTGAACCCCTCGGATTGAACCGGAATAACCGGGATTTTCTTTTCTGCGGCGACCCGCCTGCAAACCGACTCCAGATCGTCTCCGATGATGCCCACGATGCAGGTCGAATAGACGAATGCCGCCTTCGGGTGATGACGCTCTATCAGTTCGGTGAGCGCCCGGTAAAGCTTCTCCTCCCCCCCGAAGATGACATCTATTTCCTGGAGGTCGGTTGAGAAACTGAGCCGGTGGAGGGCCGGGCCCGAGGAGAGCGCGCCCCGGATATCCCAGGTATATGCCGCGCAACCTATGGGGCCATGGACCAGGTGCAGCGCATCCGCAATCGGGTAGAGCACGACCCTTGAGCCGCAGAACACACAGGCACGCTGACTTACCGCTCCGGCAAGGCTTCCCCGGTTACAGTCCATTTCGAAGGGCTCCTGGCCCTTTCTGTGGATTTGACCACTGCGTTCCTTGAAGATTACTGCCTCGGCGGTGCTCATTGGATTTCCCTTTTTTGTTGTTTCAGGATTGAAATGATTAAAGCTTCCTCAATTCCTCAATTCCTCAATTCCTCAATTCCTCAAAAAAGATAGCTTTCAGCGGGCTTTCCGTCCTCGAGCGCATCCAGTATTTCATCGATGTCGTTTTCACCGTTTACGTTCCGGTACCAGTATCCCTGCGGGTAGATGACCAGGATCGGCCCTTCCTCGCAAAGCTTGAGGCAGCCGGTGCTGGAGACAATGGCATTCATCCCGCGCTCTGAAAGTTCCTCTTCGAGATAGTTTATGAGGTTCATCGAGTCTTTCTTGATGCACTTTCCCTTTGCTTCCAAGCCTCTGAAGCTTGCGCAAACAAGTATGTGGTGGTCAGGTTTTTGCATTTTATGATCCTTTTCTGAAATCTCAGAATTTGGTTTTTTTCACTCTTCGCTATTCACTATTCACTATTCACTATTCACTACTCACTAATCACATCACCAGTTCGAAAGACTCCTCGGGGGCATCTCTGTCCTGGCGGTCGAGGAGCGCATCGAGTATTTTTTCGAGCAGGCGTATTCCCCCCCTGTACCCGACGGTGGGAAAGTAGCTGTGCCCGACACGGTCGAGGATTGGGAACCCGAACCTGATGAAGGGAATGTCCTCGTCGCGTGAGATATACTTGAGGTAAGTGTTCCCCATCATGAGATCGACGGGATCGTTTTTTACCCACTGGTGGAAAAGGAACATGTCGCCTCCGGCCTTTACATTTACCTCGTGAGGTATGTCCCTGGTGATTTCCCGGATTTTGGTCTCGAATTTCTTGCCGGTGCTGCCGGTTACAATGTGGATGGGCCACATATCTATGGAGACGAGAAATTCGGTTAGAGAGATGAGTTGGTCCGGGTCTCCGACAAGCCCCACTTTTTTGTGATAGAAGTACTGGTGCATGTCGGTGATGACGTCGAGCAACTGTCCACGCTCGACGTTGATCGAATCGGGGACGCTCACTCCGGCAATCCTCCTGAGCGTATCGATGAACGCGTCGGTTGCCGTAAGGCCGATCGGGAGTTCGAGCAATTCACAGTGGACGTTACATTTCACATCCAGGGCGCGGGCGGCAGGCCATGAAGCGGTCCGGCCGAGCGCAACGGTAGCCTTGCTTTCACCGGTGCTCACCAACTCGCCGATTGTGACCCCGCCTTTGGGGTACATCTCGAATTTTCCGGTCTGCGGGCGATTCAACACATTGGAAGTGTCGGGAAAAATAACGGACCGGATACCCAGTTCGCCGGCGATCCTTCTGATCTCTTCCATGTCCGATGGCTCGACATATCCGGGTATTATGTTGATCTGATCCAGCCGCTTGCCGTTCGATGCGGAAAAGTAGCTCACCATGGCTTTCGTCATATTGGCGAAGCCGGTTACGTGCGATCCCACATAGCTCGGCGTATTGACGTGGATGACGAACTTGCCCTTGGGTATCTTGCCATCGGCGTCGGCTTTTCGCGCTATCTGAGGGATATCGTCTCCGATTGTTTCCGACAGACAAGTGGTGTGCACGGCTATGACGTCAGGCTCGTAAACCGAGAAGATGGTGTCGATCGCCTGAAGCAGATTAGCCTGTCCGCCGAATACGGAAGCCCCTTCGGTAAACGAACTGGATGCAGCCATCACCGGTTCCTTGTAATGCCGCGTAAGGGCACTGCGATGATATGCGCAGCATCCCTGGGAGCCGTGGCTGTGAGGCAGGCAGCGGTGAATGCCAAGGGCGGCGTACATAGCTCCGATCGGCTGGCATGTTTTCGCCGGATTGATCGTGAGGGCGCTTCGTTCGCTGACCTCTTTTGGTGTATGTCGCAGCAGCATGGGGGTATCCTCTATCTCCTAATGTTGAAAGATGCTCTTGTTTAGAGACCGGTCACTCGCACGCGTAGGTGGCGGCAAGTTCGGGGTTTTTCTGCCAGGGCGCTTTCAGGTACGACCATACTTTGCAGTTCACCATGCGGTCGATTTCCCTGTAGAAATTTACCGCGCCCTTGAATCCTGCGTAGGGGCCCCCGGAATCGTAGCTGTGGAGCTGCTTCATCGGGACGCCCTTTTTCTGGATGGCGTACTTTTCCTTGATCCCGGCGCAGAAAATTGCCGGCTTGTAGATTTCTATCATTCTCTCTGTTTCATACTGGCTGATATCGTCTATGACCAGAGTCCCATTCGCCATGTCGGGCATCATTCCTTCATAGTCCTTGAAAGAGAAGCCCATCTTCGAAAGCTCTTCGATTTGCTCGGCGCTCTTTCTGGGGCGGTATCTGTCCGGGTCCGGATTCACCACCAGTTCTTCGATGTTTCTGCTGTCCGCGTCGACCTTAATGTCGGGCAGCACTCGCCGGCCCTCATAGTCGTCGCGGTGAGCAAACTCGTAGCCGGCCGAAATTGTCTTCATGCCTATCTCGGCAAAAAGTTCCTGGTAATGGTGAGCGCGGGAGCCTCCGACAAAGAGCATGGCGAGCTTCCCTTCGCAGCGCGCCCTGACCTCGGCCTGAACTTTTTCCACCTCCACCATCTCTTCGGCTATGACCGCCTCCACCCTCTCGGTAAGCTCCGGGTCCTGGAAATATTTTGCGATCTTGCGCAGGGACTTTGCGGCGGAGTTAGCCCCGATGAAGTTGATCTTTATCCAGGGAATTCCGAATTTTTTCTCCATCATCTCGGCGACGTAGTTAATGGATCTATGGCACATGATTGCGTTCAGGTCGGCGGTATGCGCGCTTGCAAACTGATCGTAGGTGGAGTTGCCGCTGAATGTAGCCACCGTGGTGATCCCGCATTTTTCCGTTATCCGGTCGATCTCGAAGCCATCGCCGCCTATGTTGTACTCTCCGAGCATGTTTACGCGGAACTTGCCTTCCCGGGCAGCTTCCTCCTCAATCCCCACGACGTGCTTGAATATGCCGTTGTTGGCTATGTGGTGGCCCGCCGACTGGCTCACTCCCTTGTAGCCCTCGCAACTGAAAGCGAAGATGTTGATACCGAGCTTCTCTTTCATCTCCCTGGCCACATTGTGGATGTCGTCGCCGATCAGCCCGACCGGGCAGGTCGCAAAGATGCTGATGGCCTTGGGCTTGAAGATGTCGTATGCCTCCTGGATTGCGGCCCTGAGCTTTTTTTCGCCCCCGAATACGATGTCCTCGTCCTGGAGGTCGGTCGAAAAGCAGTAGGGCAGGAAATTAGCGTCTTCGGCGGTAGGAGGCCTGGTCTGATTTCGCCTGGTAAGCCAACTGTAGAATCCACACCCGATCGGGCCATGAGTCAGGTTTACGAAATCCCTGGTCGGCCCCAGCACCACGCCCTTGCAGCCTGCATAACTGCATCCGCGCTGGGTTATTATGCCGGGGATGGCGCGGCTGTTAGACCCTATTTCAGGTACACTCTGGTCATCGGCCACCTTATTTATGATGATCTGCTTGGCTCGTTTACGGGCGACTTTGGTCGGATATCTGGCAAGCAGTTCCTGTTTTACGGCATTTGGGTCGATTGTCTCGACCACGACTGCCGCATTTTCGTCAATCTTTGCAGCCATCGGTTTCTCCATTCTGGGCACAAGCCATCAGATCTCATCGAGAACGGTCTTGCCACACTCTCCGGTCCTCACGGATACGGAGTCCATGACAGGGCTCACGAAAATCTTGCCGTCCCCCGATTTTCCAGTGCGGTTGACCTTTATTATTGTCTTGACCGTTGTGTCGACCAGGTTGCCAGGCACCACTATGAGTAAGATCCTTTTCGGGATAAGACGCTGGGAGTGACCGAGCTGGGCTATCGCTTCCTCGTATCCTTTCTCGGCCCCTTCCAGAAGAGAGCAATCGACCAGGCCCTTTCCCCTCCCGAGCGCATCCTTGGCTGTCATAGAGGAGATTCCAGCTTCCGAAAGGGCCTTCTTCGTCTTGTTCATCATGTTCATCCGGACAATGGCCATGACCTCTTTCATATCTTTACCTCTTCAATTTCGCCTGAAGGCAATTCCTTGATTCCTGAGCTGATCGTGTAAACCTCGTGTACAGGTGTGACGAAGATCTTGCCGTCTCCGAATGCGCCCTTGGCGCCCGTACGGGCGGCACTGATCACGGTCTTGATCACATAGTCCTTGTCCTGGTCAGGCACGACGGTGAGCAGCAGTTCCTTGGGGATTTCGTCGTAGGTGATTTCTCCGATTTTTATGCCGCGTTGTTTACCCCGGCCCACAACCGAAACCTTTGTCACAGCCGGAAATCCTGCTTCCATCAGCGCGGCAAGAACATTGTCCACCTTGTCGGGCCGCACAATCGATCTGATCATTATCATGGCGAATCTCTCCTTGTTCTCTGGGCAACCCTTATCCGGCCAGCCCGTGTTCGATAAGAAGCTTTTCAAGCACGTCCGTATGCATCGGTTTGGGGATGACTTGCATCGTGTTTGCCTCGATCTTGCGTGCGAGGGTCCTGTATTCCTCTGCCTGGGAATGCTCCGGATCGAATTCGATCACGGTCTTGCGGTTGATTTCCGCTCTCTGGACCATGTTGTCCCGCGGCACGAAATGGATCATTTGAGTCCCCAGCTTCTCGGCGAACGCTTCGATCATTTCACCCTCGTAATCAACTTTCCTGCTGTTGCAGATAAGCCCGCCAAGCCTGACACCCCCTGCTTCTGCGAATTTGACGATGCCTTTGCAGATGTTGTTCGCAGCGTACATGGCCATCATCTCGCCCGAAACCACGATGTAGATCTCCTGGGCCTTTCCCTCGCGGATGGGCATGGCGAAGCCGCCGCAAACGACGTCGCCCAGGACGTCGTAGAACACGTAGTCGAGCGCATAGCTGTCGGCGTAAGCTCCGAGCTGCTCCAGCAGGTTGATGGAAGTGATAATTCCCCGGCCTGCGCAGCCAACGCCCGGTTCAGGACCGCCGGATTCTACGCAGATGGACTCACGGAAACCGATTTTTCGGATGTCGTCGAGTTCGACGTCCTCGCCCTCCGCGCGAAGGGTGTCGAGAACGGTCTTCTGTGACAGCCCCCCCAGCAGCAGCCGGGTAGAGTCCGCCTTGGGATCGCAGCCGACAACCATGACCTTTCTGCCCATTTCCGCCAGACCCGCCACAGTGTTCTGTGTCGTTGTGGATTTTCCGATACCGCCTTTGCCGTAAATGGCAATCTTTCTCATTTGAAACCTCCTGTTGAGTAGAGATGGTTGTTGGATCTATAGAGCAGGAGGCGTGCCAAAAGACTTAGCGCTGGTTAACTGGCTGTTATAATTAGATTAATTTGCTGCGGATCTGAGAAATGCATGGCTCGCGGAAAAGTCGGGATCAGACAAAAAGGTGAGGTAACCTTACAAAAATGTAGGGTACCTTAGTGGTTGTGGAAATTGTTACCGGACCCATGTAGAATAGGGGAAGAAAGATCAGGAAAGCGTATTGATTCACTCCCGCAATGGGCAAAGGAGTCCGGAATGGCGCAGCCTGCTGAGAAGAAGGCTACATATGACGACTTATATCACATACCGGAGAATATGATCGGGGAGATCATTGACGGTGAGCTTATCACCACTCCCCGGCCGGCAGCCAGGCATTCGCATGCGGCATCCGTGCTGGGTTTCGAATTGGGTCCGCCATTCCAGATTGGCCGGAATGGACCGGGAGGATGGGTTATTCTCGATGAAATAGAGATCATGCTGGGAGAGAATCTTCTGGTTCCCGACCTGACAGGCTGGAGAAGGGAGCGTTTTCCCGGTTTGCCAAAAGAGAACTGGATCTCTGTCTCCCCCGACTGGGTCTGTGAGATCCTTTCACCCAGCACTGTCCGCGTGGATAAAATTCGTAAGATGCCTGTTTATGCCCGCTATGAGGTCCCATATTTCTGGCTGATCGATCCGATTTCCAAAACTCTGGACGTGTTTAAGCTCGATTCGGGCAAATGGGTCTTACAGTGCGCTTTTGTCGAAAATGACAAGGTACGTGCTGAACCTTTCCAGGAAGTAGAAATCGAGCTCGGCAATCTATGGATTGAGTAACAGGGGACTTAAAAGCATCAGGTTCGACCCCTATTAGATGCTTTTCTATCAACGCTGTTGCATTCCGTTAGATGATTTGTGCCTCAGCAAAAGTCTGATTCCGGCGGGAGTTGATTTACTGCATTGTGCCTTTGCTCGCCTGGCCTCTAATAGTCATTTGGCCGCCATAACGAAACTGGGGATCGGAGGAACTGTTGTCGTTGGATTTGCTGTCGTAATTGTGTGAAGTGGTAGAGCAGGCTGCGGTTAACGTCATCAGCAGGATAAAAAATATAGCCGTAAGAAATGCTCTCATTGATACCCTCCTGTGTGTCTACTCTGGCCCCCTCCACTGCATGATGCGTGTATCGGAAGAAATCCGGCTTGGGATTATCCGATTTTCGCCCCTGCGCGGACGGCGTCCTTTCAGGGCAGCGATTTTCGAAACGCATCCATTATATGGTCAATATAATACGGTGTCACGTGATAATTGGGGGTCTTCCGGCAAACGCGTGCATGGACAGTTTGCACGCGAAGCCGCGAAGAAAAACAACAGCAGAATACAGCCTGGATCGCGGGTTTTGTGGGTCTTCAGGCAACGTCGCTTCGCTCCAAATGTGAAGGGTGAGGTTAGAAGGGTGAAATTTCACCCTTCGCTCTTCGCACTTCAAACTTCGTTTACTCGCTACCGCCGTTTTCCTGCTTCTTTTTCTTCGCGGCTTCGCGTGAAAAATATGAAATCATATCAAACCGGTTTTAAAGGCCGGTCGGAACCTCTTTCCGTGATGACCTCGTCGATCAGCCCGTATTCCTTTGCCTGCGCTCCGGACATATAGAAGTCCCTGTCGGTGTCTCGTTGTATCTGGTCGAGCGGCTTTCCGGTGTGGTCCACTACTATCTGGTTCAGATCTTCGCGGAGCCTTAGAATTTCTTTTGCCTGGATTTCGACGTCGGTCGCCTGGCCCTGGAACCCTCCCATTGGCTGGTGCAACATTATGCGGGCATGGGGAAGGGCGAATCTTTTGCCTTTTTGTCCCGCAGCCAGAAGGATAGCCGCCATGCTGGCCGCCTGTCCCATACACAGGGTCTCAACCTTCGGTTTTATGTATTGCATCGTGTCGTAAATCGCCAGGCCTGCCGTAACCAGGCCGCCAGGAGAGTTGATATAGAAATGGATGTCCTTGTCGGGGTCTTCGGATTCGAGGAAAAGCATCTGGGCGATAATGACATTGGCAATATCGTCCGAAACTGCGGTCCCGAGGAAAACGATCCGGTCTCTCAAGAGTCTTGAATAGATGTCCCACGCCCGCTCACCGCGGCTGCTCTGCTCGATTACAATTGGAATGAGTCCCATTACGATATGCTCCTGCTCGGCCCCCCGTCGGGGGCGGGATTATCAGGCCTGCTCGGGTTCTTCGGGTTGCGGTCCGGTTTCAGGCTCTTTTGCCTCTTCGGGCGTATCCACGAAGACAGCTTCGTTTTCTATGAATTTAAGCACCTTGTCTTCGAGTTTTCTTTCCTTTTCCTTCTCCACGATTGCGCTTTCCCCGTATTCCCTTTTGACCTTCTCAGGGTCCATGCGGTAGGCGGCGGCGATATCTTTGAAAACCTGCTCCTCGTCTTCGGGATCGAGCACAATTCCTTCGGTCTCGGCTATCTTATCGAGTACGAGTTTGGTTCGGATGTCTTTTTCAGCCTGCAGTTTTGATCCTGTCCGATATTCCGGCGAGTTCAGCGCATCAGAGTTGAACTGGAGTCCCTGGCTCTCGAACTGGTGCTTCAGGTTCTGGAGCATCCTGTCGGCTTCCCGGTCGATCACTCTGGGCGATATTTCGAAATCAACCTCGCTCAGGATTTTACTAATTATCTGTTCGCGCACGGACTGAGTGGCCCGATGCTCTTCGCGCTCCCGCAGTCTTTTGCGATACTCATCCCTCAGGGCGTCAAGGGTCTCCAATTCGCCGGAGCCGAGGGATTGGGCAAACTCGTCATTGAGTTCAGGCACTTCCTTTTCTTTTAGTTCCTTTATGGTCAGGTCGAAGCGGACCCTTTTGCCTGCCAGTTCCGGGGTAGAAGCGTCTTCGGGATAGTCCAATTCAAATGAGAAACTCTCCCCCGGCTTGTGCCTCAAAAGATGTTTATCAAAATCGGGGTGGAGGCTCCCTTTGCCGACCTCGGCCATGAAGTCCTGGGTCTTACCCTTCTCGAATACCCGGCCGCCGATGATTGGCGTGAAATCGACTATTGCCACGTCTCCTTCACGAATGGGCCGCTCGCTTTCAACCGTGCGGAGCTGAGCGTGGTTCTGGACAAGCTTGTCCAATTCCGCCTGTATCTGCTCATCGGTTATATCGACCGCAGGTTTATGGATTTCGAGGGCTTTGTAGACAGGCAACTCGAAAGGCGGGCAGATATCGACCAGCGCCGTGTACGTAAATGCGCCGCCCTCTTCGAAATGCGACTCGCTTACGTCAGCCTGGGTGAGCGGTTTGAGGTCGGTTTCTTTGAGTGCTTCCCCGAAGGTCTCCTCGATGAAATGCGTTGAAACCTCATGCTCCACAGCTTTGCTGTAATAGGATTTGATTATGCTCAGAGGCACTTTCCCCGGCCGGAAACCTTTGATCTTGGACTTCTTTGCAAGGTCGCGATATTTTTTATTAAACTCTTCCGCGACCTTGGACTCCGGGATTTCCACTCGCATTTTCTTTTGACTTGGGCTGACGTCAGTTAAGGAAACGTTCATCTCCACTCTTCTTTTACCTTTCTGATGAATGAGAATCTGAGGCCCGGCAAAGCTCCTCTTTTCTGGTGCGAGAGGGGGGATTTGAACCCCCAAGGGTTGCCCCGCTGGATCCTAAGTCCAGTGCGTATGCCATTTTCGCCACTCTCGCATAGAGACTGGTGCTCACTTCGCCATTTTCCGAAATCGCCGGTTGCGGCTTTTGCTGTCTATATCGTTACAAAACCGGTTTCATCTGATAAAATCATATAATCATGGCCACGCGCTAAGGAATCCCACCCTCACCATGTTCCTTGTGAAGTCATGGAAAAAGGTCTTTTCGAGCCTGATTTGCACGAATGCCTGGTTCCAGGTTGAACTTCCCATCATACCCCTTTTACCTTCGTTTGTGAAGAGATAAGCGCAGAGCGTTTTGCTCTTTTTCCAGATCTGTATTCTTGGAAAGGCACATGCAACAAGGGGTGAGAATGCAGGCAACCGGTCAAAATACCCGCCGGACCTGAATCAGGCCAAATGGCAAGGTCCCTGCCTGCCGTTGCTGATGGCCGGACCGGAGTGGATTCTTCTAACCCTGCTCCCCGGTTTTGTCCGCAACGAGGCAGCGGGTCCCGTCGGGTTCCACAGCGACTCTGAACCCAAACAGGCTGGTCATCTCGGCGAAGCTCCTGCCGAACAGCAGTTCCATGTTCTGGGCCGGGATATTGAACTTTTCGCTCACGAACTGCCTGAAATGCTCCTCAAATGCAAGCAGCCCCAGGACTTCCTGAACGTTTTCTCCATTGGTCCGGTTAAACTTTTCAAACGCGTCCGAAAGAGCGGAGAACCCGCACCGGTTTTCGTGCTCTGCCATTATCTCCAGCAGCAGATCGATTTCCTCGAAAAGGTGCTTTCGCAGCAGAAAAGGCAGTTCTGCAGTGTCGCGAGCCGGTATGGGGTCCCAACATGCCTGTGCCCGGCATTGGAGGGGCCGCTCGGAGTAGATGGAGCACTGATCGGTCTCTCCATTGAAGAATCCGCACTCCCGCACGCCTTCCTTTTCCCTGACTTTGATTCTTTCTTCAGGAAGAACGAACGGCCTTCCATCGAAAGGAGAGCGCGCCGGCTCACCTCTTCTCAAGGTTATGAGCTGGTCCCATGGGATTTTTCCGGACTTAAGGAGCGGCAGGTCCTCCAGGTGAAGGACCGGGCTTCCCATCCTGCAACACTCGCCGCATTCGACGCAGGCTGGCAGGATCGTCCGGCACGCTTCTTCGGCCGCGATCAGCAGGCGCTTCCAGGCATCGAGCCGATGCGAGCCGCTCATCTCGTCCCAACCCGAGACCACTTCCCGGAAGACAGTGGTCTGCTCGATCTGGTAGCGGATACGCCGTGAAGGGATGAGCGAAGTAGCTTCTTCTTCTATGAGCGATTCAAGAAAAACGTACCAATTAGCCCGAAACTGCTCGGTATCCCAGTCTGACGGGTGATTTATGGAAAGGTCTGAAAGACGGTCGGAATCTTTTGTTGTCATAATAGGTTGCACCTGCCCAATCCAGAATGATAACAGCCTGATTTTTGTCTGCCGGTTGGCAATCTTAGCCGATTCATACCGAATAATAAACCCTTAGGGAAGAGTTTGAGAATCGAGCCGTTAAAGAATCGAACCGGTATTCTCGATGCGCTGCCCCGTTTGCGCGCTGGTCGCCTTGTTATGTAACAATCTTGTAAGTTCACGGTGGAAGATGGGAAGGTTTGCGATGGAAATGGAATATTTGGCGGGGAGGTGTTATAAGCCGCTCTGAGATTGTCTGAACCGGGAGGTCGGAAAGTTGGAAACGGAAAGTCAGGCCGTGTGCGACAAAAGGATCAGTCGGATTGCGCCGAAAAAGTGGGTTCCCGCTCTCTCTAAAGTACTCGGGAAACACAAATTTTTCCGTTGGCTTGTTTATGGTTCAGCAATCGGCGCCTTTAGCGGGCTTGCGGCCGGCATCATTTTCTTTCTCCTCGAGTGGGCCAAATTTTTTTTCCTGGAGTATCTTGCCGGTTATGAAATGGCAAAGCCGGCGGGAGAACATCTCGTCCCCTTCGCGGCTACAACCCCTCTCCACCTATGGCTGCTCTTTTTGCTTCCCGCAATCGGAGGGCTTCTTTCAGGTCTGATTGTCTATACATGGGCCCCTGAAGCAGAAGGGCATGGAACAGATGCTTTCATCGACGCCTTTCATAATAAACAGGGGTTCGTTCGGACGCGTGTTCCCTTCATCAAGGGCATCGCTTCGGTAATTACCCTTGCAACAGGGGGAAGCGCCGGCCGGGAAGGCCCAATCGCGCAAGTTGGATCGGGAATAGGTTCCTGGTTTGCGCGTACTCTGAAACTCAATGTCCGCGAAAGAAGGCTCATGCTTCTGGCTGGGTGCGCCGGGGGGCTGGGCGCTATTTTCCGTGCCCCTTTGGGAGGCGCGCTGACCTCGGTGGAAGTTCTCTACCGTGAGGATCTCGAAGCCGAGGGAGTTGTCCTCAGCATCATTTCCTCATCGGTTTCCTATGCGATCTTTACGGGCATATTTGGCCACCAGCCCATATTCGCAATTCCTTCCATACATTTTTCCAGCGGCTTTGAACTGCTTCTTTATGCAGTTCTCGGGTTGGTCTGCGTTCCTTTCGGCTACATTTATGTGAAGACCTTTTATGGTCTAAGAGACCGCTTCTTCCGAAAGCTCCCGATCAGACGCGCGCTGATTCCCGCATTCGGGGGTATTCTGGTCGGGCTGATTGCGCTGTGGCAACCCCAGGTCATGAGCGGAGGCTACGGAACCATTCAGAAAGCCCTGATGGGTCAACTCCCCATAGCGCTCATGTTCACTCTGGCTTTTCTTAAAATTGCAGCAACATCTTTCACTATATCATCGGGGGGAAGCGGAGGCGTCTTTGGGCCGTCTCTCTTCATAGGCGCTATGCTGGGCGGGGCTGTCGGGCAACTGGCGCACGCATGGTTTCCCGGGATTGTGAGTTCTCCGGGGGCATTCGCCCTTGTCGGCATGGCCGCATTTTTCGCAGGTGTAGCAAAGGCCCCTCTCGGGGCCCTTCTCATGGTCTGCGAAATGACCGGCGGATATCAACTCATTGTGCCGATCATGTTCACCTCCGTTGTGGCAATCCTGCTTTCACAGCGATGGAGCCTCTATGAAAAACAGGTCCTGAATAAATTCCATTCCCCGGCCCATCGATCGGACCGGGTAATTAACATTCTACGAGAATTATCAGTCAAAGACCTACATCGCCCGGATGCTCCCGTCACCATTCTTCCCGAAGACATGTCCTTTGGGCAGTTGAGGCGGCTGCTTACCAATACACGCGAGTCCTTCTTCCCGGTTGTAGATGATAGTTTCCATCTTATGGGAATCTTATCAGTGCCGGAGATCAGGTCGGTAATCTTTGAAGAATCGGTGCTGGACCTGCTGATTCTTCGGGATTTGGTTTTGCCGCCGGTGAGCGTGGCGCCCGATGAGAGCCTGTCTGATGCTCTTCTCAAATTCCTGGAAACCGGTTTTGGACAAATTCCCGTAGAGGATAATGAGAGGGGGGTTATCGGCATGATTGGCATGGAAGAACTCCTTGCCCGCTATCACCTGGAACTCCAGAAACTGGATATGGGTGAAACCGGCCCGGAGTAGCCGTCAGCGTGTTCTCATTTAAGCCGCAGGTTTTTCCCATCGCGCGGCCAGAAAGGCTCCGGTGTCCAGCCCCCGGGCATCTCCGTCCATTTCTATCCTCCTTGCTACTGCCGGATCATCGTCCTTTTGAAAATGAACTGCGGTCCTGATTGCGGCAGGATGCGGCGCGAGGTCTCTCATCTCGGCCGGGGACCTGAAGCGGGCGTGAGCGAAAAGGGAGTGGCCCAGTTTTGCTGCTGCCGTTCTCCGGGCCGCCCAGGGGCTAAGACTATTCAGGGAGGCAACTACAATCAGACCGCCCGGCCGGGTTACCCGGAACATCCCGGCGACAGCCTCCCGGGCATCTTTATCGAGAAACTCGATGGCGGTCACCGATACGGTCTTGTCGAAAAAACCATCGGCGAACGGGAGCCGGCGCATATCGCCCTGGACCATGTGGAAAGGCCGCCCGGCCGCCCTTTTCCCAGCGCGCAGCAGCATAGGTAAAGAGAGTTCGAGTCCTGTGACCCGTGAACCGGCGGCCAGCAGATCTGCGGTAAAAATGCCGGTTCCGCATCCCACGTCCAAAATCTTTTCTCCCGGCCCCGGATTAGCCATTTCGAGCAGAAGACGTTTCTCATACTCTCGGACCAGCTTGCCGATGGGGGTTTCGAACCACTTGTCGTATTTCTCCGGCCACTCAGCGAAACAATCGAAAACCTGTGCCATTGGAATCAACCCTGCGCGGCCCCGCCTCCGGCGGGGGCCCTGTTATTTTGATGCCGGATCGGAGAACTGAAGTATATGGAAACCGGTTTTTGGGTCTTTTTTCCGCAAGGCCCCTATTCCCGAAATCTCCAGCAGAATCACTTCTCCTATCAGCCACACCTCAACCCCTGCCCTTGCGCAGCCAACCGTGGCGGCGCCTTCTCTTCCTGTTGCCGCGTGCATGTGGAGCTTCGGATGCCCGTCTTCATCGGCAAAAAGCGTCCCTACGGCCAAGACCTCTTGAATCCCGCCCAAAACGTGGATCAAGGGTATAATGTCATCTCCCCGGTTCTCTTCCGGGCCAACGACAAGGCGGCTCGTTGCGCCCGCCCCTCCAACATACACTACCATCGCGCTCCGGACCGCATGCTCGCGGGCAAAATCCTCGATAGCATCGGGGATGCGTTCTCCGCCCTCGAGCTTCAGTGCAAAAATGCGCCCGATAGTTCCTTCGCTATACTGCATATGCGCAGCTTTCCTTTTTGAGATTAGCAGTGAAAGTGCGTTTCCGGGAGTAACATCTCCCATGTCCAGAGCAACCACCAGGGCACTCCCCGTGAAAATGGGGCAACTTCGGCCGCGTGGGCACTTAGTCCATAAATATAGATATCAAAGACAGGAGATGGGAGATAGGAAAAAGCATATGACTGCGGCGTCCAATCTGAATAAGTCAGCCCGCGAGTCAATCGGATTTTTGTAAATGGGAGAAATTTGAGCGTGGATCTCTTGTGCAGTCCGAGAGACACTTTTGAGATCGCCGTTTTTATTTCCGGCTGCGCTGATTTGCAGCTCGAATTGAGTCATTATCTTACAAAGTATAAGTGCCGGTCTTATTTATGAAAAATCAGGAAGCGCACTGGCCCGTTATGAGGCCGCTGATGATATTTATCGAAAGATCATCAACAGTCATTCCAAAGAAGCCACCTTATGGTTTAACCGAGCCGTAAACCTCGCGGCTTGGGGAAAAAAGAGAATAATAACTCCATGCTCGAGGAGGCGATCGATCATTTCCATATGGCCTTAAAATTGCGCCCCGATTATTCGGAAGCTGATCGAGCGGCAAAACAATTGAAATCCGATATCAAGGGGGGAATGAAAGAATGCAGAGTGTGAAAACTAGTGATCTAAAACGAACTTATGCGGAGTTGCATTCAAAATGATCACAAGGCGGCGAGAAGGAGGCGACGACGAAGCCAACGCAGCGAGGAATTGAATGCGACTTCGTATTAAATGTAACCACGCTTCTATGGATGAGCGGCGCGAGAGGAGGGTGTTACCCTTTTCCCGCTGTTGAAGATCTGACTTTGCACTTTCGATGTTCTCGGAGTTAAGTTAAGTGAACCGGTTGGATCGACAATTTAAGTATTTTTCCATTCATAAGTTTTGAGCTTTTTGAAAAATGGCAAAAAAGTTTCATTTCTGATTTCGATAAACTTTGCGCCAACGGCCAATTTAAATATTGAGTCTATGAGCTCTCGAATGTTTTCAATATTATCGTCCGCAAAATCAATTTGTTTCTCACCATTCTTTTCAAATTTTAAGGAATATGTCCATCCAACAGTATGCTTGTAGCCTTTTCTCTGTTTTATGAATGCGATTATTTGTAGCCATTCTATTTCTATTACTTTAAATCGCTTTTTTATCATGATAGTTGAGTTGGTAATTGTAATTGTCCTATTTAAATCAGAAAGAGCGTACACAAGTGGAGCAATAATCGACGAAATAATTACTATACATATGGCTATGTAAGTGGTACCCTCAGAAAAGAAGTCTTTACGTATTGATCCCACAACGATGCAGTAAACGAATAATCCATATATGCACGTTAAAATGAGCTGGAATGTTTTGTGCTTACGTGTGAATTTCCTATCCATGAATATTTACTCTGAATAATGTGTCAACTTGCCCCCAATTGGAGCCGAACTGCATTCCCGGGTCGGATTCCATCCGGAAAAAACTCTGAGAAGGCGCTGAGTCCGCAAATCATTACGATATTTTAAATATAAGCAAACATTATGCCAGTCCGCTCACCAGAGAATTTCACTTTCTGGGGTGCCGAATGAGCGCCGTCTAGTACCACGTAACATTGTTTTTTTCGTATAATACGGTATAATCATGGCAAATTCCAGGGGGAGGGATTCGCCATGGCACCACGATACCGAGTAACCTTGACGGAAGAAGAACGCCAGGAGCTTGA
>JBKQLC010000212.1:0-26996 GCA_052147195.1 Syntrophobacteraceae bacterium
AGCCTCATTCTCTTGATTACTGGCTCCGTCAATTTGCAAAGTGTCATGATACTAAGCAAGCAGTGAACAGTGTTTGCGAGGACTTGGTAGCTACCGGTTTGTTCAAGGTTTCAGATGACCTTTTTTGTCCGAGTACAGGCAGGCGAGTCAAAGGTTTACGTCTTGTTGAAGGGCAATGCCCAGGGACGCAATTCAACGTAACACTGGACAAAAAAGATTAAGCTCTGTCTCATCTCTCGCGGACAACTTGTGCCTTTCTTCCCTACCCATGAAATAACCGGGCAGAAGACCATTTTGTCCACGTACGCATAACCGACTGGGGGACGGGAGGCCGTGACTATGCATGAAGATTTGTGGGCGGGTGTTGAGCTGAAGATAGAGAGCGCGGATTTCTTCCTCAAACAGATGTGGGAAACTCTCGCGCCACCGGAACGGACTCAGATAAATGTTGCGCTAGAATCTTCAGGAGCGATTATTGAGACTCGTTGGCAGCCATCCTTCTACGCATATCTCGATGCCTTTTTGGCGATGGTCCGCAGTATCCCCGATATTGTTCAGGCGTGCTTTGGCGAAGACAAAGGCGGGCCCATGAAAGACTGGCTTGAGAAGCTTGATCTCGCCGAACTATGTCGACGAATAGATTTCTCGAAACAATTCAAAAAGAGTTACAATAAGTTTAAGAACCTTCCTCTCAGCAATGCGAGAAATATCAGCTTGCATCGAATGGGCTTCCCTCCAGTGCAAGTCCATATCTCAGGCCGGTTTGGCATGACCTACACCGGCACACCCATAGAGCCTGTTCCGTCCGCCGAAAGCCCGAAAATTAATGCTGGTGATGGTCCATCTAGCCAGTGGGCGCACAGTCAGCCGCCAGTTCCCCTGCAACCTGCCTGGAGTGGTTTTTTGATCGACGGCAAAACGCTGCTTCCTGAATGCCAGACCTACCTGCAGGATGCCAAAAATCTAGTCGATCAGGCTCGGCGCATCTCGCAGCGCGTACATGGCAGTAATGACCTCACTCGGCCACCATCATAAACACAAAGATGGCTGGAGCGGATGCGCAACCCATTCACTCATTCCCGACGTATGAAAACTATCCCCGCTAAGATTTAAAAGACCTGGTGGGCCATCCTTCCGATGCGCAGTCGTTACAGGGGCCTACATAACCAATGAGCAAAAACACCATCTTATTTAGAAGAGTTATCAACTCAAGTCCGTCTTCGGACACATTATGCAGACCTCAATGTCTTCGCGGACTCGGGCCTTGAGGTTGAGGACTAGCTATTAGCGCGACCGCACCAGCGTTTTCCCCTCCATGCCCGTGAGTAGATTCACCAGCGCTTAGTGTTCGGGACTCAGGCAGTTCACGGCCCAGTGGCTTTTTTCTGCTCGCTGTTCACTATTCACTGCCCACTATTCACTATTCACTGTTCACTGTTCACTGCTCACTGCTCACTGCTCACTGAGTAGCTTCAACTTGATGGGAAATATTTCTTTTTCCCGCCATCACATTGCTTTTTCGGCCGCTCCTTTCTTTGTTAAGCGACGCAGCAATACACTGCCTGTTCTCAGAGGCTTCTTTTGCCATTTCGTAACTGGCAGGGTCCATTCCAATCAGTTCACGAATCTCTTCGTCCAAAGGGATCTTCGAGTTTTCGGATTCAAAGAGCAAACTGGCTACGGTTATCTTGAAAGACTCATCCGGTATGCTCAGGGACCGGCAATCGACAATCAGTTCCAGCAGCCTGAAAAAGAAATCAGAATCATATTCGGCTTCCTGAAGCTCCCTGGAGTAATTCTGCACCTCTGTAAAAACCCTGCTTTTGAAACCGCCCCTTGTCTTCCTGGTGGATTCACCAAGCAGTATTTCCCAGATCCTTTCCCTGAAAGGATCTTTAACACGCAGACTCATTTCCATCTTTTCTCCGCCAATCTATATCGCTGCCCAAAACGAGCGCCCCATGCATCTTAGGGCTCGATTCAGGCGCTAAACGGCCGCGTCTTCTTCCTTGCGGCTCTTTGTCCCATTTTCTAAATTATCTCCATATTTATGTACAATTTCAAATATCTGCTTCAGCCTGTCGTCCACTTTTCGAAAAAGGGTGCCCTCCGGATAGGAGCCATCCTCCTGCTGATGTCCAGCGCTCTGTCCAGTGAGAATCTCGATTCCCTCTTCTATCGTGGCAACAGGCCAGATGTGAAAACTCCCGCTTTTTATCGCATCGATTACTTCCTGATCGAGCATGAGATTTCGCACGTTCTTTTTGGGAATCACGACTCCCTGGCTGCCCGTAAGTCCCTTATACTTACAGATGTCGAAGAACCCTTTGATCTTGTAGTTTACCCCGCCTATCGGCTGGATTTCCCCTTTCTGGCTGACCGATCCGGTTACGGCAATCCCCTGATATATCGGGACGCCGGATATGGCGCTCAAAAGAACGTAGAGTTCAGTGCTGGAGGCACTGTCGCCGTCGATCATCCCGTAGCTCTGCTCGAAAGAAAGAGTTGCGGTAAGAGCCAGGGGCTTGTTCTGGGCAAACCGCTCCCTGATGAAGCTGCTCAGGGTTAGAAGGCCCTTGGTATGAGTAGCGCCGCTCATTTTCGCCTCGCGGTCGATGGAAACGGTGCCTTCTCTTCCGACTGAAACGGTTGCAGTTATCCGGTTGGGCTGTCCAAAAACGTGATCGCCGGTCTGGAGAACGGAAAGGCCGTTTACCTGCCCAACCTTCGACCCGTCGGTCTCCACCCAGAAAATATCTTTCTTTATAACCTCTTTGATACGCTCCTCGTAGAGGCTCGCACGGTATTTTCTCTTCCTTATGGCCTCTTCGACATGGCTATCGGCGATCAAAGCGGAGTTTCCCTGCCTGGCAAAAAAATCAGCCTCATCGAGGAGGTCTCCGATATCTTCGAACTCAAGGGTGAGTTTTTCCTGGTCCCCGGTGCACTCCATCGCATATTCCAATGCTCTTGCCGCCCCCGAGCGGTCGAGATGGAGAAGCTCGTTCTCTGCGCAGTGATGGGCGAGTGCCCGTGCGTACTCGAGAATGGCCTCGCTTTCGGCGTCCACCTGGCTGTCCATGTGGGCCTTCACTTTGAAGTGCCTCTGGAACCGGTCGTCGTTGGCATAGAGCAACTGATAAATCTGCGGGTCCCCGGTCAGTATGATCTTCAGATTAAGCGGAATCGGCTCGGGCTTAAGCGAGCGTGTGCCAAAGAAGCCAAAGAGGTCCCCGGCTTCTTCGATCTTGATTTCACCGTCCCTCAGCGCCCTCTGCAAGGCTTCGTAGGAGATATTCGCCCTGAGCAGATCGAGGGCTTTCACGATAAGGTAGCCGCCATTTGCCCGGTGCAGAGTGCCGGCTTTGAGCATCGTGTGATCGGTTATCAGGGCGCCGAACCAGGCCTGTTTTTCAATTGAACCAAAAACGTTGGAGTACGAGGGGTTGGACTCGATCACCACAGGGGCGCCCTCGGATTCGGAATTGTCTACCAGGACGTTGACTTCATACCTTCGAAAGGCAATTTCCTGGCCCCCCGGGAGAGGCATTCCTGGCTGTTGTTGAGGCTGCATCTGGGTTTGGGCGGGGGCCTCAGGCTTTTTCCTGAAATCGTCGATGTTCTCCAGGATATCAACCTGAAGTTCGCCCAGGTATTCAACAACCCTGGGATCGTCCTCGAACTTTTCCAGGATTGTATCCATAAGCTGTCCAACTACGAAGAGCGCGACCTCTCGTTCGAGTTTGGAATGCAACTCCTTGAATTCGGCTTCAGCCTGCTGGACCTTCTTGATAGTCTCCTTCATCCTTAATTGAAGGCCCTCACTATCGGCGCGAATCCGCTCCATTTCCTCCGGGGCCAGCTTCTCCATCTCTTCCGGGCTGATTGGCTGCCCGTCGGGTCCCGCGGGTATCATCGCCATCCCCATCTGCGAAAACTGGAGACTAAACCCTTTTTGCTTGCCCTCCTCCGCGAGTTCCTCCACGAACTGCTGCCTCGCTTTCTCAAAGGCTTGATGGATTTCCCTATCTTTTATCCCGAACTCGTGGCTCGTGAAGACTTCCGGAATTTTCTCCTGCAGGGTCTTGATGAACTTTTCCATTTCACTTTTGAGATCTCTGCCCCTGCCCGCTCCCAGGCTTATAGCTTTAGGATTGTCCTTATTCTTGAAATTGTGGACATAACACCAGTCCGGAGGCTTTGGCTCCATCTTTGCCTGATGCTCGGTGAAGGTCTTGGCGATAAACGTCAGACCCGATTTCGGAGGACCGGCGATAAAAAGATTATAACCCTTCTTCTTAATTCCGACTCCGAACCGGATAGCGTCTATGGCCCGCTCCTGCCCCACTATCTTGAACTCATTGTCCTTCAGCGAAGCGGTGCTGTCGAAAGGTAGAGAATCAGGGTCAATGCGCGAACGAAGTTGTTCGACTGAAAGCTCCGGATGTAGTCCTGTCATGTCCCTCCAACCCCCTGTCTAAAGAAAAAAGCATGCTGTAGATGCGGCGCAGCTCCGCAAAATGATAAACTTCCCCCCCCCCCCACCGTGGCCTCACGGCCGGAAAAAAAAGACCTATGAGTGCGTACTGGTCTAAATCATAATAATGGCCGTGCCTACTTATGTCTATGGAACGAAGCTGTTGAAATGAGGGATATATACCTGCAAGTTGATTTTGTCCAACTTATGAATGGATTTTCAGGCCAGATGTTCAGTTGCTGCACAACGACAAAGATTTTGAACATATCGCCAAAGTGTTTGACCTTCGGCTTGTGCCCCGCATTGTTCAGTAAGTGTAGGGCCGAATACCCGGCATAAGGTATCGGTGGGGTGAGCCGCTTACGCGGGCGGGTGCGCTTCCCGCTCCGTCGACATGATCAGCGACTCTTCCAGGGTGGGGGGTTGAACAAGAAGCTGTGAGATCGGGCTCCATTGTGGTTTTGCAGTGAGGTCGACTCCCCTGTATATTACCGAAACCGGCCGGTCTGACGAGACGACGACTACAATCAGGTTCTCATGGTCGGCAGTAAACCTGAGGGCCGAATTGAACCTCGCTCCCCGTGCGCGGTTTTCGCCCGAAATCGATCTTCCGTCCAGCAGGCACGCAAATCCATGCAGGCCCAGGTCCGCCCCGATATGCAGCGCGCCGTCCACCTTCGAAAGGGATTTAGCCAGATCGAGCATGGTATCCGTTGTTAGGTCGACCGGAGTTCCAAGCTGCTGGCCCGCGATTGCGATGGGGCTTTGGTTAAGGTCGATTACGAGTGTGGCCCCATGCCTCTGCTCGCCCGCCCTGTTCACGATACTCGTTACAATCTTCAAAAGAACATACTTTTTGTCAGCGTCAAGAGGTGACTCGAGCAGAAGTTCTTCGAGATGCACCAGGTTCGGCTTTCGGTTCGATGAATGATAGCTTCCATCCGCAAAGCTGCAGACCAGGTTGCCGGAGAAACGAAGGAACCCGTGTCCACCGTGGAAATCCGCGGTTATGCGGCAGTCGGGCAAGCTACCCTGCGCGACTCCAATTATATTGCGCCCATCCGAGACAAGCACTCTTTGCGAATTTTCAACCGCGAGGATAAGCTTGCGAACGTGCTTGTAGTTAGTCAGTCTGAGCCTTTCGGGCTGGGGGAACCTCACCAGGAAGGGCACTTCAGGAATCATGGTCGGATCGATGAAAACCAGCGTCCCCCGGGGCCAGGCGCCTTCCTCCCTGGTTTTGGAAATGCCCAGCACCGCGTCCAGAATCGGGTAGACCTCGATACGGCTGTCCAAACCGAATTTAAGGTCCAGTCCATCGCGGATGTAATCCCTGACCGCGTGGGTCGCAAATTCCCGGATAACATAGGACGAGTTTCGCGTATAGAACCATTCCTCATTGGCCCAGTCATGCGCCAGGAGGCAAGCAGCGTGTTCCAGCCACCTCTCCGTCGGACCGGTCGAGCACATGGTCGGGTGTTCTTCCGTAAACCACATCTGGTACGAGACGGATTTGGCCCTGGCGCCCCAGGATACAAGCCCTGCAAGATCCAGCCCTTTTTCCGGGAAGACTTGCCCGAAAAGCCTCATCTGAGAGATATGGGAATTATATTCCTTCCAGGCGCCGGACCTCAGGTAGATTTTTTCAAGAATCGTCTCCCAGCCCTCCAGGAGATTTTGAGGATCGTAGACGCGGGGCGGGTCCCCGGGCTTTTCGGCGTAGATCAGCGCTGCGCGGCTTTGACCGGAAAAGTGTGACAATCCGTCGCAAAGCCCCTCATGGATGTGGAATATACTGAGGATTTGGGATGAGATCTCCATATTCTTCGTAGAATAAGTACAATTTTCGGCGGATTAATTCAAGCTTGAATGTATGCAGCGGAAAACTGATGCGACAAGAGCAGGTGAATGTGTGAATGAGTGAATAGGTGAATGGATGAGTGGGTTAATAGGTTAATGGGCTCCCTGCTCCCTGTTTTTGCTCCTGCTTCTTCTGTTCACTGCTCCTCGCGGGGCGATAGAACCAATCGAACTATTTTGTTTTTTCTGCTCACTGCTCACTGCTCACTGCTTTCTGCTCACTGCTTTCCCGAGCCGCACATCTCCCGCAATTTTCTATGCAGGATTTTCCCTGTCGGGGTCCTTGGCATTTCCTCCTGTTTGACAAATATGATGTGCTTGGGGCGTTTGAACCTCGCAAGACTGGTCTTGCACCGCTCCTGTAATGCTTCGACGAGCTGGTCCTCTGCAAGGCCCGGCCGGGCTACTACCACGGCAACAACTTTTTCTCCCCATTTTTCATCGGGCAGCCCGATGCAGGCACAGTCAAATACCCACTCGTGCCCCCCTATCACCTCTTCCACTTCACTGGGATAAACATTCTCTCCACCTGTTATTATCATGTTATCGCGCCGATCGACGATTTGGAAAAATCCGTCTTCATCTCTTCTGCCCATGTCTCCGGCCGAAAAGTACTCGCCCCGAAAAGAGTTCGCGGTTTTCTCGGGGAGCTTGTAGTACCCGTCGAATAACATCGGGCCGCGGGAAAATATCTCCCCTATCGCGCCGGCCGGGACCTCACGGCCTTCTTCATCGAGAATTTTGACGAGATCGGTGCCGAGGCTTTCGCACCCGATCGATCCGAGCTTTCTCAACTGCTCTTCGGGCCTCAGCACGGTGACGGAGCCCGCTTCCGTGGACCCGTATGCCTCGTAGAGCTGCACCCCGGGGAAAAAATCCATTATCTCCATCTTCATCTTCTGTCTTACCGGGGCCGAGGAGCAGAGCAGCTTCCGTATCGAACTGACGTCCCGGTTTCGCCCCTTCCCGGAAACACTCAGGATAACGTTGTAGTGAGTCGGGATCAGCGAAATGAAAGTGATCTTTTCCCGCTCGATTATCTCCAGTATCTCTTCGCCTTTGAAAGACAGTGCGGGATGAATGTAGACCGAGGCCCCCAGGTAGAGAAAAGTGAATGTGAAATAAACGGAGTTGATGTGGCACAACGGCATTACGTTCATGCAAATGTCATCTCTTGTAAAGCCAAAATCGACCGCATTGATTAAATAGAAAGCAACGTGGGATTCGTGTGATCGAAGCACCCCCTTTGGTTTGCCGGTCGTACCCGATGTATAGATGAGAATCCACGTATCAGAGGGCTTTACCTCGCAGGCTGGCTCCTGCGGCGATCCCGCATCGATGAGGGTTTCATATTCCCTGTAGCCGGCGGCGGGACCGCCGACGACAAAGCGGCCATCCAGCGGAATTTTACCCAATTCGGCCCCGATTTGATCGACGGTCTCCGTAAACTGTTCGTGTACAAAGATTGCAACCGAGTCGGAATTGTTTACGATATATTCGATCTCCCGGCCCACCAGGCGAAAGTTTATGGGTACGATAATGAGCCCCGTCTTGGCCGTCGCAAGATAGAGTTCCACGATTTCGATACTGTTTTCCAGCAGTACGGCAATCTTGTCCCCTTTCTTGAGCCCCAGGGCAAGAAGGCTGTCGGCCAGCCGGTTGACACGCCCGTTTGTCTGCCGATAGGTAAAGCTTCTATTTTGGTCCTTGATGGCCAAAGCATCCGGATATCTCTTCGCGTTGACCTTAAAATTTTGTCCCAGATTCATCCAGTGAGCCATAATCAGCCTCCCGTAAAACGAGAAGCGGGAAACGAGAAGCTTTTGCTCCTAGCTCCTAGCTCCTAGCTCCTCGCTCCTCGCTCCTCGCTTATGCCTTCGACTCTTCGAGCTGCTCGACGAATGCCTCTACATTAGTTTTGGTCTGTTCATCCGAAATAAGTCTCAGATCGTTGAGATCGCCATTTATTATCAAGGCGGGGATGCCGGTCTCGAGCTGCAGGCGCTGAGGCATCCCATAGCGGCAGTTTGAATTGTTGGGGCATGTTTTTGCATCATGATAGATGATGCCGCCGCACTTGAAAAAGTCCAGCTTCTCCCTGATGTATTGCTCCTTGTATTCGTCAGACCTGACGATAAACAGTTCCGTGTAGGCCCTTGCCATGCTCTCGAAGGGCTTAGCCGGGTCCAGCGCATTGAAAATCCAACTGCTGCAGTAGGTCGAAGCGACCACTGCGGCGCCCAGGCCCGCAAACAGCTTGGAGTGCATGCTAAGACGTCCCCAGACGGGCATTCCCTCCCAGTAGATGCGATGCCGTTCACCGCCCTCTATCGCCCCTGCGCCCTGCTCGATGCGCTCGTTCAATTCTTCCAGGAGCAGCCGATATACATCGATTGCCGCCTGGCGCCCTCTGCCGACGACGGCTGGGCCCATAAGCGTGACGGAGTCGAAAAAGGTAAGGGGTGAAGGAGCTGCCGCTGCCGCCGCGAGGCATTTCTCCCAGAGGTCCGAGCATTGGCGGGCGAGGCTCACCGTATTCTTCAGCTCGTCCATGTCGAGTCCGCGCCCCGCGACCCGTTCAAGCGGTTCGACCATGTTCTCCATTTGTGCTGCAATCGATAATACATGCGCCTCAGTCACCTTTCCGACGTTTCGATGGGTTTCTATACCCAAAAGAGGCGCATGGAGCCTTTTGGCGTGCCAGGAAAACCAGTCCTGAACGTCACGGCACTGATTGGTGTTGTAGACCAGCACATCCGCCCGGGGAATACGCTCGATTCCGGGAAAGGCTTTTGCCATGGGAGTCACCCCCTGGATGCAGGCCCCGATATCGGCAGTCAAATAGGAGCAAATCTCAGGTGAGTACCCGATGGCATTGGCTGAAGGAATAAGGTCGGCGGCCATTTTGCTGGCGCCCAGCATTGCGGAATGGGTTTCCGGAAAATAAGTTAGAAATCCCATGCTCCTCAGAATTTCAGCAGGCCCTACGCTCGTGCACCAGGCGATTTTCCGCTTTGCCGATTTGGATGCTTCATCCAGCTCGTAGTAGTAATCGGCCATGAATTTCCCGATGTCTGCGGCGGTTTTGAGCCGCCTGACGACGACCTCTTTTGCAGCCATAATAAACCCAGTTTTTTAGTTGTTAGTTGCTTGTTGTTAGTTGTTTGTTTTGAGTACTAAAAACTCAAAACTAAAAACTCAAAACTCACCCCGCCGCCTCGATCGCATAAACGGCCGCCCCGATTGCGCCCGTTAACTGCGGGTGCTCCGCGACAAGGATGTTCCGCCCGATCTGCTCTTCGGTCATGGTGACGATGTATGGATTGTTAGCCACAACGCCGCCGGTCATGACCACGTCTTCGGAGAGCGAATCCATTTCGAGAATTCTCTGGATTACCGAAAAGAAAACTCCTTTGACAATGTCGGCGACCTTTTTCCCATTCCGAATATTTTGCAATATCTCCGTAGCCGAGAAGACGGTACAGAAGCTGCCAAGCCTCACCATGTCGGTGGACTGCATCGCCAGGGCATCCATGTCGTCTAGGGCAATGTCGAGCCGTGACGCCATCTCTTCCAGAAAGGCCCCCGTGCCCGCCGCGCATTTCCGGTTCATCTTGAAGCCGGCGCGGCGGCCCTCCGCGTCCAATTTGATAATTTTGTTGTCCTGCCCTCCGATATCGATAATCGTAATAGCCTTGGGGAAATAGAGATAGCATCCCCTGGCGTGGCACCCGATCTCGGTTTTCGTTCCCCTGGCGTAAGCGACGTTCGATCTGCCGTAACCGGTGGAGACCGCGTATGCTATGTCCGCCTCCCGGCGCCCGGCCATGTCGAGCGACTGTCTCAGGCAGTGCGCGGCGGTTGCCGAGAAATCGACGCCGGATTTCTTTACGGAATATCCGAGCAGGTTCTTGTCCCCGTCGAGCAGGGCTACCTTCGTTCGGGAAGCGCCTACATCAACGCCGGCGTAGGTTGAATTCATGCTGTGGGTGTCCTCAAGCCCGTTTTGTATGTAACCGGGACGTCCCTGCCTCATTTTCGCCTGGAGGACTCAATGACTGATTCCAGGCCCTTTACCAGCGATTGAAGACTTGAATTGTAGGGAGTTTCCAGCCCGGCCTGCTTTCCGTACTCGACGAACTTGCCGTTTATGAAATCTATTTCGGTGCGCCGCTTGGCCTCAATGTCCATCAACATGGAAGGCTTGTGGTTGCCGGCGTTTTTCATGTAGTCCATAGCGTGCGGATAGTAATCGAAGCCAAGGAATATGTCGTTTGCGCGCGCCACCTTGATGCACTCTTTCGTCAGGTTGTCAACCAGGCCGAGGATGATCGGATCGCTCGTGGCCTGCGCCATCGTGAGACCGGTAACGGCGCACACCGGGTTCATGGCTGCATTCATCACCGATTTTCGCCAGACCATGGAGATGATTTTATCGGTGTGCATGGTGGGCAGTCCACTATCGGTCAATATCTCTGCAAGCTCAATGGCGGCGGGGGCGGATTCCGGGGCAAGCTCCTGAACGTAGTGCGGCGGGTGGTGAAAAGCCATGACGACCCTGCAGGGGCCCTTCATGCCGCATCCCCAGTTTACCACGCCCCGCATGACCGGCTTTTTCCCGAGCACCTTTGAAATCTCCAGTTCGGTGTCGATCCCGTTCTGCCAGCTTATTACATACCTTCCTTCCCTCTGGAATTCCTCGATTGCCGAAACGATCAGCGGCAGCACGTTTGCCTTGACCGTGATGAAAATGAAATCCGGATCGTACTGCGCCAGTTCGTCAACACCGTGGCATGTATGGGCCACTTTCTGGTGGAGCTGCTCTGCCCCCTCGATGAAAATACCGGTGGTCCCCGCCGGATCTACCATCTCGGGGATAACATCGCAGATAGCGACCTCGTGGCCGCCCTTTGAAAGAAAAGCCGCTACGATGCACCCCACCGGGCCGGCGCCGACCACCGCAATCCGTCTGGCGATAAAGTCAGGATTTTCTTTATTCATGGACTTCCCTTTCCTGTCTGCTTTCGCTTGCCAGTATCCCAAAGGCTTCAGAGTCCAGAATGGTGACTCCGTTTTCCCTGAGCACTTCTATGGCCCTGTCGTTGTCGCTGAACCGGAAGATCATGACCGCCTTATCCATTGCAAACCCGATAAATGCGTACATGCTCTCGGCATGCACTCCGGAGTCGTTCAGCGGTTTCAGAATGTTGGCCAGGCTTCCGGGAACGTCGGGGATCAGGGCGGCAACGACTTCGTTGACAAAGGCGGGCAATTGCAATTCCATGAGAATCCGCCTGGCCTTTGCGATGTCGGACACCAGCAGCCTGAGCTGGCCGAATGCCCCGGTGTCCACCAGGTTCAGCGCCCTGAGGTTTATTCCCGCTTCACCCAGGGCGGCGGTAACCTGGTAAAGGCGGCCGTGAGAATTCTCAATGGATACGACAAGTTGCTTGAGCTTCATACGATCCTCTCTTTTCTGGGGATATCAGTTCATTTCATGCCGATCAGCTATTAAAAGTAAAAGAAGCGAGCGAAAGGATCTCTCTCATCGTTTACGTCTCATTTCCATTTCCGGAGGAGGCTTTTGAGAACTGCGCCCTGAGCCTGAATTTCAGGAGCTTGCCGCTTGCGCTCATGGGCAGGGACTCAACAAAGAAAACCTTCCTCGGCGCCTTGTAGCCCGCAATTTCTTTTTTGCAGAAAGACCGGATGTCCTCTTCACTCACAACTGCATTTTCTTTCTTGACTATGATAGCGGTTACGGCCTCTCCCCATTTCTTGTCGCTCGTTCCGATCACCGCCGCCTGCCGTACTGCCGGGTGCCTGTACAAAACGCTCTCCACTTCGGCCGGATAGACGTTCTCTCCGCCCGTTATGATCATGTCCTTTTTTCTATCCACCACGTAGATGAACCCGCGCTCATCGACCCTGCACAGGTCCAGCGAGTAGTACCAGCCGTTTCTGAAGTCCTTTCCGGTTTCGTCCTCCTTATTCCAGTAGCCCGAAACGGTGCCGAGGCCGCGCACCTTTATCTCCCCCACCACGCCCGGTAGCACAGGGTTGTCGTTTTCATCGACCACGACGCTCTCCATGTCCGCAAAGGACCTGCCGCACGAACCGAGAATATCGGTCCTGCCCTGCGCCAGGGCTTCGGCGACCTCTTCGAGCCGCAGGATGGTGGCCTGGCCAACGGTTTCGGTAGTGCCGAAAAGGTGTACGAAGACGTTACCGAACCGATCGATGGCTTTCTTGAAAATTACCGGAGTAACGGGCGCCCCGGCGAAGAAAATATTCTTCATGCTGGAAAGGTCGTAATCACCCACTTTCGGGTGGTCGGTCAGGAAGAGCAGCATGGGAGTCGCAATCATACCCGTTGTGACTCTGTACTTCTCCACGCAGCGCATGAATTCCTCCGGTTCCCATTGCGGCATAACGACGGAGGTTGCACCGCCGTACATGCCGTTCATCAGGACAACCTCCCCCGTGGCATGAAAAAGGGGACAGGCGATGATTCCCACGTCGTTCCCATTGGTTCTCATCTCAACATTGAGGCTCCGGCCAATGTGATAGAAGTTGCGGTGGGTAGCCATACAGCCTTTGGGAAGACCGGTGGTGCCGCTCGTATACATCAGGGCGGCCAGGTCGTCTTCGGCGATCTCGACGGCCGGTTCCAGGCAGGAGGATTGCTCCGCCATGATTTCGTAATGCAGCCAGCCTTCGGGGGTATTTTGCTTCTCCCCGATGAAGATATAGTGCCTGACGAAGTCCAGACTGGATTTGATCTCTTCTACGGTCCCCAGGAACTCCTCGTTCACCACGAGTGCCGAAACCCGGGCGTCGGCCAGAATCGCCAGCAGTTCCGGGGCGGCCAGCCTGAAATTTAGCATCACGAGGACCAGTCCGGCGTTGGGTATGCTGAAGTAAGACTCTGCGCTCTCAATGCTGTTCCGGCTCAAAACGGCAACCCGTTTACCTTTTTTCAAACCGAGCCCGAGCAACGCATTGCCAATGCCGTAAGTACGCTTCGCGAAATCCTTGAACGTGTATTGCCTGTCACCTTCTATCAGGGCAATCTTTTCAGGATTGTATTCGAGATTTCGTGCAAGCATCCTCTTCAGAGTACCAAACGTCTTCATTTGTTACTTTTCTCCTTCCCCAGGGTCGTGCAGTTGGACTTCACGTCCGATGGCGCCACCTGCCAATGGGTATTCAGCCTTGGGATTCGGGAAAAACAGCATGCGCGCTGTTCATCCGCTCGAAGGGGAATTTCAGCCGGAATGAGTGTTCAGTAGAGTTCAACGGGATAGAGATGATTTATTGGAACTGCCGGGATTTGAGCCTTACTTGAGGACCGGCGATTTCAGCTACAATACGGCTATACTGTAGCTTCAATCGCATTGCGATGTCAACAAATATATGTGAACCTATCGGGCAACATTAGTAGTTGGTATCTGCAGGAACTGAATCGTAAGAGTTCACCGCAGAGACGCAGAGACGCAGAGAAAAGCAAACGGGCATGGAGGAAACCGGAAGCAAACGGGGACCTGCCCTTTAGTTATGTCTGTTCCATCAACTGTTTTTCTCCGCGACGTGTCCATGCCCCGTCCACGACCGGCCTCTGCGGTGAGAATTTTTTGTTCGTGCGCCTCTGCTGTGGTGAACGGGCGCCATCTGTCTACCATATGGGGCCACGGCAGCTTTTCACTACCTGTTTCAATGCCCACAGGGAGTCTATGCCGCAATCCGCCAGTCTTCTCATCTGCAACTGAAAAATCTGCGCCACGCAAAAAGCATCGGCCATTGCATAGTGCCTGTAGGACTCTTTGAGGCCGTAGCCGCGCATAATGGCGTCGAGCGAAAGATCGGGGCCTTGCCTGCCTGACTCTTTTCCGAGCCATTCCTCAATAAAGACTATGTCCAGGCACTCTTTTTTCAGCCTGGTCCCGATTCGCTTGAAATGCCGTCTCAGGAATTCATGGTCGTACTCGGCCGAATGCCCAATGATGATTCCGTCCAAGGCATTTAAAATCACGGGGGCAACTTCCTCGAAAGAAGGTGCGCCGCCAAGGTCATCCTTGCTTATGCCGTGAAATTTCATTGTTTCAAGCTTGTATTTTTTCGGCCTCACCAGGGTGTAGTAGCCCTCATGCACGGCTATTCTCGATCCGAGCATGGGAATGCCGGCAAACGCTATGATCTCGTCCTTCTGCGGATTTAGCCCCGTGGTTTCCAAATCAACGGCACAGAACCGGCCATGTGCGAGCAACATCAGGGCAATCTCCCGTGTTTCATCCAAACGCCGTCATCTCTCGGGCGCTTTGAATCAAAAAAACATTCACCACCGAGGCACAAACCATTACGAATCAAAAAGGGTTGAACGAGTCGTCGCCCTTCACGTTGTATTTTTTCACGAGGAGCTTTTGGAAAGAGGAAATGACTTTCAGCGATTCTTTCAAAATGAGCAGGTCCACTTTTGAGAGGTCTTCTCCCGTGACGAGGTTGCCGGGTTTGCTCTCGGTCAACAGTGACCTCGAGTGAAGCCCCAGTCTGAGGTCCTGGAGGAAGCCGTACGACTCGAGAAGATCGTGGCACATCTCTTTTCCGATTATCCGCCGCTCGCGCAGGGCCTCCAGCCGCTCCTTTGTATTGGTGATTTCCACCATGCCGTGATTTATTGCAAGGACCCTCACTCCGTTGACGATCGGGTAAATCCCGTACCTCTTAAGGTTCAAGCCCTTGCTGAGTCCGATGATGCCACGGATCCCCAGAGGCGGTTCGATCTCGACGGCATCCGCAGCCATCAGCTTCAATGCATGATCGGTCACGCTGCCCCTGATCGATTCGGCCAGCTCGGCGAACATGCCCTCGTCTCCGCAGACCGGCCTCATATCCAGGAATACCGTGAGATACCTCACATGTTCGGGAACGGGGTCGCTGAACCAAAGCCTGAAGTAATCCTGCCATGCCGAGAGGCTTTGATTCCACAGCGAATGAGATGCCATGTAATTACCCGTGCACTTTGGTATTCCTATCCGCCCAAGTCCCTCGACGACTGCTTCCGCAAATTCGGACAATTCTCCTCCGCTGTGAATAAGGGCGTTGTCCTGATCGGTTGCAAGGATCTCTTCGTTTCGCCCAAGACCGCCCATGTGAACCCATACGAATCTTTCGGCGGGCAGATCTGCATTTATAAGGTCGATGACTTTGTTGATAATTGCATCGTGAATCGATGAGATCATCATGGACAGGCTGTAGAAGTTCGGACCATTCATGGCGAACTTTGCCATTGACAGCCTTATCGTCGTGTACACAGCTTCCAGCTCTTCCATCGAAATTGCCTTATTTATTCTCCTGAACTGGGAAATTATGGAAGAGGATGGTTCAAAATGAATCTGGACATCTTTTCTCGTTATTACCCCGAAGACCTTGTCTTCTTTGGTTATGGCGAGATGATTTATGCCTGATTCGATCATCTCCGTCAGGGCGTCGAATAGAGTTGCATTATGTGGCCTGGTCTTTACCGGATGGGACATGAACCTCGAAATCGGGGCCGGCTGCCCGCCCGCTATGACGGCTCGTCTCAGGTCCTTATGCGTAAATATCCCAACCGGTTTCATGGCGCCGTCCACGATAACGATAGAACTCACACAGTTGCTGTCCATCATGGAAACGGCTTGTTCGACAATCGTATCCGGCCCGCAAACAACCGGGTCTTTGTATAAGGCTTTGTCTATATGGGATATGTAGGCCGTCTCATCGAGGACTGCTCCGCGAACGGCGATCTCTTTGAACGAACGGAAACGCCTGGCGATGAAAGAGAGGAAAAAAGACGAGAACCGGTCGTTGCGGTCAAAGACCTCCTGGAATTTGTCCGCTGCAATCAGATAGCACACCGTGTCCTGGACTGCCCTGGCCTCAAGAACATAGGGGCGGGCGCCGACGGGAGCAATTCCGAACGCCTCCCCTCTGGAGAGATAATCCACCGGCGCCTCGCCTTCAAACAGCCCAACCAGCCCGGTGAATACGATATAGACGTACTTTCGGGGATCACCTTTTTTAAAGATGGTTCGGCCCTTTATGAACTGGTCGACATCGAGTCCCGACATAAGGATGTCCAGCTCTTCTCCGGAGAGAAACGAAAAGGGCCTGATCTTCTTTATGAATTCTTTAGGGGGTATCATGGTGCACGATTCAGAGGTGAAAACAGGGCTTCCGGGGGGAAGCCCTGTTATATTTTATCCGGCGGCTATTTTCGGGGCCGGTGCGGCGGCGGCCGTCTCCCTGGTAAAGAGCTTATTGATCAGCGCCTCGGAAGGCGGTTTCGAAATGAGGCTGCCTCCAATGAATAGGATACCACAGCCGCCGATAAGTATCCATTCCATTGTGCCCATGCCGAGCAGCGGCGGAGTTCTTGCCAGGACCGCCCATCCGCCCCACAGGGTAGCTGCGGTGCCGTATATCACAGTGAGGACCGCGCCCAGTTTTGTAGCGCGCTTCCAATAGTAGGAGACCACGGTGACGAAGAAAAATATGGCGCCGAGGCCCATCGCCGACAAACCCATGAAGATCGCGAGCAATGCAGGCGGCCTCTCCAGTGTCCAGTAGAAAGGCAAAAACAGGAAAAGGGCGATCAGCACGTAGCCGAGATAAAGCATCGATTTGTCTGATGTCTGCGGCCGCCAGAGCTTTATGATATCCCTGGTGACATTGGCGCTCATGATGAAGACCATGGCGGACAGCGTGCCCAGGGCTGCGCCAACCAGGGCGGTCAGGTACACGGAGATCAATACGGACCCGCCTACCGCCCAGGCTAGCATGGGAGCGGCCAGGTCAGCGCCCCACTGCTTGTTTGCAAGGAGATTGTCGCCGTAAATCATCCGGGCCACGAGACCGTTGCTCGAACAATCGAGCATGATGGGGACCCCGGCTGTGAGCCAGACCACGAAACAAAGCAAAACAAATTCGTTTCTCGACAGTTTCTTCATGCCAAGAAACCGGCTGACGTTATGAGGAAAGCCGACGGACATGGTAAAGAAGATGACGGGTGTTGCAAGTATGCCCACCCAACTGGAAAAGAGTTGGGTTACGCCGACCTTTGGCAGGCTCGGGTCGATGAGGCCCATGAGGCTGGGCTTTTGAGCCATGAGGCTGTCTGATATCGCGCCGAACCCGCCGGCGTGGACAAGCGCCATTATGCCGAGCAGAAGGCCCACGCATCCCAGAAAGCCGCCTTTTACAGCGATGAACCATTGGGTCCCCGTATAGCCGCCAAAGACCAGGAAGAGCCATGCGATAATAATGGAGATGATGAGACAATAAAAAGGCGGGAGGCCGGTGACCGCGTACCAGACTGCTCCGGCCGCTTTCAACTGTCCCACGGAGTAAATGAAAAGGAAAAAAAGCATGCTCACTGCAATGAGCGTCTGAAGGCCCTTTGATTCAAAGCGCCGTCCAATGGTTTCCGTGATTGTCGCAGCTCCGAGTTTTGACGAAAACTCTCTTGTCTTCGTTGCGGCAAGCCAGACGGTGGGAATGATTCCTACCAGGGACCAGATGCCGCCAAACCACATGCCGGAAAACCCTACCTTGTAGACCACCGCCGTGCTTCCGCAGAAGGCCCACCCGGAAATGTAGGAGCCCGTGAGGGCGAGTCCCGTAACCCACGGGCCCATGTCCCTTTTGCCGACAAGGTATTCATCGAAGGATTTCCACTGCTTTTTGGCCAGGAACCCTAAAAGGACTGCAATAGTCAGGAGACACGCGACCCCTATGATGGAACCCAGGATCATGCCGGCTGAAGGCTCTGGAATTTCCAGGAATTTTGGATTCATTTTTTCCACCTCCTTGCGATCAGCCACGTTCCGAGCACAGTCATGATGAAAGTGCCGGCGATCAACAGCCCCCAGACAATCCACGATGTCGTAGGGTCAACAGTTACAGGCTGCATAAAATCTCCTTGAGCTTTTAGAGTTGTCCCAGAGAATTTTTCACATCACCCAATTCCACCATGCCCTGCACGTTTGCGCGCTTCCCTGCGCCCTTTTCCAAAGCGGCCGAACCCGGCCGGTTACTTGCCACCCACCCTCCTTTCCGGAACCATCAACGTTTCGAAACGTTCATCGCTTGCATGGCCCACCCCGCAGCACTTCATGTCCCTGAGGGACACCCCAAACCATGAAAAGACCCGCAGGATGGGTGCAAACCCGTAGGATGGGTGCAGCGAAGCGCAACCCATCAAGTCTTTTCGAACCAGTTCCTCATGTCTCATTGCGACTTCTTCGCGTTCTTCGACGTCAAAAAACGCGTCTTCGCGTGAAAAACTGTCTTTTCGTAATAGAGCGTGGAGATTTGCGAGTTAGAATGACGAGAGGAAAGAAAGGTCGGTAGAGCTGAGAATGATGAATGATCACGGGGGCGTGAGAATATCTTGAAAGCACTGTCAGCAAGGACCGGCGTATCATCGGGGAGACGGAGGGTTGAGCAAAATCCGGGAAGAAAGCTGTTTGAAAGTCGCGCAAAAACACCGGCGCCAGGCTCAAAGCTGTATCTGAAGCTAGATTACAGCTATCTCATAGCCAAGAAAAAAAAGATAGTCAACGAAAAAGCATGCCCCAAAAGACCAATTTGCGAACTCAGGGATTATAGACGCCAAATGAGAGCCATTTGAAGTCTTCAGCTAGACGGTCGTCGATATCTTTCCCGATCCGGCACAGGAGAAGATTGTCGGCATCGAGGCAAATATTGGGTTCGTTGGTTTTACGCTCGCTGAACTGAAAAGGTTGGAAAAGGCGGATCATCAAATTTCGGTATTGCGATGTGGTAATTTTCGTCCCCTCCAAATCCCAGGTCCAGGTGAATCCTACAAGATATAGGATTTTAGCCTCCGCATTGGGATGAGAGAGCATGCCTCTAACGAGAGCGCGTCCAACCCCCATTTGCCTCCAATCGCGGGCAACCTCTATCGCCTTGACCTCCATCATCACCCTGGGCTCGAGCCTGGACCAGCGTTGATCGGATTCCGGATAGGCAAGCACCCCGAAACCGATGATGTTTTCTTTATCGGTTACGGCAAGGACCACGTTTGCATCCTCTTCGGCCGCCCTTTTCATGAGACTTGTCCTCCTGGTGAATAGCGACCGGAAACCGCGGTGCTGGCTGAACTGCTTATCGAAACTGAGCCGCTCGATCTCATCGGGAGAAGCAAAGGTATACAGGGATAACTTACCCATCGGGGTCTCCAGAGCGTTCCGTTCAATCACGTGAATAGCCCTCCCGTTTACAGCCTCAACAGCCGCGAGAAAATTTCCGCCAGGCGCAGTGGACCCCAACGTCGTCTTCTCGCCTCCCCAAGATTGTCAAGGTTATCATCAAACGGCTCCAGGCCGGAAATATTTTTTTCTACACTCAATTTAGCTTGACGAGCAGCCGAGTCGCAAGCTATTAAATAGCCACCATATAGCTAGTTTTCCCCACTGAGCCCGGCAAGATCCTCCTTCCGATGTTCAAGACTCTTACTCTCGACGGTACCCCGAAATAGCCGCTTCATAAGCCACATTAGCGGAGACCAGATATCTCCCGTACAGGAAGGAGTTGAGCAGATGGCGTGGAACGATCGGTTTGAGTGTATGCCGGTTGAGGAATTGAAAAAATTCCAATTCGCAAAGCTTAAAGAAACCGTGAGCTGGCTTTACGAAAGAGTCCCGTTTTACCGAAGGAAGCTGGACGAGTCGGGTGTCAGGGCAGATGATCTAAAGTCCATGGATGATATCAGCAAGCTTCCCTTGACGGTGAAAAACGACCTGAGGGATAATTATCCATTCGGCCTTTGCGCCGTTCCCATGAATGACGTGGTTCGCATACACTGTTCGTCCGGAACGACCGGCAAGCCCATTACGGGACCTTATACCGCCGAAGACCTGGAGCAGTGGACGGAGTGCGTAGCCAGGGTGCTATGGGCTGCGACGGTGAGAAAGGAAGATATCGTCCAGGTCGCTTATGGATATGGGCTTTTTACCGGCGGCCTCGGACTTCACCAGGGAGCAAGCCTCGTCGGCTGCACAATCGTCCCAACCAGCTCAGGAATGACCGAAAGGCAGGTCATGCTGATGAAGGACTTCGGCACCACGGCCCTTTTCTGCACCCCGTCGTACGCTCTGACCATTGCCGAGTTGGCCGAAGAGATGAAAACGCCGATCAGGGACCTGCCGCTGCGCGTAGGCGTTTTCGGGGCTGAGCCCTGGACGACGGCCATGCGCGATGAAATCGATCAAAAGATGGGAATCTCGGCCAGAGACATCTACGGACTCACCGAACTTGGCGGCCCCGGACAGGCCTTTGAATGTGACGAAAGAAACGGGCTGCATATCAACGAGGACCATTTCCTGGCGGAAACCATCGATCCGGTCACACTCGAGCCGGTCCCGTTGGGGCAAAGGGGCGAGTTGGTCCTGACCGCTATACAGCGCCGCGCCATGCCCCTGCTTCGCTACCGCACCAAGGACATTACCACTCTCAGGAGGCAACCCTGTTCCTGCGGGCGCACCTTCGTCAAGATGGACAGGATCACCGGACGCACCGACGACATGCTCATCATCAACGGCGTCAACGTCTTCCCGTCCCAAATCGAAGCGCTGCTGTCCGACATTGAGGAAATAGAACTTCAATACCTGCTCGTCGTGCGCAAGAAGAAGCACCTCGATGAGCTGAACATCCGCGTGGAGGGCAAGAAGGAAGTCTTTGACGCCGGCCCCGAAAAGGTTGCGGAGGTTGAAAGAAAAATCGTGCACCATATCAAGGGGATTATGGGCATCAGTGTCGGCATGGAACTGGTCCGGCCAAAGGCCCTTAAGCGAAGCGAAGGAAAAGCGGTGCGGATTGTGGACGAAAGGCCCAGGTAGCCCCGGCTGGATTGCAAAATGGGGTTGCCCGGAATTGGCGGCCAATGGCGGCAACGGGAATGAAAAATCGCTTGGTTCAAGACTCATAGGGGGAGACGATATATGGGCGTACGTAAAATTGGCGTGGTAGGCGCCGGGGCGATGGGCACTGGGATTGCCAACGTCGCGGCCATGAATGGTTACGACGTGATTTTGCGCGATATAGAAATGTCTTACGTGGAAAAATCGATCGCCAATATGGGCAAGTTCATGGCGCGCTCGGTAGAGAGGGGAAAAATGACCCAGGACCAGCTTCAGGCTACCCTGAATCGGGTCAAGGGAACGATCGCCCTCGAAGATCTCGCCGATGCGGATTTTGTCATAGAAGCCGTAATCGAAAACCTCGACCTGAAAAAAGAGGTATTCAAGACCCTGGACAAGAGTTGCCGGCCGGAAGTCGTTTTGGCTTCCAATACCTCGTCGATGTCGATTACCGCGATTGCCGCCTCTACGAACAGGCCCGGCAAGGTTTGCGGGATGCATTTTTTCAATCCCGCTCAGATTATGCGCCTGGTGGAAGTGATAAGAGGGCTTCAGACGTCCGATGAGACCGTCGCCGAGGCCAAGGCCATGGTGGAGTCTTTCGGCAAGAGGTCTATCGAAGTCAAGAAAGATTCTCCCGGCTTCGTGGTCAACCGGATCTTGATTCCCCAGTTTGTGGAAGCGCTCCGCCTGCTGCAGGAAGGAGTTGCCTCGGTAGAAGATATCGATACTGCCGTCAAGCTCGGCTTGAACTACCCGATGGGTCCCTTCGAACTCATGGATTACACGGGGATCGATATCGCCTACTTTGTCATGGAGTATTTCGCCGACGAGTTTCGCGACGGCCATTACGGCGCGCCCCAAATCATCAAGCAGATGGTGCGGGCCGGCAAATTAGGCAAGAAATCAGGCGGAGGATTCTATTCGTAGCCCGTCCCGCAGCTCTTTATGTCCCTTCTGGACACCCTGAAACCATGAAAAGGCGTGTAGGGTGGGCTAAGCGCAGCGAAGCCCACCGAAATTTTTCGGAAGAGCAATCGGAAAACCCGTGTCAAAATGAGGAGAATGCCGCATCCAAACCAGGCGGCAAACGCGAGAGGAGTTAGGCTCATGGCCTATCAGGTCATCCAGTTGATAAAAGAGAACGGCATTGCCACGATAACGCTCAACCGTCCTCCAATGAACCCATTGAACGGACGGGTTTTTCAGGAATTGGCGGCGGCGGCGGATGAAATAGAGACAGACAATGCGGTAAAAGCGGTCGTCATAACCGGTTCCGGAGACAGGGCCTTCGCCGCGGGCGCTGATATATCCGAGATGGTCTATCTCACTCCAATGGAAATCCGCGTTTTTTGCCAGGTCTCCCGGACGGCTTTCACAAAGATCGAAAACCTGAGTAAACCGGTAATTGCGGCAATCAACGGAGCTGCCCTGGGGGGAGGAACCGAACTCGCCCTTACCTGCGATTTCCGTCTGGCGGCCGATACGGCAAAATTCGGCCAGCCCGAGATAAATCTCGGAATAATACCGGGCGGGGGAGGCACGCAGCGCCTGTCCAGGCTGATTGGAATTGCAAAAGCCAAGGAGCTTATCCTGCTGGGCGATATCATCGACGCCGGAACGGCCGAAAAGCTTGGTTTGGTCAACAGGGTTTACCCGGCGGCTTCTCTAATGGACGAGGCCTATAAGCTTGCCGCCAAACTGGCCGCCAAACCCGCCGTGGCCGTGAAGATGGCCAAGGAAGCCATAAATACCGGGATCAATGTGGACATCAGTTCGGGACTCACCCTCGAGGCCGGGAACTTCGTAACGGCTTTTTTCAGCGAGGACGGTAAAGAGGGCCTGGCGGCTTTCATCGAGAAGCGTAAACCGAACTTCACCGGCAGATAGCCCGAAGACGCTGTACGGAACGAAAATAATGACGGACTTACCACAAGGCGGAAGTTTTCTGCTGCAGCCCACCTCTGCCGGGAGTGTGTTTACACCCGAAGATTTCACCCAGGAACACCGGATGATCTCCCGGACTGTCTCGCGCTTCATCGACGAGAAGATTTTGCCCGTAATGGACGACCTGGAGTCTCAGCAGGAAGGCATGATCGAGCGCCTTTTGAGGGAAACGGGAGAATTGGGGCTCCTGGGAGCGGAAATCCCTTCGGAATATGACGGCCTTGAACTGGACAAAATCAGTTCCACGATCATCGCCGAAGAAATGGGCAGGGCGGGCTCGTTTGCCATGTCGCACGGCGCGCAGACGGGTATCGGCAGCCTGCCGATCGTCTTCTTCGGGACCCACGAGCAGAAGAGCAAATATTTGCCCGCGATCGCAAGCGGCGAAAAAATCGCCGCATACGCCCTCACTGAGCCGGGTTCGGGCTCCGACGCCCTGGCTGCAAAGACCAGGGCGACTCTTAGCCCCGACGGCAAGTGCTATGTCCTGAAAGGGACCAAACAGTTTATAACCAACGCCGGTATGGCGGACATTTTCATAGTCTATGCGAAAGTGGGTGGGGATAAATTAAGCGCCTTTATCGTCGACGGCCGCTCAGAGGGCCTCACCACCGGGCTCGAAGAAAAGAAAATGGGCATCCGGGGTTCTTCCACCCGCAGCGTGTTTCTCGACGATGTGAAAGTCCCGGTGGAAAACCTGCTGTTCGAAGCCGGCCGAGGACATATAGTCGCGTTCAATATTTTGAACATGGGCCGCTATAAACTTGCAGCCAACGCCGTCGGCAACTCGAAATTCGCCCTGAGGCTCGCCGCCGGGTATGCTAACGAGCGCATGCAGTTCAATGTCCCCATCGGCCGGTTCGGGTTGATCGGGGAAAAACTTGCGGAAATGGCCTTCCGATGCTACGCGGCCGAAAGTATGGTTTACCGGACCGGCGGGTTGATCGAAGAGACACTGCTCGATACGAAAGCTTCCGGGACTGAAGGAAGAAAAGCGACCGCCCGGGCCATGGAAAAATATGCGGTCGAGTGTTCCATGAACAAGGTATTTTCCACCGAAGTCCAGGCCTACGCCGTTGACGAAGGCGTGCAGATCCATGGCGGCTACGGGTTCATCGCGGAATTCCCCATCGAAAGGCTCTACAGGGATGCGAGGATTTACAGGATCTTCGAAGGCACAAACGAAATCAACCGCGTCCTGATCCCCACGATGCTCATTCGCAGATCCATCGCGGGCGGCCTCCCCCTGCTGGAAGCAGCCGAAAAAGTGGTAAGAAGCCTTGAAGACCCCGCAAACTTCCCGGTCCTCGAAGAAGCGGGAGACCTCGTCCGGGCCGCAAAGAAACTCTTCCTGCTCACCCTGGGAGTCGGATGGCAAAGGTACAAAGAGGGCCTTCTCAAGCGGCAGGAAATTCTCGGCCGGCTCGCCGACCTGGCCATTGGGGCTTATGCGATGGAGAGCGCACTGCTCAGGGCGCAAAAAGCAATGGAAAAAGACACGGCGAAAAAATCGAGGCGAAAGATGAACATGGCCGAGGCCTTCATCTACACGCATTTTCCGAAACTCGCGCTGCTTGCCCGCGAAGCGCTGTCGGAACCGGCCGAAGGCCCGGGGCCGGAGTTTCTGCAGACGTTCCTGGCAAAACTCACGCAACACCGGCCCATCGATATCATTGCCCTGCGCCGCAAGATCGCCGACGAGATATTGACAGCGGGCCAATACGTCGTGTAGCCGGGTTCCATCCGGAAAGAGTTAGTGCGTTGAGGTTGCTGGGTTTGAAGCCCCCCTGCCTCGGCAGTTTTCAGTCAGGTTCTTGTAAAGGAAATGTTTTGATGCCCCGACGGGGCTAAATAACTTAACCCAGGGTCAGCCTCCGGCGCCACCTTGGGTAATGGACACCCCAAATGGGTTTTTATGCCCCAACGGGGCTAAATAGCTTAGCCCAGGGTCAGCCTCAGGCGCCACCCTGGGTAATGGATACCCCAAATGGGTTTTTATGCCCCGACGGGGCTAAATAACTTAGCCCAGGGTCAGCCTCCGGCGCCACCCTGGGTAATGGACACCCCGAAAATGATTACCCTGAAGGGGTTACATAAAGAAAAATGTTCGGGACGGCTGCCTTAGAGCACGATGGCTTATTTAACCCCTTCAGGGTAAAAAACGGGTCTGGTTTTGGCCGGCTGATCCCAGGGTGGCGCGTCTCTCAAATACCCTGGGCTACATTATGCAGCACCTTCGGGGCAATTCAGAGGAAACCCAAACTATGTTGACCAAAGCGTACATACCTTTCAGGGGCTATTACTCGACCCCGTTCTCACGGTGGCAGGGAAGTTTGGCAACCCAGAACTCCATAACCCTTGCGGCGGATACATCCAAAAGATGGCTGGCCGGGAAGAACTGGGACCCGAAAATGTTCGACTACCTTTTCCTGGGCATCACTATCGGGCAGCCCAAATGGTTCTATGGAAGCCCATGGGCCGCCGCCCTCCTAGGCGCTCCGGGCATTCCCGGAATGACCATCAGCCAGGCGTGCACCACTTCAGCCACCTGCCTCTACCAGGCCGCCATCGGCTTGGAGACGGGACTCTACAGCAATCCCTTCTGCCTCATGACGGACAGGTGCTCGAACGGCCCGCACACCATATGGCCCAACCCGCAAGGCCCGGGGGGCGAAGTGGAATCGGAAAACTGGCTTATGGACAACTTCGGCCACGATCCCTGGGCCTGCAATTCCATGATCCAGACTGCCGAGAATGTGGCAAGGGAGGCCGGACTTACGCGGGAGCAGGCCGATGAGGTGACCCTCCGGCGCTATGAGCAATATATGCACACCCTCGACAACGACCGGAGTTTTCAAAAAAGGTACATGTTTCCGGTCGAGATCAAAATTTTCAGGAAAAAGACCGTCATGGTGGAAACGGACGAAGGGATAATGCCGACCACCCGCGAAGGCCTGGCGGCCCTGAAGCCCGTGGTGCCCGGCGGCATTCACACGTTCGGCTCGCAAACCCATCCGGCGGACGGCAATTGCGCCGTAGTGGTAACTTCCAGGGAGAAAGCAGCGGAGCTGAGCGCCGATCCTTCGGTCGAGATCCGGGTGGTTTCATACGGCTTCTCCAGGACAAAAAAAGGCTTCATGGCAATGGCGGTGGTCCCGGCTGTCAAAATGGCCCTTGACAAGGCAGGCATTGGGGTCGCCGACCTGAAGGCCATAAAGACCCATAATCCTTTCGTTACAAACGACCTCTACATGGCCCGGGAACTGGGCATCGATGTAATGGGATTCAATAATTACGGGTGCTCCCTGATTTTCGGGCATCCGCAGGCGCCCACAGCGGGAAGGCTCATCATCGAAGGCATCGAGGAAACGGCCAAACTCGGGGGCGGCTATCTTCTCTGGGGTGGATGCGCGGCAGGAGACACCGCCGCCGCCATGGTGATAAAAGTCGGTTAGGGCAAAAGCTATTCACCGCAGAGCGCGCAGAGATCGCTGAGAAAAACGCACATATCCAAGTAAATGAAATGCCGGGGGATTGTAGGGTGGGCATAGCTTTACCATGCCCACCAAAGAGCACTCCGGGCGCGGGGAAATGGTAGGCACGGAAAAATTGTGCCCATCCTACCCGGCTATTCACCACAGCACTTCATGTCCCTGAGGGACACCCCAAACCATGAAAAGACCCGTAGCCATAATGGATGACGGATAAAAAAATGATCTGCCCCTTGCAAACAAACGTGGGTTAATCTGGGAACGGAAATGAACCTAGAACAGAGCCACAACCAAGGAGGCAGA
>JBKQLC010000213.1:0-6678 GCA_052147195.1 Syntrophobacteraceae bacterium
CGCTCAGTTGGTTGCTTAACGGAGGTTTTAAAAAAACAAAAAAACAACAAGGGACAGAAAGAATATGCTTGTATCCGTCATCCATATCAGGATGGGTGGAGCGGAGCGCAACCCATCAAGTCTTTTCGAGATAGTCCTGCTAATCCGGTTAATCCTGCCTAAGGCATTAAGACTCGTCATAGGACTAATTGGTGAACGGGTAAAAATAAATATTGGTCGGGTCCGGGCCTCCGGAGCCCTCCGCGTATACCTGCCCGGTGTAGGTGAAAGCCATGGACGCAGTTTGCGCAGGGACGGTCACCGACGTGCTGAAGTTGATCGTATCACCGACATTGTGGTCATAGGAGGTTGTCAGCCCACGCTGTTCCAACACGTTGCCCTGGGCATCAGCCAGCGCGAGGCCGAGTTGGAAAGTTTGCACGACTGCGTAATTGGCCTGTATGGCCATGCCAAACTGAATGCTTCCGTTTATTTGCATGTCGCTACCGGAGCAAACGTACGTATAATTGACGGTCAGGTCCGGGCCGTTGAACTGGCCGGACTGCTGCCCTTGTGCGTTGAGCACGATCTGATTCGCCGGGTTAAGCGTTTGCCCCTGCCCGTCGACTTTAAAAGCCCCTGCCATGAGCACGATTAAAAGCACCGAAAAACTGCAACCCCACCTGATTACGTTCATAGCACATCCACTCCCTATCCAAGTTCTTTCCGCGAGTTCCATCTTTTCAATCTCGCCGGCCCAGATCAACCCAATTAAAACTCCTTACCTCTTTACTCAAGATAAGGTATTGCAGTTCTCGGATTTGTCCATGCCTCCTGACTTCTCATTCCCGTCTGCTCAATTTGCGCGACAAAGGAAATTAACGGCGGGGACATTGCCAGGCGATTCTCTTTAGAATTGGAAATTGATGAGGAACTGCGGTGAACTGCTGGTTTTTACGATTCTGTTTTGCTCACCTTCGCGTCTTCGCGTGAAAGGCTGTCTTTTCGAGACATAGGGAGAGAGCGAATCTAATGGAAGCGACAACTCCGTATTGGATCCACGATCCGCTCGATCGGGCAAGCTACTGCTTTTCTATGACGGCCTTTCTAATAGCTTTGGTGACGTCGCGCATCGAACTCCCGCATCCCACTCGCAGACCGCAGCATTGTGTCCAGCTCTTGCCTTTGATCTTCAGGGTGTAAGTGTACAGGGTACGATTGGGGTTGCCTTTGTATGGTTCGAATTTACTCGAGCCGATGTTCATATCAAGATCGTTTTCACAGGGCCGTCCATCGGAGTCTATACAGCCTGAGACTGCGGCAGGGTTGCGCACCAATGTCCAGAAGGAGGAGTATCGATGGCTTCCAGGATCAGTCAATTGTACCACGCGGATGAGATAACTGGTTTGAAATCCGAATACGCTGACCTTGGCCCAGAAGTCAATGGCCTTGGCGCCGGCGTTCTCCCCTTCGAGCTTGAAGCTCCGGACAATCCTGCTCTCAACAGTGTAAGGCATTATGCTGGTATAATTGTTATAATCGTGTACTACCCGGGCGCACTCTTCGGGTCCCGCTTCGATAAGCCCGATGCTTTGGGCCATGACCGTGTCGTCGTCAAGCCTCTTCAATGCTACGATAATTTCCCCCTTCTCAAGATCTGCTTCATCAGGCGAATTGATTAGCTTGAAGTATGCCTCATTCCATGAAATGGGCATTCCATTGGTAAAGGGATTGGCCTTAAGATCAACTTTGGCCTCCACAAGTATGGAGATAAACAATAAGGCCAGTACGATGCCAATTCCGGTCAACAATGTATATTTCTTATCTTTCGTTATATAAATTAATTCTCTTTATAACCTATGGCAGTCAACCTACCCGCAAATTATCCATAAAACGGCATTTTAACTTCCGATTAACGAGGGAAACGGGGTAATGGAACGGGGTCATTGTAACGGTAACGGGGTCAGCTCTTGTATTATGATATAATTAGAATCACTTCTCAGCTCACGATTCGACTCACACCCCCATAATGGCGCCGGCATCCTTTTCAATATCCGTGAAGGAAATATCCATATCGCAACCATACCCCGCCTTATATGGTATTTCAAGACCTGGCACCTATATGTAACAATTCTTTGAAACAACGATCCGCTCAGGGCTCACAGGCAGCTTACACAGCTTGCCGGAACCGGAAATTCAGTCTCCTCTGCGGCTGCTTCCACAATGATTGTCTTGTATTCAAATCCAGTTGGCGCTTTTATCAGCGCTCGATGGTAAAGGGCCCATCTGATTGAGCGGTCCCCACCACATGTCCTTTTGAGTCATAACCGGTTACTTTCACGAGGCATCCGGTTAGCTCTACGGTTCGCTTTGATGTTATTCTCGGGACTTTCCATCCATGGCTTGTACCACCTATCTTTCGAGATATAACAGCGTGCCAGCTTTTCCCGCTGTTCAGGGAATATTGCAGCTTGAACCTCGTTGCCGTTGCAGGAGCACTCCAGGTTATGGTGAAGATTTCACCACTCACGAGTATTTCACCGCCATTGGGTGATAGAACCGTGACCGTCGTGGGTGCCGGGGGTGCCGGGGGTACCGTGTTGGGATTAGTTGCAGCCGAATCGGGGCTGATCATCAGGGCAGATACATCAACTGCTTCGAAGTTTGACCCCACCACTTGTTCGAGTTCGGCTAGAATATCATTGTCCCAGTTCGGGTCCGGCGCGCCCGAGATGTACCAGGCGGAGCCATTGTCAGCCAGGATTATGCCGTAGCGTTTGAAGGCGGTAAGAATTACCTGGATTTGCGGAGAAAACCCGGAAATGTCGAACCCGGCTTTCAGCCGGAATCGCTGCCCCATCGGCGGGTATTGCGTGCCCGTAAGGCTGGATGCCTCATGACGTGCCGGCCAGACATAGGTATTTCGGGTTTGGGGAACGGTAAAGCGAACGGCATGGTTGATTTCGCCCGATGCGACCTCGTCATACCGGACAAGACCAGGGTAAATCGGCAGGCCGGCTGCATCTGCCGAAGTCCACCCTGCGGGCCGTAGTTGATCGGAGTTCAGGTCGAAAATAGCTCCGCTCCCCGCCTGCCACGATCCGTCGGTCTGGGGATAGGCGCTATAGAGTTCATAGAGAATGCAGTTAGTTGTGTCGATGACCAGGACGTGCCTGTCGCCGGTACTATCAGGTCCGCCCTCGATCGGAGCATTTGCGGGGATTGGATACGGCCCGGGATCGCTTTCATCGGCGTAGGTGAAGCTGACCTGCACCGTGGGTTGTGTTCCGGGAACAGTCACGAAAGGTATGCCTATTGGAGAATCCGAACCAGGCGGCCAGACGCCTGAACCAAAATCCGGATGCAGATTGATTCCAGGACCGATTGTGGTGACGTAGGCCGCCGAGTTCGGGTCGAGTGGGAGGTTGTCTACCGGCGTGTTCCAAATGTTATCGGCAGGAAAGACTTCACATGTCTGCCCGACGGCCACCCCGGCCAAACCCGGTCCGGCAAGAACCAGGCACGAGATGCACGAGACAAGTAATAGAAATTTATTCATAACTATCTCCCGTTGCCCGCTGATGTTATTTGAATACCACCGGTCGATTGCGCCAAAGGAATCCCTTGAGCAAAATGCAGGCCAGGGGACAAAGCTTCCGTGCTTTTGCTTTTTTCAGAGGGCATGGAAACCGTCAGAACCTGAATGCCTTACGATTCCGGCCCAATGCCCACCGCAGGCCTCTCGGAGATTCACGGTCGAATGCCCCCTTTTCCCCCCTGGCAACTGAATAGGAAAGCCTACATCGTGATTGTAAAAGCCTGCATCGAGAGAACCTGAGGTTTTCACCTTATTGGCAATTCCAATCGGAATAACCGGGGAATTCGGTAGATCCTTTGAATGGGTGCCGCTGAATCGGCCGGCAGGATGATCGAAAACTGTAAGTAATGGACGGTTTTTGTCATTCAACAGAGTTCAGGGATTCTCTGTCCGGATTCTATAGAAAGATCGGAATCAGAAGCTAAGAAATGCCGCAGCCGGACTACTATCCCTTCATTGGCGTCCGAACGTGATCAATTGAATCTCTTGCAGGAGCAAAACACCTCAACACGACCTTTCCCCTCCATACGTCAATGTTTACGTTACAAAGGGTGGGCCTGACAAGTCCTGGATTTTGGAGACTTCTTCCCATTCGATTTTTGAGAGTGTAGTCATATTCCTGTTCAACGAACCGGATTAAGGGAAAGGCTCAACTGAATTTCCAAACGGGCTCATGCCCTCGCGGCGACTCGCTCAGGACAATAAAAAGGGAAGGTTGCGCGTCAGTATACGGCACTCGACAAGAAAAGTGAAAAAGGAGACGATCAGAGATGGAAACCTCAACTGGAGCTAAACTGGCTCAAAGGGTCCGCCAGAAGACTGTGGAATTGAAGAAAGTATGTGAAGGGATTGATGAGAGCACAGCGTCTCGTGCTCCTGCAGGGCGATGGTCTCCCAAAGAAATCCTTTCTCACCTTTGCGGGCCCGAGGGACCTGGGCACCTGCCCATTCTTCAAGCTTATCTGGACGGGGAGATGCCCACGATAGACATTGATCCCGGAAATTCATTTTTTTCCGATGAACGGGCCCGGATGACCTTTGCGCAACTCCTCTCGGAGGTCGAAAGAGAATACGGTCGTATATCCGAGTTTGCGGAGGGCTTGTCTGCGGGGCAGCTTGACCGCAAGGCGCATGTTCCTCAGCTCAAAGGTTCGCCTTTAGGGGAATATCCGACGCTGGAAGTCATGATCAGCGGCTTGGGAGAGTTCCATATGCAATCCCACATAGACCATATGCGCGAGATTTTGCAGGTCCTTTCAGGCTAGCAGGAAAGGACTACCCAAAGCGTTGTCCTCCCGTCTTGTCACTCCGGCGAACCGTTTGGAGGGGAAAGCCCTGGTGTGCCGCCCTCGAACTCAAGACGTCAGGGCGCTCATAGGTACGAACATCGCGGTCAGCCACCGGAAAAGCGGAACAGATGTGTCCGGTTCGGAAAGCGATTACAGGCAAGGCGAATCAGGTCCAGAAAACACAGATACATGTTTTCCTGAAGACCCACAAAACCCGCGGTCCAGGCTGTATCCTCCTGTTGTTCTTCTTCGCGTTCTTCGACGCCAAAAAACGCGGCTTCGGGTCCAAACTGTCCAGGTATGCGCTTGCCGGAAGGCCCCCGTTTTTGCGGTCTCTTCTTTATGAGTGAGCATCACGTGTGCTTTATGACCTTCCTCGTCACATCCATGAAGGCCCGCAAGGTTGGTGATATCCACCTGTCCCGAAACCAGATCATCAATACTGCCACCTCAATTCCGGCCTCGGACCAGGGCAGGATGACCAATCTTTTTCCACGGACTTCTTCGGCTACCGCAATTTCGGGGAGAACCGTAACCCCCAAACCAGCCATGACACTGTGTTTGATAACTTCAACGCTGTTGAATTCGAACCTGTTGAACCTGACGACCTCTTCATGTCCCAAGATCTGTTCAAAGATTTTCCTGTAACTGCAATCCACCCTCGAAAGAAGGATGGTCTCCCCCGTAAGATCTCGGGTATGTACACTCCTTTTTACACTCAGGGGGTGGTCAGGGCTGGCAACGAGCACCACGGATTCAAACCCGAGGATTTCCACCTCGAGATCTGGTGCGCTGATCGATTCGGCAAGCAGGAAGGCCAAATCGGTAACACCTTTACGCAGGTCCTGGGCAAGCCCCTCAAGAGCACATGTGATGAAATTAAGTTGAACCTTCGGAAACTTGGAGTGGAACCCATTAAGCACGGCTGGTAGTCGGTGGACCCCAAATGTTTCCGGAATCCTGATCGTAAGTGACCCCACCGGTTCCTTGTCCACTGTGACCGCCGAGTGAGTCTCAGCGACCAGATCCAGTATCTTGTTTGCATACTGAAGCAACAGAGTCCCGGTTTCCGTCAATTGGACCCGTTTGCCCAAACGGTCAAAAAGCGGCACGCCGAGTTCTTCCTCAAGGGTCTGTATCTGAACCGAGATGCTGGATTGCGCATAGTTAAGCTGCCCTGCCGCTTTATTGAAGCTCAGGAGATTTGCTACTGTCTTGAAGGTCTTGAGTTGACGAATCTCCATTTCTTGAATCTCCTATCGGTTATTACGATTATTACGTTCGAAACAATTCGTTTGACTGGATATTTAGAGCTTAATATTCTTATATTACGATTAGAAATGGAACTTCAATAAAAAAATTGGCGGCGGGAGAATGGAAAAAGCCATATGCCAACCTGGGACCTTTGCTGTGCGGGATCGGGGATTGACTGTAAACCCAATGCAGAGTCTGCCGGTGCAACTCGGAGATAAGAAATGGTGTAAGGTTTGTTTGGTGCTTCAACGGAGGAGTGGAGATAGCGGACCGGTCTGCCTGTGGCCGTTGGGTCCATAGGGAAATAATTTTCTACAAAACCATTGAAGGGAGACAGAAGATGGCAGAGACGAAGCAAGGTGAACAACAGGATCAGGCCCGAATAAAAACCCTGGTGGTTTTGACCACTGATAGTGCGGGGAAGGGCAATGATGACCTCGGACGCAATATCGTCACTAACTTCATCAAGACCATGAAGGAAATGGGCGACGATCTGTGGCGTCTTGTTCTGTTGAACGGAGGAGTCAAACTGGCAGTTGAAGGGGCGGAGGTTTTGCC
>JBKQLC010000214.1:0-23360 GCA_052147195.1 Syntrophobacteraceae bacterium
GTTTTGCAAATCATCCAACCGATGGCGAAAAAGAAGGGGTTGAAGCTTGTCTTAGATTTTGATTCCGCAGGCTGTGATATAGTAAGTGACCGCCGTCGAGTGGAACAGATTCTCATTAATCTCGTCAATAATGCGATCAAGTTTACGGACCAGGGGGAAGTGCGAATCAAGAGCATGGTGGATGAAACGCGACTTATCACCTCGGTAACCGATACTGGTATAGGGATAAACGCCCAAGATATGACTACTTTATTTGAGATGTTTAGACAAATCGATGCCGGCCTGGCGCGCAGCTATGAAGGAAGCGGCCTGGGACTTTCCATCTGCAGGAGATTAGCTGAGATGCTGGGTGGTGAGATTTGGGCCACAAGCGAAGGAGAACAAAAAGGAAGCACGTTCACCTTCACATTACCGTTAGCGCGGAGGACAACCCTATGAAGGCCAAGGTATTGGTTATCGAAGATAATGAACAAAACCTCTATTTGATAACATTCCTTCTAAAACATTATGGATATGATGTTATCGAGGCCAAAGATGGTTTGACCGCCATCGAAATTGCCATGAAAACCAATCCGGACTTAATTCTTCTGGACATTCAACTTCCGGAAATGGACGGCTATGCCGTAGCCAGCCGCTTCAGATCTGAATCAGCATTTGCCGATGTACCCATCATTGCCGTCACCTCCTATGCCATGGTCGGAGATCGTGAAAAGAGCATCGAGGCTGGTTGTACCGGCTACATCGAAAAGCCGATCGATCCGGATACGTTCATCCCTGAACTGGAAAAATATCTTCTCATCGGTAGAAAGGCTATAGGCGGGAAAGATAGTGACCGCTGATGAGGTTGCGGAGTTAGCCATAGTTGTTGCCGGCAAAAGAGCGGTCCGCTCTCCTGAGTTCCCTCGGTCCGGGAGCAGCAGGAGTAGAGACCTTCCGGAACGAGTACCATGGGCACGCTGAACTCCGTACCGCTCTGAGTCATGCCTTCATGTCCAGGAATATCTGTCTCTTGTTATCCCGATGGTCTACCAGGTAAATGAGCGTGCCCTTTTCCCCGAGTTCCCGGATCAAATCGGGCATAATGGATCGATCGATATCATATATTCTAAAGTATACGATGCGCTTGCCTTCAGGAGCATATTCATCGGTGCTCAATATACTCGCTATCCTCCCCTCATGATTGCGGATCACATCGGCGAGATTCTTGATAGAGCCGGGTTTATCATCAGTCAGGAAAGCGAACTGAATTCCTTTCTTGCCCAGTCCGCTGAGGCTGATCAGTATTTTGAAGAGATCATTCCTGGTTATGATTCCCACCAGCTTCCCGTCGCAGTCAACTACCGGGACTCCTGAAATATTGCGTTCCATTAGCAATTGGGCCGCTTCCTCAACGGTATAATCGTATGGTACCGTTATGGGGTTCCGGGTCACAATGTCAGAGATTTTTATTTTTGATATAAGATACAACAGCTCATGTATATCAAGCATGGTGGCGTCGGAAGCCGAGGCGCGCTTGAGGTCCGTATCCGATACAACTCCAACCAGTTCGCCCTTTCCCATAACGGGAAGCATTCTGATCCGATGCTCCCTCATGAGGGTCGCCGCCTGCTGCATCGAATCCTCTTCTCCAATGGTAATTACGTTCTTGCTCATCCAATTCTTGACCAGCATTCGTAACCTCCGTGGGACAAAACCAGATGACAACAAATACTTCAATTCCGGCAGTATAATACAATTCTTCCAAGGGCTCTTGAACAGTTTTGTGTTGTGAGTTCAAAAGATCGGACTGCAAAAAACCCAGATCCGGGTGAAGGCTTCAAGCTTGCGCTCCCTTTGCTTCCGGGATAGACTGGATAGTCTTGACAAATAGCTCAGATTCCTATTCTTTGTTCCTGGTCCAATTCCTTGAGTATTGATAACCGAATACGTCAAAAAAGGGAGACTTCTATGAACCGGTATTCCGTTATTGCGGCGATACTGCTGATCCCGTTGGTAACTTTGTGCGGCGCGGCCGGTATTCATGCTGCGGAAACGGTAAAAATCGGAGTTATTTATCCATTGACGGGGGGCGCCGCCGCCGAAGGCCGGGAGTTGAGGGCTGGGGCAGAGATGGCGGTTGAAATTGCAAATAATGTAATGCCTGTCGATATGGATATGGCGAAGAGAGGCGGCATAACTTCGCTCAAAGGCGCCAAGATCGAGCTGATTTTCAAGGATCACGAAGGCAATCCCTCCCTGGGGGCCGATCTTGCGAAAAAGCTTATAATGGATGACAAAGTAGTTGGCATCCTTGGTTGCTATAACAGCGCAGTGACGAAGACCGTGAGCGCAGTTTGCGAGCAGTACGGCATTCCTATGATAAACGACTCGTCCACTTCTCCTGCTCTTACACAACGCGATTTCAAGTGGTTCTGGCGCACCACCCCTCATGACGTCACTTTCACGAGGGATCTTTTCGAGCTTCTCGAAGGGCTTACCGAAGGCAAGGTAAAAGGAGTCGCCGCCGTCCCAAAGGCTCAGATCACGAAGCTGGCATCGGCCTGCGAGAAAACTGAATTCGGGTCCCAGGTTTCCGAGACGATTGATATGTTTGCGAATCAATACGGCTTCGAGGTCTCGAAATCGATCCTTTATGCGCCCAAGTCGGCCGACCTCTCCAGTGAGGTGCGATCGCTCCAGGCTGCAAAACCGGACGTCATGCTCTTCGCCTCATATACGTCGGACGCCATCCTGATGGTTAAAACGCTCAAGTCCCAAAAGGTCAGGGCCAGGATCATCTGGGGTCAGGATGCCGGGTTCGAAGCCCCTGAATTCCGCTCAAGCCTTGGCGACGATGTGGTCGGAATACTTACCCGTACGGTTTTCGCCCCTAAGATTGCAGAAGTAAAGCAGGTGGCCGGCCAGGTAAACAGTTTATACAAGCAGCGCTTCGGGCACGAACTGAGCGGCGCATCGGCGAGGGCATTCACCGGAGTCCAGACCTGGGCCGAGGTGCTCCAGAAAGCGGGCTCGACGAAGCCTGAAGACATTCAAACGGCCGCCAATTCGATAAACATTCCCGGCGAGCAGTTGGTCGTTCCCTGGAAGGGCATCAAGTTTGCCACGAGCGGACCGGACCTCGGACAAAACGAACTCGGCTCCGGCGTAATAGGGCAGTTCCAGAAAGACAAATCGGGGGAAATAGCTCTGGAAATCGTTTACCCGTTCGATCTGGCGACCGCCAATATGATTTATCCGATAAAGGGATTCTGATTGCAGATGGAAATCCTTTTGGGGTCGCTTACATCCGGGCTTCTGATCGGGACGATATTCGCCCTGGTCGCCCTGGGCTTGACTATCATCTTCGGGATGATGGACATCGTGAATTTTGCCCACGGGGAGTTTCTGATGCTGGGGATGTACACGACCCTGTTTGCCTCCGGGGCTTTTAAAATCGATCCTCTGCTTACCCTGCCTCTTTCGGCCGGGGTAGGCATGATCCTCGGGATAGTGTGTTACAAGGGTTTTGTTCGATTTCTGCTCAGGGGGCCAATGGTCGCTCAGCTCCTGGGGACCTTTGGCCTCATGCTTCTCCTGCGAAACATCGCCCTTTTCGCGTTCGGCTCGGAGGACCGGACAATCTCATCGGGCATTCTCGTCGACCGGGTTTTGGATTTTGGCATGGGCATGGTTTTCCCGGCAACAAAGTTGGCAGCCGGTATTTTTTCGATCATTGCCTTTTCCGCCGTATGGCTGCTCATGAACAGGACCCGCACAGGCAAGGCCATGCTGGCTACTGCGCTAAACGCACAAGGCGCCCGCTACATGGGGATACCTACAGAGCGAATGAACACGCTGGCCTGGGCTATTGGAGGAGCGACGGCAACGGTTGCCGGGTCGCTTCTGGTCAATTTCTGGTCGGTAACCCCCTTTGTCGGGCTGCTTTTCGTTATGATAGCCTTCGCCACGGTTGCCCTGGGTGGCTTTGGAAGCGTTCCGGGTGCGCTGGTCGCGGGTATTTTGATAGGGATGATAACGGAGGTCCCGGGCCTGTGGGATTTTTTCAGTAGCCTTACGGGCAGCCGGTGGATGGCCGGGGTCTCAATGACCCCGTTCAAGTATACACTCGTCTATCTGGCCTATTTCATCATCATGCTGGTGCGTCCCAGGGGGTTGTTCGGTTGGAAGCGTTGAAAACCGCGTTTAATTTTTCGGACCTGCCTCGATCCGAGCTGGTCATTGCAGCCTTGGCCTGCCTGATTATGGCAGCCTTTCCGGCTTTTCCGCACTCCTCCTTCGCAATGTCCACTATGATCCAATTTTTCATCTTCTCCCTCTATAGCATGGGCTGGAATACCATAGGAGGGTATGGGGGCCAGGTCGATCTCGGGCAGGCGCAGTTCCTCGGGATCGGGGCATACACCACCTCAATTATGCTGATTCGCTGGGACGCCCCGTTTTGGGTTTCGATGCCGATAGGGGTCTTCATCGCTGTGTGCTGGTCTTTTATTATCGGCTACCCTCTTTTTCGGCTCCGGGGACACTATTTTGCCATCGCGAGCATCGCCACATCGCTGGTTCTCAAGGACCTTTTCGAGGTCTGGAAATTTGTCGGGGCCTCCAGGGGTCTCGAGATTCCGGTTACCAGGTTCAAATCCCCCGATCTGCTCCACATGATTTTTCTAAATGACACCTATTACTACTATCTGATTTTTTGCTTTTTCCTTATCGGAATATTGATAGTAAACGGATTCAGGCGTTCCCGGCTGGGTTTTCAGTTGCGCGCCATCAAGGATAACGATGAAGTTGCCCGCTCACTGGGGATCAACGTGCGGTGGGCCAAAATCAAGACTTATGCTATCGCGGTATCTTTTGTAAGCGCCATCGGGTCTTTTCACGCGTGCTACATCAAGAATATCGAGCCTGAGGACACGATGAGCCTCGATATTTCGATTCTTATAGCTCTTATGGCGATGCTCGGAGGAGTCGGGTCCCTGTGGGGGCCGATAATCGGAGCGGCGATTATGATCCCCATGAAGAGCTATCTCAAGGAGTTGCTTGGCGCCCGCTCGGGCCTGGTCGGTATCGATCTCATAATTTATGCGTCTGTGATCATGCTGATCTCCGCCTTCGAGCCTCGGGGAATCTGGGGCATCGTGGGGCGGGCGAGGCGGAGGGCCGGGGCATGACACCCATGCTGGAGGTCCGGAACCTTACGAAACGATTCGGGGGGCTTGTCGCAAATGATTGCATCTCTTTTGAGGTAGCTTCAGGAGAGCTGCTCAGTGTAATAGGGCCAAACGGGGCTGGGAAGACGACGCTGTTCAACTGTATAGCGGGCGTTCACCGTTCGGAAGCCGGATGCATCATATTCGATGGAAAGGACATCACCGGGCTCAGATCACATGAAATAGCCAGGATGGGCTTGACGAGGACTTTCCAGGTATATGCCGCATCAGGAGACCTCACCGTTAAAGAAAACGTGATGGTGGGCTGTTTTATGAGAACCAGCTCGCGTTCAAGGGCGTCCAGCCAGGCTGATGACATTCTAAAAGCGTTTCAGATCTCCAGGCTCGCAGATAATCTCTTGAACGAGCTCCCGATTGCCGCTCAGAAACGCGTGGTAATGGCTGCAGCAATGGGTACCCGTCCCAAAACTCTTTTGCTCGATGAAGTTGCGGCGGGGCTGGTACCGCAGGAGGTCGAGGAAATCTGCTCTCTGATCCGGTTTATCAACACGGACATGGGCATCACAGTAATTCTTATAGAACACATGATGGAAATGGTGACAAAACTTTGCCGGCGCGTCATCGTGCTCGATTACGGCCGCAAAATTGCCGAAGGCGAGCCGGAGAGCGTCCTGGCGACACCTGATGTCATCAAGGCTTACCTTGGCGAAAAATACGCCCGTGAATACTCGGAGAGAATTAAGAAATGCCCCCCCTCCTCCACATAAAAGATATTCGGGTACGCTACTCTGGCGTTCCCGTTATTCACGGCGTTTCTTTCGATGTATTTCCGGGGGAGACGGTTTGCATGGTCGGTTCCAATGGGGCTGGGAAATCCACCATTCTGCGGGCCATAATGGGCGCCCTGCCGGTCTATTCAGGAAGCATATCGTTTGACGGCAAGCAGATAAATGGTATCAGGACCGAGGCAATCGTCCAGATGGGCGTGATATATGTCCCTGAAGAAAGAATGCTTTTCAAGCCTTTCAACGTCGAAGAGAACCTGCTTCTCGGGGCATACTCGCCGAGAGCGCGCAGAGGGGCTGCGGAAAATCTGGAATCGGCTTACGCGCTTTTCCCGCGCCTTAGAGAACGCAGAAGCCAGGCTGCCTCCACTCTTTCCGGCGGCGAGCAGCAAATGCTGGCTATCGGCCGCGGACTTATGAGCGATCCCCGGATTCTGATGCTCGATGAACCATCGCTCGGTCTTTCCCCGATATTAGTGGACGAGTTGTTCGAGACTATAGTCAAGCTCAAGCGGCGGGGGCTCACGATTTTACTGGTCGAACAAAATGTGCGTGAGAGCCTCGAGATTGGCGACCGGGGGTATGTGCTCCAGTCGGGCATGATCGTCGAGCAGGGGACCGGAAACGATCTGCTGTGCAGCGAGGTGGTGCGCAAAGCGTTTCTCGGCCTATAGAGATAAGGCACTGGCATGTCCAACCCTGAAAACCATTAAATAATCAGATGCACTCAAAACCCAGAATACTTCTTTGCGGCGATACGGCGATCAGCATCGAATTCGGCGACAAAATCGCTCCTGGATTAAATGCCGTCGTGTGGCGGCTTTACACACTTTTGAAATCCGGTAACTATTCTGGAATTACTGATCTCAATCCCACCTACAGATCCCTCTTTGTCCAATATGATCCCTGGGTATGCTCATATGAGCGGCTTGTCGGGATCGTTGAGGAGCATCTCCCGTCACTTTCTGCGCGCGCCGATGAGACTGCCGAGGTAAAGGAAGTTCCGGTGTGCTACGGGGGCGAGTTCGGGCCGGACCTGGCAGAGGTTGCCTCCTTTCATAGCCTGAGCGTCGAGGATGTCATTCGCTTGCATTGCGCGCCTCTTTACCGGGTCTATATGATCGGGTTTACTCCGGGATTTGCATATCTGGGAGGACTTGACGAGAGACTCCATACGCGGCGAAAAAACGAGCCTCGGAAAAAAGTCCCTGCAGGGAGCATTGGAATCGCCGATCAGCAGACGGGCATTTACCCCATTGAGAGTCCCGGGGGGTGGCAGCTAATCGGCAGGACCCCGCTGAAGCTTTTTGATCTGGCGCGTGAATCACCCTTTCTTCTTGAGGCGGGCGATTTTGTCCGGTTTGTGCCTATTTCGGGAGATGAGTTTGAGAAGCATTCGAATCCTTGAGCCGGGGCCGCTCGCAACAGTTCAGGACCGGGGCCGTTTCGGTTTCAGGGGTATGGGCGTGCCCCTCTCCGGGGCAATGGACCTCCAGGCTCTAAGAGTTGGGAATTTACTTGTAGGAAACGATGATGCCCGGGCTGGGATCGAGATCACCATGGGCGGTTTCCGGGCGGAGTTTCGCTGCAATGCGAGCTTCGCTCTAAGCGGCGTGGCGCCCGGAGCATACCTGAACGGAAATCCTGTTGCATACTGGCATGCTCACCAGGCCAAACAGGGCGACCTGCTGACAATTGAGGTTATAACACCGGTGCAGGGATTTTCTCGAGGTGGAGGGCTTCGGGTCTACCTTGCTATCTCGGGGGGAATAGATCTTCCGCCTGTAATGGGGAGCCGGTCCACCTATCTGCGGGGCGGCTTCGGCGGACTCGAAGGACGCTGCCTCCGCGCGGGCGATGATCTGCCTCTCGGCTCCATGATCGGGAAAGCGATGCTAACCCCTGCGCCCGTAGAACTGATCCCGCATTACTCACCCCAGCCGGTGTTGAGGGCCATCCCCGGACCACAGGAAGAATGTGTCTCGGATGCGGGTAAATCCACCTTCTTCTCCAAGTCCTATGAGGTCACCCCCCGGGCCGACAGGATGGGAATCGTTCTTTCCGGCCCACCCCTGGAGCTTATCGGCGGGGCTGATATAATATCGGACGGCACGTGTCCCGGAGCGGTGCAGGTTCACGGTAACCTTAATCCCACTATTCTTGCCGCGGACTGCCAGACGACAGGCGGATACGTAAAAATCGCCACCGTAATTTCGACGGACTTGCCGCTGGTCGCGCAGCTTGGCCCGGGCGACCGGGTAACTTTTGAGGAAATAAGTCTTTGGCAAGCACGCGAGATGTATCTGAGGAACGAATATCTCATCAGGAGTCTTTTGCGATGAACGCCGATAACCCCCGCGAAATCAGGACCAGGATCAGGTCCGGTCAGTGGATGCGCCCTACCTCGGGGCTTGCTGCTGCGTACGCCCAGGCTAACCTGGTAATCCTTGACCGCAAATACGCTTTCGAGTTCCTTCTTTTTTGCCAGAGAAATCCCAAGCCTTGCCCGGTTCTCGAAGTGCTCGATGCGGGTGAACGCGAACCGCGCATCAGTGCTCCATCGGCTGACATAACGACGGATATTCCGCTCTACCGGGCCTGGAAGAAAGGGAATATGTTAGCGGAGGTCCCGGAAATTTCTGATCATTTCAATCAGGGCATGGTAAGTTTCCTACTGGGGTGCAGCTTCAGCTTCGAGCATGCGCTTATCACGGCCTGCGTCCCTGTTCGCAACATCGAGGAAGGAAAAAACGTCTCGATGTATATCACCAACAGGAAATGCATTTCGGCCGGACCGTTTTCAGCGCCGCTGGTCGTCAGCATGAGGCCCATTCCCGACAGGCTTGTCAGCCGAGCCGTCAGGGTAACGGGCCGCTACACATCCGCTCACGGTGCGCCCGTGCACATCGGAAACCCAAAAGCACTCGGCATAGCAGACCTGAACACCCCGGATTTTGGCGACCCGGTCACCATGAAGGATGGTGAAACTCCGGTCTTTTGGGCATGCGGGGTAACTTCTTTGCTGGCGGTGCTCTCAGCCGGCCTTGATTCATGCATCACGCACGCTCCGGGGCACATGTTCATAACCGACATCTTGAACGAGAGTCTTGCGGAAGGATAAACTGAGCGTGGATATTGTAGATCAGGTGCGAAAGCCTATCTCTCGCGCTCGGGTGCAAAGAAAGGAGATTTGGAAGCTGTGAAAATTGATATCAACTGCGATATGGGGGAGGGTTTCGGGGCATATAAAATCGGGGAGGATGAAAAGATGATCCGCTATGTAACTTCAGCCAACATCGCTTGCGGATTCCACGCCGGAGACCCGATGGTGATGGCGAGGACATTGCAACTGGCCAAATCGCACCGCGTCGCAGTGGGCGCTCATCCAGGCTATCCCGATCTTATCGGTTTCGGCAGGCGGGCCCTTGAGACATCTCCCGGAGAGATAAAAAATTACGTCCTCTACCAGATCGGTGCAATTGCAGCCCTGGCCAGGGCATCCGGCCTGGAACTCCAGCACGTTAAGCCCCATGGGGCGCTCTATAACCACGCCGCTAAAAACGAGCGGGCTGCAGTCGAAATTACCGAGGCGGTGAAATCTTTTGATCCGGAGCTGGTCCTCTTTGTTCTCGCCGGGTCGATGTTTGTTGAAATAGCGAGGGCGGCGGGGCTGAAAGTTGTCCAGGAGGCGTTTGCTGACCGGGCCTATACCCGCGACGGCCAGCTCGCTCCCCGTAAACTGCCGGGTGCTGTTATACATGATCGGCAAAAGGTCCGGGAACGTGTACTGAAGCTTGTAAAGACAGGCATAATGGTGAGTATCGAAGGCGACGATATATCGCTGAACGCCGACACACTATGCCTGCACGGCGATACTCCGGGCGCCTGGGAACTAGCCAAAACCATCCGGGAAGCTCTTGACGGCGCAGGAATCAGGGTCGTAGCGGTCGGGCGCAAGTAGGCGGCTTCCACCCTGGTAAGAATACTTTGCCGCGTTTGTTAGGAACAAGAAGGCCCCTGATATGGCCTTTGAAGCGTTGAAAGAATACCTCTGGTCAGTAGAGAAGATTGTCTTGCTGCTCTGTGATACTTAAATGTGAGTGGCAGCGTTATTTAAAGAAAGGAAGAAGAAGACATTGACCGGGTTGGAGTGTGGTCTCGCCGGCGCCATTCACCGAAGCAGGAGGATTTGAATCTCATGCAGCACAGTGAAGAGATTTTTGAGGGAAAGAATGGTATCAAACCACCCATGAATGCCGCGCAATTGTTTGTGCGCTGTTTGGAAAACGAGGGTGTCAAATACGTTTTCGGTATACCCGGAGAGGAAAATATCCGTACGGTCGATGCATTTAACGGATCGTCCATTCGCTTCATCCTTGTCCGTTACGAGCAGGCCGCTTCTTTCATGGCCGATATCTATGGTCGTCTAACTGGCCAGCCGGGAGTGTGCATTGCGACGCTCGGACCGGGCGCGATCAACCTTTTGCTCGGCACGGCTGATGCCAATACCGACAGCGTTCCACTCGTCGCGATAAGCGCACAGGTGGGCCTGAATCGCATCTACAAAGAATCTCATCAAAGCGTCGACCTGGTAAGCATGTTCAAACCGATCACAAAATGGGCCGACCTGATTCGATCCGCAGAGGCGATACCGGAAATGGTGCGCAGTGCGTTCAAGCAGGCTCAGACCGAGCGACCTGGAGCAGTGTATCTAGCCTTAGCCCAGGATGTCGAAACCTTGCCCGGTCCCGAGGGATACCACCCGCTCAAGATTAATATCGTTCGCGATTCCTCTCCATCCGCCACCCAGATAGCTCGAGCCGTAAAAGTCCTGGGGGCTGCAAAAAGACCGATTGTGCTGGCAGGGCACGGCGCCGTGCGTGATCATGCCAGTGAAGCACTCATCCGTTTCTCAGAGCGTCTGGGGATACCGGTGGCGGCGACCTTTATGGGCAAGGGCGTCTTTCCGGACAATCATCCGAATTCTCTGGGCGCTGTAGGATTTATGCTCCATGACTACGTCAATTTTGGCTTCGACCAGGCTGACGTAGTTCTGTGCGTCGGCTACGATCTGCAGGAATTCGATCCTGTGAGAATCAACCCAAAAGGGGATAAGCAGATTCTTCATATTCATCGTTATCCAGCCGGGGTCGACGCTCACTATCACGTTGCGGTCGGTATCCAAGGCAGTATTTCGGAATCCCTTGACGCCCTGTCTCAAGGGATTCGGGCGGCACCGGAATTGAGCCCGATAGGTACCAAGATCAGCCGCCTTATACGGGAAGAGGTGGAAAGGGGAAGCAAAGACGACTCATATCCGGTCAATCCCCAGCGAATCGTCGCGGATATAAGAGCGGCAATGGGCGAGGAGGATATCGTACTCGTTGACACGGGAGCGGTTAAGATGTGGATGGCTCGTCTCTACCCCACGTACCGGCCAAACACGTGCCTTATTTCCAATGGTCTCTCAACCATGGCCTTTGCGTTTCCGGGTGCAATTGCTGCGAAGCTTGCCTTTCCCGAGCGAAAAGTTCTCGCGGTCGCGGGCGACGCTGGATTTCTTATGAACTCGCAGGAACTGGAGACAGCGTTGCGCGAACAAATCCCTGTTGTCGTGCTGGTATGGGTGGATGGGAGCTACGGTCTTATCAAGTGGAAAATGGATATTGAGTTAGGGCGTCATTCGCATGTTGACTTTGGGAACCCGGACTTCGTCAGGTTAGCTGAAAGCTACGGCGCCAAAGGCTACGCCATAAGACGAACGGAAGACCTCCTCCCTACGCTGCAGCGCGCCTTGGCAGATAACACGGTCTCGGTCATCGCTTGCCCGGTGGACTATTCACAAAATAAGGTTCTGACCGACAAGCTTGGAGAACTCACGCGACCGCTGTAGAAGGCGGACCGCAGAAGGAATTTCAGGATTACAGCCAATATGAGATCTCACTCACAACCGGGATGGAGACCCTCAAAAAATCAGGCATGGGCCTTGCTTAGCCGGGTTTGCTGAAAGAGACCATCCGAACACAGCAGCCATGGGAGAGTATTTAGAACCGGAGCAGGGGCTTGATTGTAGCCCCAACAAGAGAATCCCTCACTGCTTCGTTTATTTCCGAAGCCGGATATTCCCGTATCAGCCTGTTGAAAGGGAATTTCCCTTCCCTGTAACACCTGATCCTATAAGTTTTGAATTCTTGCGGGTCGCTGTCGCCCGCAATACTGTAAAAGACTCTCTGGTTTGGACCTGGAGATTGGGGGGTAACCCGCTCGTGCCGGTCTTCATGAGTTACGCCGAGCATGGACATTTTTCCAAAAGGGCCGAGAGACCTTATTGCCTGGTCGATTAAACGCGAGACGCCTGTTGTCTCGACCGCATGATCGACAGGTCCTGCCAGTTCCCTGAGTCTCGAACCAATTTCCTCCTTGCGGGTGCTTAGTACGTGAGTGGCTCCGAGTTCTGTTGCCAATTCCAGACGCGATGCTGTTTTGTCGACGGCTATGAGAGGGCTGGCGCCTGCCATGTGGGCCGCCATAAGGGCGGACAAGCCGACTGTTCCCGCGCCGAAAACCACGAAAGACTGACCCCGCTGAGGCTTGAGTTCGTTTAGCACGGTAGCGGCCCCGGCCTGTACGCCGCATCCTAGAGGCGCAAACATGGCAAGTTCGTCATTGTCCCGGGCATCCACGGGAATAAGGTTGCGCTCGCGCGCCAGGACCTTATAAGCAAAGGAGGATTGGCCGAAAAAACAGCAACCAACCCGTGCCCCGCAGGCATCATGAATGGCTGAAGAACCGTCTGGCCTTGCGCTGCCAAAATTCAGTTCGCCAAAAGCCGTGCAATGGGCCGGATGGCCCGCTAGACAATTGGAGCATTTCCCGCAGGAAACAAAGGAGATGACGACCCGTTCGCCGGGGCGGACCCGAGAGACTTCAGCCCCAACGCTTTCGACGACCCCTGCGCCTTCATGTCCGAATACCGCCGGAAAATCCTGGCCAAACAGTCCGTCACGGGCGGCAATATCGGTATGGCAAATGCCGCAGGCGATCATGCGTACCAGTGCTTCTCCCGGCCGCGGACCGTCGAGTTCAACATCCTGAAACAGGAAAGACCCACCCGGTTGGCTCACCACTGCGGCGCGGGTGCGGATCGACATTGCTATTTCCCTTGGTAGCAGATTCTGAAACTAATTTTCGGGCTTTGCCAGGTGAAGCTGTTGACAACGTGCCATAACCTAAGCTTGTCCAACCGGTTCCGCAATCCACTCCGTCGCGGATGTTCTCGTTACGAATGGTGAGGCCGGCATTCTTGCTTCCGGAAATTGGTTTTCCACTACTCGAAAATCTTGCCTGATCTCTTCACAGTTGCTATCTATTGGTTTGCCGATAACGCTTTTTCGATGCACTCAGTTCATTATGTATCCAAAGTCGTGGATTTACCTGAACTACGGAGAGAGGTGTATATGAAGTTCGAAGGTACCGAGCGCTATTACCTCAGCGCTGAACTTGGCGAGATAGTAAATATTTCCATATCGATGGGAAAACCTTTGCTCCTGATGGGTGAGGCGGGAACCGGTAAGACACAGCTTGCCTTCGAGATCGCCCGCTCGCTTGGACTTCAAATGGAAGAAGCCCGATGCAAGTCCACGTTCAAAGGGGAGGAACTGTGCTACGTCTATGATACTGTGCTGAGGCTCAATGATTCGCGGTTTGGAAGCGGTGAATCGGGCCGGAACGTAAACGAGATATGGGATTACCTTCGCTTTGGACCGATCGGCAGAGCGTTTCTTGCAGATGACAGGAGGGTGCTGCTGCTCGATGAGATCGATAAGACCGATTCAGACACTCAGGACAACCTCCTGGATGTTTTGGAGGATGGTTCTTTTGTCATCAGGGAAATCAACCATAAGGTGGCGGCACGGAATAAGCCCATCATAGTCATTACGAGCAACGCCAAGCGGGAGCTATCCGACCCCTTTCTGCGCCGCTGCTTCTGCCATTACATTCCATTCCCAGGCCACGAAGAGATCTCGATTATCGTGCGAATGCATTTCCCCGATATACCGGGGCAACTCCTTGATGCATGCCTTACGGAATTTTATCGCCTGCGGGAACAGGGGTTCGAAAAACCGCCTGCCACCGCGGAACTGCTCGACTGGGTCGGCGCCATTCGTTCCAGCGGTGCAAAGGGGCCCGGCGCAGGGAATGCGGTCCAGCATATCGGAACGCTTCTCAAACGGTCGCAGGATTTGTTGAGATACAAGGGTGTAAGGCCAAAGACACAATTCTGATGATCTCTCGTTCATTGGCGCCGTAGTTCCAGATTCAGGTTCACCCGGAGGGTTGCCGCTGATGCTCTCTTTTATCCAACAGTTGCGAGAAGCGGAAATTCCCATAAGTTTCCAATATATTCTGGAGTTTTATCGGGGGCTGCAAAAAGGCCTGGCGCCGGACCTTGACCGTCTCTTCCTGCTCGCCCGTCTTGTTTTTATCAAGCATATCGAACACTATGACGCCTTCGAGCGGGTTTTTGCCCGCTTTTTTCTTGGAAAAGTCTCATGGCAAATGCCCGACTGGGAAGAAACGTTTGCGGGCAAGCCTTTCCGCGAGTGGCTTCGTGAGCAGATCGAAAAAGGAGTCATTACTCCTGAGGAGCTGCGAAAATACGGGAACGAGGAACTGCTCATGCGGTTCTGGAAAACGCTTTTAGAGCAAAGAGGCCGGCATGCGGGAGGGCATACCTGGATTGGAACCGGGGGACGGTCCCCGTTTGGCCACTCGGGGCAGGCTGGGGGAGGGATGCGGGTCTATGGCCGGGGTATTCATGGCACGGCCCAGAAGGTAATCGATAAAAGGAACTACGTCAATTACAGCGAGAAATCCCCTCTGACCAGGGAAAACGTGCGCCAGGTCCTGGCTTTGCTGAAGAACTTGAAGCGTACAGGACCGGAAACCGAGTTGGAGGTTGACGAGACAATAGCCCGAACCGCAAAAAACGGCGGCGAAATCGAACTGGTGTTTGCCCGGGAGTTGCGGGACCGGCTAAAGCTGATCGTGCTGCTGGACAATGGCGGCTATTCGATGTTTCCCTATGTCGAGCTTGTGAAGTCTGTATTTGGAAAAATCCGCGACCATTTTAAGGACCTTAAGTACTATTATTTTCACAACTGTCTCTACGGGGCCGTTTACCGGGACCAGCCGAGAACGCGGGCGATACCGTGGGAATTCCTTATCGCTCAGGGAAGAGATACGCACCTTATAATAATTGGGGACGCTAATATGGCCCCATTCGAGCTGATGGCCGCCAACGGATCGCTCTATATTCAGACGGAGGATCGAAGACCCGGCCGGGAATGGCTAAAAGAGCTCAGGACGGCGTTTCAGACTAGTGTCTGGCTAAATCCAATTCCCAAAGAGCGCTGGTCGCAGGAAAGTGTCACGATAAACCAGATCGCCCGCATTTTCCCGATGGAAGATTTGTCTCTGGCCGGCATCAGGAACGCGGTTCACATGCTGGGCCGAAATAGATAGTTTTCCCGTAAAGTGATGCCCGACATTTTTGTGTCCAGCCCACCCCTCTGAAAAGGAGCAACCGATGGCCAAAATCACCGGCGGTCGACTTGTGGCAAAATTCGCGAAAGCCGAAGGAATCAGAGCGATCTTCACCCTGTGTGGCGGGCACGTCATGGACATCTACAACGGATGCGCCGAGGAAGGGATTCAGATAATCGACGTCAGGCATGAACAGACGGCTGCCCATGCGGCCGATGCCTGGACACGTCTCACGGGATTCCCCGGCATCGCAGTAGTAACAGCCGGGCCCGGGGTGACCGATGCCGTTACGGGAATTGCAAACGCCTTTCGGGCACAGATCCCGATGCTTCTGATCGGTGGACAGGCGCCTCTTAATAATCTGCTCAAAGGTGGGTTGCAGGAATTGAATCATGTGGAAATAATGAAGCCGATTACGAAGTTTTCGGCGACGGTCTACGAAACCGAGCGTATCGCAGAGTACATGGCCATCGCACTTAGACATGCCTACAGCGGCCGTCCGGGGCCATCATTTCTTGAAATACCTAACGATGTACTCGATAAGGAATTTGAAGAGGCCGATGTGCAAATTCCCATCGGGTACAGGGCAAAGGGAGAGACGCGGCCCGATTCCAGGGATATCGAAATGGCGGCTGAACTGCTTGAGAAGGCCGATAGGCCGGCCATTCTCGCCGGCACGCAGGTATGGCTCTGCCGGGCGGTTGAGGCCCTGAATGCGCTGGTTGAAAAGACGCAAATCCCGATATATCTGAACGGTGCGGCAAGGGGTGCTGTTGCTGCGGACTCTCAATTGCTGTTCAGCAGGTCGCGGCGGCATGCACTCTCCCGGGCAGACGTGGTCATGGTCATCGGAACGCCTTTTGATTTTCGGCTTGGCTATGGGAACCGTATCGCCTCCGGAGCGAAGATCATCCAGGTCGACCTGGATTACTGCGAACTATGTCATAACCGGTCCGTTGATGTCCCAATCAATGCGAACATCGCCTCGGCGCTCGATGATCTCACGGGGGCCGTTCGCGCCAGAGGTGACCGCGACGCCTGGCGCCGGGAACTTCGGGCAAAGGAGAATGAGACTCTTGAGCAGGAAAGGGAATTTCTGATGTCAGATGAAGTTCCCATTCATCCCCTCAGGCTTGCTCGTGAGATAAACGATTTTTTGAGCGAGGATTCCATTTTCATTGCTGATGGAGGGGACGTGGTCACCATTTCGGCTAACGTGATCAGGACGCAAAAGCCAGGCAAATGGCTCGACCCTGGTCCCCTCGGCACTCTAGGAGTCGGCACGCCATTTGCCATCGCTGCCAAAACGGCCTTTCCCGCAACTGAGGTAGTCGCGCTTTTCGGCGATGGGGCCTTCGGGTGTACCGGTTTTGATTATGATACGCTCATCCGCCATAATTTGCCGATGGTCGGAATTGTGGCAAACAACGCCGCCTGGAACCAGGTGCGGTTCGTTCAACACGCAAGGTATGGCCCTGAGAGGGGGAACCTGGCAAATGTTTTGACTCCCCTGAGATATGACCGGGTAGTCGAGGCCATGGGCGGGTACGGAGAACATGTTGTCGAACCCTCCAAAATTCGTGCAGCTTTGGAGCGGGCCAGATCTTCCTGCAAGCCGGCCTGTGTGAATGTGGATGTAAACAGGGATGTTTTCAGCACAAGCACGAAGAGCATGTCTATCTATAGTTGATTGTTAAGCGCATAGGTGCACGTGCTTGCGTTCACGGTGTAATCCTTGTCTTGGGGGTAACCGCGTTTAAAACGGAGAAGGGATTGGAAGAAAAAGTGTCCCCTGGAACAGGCCCCCACCACTTTGAAATGGGGCAGTGGATAAGCTGCGCCCCGTTTGAGCGGCTTTTGAATATGACTATAGTTGAGGCTTGCAACGGAATGGCAACCCTCACGATGCCCTTTTTCATCGACTATGCTCAGGGTGCGGGACTTATGCATGGCGGCGCGCTGGTTAGCCTGGCCGACACTGCGGCCGCCATGGCGATCAAGAGCATTATTGCTCCCCGGTCGCATTTTGCTACAATCGAACTTGAGTCCCGATTTCTTCTTCCGGTGAAAAAGGGAATTGTGACTGCAAAGGCAGGGGTGGTCAGCCGGAACGGGCGGAAGCTCAAGGGTAAGGCGACTGTTTACGACGAAGATGGAAGAGCGGTCCTGGAGTTTTACTCAACCTTCAAGATTGCAAAAGATACGAAGATAGAGGCAATTACCTTCAAATCTTAAAAAACCTCCCGCCTGCCAAACGCAAACGTCCTTCAGGCAAGTTACGTCGAGGTTGATCCATCGCACTCTTTTACTCTCCACCCTACGCCTGGCCCCACTTGAGCTTCGATCTCAAAATCTCAAAATGATCGACGTCAGGGGCCTTTATGATGCGCAGCGAAGTGGCGGCGGCTGTAATGGATATCTGGTCGATATCCTGGAGCAGGCATCCCACCTGTCCGTCGCAGGTCAGGGTTACGTCTGTTGCAGGTTCGGCAATTTCGACCATGACAGTCACGTGAGCAGGAAGTATAATCGGTCGATTGGTGAGTGTGAAAGGGCAAATGGGAGTTATGGTGATGGCTTGCGCGGTCGGGAAAATGATAGGCCCCCCTGCGGAGATGTTGTAGGCAGTCGATCCCGTGGGGGTGCAGATAATCAGGCCGTCACCACGGTAGTGAGTCAGAAAATGACCGTCGATAGTTGTGTGCAGGTCGATTATGCGGGCAAGCGCCCCCTTATTTATAACAGCATCATTCAGAACGCGGTGGCTCAAAATCTCTCTGCCCTCACGCCTTACCGATACCCGCAATCGCATCCGTTCTTCGATTTCGAAATCTCCTGCGAGGATCTTCTCGAGTTCGACAAAGCAGGAATCGGCGTTTATTTCCGTCAGAAAACCGAGGCCTCCCAAATTGATGCCGATGACCGGAATGGGTCTGTGTTCGATGAAACGCGCAACGCTCAGGAAGGTCCCGTCTCCACCGACCACAACAACCGTTTCGACTGTATCCGGTATATCTATTTTGTCATAACCGCAGCTTACCCCCGCGTTATCGATATTCTCCTGAAGAAAAACATTTATGTTGCGCTTCTCGAACCATTGTTTGATCTCCCCGGCGAGCTGGGCGGCTTCAGGGCGCGTGCGTTTATAAATTATCGCGACATGTCGCATTTTGGTCCTCCACAATTGCTAACGGTACAGCCACAAACATCCGATAGAATAAAAGGTTTGTCAAAATCTTCCTGTTGCTCTAACCTGCACGGCTGTACAGATGATGCCTATAGGTCTTATTTATGGGCGAGTCAAGGTGATTTGGCGAGCGGCCCTTGGATGGAGGATGATTTTGCTGATTCGTTTTTTCCATCCGGCAGAGGTGGTCAATGAAGCATGAAAAGCAATCCGCTTTAGTTTTGCAGAACATCCTGGTGGTGGATGATGAGCCACAGGTCTGCGAGATTATCACGGAGGCTTTGATCGGTATGGGTCACAAGGTGGATAGCGCTCATGATGGCGTCGAAGCGGTCGAAAAGATAAAGAACGGCCAATTCGCCATTGTAGTTACGGATATGGATATGCCCCGGATGGATGGGATGCAGCTTATCGAGTTCATAGTCCGCAATTACGACGATATCGACATAATAGCCATTACGGGCCATTTAATTAGATACAGGTACACGGAGGTAGTTGACGCCGGGGCTGCGGATTTTATTACAAAACCTTTTACGCTAAACGAACTTGAGGCCAAGCTGAACAGGCTGATCCGGGAGAGAGGACTGAGAGAGCAACTCTCAAAGCTGGCAATCCGCGATCCGTTGACAGGTCTTCAAAATCGTCGTTCGTTCGAAGAAAACGCTCGAAAGGAAGCTATCCGAACAATCCGGTACCAGCACACTCTCTATCTGTTTTTTATGGACGTGGACAATTTCAAAAAATACAACGACCTTTATGGCCACCAGGCAGGCGATGAACTGCTCATCGAAACTGCGGGCCTCCTGGCCAATTCGATACGCGAAAACGTTGACAGCGTTTTTCGCTACGGCGGCGATGAGTTCGTAATGCTGCTGCCTCACCTGCCGGCGGTTCAGGTCCTGAGCGTTGCCCAGCGAATATGCGACAAGTTTAACAGTTTTAAATTCGAACCAACTAGCCTTTCGATAGGGATCGCCAGGTTTGTCGAAAAGTCCGGAACAATCGAGCAGGACATTCACGATATGATAGAGCGGGCCGACACCGCCCTCTATGCCGCTAAGAAGGACTACGGCAAAAACCGGGTTCACGTCGATGAATTCTCGCTGGACGGTGAAATTTAGCTGGTGGGCCGCTCCCGGGGCTCGCTCTCTTTTTCGGATAAAGATTCTTTTTAGAATTTGTGTTTAAAATTATCCTGCTTAAAATTAATCTTGACACCCCATAGTGGGTACTTTATATAGGGCTGACCGCTGAGCACAAAGGATCTCTGCGGTAACCGATGAAAATTGTTGGACTTAGACGGGGTCACTTGAAATCTGTTTATGGTTGGCGTTGTGCTGCAGATTGGCTGGTGACACTTTTTTAGGTTAACCCATTTGCGAGACCACTTTATGATGTGGCATTAAGTCCGCCCCGAATTCTTGCAGTGAGTCCATCATTAGATGGCCTGAGACGTGAATGCCCTGTAGCGTTTCGGGAGGCTCACGGTAGCATCTCCATCGGGCGGCAAATAGAAATCTAATATTTGTACAGAGGACGCTAGGTTCTCACGACAGGAGGTGACTGCCATGGGCAAGCCTGAATTCGGTTTTGGTGTCCATTTGATCTTGGATGGTTACGGCTGTGACCGTGCGGCGCTGCAAGACATCAATCTGATCTATAATTTCCTCGATAAATATCCTCCACAAATGGATATGACCAAAATCATGCCGCCTTATGTTTTCCGGTATTCGGGAGCCGTTCCGGAAGACTGGGGGGTGTCCGGCTTTGTGCTGATTGCTGAAAGCCATATCAGCATTCATACATTTCCGGATAAACAGTATATGAGCATAGATATGTTTTCCTGTAAGCCTTTCGACACCGACTTGGCGGTCGAGACCATAAAGAGTTATTTCAAAATTCAGAAATATGAGATCAAAGTTCTGGATAGGGGACAGGAATTTCCTAACACGATTCGTGAATCAGCCCAGGTGGTCCGGATGGATCGGATGCTGAAGCAGCGGTCAAAGTAAGAAAATACTTTTACAATCAAGACAAAAACGGAATGGGGTACAGGCCTCTTGTCGGCCTGATACCCCATTTTTCTTTCATAAGGGATCACCTCGGCAGTGGTTTGGAGAACCGGGCCGGCTGCCTCCGGCTATTGAATAACATGAGATTCGCTAATCCCCGTAGCGGCGCAGCAAATCCTCATAGGCATCGATTCGACGGTCTCTGAGAAAAGGCCAGTTGCGCCGGACCACTTCTGTCCTGGCAAGGTCAATTTCGGCGGTAAGTATTTCATCGGCGTCATGACTTGCCCTTGCCAGAAATTCGCCCTGGGGGCCGACTATTAAACTGTTCCCCCAGAATATTTGACCTTGTCCGGCGTCTCCGGAAGCGGGCTCGAACCCAACCCGGTTTACGCTGACGAGCGGCAGTGCATTGGCGATTGCATGTGAACGCTGAATAGTGGTCCAGGCATCCAGCGCAAGCACCCGCTCCACCTCGGATGCGTCTTGCTCCCAGCCTATAGCCGTGGGATAGATCAGCAGTTCGGCCCCGCAAAGAGCCATCAGCCGCGCAGCCTCCGGATACCACTGGTCCCAGCAGACCAATACTCCCAGCCTGCCAATCGATGTTGAAATGGGGTGGAACCCAAGGTCACCAGGCGTGAAATAGTACTTCTCATAATAGCCTGGGTCGTCAGGGATATGCATTTTACGGTACTTGCCCGCCAGTGAACCATCTCTGTCAAGAACGACAGCCGTATTGTGATACAAACCAGAAGCGCGCCGCTCGAAGATGGAAGCAACGATCACTACGTTCAACTCCCCGGCCAGGGAACCGAATGCATCGGTGGCAGGGCCCGGAATGGGCTCTGCCAGGTCGAAGTGGGCGGGGTTTTCGGTCTGGCAAAAATAAGGTCCAAGATGCAATTCTTGAAGCACGATCAGTTCGGCGCCCCTCAAAGCGGCCTGCCGGATGCCATTAACACTTTTTTGCATGTTGGCTTCCCGGTCCTCCGTGCAACTTTGCTGGACGAGCCCAACGATAAGCTTCTTCATGCCAGGACTCCTTTGGGTATCTGCATAGTGATGCAATGGAGCGACCCGCGGCCGGTCAGGAGGGGCAGGCAATAAACGCCTGTTACCTGGCGCCCGGGAAAAGCCTGCCGGATGACCTCGATAGCAGTGCGGTCCTTTTGGCTCCCATACACCGGCACCAATACCGATCCATTTATGACGAGCAAGTTCGCATACGTTGCCGGAATCCTCTGGCCATCTTCATCGTAGCAAGCCTCGGGCCAGGGGAGAGCAAGCAGACGATAAGGCCGGTCCTCCGGGGTTCTGAAGGACCTCAACTCCTCGGCCATTGCTTGAAGGGGACCGTAGTGCTCGTCCGTTGGGTCATCACACGCCGTGTAGACGATAGTGTCATCGGGGCAGAACCGCGCCAGGGTGTCCACATGCGAATCGGTATCATCTCCGGCCAGATGACCGTTTTCGATCCACAAGATCCGTTGGGCTCCCAGCGCTTGACCCAGAAAGGCCTCAACGCCGCTGCGGGAAAGGTGCGGATTGCGGTTGGGGCTGAGCAGACAATCGGAGGTCGTTAGAACGCTACCCCTACCGTCGCTTTCGATGCTTCCGCCCTCAAGGATGAAGCCCATGGTCTCCATGGGCGCTTTGCCGAATGCGCCGGAGTTGCCGAGCTTTCGGGTTATAAGATTGTCCAGGTCGGAAGGAAACTTAAGTCCCCAGCCATTGAAGCCAAAATCAAGGATCATCGGCTTCTCGCCCTCCAAAATAAAGAGGGGACCAAAATCCCTTGCCCAGGTGTCATTGGTTTCGACCTCATAGAACCTGACCCGGTCCAGGGCTAACCCGGCCTCGGCCATGGACCTCGCTGCGTCCTCGATATCAGGAGAGACCATGAGCAGTCGTTCGAAACGGGTGATTTCCCTTGCGATATCGATTGTTACGCGTTGCACCGCATGGAGGTTGGAGACCCAGTCCGTCCCTTTGTGTGGCCATGCCATCAGCACTGCGTCCTGCTCTTCCCACTCCGCGGGGAACCTGCGTATCGTGTCGATCACTGACGTAGCCTTTGCCCAATCGAGCTGTTGATATAGAAGTATAAAACTTTGATAAAACCATAAACAGCGAGTCTTATCAAGGCAGGGTTGTCTTTCCGGTTCTAAATTTTCATGGACAAGGCAGAGCCTACTTGTTAAATTAACACGTTACAGGTGGAATCAAGGCCCTATAGAGTGTAATTTCATAATTAAATACATTTGCTTACGCGAAAGAGAGTGATTGAGAATTGGAAGAGCAGTCAGCCAAAGGAATCCAGAATTGGCTCCGAATGTGCTTCCGACGGCTTGCTGGTGTCCAAAACGCCGACGACGTCGAAAAAGAGATACAGCAGATTATTGACGAAGGGGAGCAAAGGGGACTGATCTCCGAGGATGAAGGGGAAATGATCCAGGGGATATTTTCCTTTCGCGATACCATAGCCAGAGAGATCATGGTCCCGCGTACGGATACGGTTTATGCTGAAGCTGCGACCAAACTCACCGAAATAATCAGGATCATAATAGAGAGCGGACACTCCAGAATTCCGATCTACCAGGATAATATCGACAACATCGTCGGGACGCTTCATGCTAAAGACCTGCTTCCGTTCTGGGGT
>JBKQLC010000215.1:0-76985 GCA_052147195.1 Syntrophobacteraceae bacterium
TCACAAATAAACATGGGCTTACAAGGGTAGAAAGGATGGCCTAATTGTCGCTGGACGGGAAAAATAGTTGACGCCGACCGGGAATTTTAATTGTCGTTGTCCGGGATAAATAATTGTCGTTGAACACAAGCTTGTGTTTTCGACAGCCAAGACCTGTGCAGCAACATCACCGTATGAGTCAAGTGGAGCCTCCTGATCACTATCAACAATGCAAAGACAAAACCCTGATTCACTATCCTGAATGGTTCTATATTCGGCAGGAACTTGGCTACCTCCTCCTCCACGGCACTGCGCGTTGGTCCTGAATCCCCTAAGGCCGCGTCTACTTGCAAATAATTGTGCAAATTTAACGTAATAGTAAGAATCGATAAGGTTCTCTGCCAATAGAACTGTCTTTTGGACCGCGGAGCTATCTTCGAAGAGATAAAAAGGAAGCTGCAGTATGTTCTGGTTCCCACTTTTTATAATTGTTTTTCTTGGCGAAGAGCTGACCAAGACATATCGTGAGACCTCTCGTTGAAAAGCACCGTACAACGGCATCTCATTTTTGATCTTAGTAAATATAGCCCGTGCTTTAGAATTAATGTCGAGGCGTGCGAGAAGAACATCAAGGGTCTTCGAACTGGCCAAAACAACGTGCTTTCCTTCCCGGTATGCATTTGCGATTGTTTCGAGCGCATTGGATAACCGACCTTCACTAACGGGGTCACCAATACATGTGTGAAGGGAATCATTTAATACGAGAAGCATTTTTATCCCTGATCGGGTTCGAAAAATCCGTATGGCCAATTAATTAGGTAGCCGTTTTCATCGTAAGAAACAAATCTGAGAAAAGTATCTGAATCGGGATTCTCTTTTTCGAATAAAACTACATTTACGTCATCATTCTTGAGTCGACCGGCCGCAATCTGGTTCCCAATTCTGTTAACGATGGTCTCGCTATGTGTCTCCACAATCAGTCGTATATCCAACTCTGACTTCTTTGATTCTAATATCGATATTATCAAAGTATCAGCAACTTTAGCTTGATAGTTAGGATGTAAATGCAATTCTGGTTGCTCGATATAGAAAATCATCGGAGTCCCTCGCGTTGATCTTGAACGATCAATCATCGCCCATAGTTGGGCGACAATAGGCAGTATCTGTGAGAACCCGAAACCCGAATCGGCAAGATTGTAATCAATTTTGCTTCCTGCTTCTGATAGCTTAATTTCGATGTGGTCACCGATTTTCTTGGTATGTACCTCAAAGTCTAAATTCTCAAGAGTCCACTTTTTAAACCTGTTTTTTTCACCTTCGGTCAAGCTACGTAGAAACTCGGCCATATTCTGGCCCTTATAATCTATGCGATCTACAGCAAGCTCCTGTGTCCTATAGAATCTTTGAGCTGTAGCTCTTACTGGACCGATGTATGTGATCTGCTGAGCTATATTTGTGAAGTAGTCATCTAATGACGACAGAAGAAAAGGGAGTAATGTCGCTATATAGCTGTCTCTTAATTGAATAACTTTAGAGTCGTAAGTAGAAAGTGATGCTACATGCTGAGCGTAGACCTTGCCTCCCTCTTTGAACGACTTCATATTTGCGAAAAATTCATTAATATTTGAATACTTAAATGATCGGAAAAACTTCATTATAGTATGATCGGAAGCAGACTTGTGAAATAGCGGTCGGCTTATGGAAATAAAGGGTGAAGCCGAAGGTAGGTCGTAATAATGGTAGTATCGAATGTATTCCAATGTCAACATCTGACTATGTCGGGACTCTGGAGATTCGAGATGTGGGATGATACAACTTACTCCAGACAATAGAAGGTCATTAGGATTATCCATCAGAACTGTGGAGTTGCATTGTAGTCGCGTTACTACACCCGAGGAATTTGCATCAATAGTACATATATCATCATTCAATCGCAAATACAGGTGCTTTATAAATGTTTTGTCCTCTCTACTATCAAAGGCCAAAGTCATTGATATGGTTGTGTCAATGGGGGACCTAAACATTGAAGGCCTTCGGTGGCGTTCTTGGAAATTCATTCTGTGAGCGAACTCCAAAATTATCTCTCGCTCCTGTGAGCGTACACGAACGGCGTTTGAGAAGCCACCAAAGTCGATATATTCGCCAAACCAAAGGACAGGGCCTCTGGTCCTAGATTCGATGCTCTGACGGAGTAGTGGGAAAAGGCGCGCAAAAGTGCTTTTCCCAGAGCCATTCTTGCCCACTAACAGTGTTATGGGTTTTATTTCAACGCGACCGGAATCAAGAATGCTCCTAATATTTTGAACTCGTAAGGATCTCATAAGTGTGAGCCTTCCATAACTTAACCGCTAAAGTTGTATTGTTCCGCAGGTCCAACAGAGCCATTAATTAGGACTCCCCTTCTTGATGCCGCCAACTGCAGAGTTCAGAAGACACAATCCAAGCTTTGGAATCGGTATGCTTTGTGGAAAATATCCGCTATTCTTCATGGGGTGTCAAGGAGATCGTGTTGGTGAATGCCGTTCCATGAGGATGCCGACTTGAATTTTCTATGCCGGAAGTGGGAATTGAACTCGCACCGATATCCATGGGCAACGGCTCGCGGGCTGGTGCACGTCATGTTGATTCGGTGTCGGACCTCGCTAAAACGTTGCTGCCCAAGAAAAGAGTGGTCCTAATTGGCTATTTGAGAGTCTTAAAATATGCTTTTCGAGCAAGAAATGGCCACTTTAACGGCGACGGTATCCGATTAAAGGCATCGGAGTGCTCCGAAGAAAATTGTCTATGAAGTCTATGGCAACTATGTCGAGGGTTTTAAAAAGGGCGCTGACAAGATTTGGAGTATTTCGGCAATGCCTTCGGCAGCTTGCAAAAAAGAAAGCCTCTGCTCTCGCTATCTCAAGACCGGTGAAAGCTGAAGGCTCGGCGTTTGCAAATCCCTGACTCTATTTCACAAATAATGGTAGAGGCGGCGGGAGTTGAATCCATCACCTGAGCCCTTGAGTCATCTTTGATTTGTAACAATGTCCAACACTTATAATGACTTAGTCTTACTTTCTGGCTGGTTTGAGTCCGTCAAAATTCAGCGAAATCCGGTAAGAATTCCCCCGTATGGGGAAAGTTTGGCGAAAGTGGTCAATGAAGCTTGATCGGTGCTATAATGCTACGCCGAATAAGTAGCGTAACAAAATGTTACATTTCTCTTGACTCTTTGACCTCACGGGAATTATTATTTTGGCTGAGCAATTTACACCCCTTGAAGCGACCAGACGCATTCGGGAAATCGTGCGATTCGGGGATGTTCGGACAACTGAGCACTGCCGAATCAGAATGGTCGAAAGGCGGTTCAGTTTTCAGGATCTCGTTTCGGTGCTGTTGAACGGAGATGTAAGGAGTGAGCCTGAATACGATGAAAAACATGAGCAATATAAGTATCGAGTGGAAGGGAACACCATTGATGGTGATTCAGCCGCAGCGATAACCGTCATCGTGAGCACCCGTGCGCTTTTGGTTTTGACCATCTTTGAAGGAGCCAGTCTTGGATCATCGTGAAAAATGCCCAACATGCGGAAGCGACCGCTTTACTTTCACGAGAGCGCATCATCACTTTCTTGAGAGTGGATTGGATAACGTTCATCTGACCAATGTGGAAATTGGAACGTGTAGTGATTGTGGCGAGAAGATCGTTTCTATTCCTAATTCAACAGAACTGATGGGATTAATCGGTGAGAGCATTCTACTTAAACCCACTAATCTGAACGGGGCTGAGATCAGATTTCTTCGAAAAAACCTCCATTTAAAAATAAATGAGTTTTCACAGTTGCTCGGAGTGGATCGAGTGACCGTATCTAGATGGGAAAATGGACACGAGACGCTATCGAGATCCACTGACCGCCACATCCGATTAACCTATGCGGTAGAGGCAAAGTTGAACGAGCAAATGATGGAAGCGATTCGTAGAAATCTGCGGACGGAAGAAATCGATTCTCGAATGGACTACTTAATTTCACTTCCACTCGCATCATGATGTTCTCCCAGTGAGCCTCCCTCTTCTTGACGATCTGACAGTTTGGGATCTGATCGAAATCATTCCCCGATCCCGCAGAATCTGCTTCGTTTCATGTCCTGATAGCCGAAGAGACAAAGTCCCGGCATCAATGCGTACTTTACCACCTCCTCGATATGCGAGGGGGACCTCAGGCGCCGCCGGAAATTTGAGCGCCGGTCTCGACCCTCCGCGAGGCTGGTTCCACCGCCGTTATCCGACCACCGAATAGCAACGGTCGCAAATCTTTGGTTGATCGGGGAACTGTCCCACCTTCTCGGAGCGGACCCAGCACCGTTCGCATTTTTCACCCGTAGCGGTTTCGACCTGGATTTTCAAACCTGGCAGTTCAACTGCCTGCATCGGTGTGCTCAGGGCTGATTCGGGCTCGATTGACACCTGGGACACTATGAAAACGGTCCTCAAAAGCTCCTCCTGGCCCGCGAACTCTTTTTCGAGTTCGGGCGGAAGGGCCAGGCGCACTCTGGCGTCCAGCGGGTGCCCGATTACCCTGTCACGCCGGGCCGCCTCCAGGGTGCGAAGGACCTCGTTTCTTACTGCCAGGATTTTCTCCCACCGGGCATTTAGCTCTTCGTCCCTGAGGCTGGAATCGATTTCCGGAAAAGTCTCCATATGCACCGATGCCCCGCCGAGGCGGTTTGGAATGTGGAGCCAGACTTCCTCTGCGGTAAATGAGAGGATTGGGGCCATCAACTGGACAATGGACTGGAGGATGGCATGAATCACCGTCTGGGCGGAGCGACGGGCAACGCCGGCGGCCGGAGATGTATAGAGGCGGTCTTTGAGTATATCGAGGTAAAACGAGCTCAAATCCACAACGCAATAGTTGTGGAGTGCGTGGTAGACACGGTGGAACTCGAACCGGTCATATCCCTGGACGACTTTCTCGATGAGGTCCTGGAGTTGGTAGAGAGCGAACCGGTCCAGTTCCTCCATTTGCCCGTAGGGGACCGAATCCTCCGCCGGGTTGAAATCGTACAGGTTGCCCAGCAGGAACCTGCAGGTGTTTCGGATTCTGCGGTACGCTTCGCTCAATCTTTTCAGGATGTCCGGGGAGATACGGATATCGTCCCGGTAGTCTTCGGCGGAGACCCAAAGGCGGAGTATCTCGGCCCCGTACTGGCGAATGATTTCTTCGGGGGCTATGACGTTTCCAAGCGATTTGGACATCTTGAAGCCCTGGCCGTCGACGACGAAGCCGTGGGTGAGCACGGTCTTGTAAGGAGCGACCCCCCTGGTCCCGACCGCCACGAGAAGTGAGGAATGAAACCATCCACGGTGTTGATCGCTGCCCTCCAGGTACATGTCTGCGGGTAACCCAAGTTCGGGCTGCCGCTCCAGGACGGCCGCAAAGGACGACCCCGACTCGAACCAGACGTCCAGGATGTCCATCTCCTTTTCGACTTTTCTGCCGCCGCATCCCGGGCAGGCAAGATCGGCCGGCAAAAGGTCCTCGACCGGATGCGAAAACCAGGCGTCCGCCCCTTCTTTTTCGAACAGGGCCACAACGTGATCGAAGACTTCCTGTGAACTGATATAGGTCCCGCATTCCGCGCACCGGAATACGGTTATCGGCACGCCCCAGGAGCGCTGCCTTGAGATGCACCAGTCAGGCCTGTTTTCGACCATGCTGTAGATACGCTCCCGCCCCCAATTCGGGATCCACTGCACCCGGTCGATACAGTCGAGGGCGTTGCGGCGCAGGTCGGTTTTCTCCATCGAGATGAACCACTGGGGTGTGGCGCGGAAAATGACCGGGTTCTTGCAGCGCCAGCAGTGGGGATAGCTGTGGACTATATCTGATTCCAGCAGCAGCTTGCCTTCTTCTTTTAGCTTGGCGATCACGGATTTATTGGCGTCGAAGACGAACTGGCCCGCAAAGAACGGCACATCCTTTGTGAACCGTCCCGAGTCGTCCACGGGAGAATAAACGTCGAGGCCGTACTCCAGCGCCGTTTCGTAGTCTTCGCGCCCGTGGCCGGGTGCCGTGTGGACTGCACCCGTTCCCGCTTCCAGGGTCACATGAGTCCCCAGGACTATTACCGAATCGCGGTCGACGAACGGATGGCGGGCTTTAAGGCCTCTTAGTTCCCCGGCTTCGAAAGTGCGGATTACCTTGTAGTCGCGCACTTCCATGGTTCCCATGACGTTTTCGAGAAGTCCCTGGGCCATGATCCAGACTTCGCCGTCAACGTCGGCCGCGGCGTAAGTAAAATCGGGATGCAGCGCAATGGCCAGGTTCGCCGGAAGGGTCCAGGGAGTCGTCGTCCAGATCAGGACGTAGGCCTGCTTTCCCGTCAGCTCCGGAAATTTTGCCTGGCTCTCGGCAGTGAGGGGGAATTTGACGTAAATGGATGGTGACTTGTGATCGTGGTACTCGACTTCGGCTTCCGCCAGGGCCGTCATGCAGCTTGTGCACCAGTAGATGGGCTTCTTGCTGCGGATCACGCTTCCGTTCTGGAAAAACCGGCCGAGTTCGCGCGCAATGGACGCCTCATAGTCGTAGGACATCGTCAGGTAGGGATTGTTCCACCGGCCGGTCACTCCAAGTCTTTTGAACTCTTCCCGCTGAATGCCGATGAACTTCTCGGCGTAGCGCCTGCAGAACCCGCGAATTTCGGTAAGAGACATCGTCTCCTTCTTTTTCCCCAGCTCCTTGTCCACCTGATGCTCGATTGGGAGACCGTGGCAGTCCCAGCCCGGAACGTAGACGGCATCCATTGCGCTCATCTGCCGCGATTTTACGATCACATCCTTCAGGATCTTATTCAGAGCGGTTCCCAGGTGGATGTGGCCGTTCGCGTACGGTGGCCCATCGTGAAGAATATATCGAGGGCGGCCTTTGCCAATCTCGCGAAGGCGCTCGTAGAGACCCATTTCATCCCACATTTTAAGGATCTCGGGCTCCCTGACCGAAAGGTTTGCCTTCATCGGAAAATCGGTCTGGGGGAGGTTTAGAGTAGCTTTGTAATCCATTTGGGTCTCCGGTGTCTGATTCTCTCAAAAATGCAGGGGCGATTTGAATTTCCCTGCTCATCATGATTTAGGCTACAATCTATAATCTTATTTGCCCCCCATGTGACAAGCAGGCTGCCGCTGCCAACGCGAAGGCTAATCTAATAATATATCACACCGGATTCTATACAGGAAGTCGGAAATCTGATGTCTCAATTAAGGATGGATATCACTGATGCTTCTGACTAGGTGATATTTGCAGCCCCGTTTCGCCGGTCCTGTCTTGTCATCTGCCTTGACATCTATTGACCCGCTCAGGGTCGTATGTTAAATGGCATCGTTTGCGGGTAAAAACCATATATCCAGATAACAGCACAGCTTCCAGAACAAAATTGGGAAGGCGCAGTTTGCACGAACTCTCCATTGCCGAAAGCCTGCTCGAGATCATCGTCGACGAGTCTAAAAAACATGGGCTGGAGCGCGTTAAGAAGGTTAAACTTCAGATAGGCCAATTTGCGGCCGTGGTCCCGGAGTCGCTCACGTTCTGCTTCGAGATGGTAAGCCGCGATACTGTTGCATCCGGGGCGCTGATCGAAATCGAGAGCGTTGGCATTGTGGCTCGATGTGACGTGTGTGATTTTTCTTTTGAGGTTCAAGACCAGGTATTTCTATGCCCCCGGTGCGGTGAGCCGGCTTTGGAGCTGCTCAGCGGGCGGGAGCTTTCCGTGATGAGCATAGAAGGTGAAACGGGAGAAGAGGATGGCGGAAATTAAAGTCCCTGTTGTTCGCAACATTCTTCAGGCCAACGATCGGCTTGCGGCGGAGAACCGGAGGAGGTTCGACGATGCGGGAATTTTCGTGGTCAACCTCATGAGTTCGCCGGGCGCGGGGAAAACCTCACTTTTGGAGAAAACCATCGAAGCGCTCGCCTCCAGGATCGGAATTGCGGTCATCGAAGGCGACCTCCAGTCGTCCTATGACGCCGAACGCATACAGAAAAAGGGCGTCCAGGCCGTGCAGATCAATACCGATGGGGGGTGTCATCTTGACGGCAACATGATTCAGATTGCGCTGGAGTCGCTGGACCTCTCCGGGATCGATCTGCTCATAATCGAAAACGTGGGAAACCTGGTGTGCCCGGCCGAATTCAACCTGGGTGAGCATGAAAAGATCATGATTCTGAGCGTTGCCGAAGGGGATGACAAACCGATCAAGTATCCGCTCATGTTCCAGATTTGTTCCGTCCTGCTGGTGAACAAAATCGACCTGCTGCCTTACACCGACTGCGACATTATAAAGATTCGGGAAAGGGTGGGGCAATTGAACCCCGTGGGCAAGATTTTTGAACTCTCATGCAGGACCGGAGAAGGTTTCGCTCCCTGGCTGTCCTGGATCGAGGAGAAGGTGGGCAAGCACCGAAAACTCCCGGCGGGCAAACACTGATAGTGAAATCCTCAACCGAAGAAACACGCCTTCTCCAACCTGAATCGGCCGCGGGAGGGGAAACGGGGCGCCGTGTTCTGGTGAAGGTCCGGGGCATCGTGCAGGGCGTTGGCTTTCGGCCTTTTATCTTCCAGTTGGCAAGGCGCTGCGGGCTGAACGGCTGGGTCCGAAACCAGTCGGACGGAGTGGAAATCGAGGTAGCCGGTCCGGCGGAATCGGTCAGGGATTTCATCGGGTCAATTTCCAGCGAACCTCCTCCTCTGGCCAGAATCGTCACGATTGAAACAACCTGCCTGCCATACCAGCATCTCGAAGGTTTCAAAATAATCGGCAGCCGCACACTTGAGTCGCGCTCAACCCTCATTTCACCGGACGCCTGCACCTGCGCCGACTGTCTGGGCGAGCTTCTCGATCCACTGGACAGAAGGTTCCGCTATCCTTTTATCAACTGCACCAACTGCGGCCCGCGGTACACGATAATAAAGGACATACCATACGACCGGGACAAGACGACCATGGCGCATTTCCAAATGTGCCCGGAATGCCGCCGGGAGTACGACGACCCACTTGACAGGCGCTTTCATGCGCAACCGAACGCCTGCTGGGAATGCGGCCCCGGGGTATGGCTCGAAGATGCGCAGGGAAACAGGATCGCCGCCCGGGATGAAGCTGTTGTGAAAACGGTGGCGCTGCTCGACGCGGGCTCTATTGTAGCGATCAAGGGACTTGGCGGGTTCCATTTGGCGGTTAAGGCAACCGACGAAGCTGCCGTGAGCCGGCTGAGAAGCCGCAAGATACGAGAGCAAAAGCCCTTTGCGGTAATGTTTCCGGAACTCGACGACATAAGGCGGTGTTGTCACCTGAACGGCGAGGAAGAAAACCTGCTGAAAAGCCCGGCCCGGCCCATCGTGCTCCTGGCGAGGCGCTCGACTGAAACAGGCCTCCCGGTTGCCGGGAGCGTCGCGCCGAAGAACAGATACCTGGGCGTTTTTTTACCTTATACGCCTCTGCATTCTCTCCTTTATGAGAATGCTCCATACCGTGCGCTGGTAATGACCAGCGGCAACCAGAGCGATGAGCCTATTGCCATGGCCGACGCTGACGCCCGGTCACGTTTGAGCGGAATTGCCGATTATTTCCTTTTTCACGACCGCGATATTTACATGCGGTGCGATGATTCGGTGAGCAGGATACTCGGAGGTAGCTCCCGCCCGATGCGCCGGGCCAGAGGATACGCGCCGCTGCCGGTTTTCCTGCGCGACTCCGGTCCCTCGGTCCTCGGTACCGGGGCGGAACTTAAGAACACCGTCTGCCTTACGCGCGGGAATGAAGCCTTTGTCAGCCAGCATATCGGGGACCTGGAAAATCTCGAGACACTGCGCTCGTTCGAGCATGCCATCGCCCACCTGGAGCGCATCCTGGAGATCGAGCCCCAACTTATCGTTCACGACTTGCATCCCGATTACCTCAACACACAATGGGCGATCAAACGGGTGGATCTGCCCAGAGAGGCCGTCCAGCACCACCACGCGCACATTGCGGCCGTAATGGCGGAGCGCGGGCTTGAGGGGGCCGTGATCGGCCTTGCGCTGGACGGAACCGGTTTCGGCACCGACGGAACGATCTGGGGCGGCGAAATCCTTCGGGTGGATAATCTTGGGTTTGAGAGGCTTGGCCATTTCCGACAGGTCCTTTTGCCCGGGGGCGCCAAGGCCATAAAAGAACCCTGGCGTACCGCCCTGAGTTACCTGTGGAGCATCGACCCGGAGGGCATAGAGCACAGATTTGCGGACTTTTTGGCTGCCTGGCCGAACCCGGACGCAAAAATAGTTTTGCAGATGCTTTCGCGGCGGTTCAATTGTCCGCCCACCTCTTCTTGCGGCCGGCTTTTCGACGCCGCAGCCGCTCTTTGCGGTATACGCCGGTCGGTCAATTACGAAGGCCAGGCGGCAATCGAACTCGAACAGGCTATTGAGCCCGATGACGGATATTACGAAGGCAGATTGGAAAACGGTCCTGATTCCATCCTGATTGACCAGTTCCCGATAATAGAGGCGTTGATCGAAGACGTGGGACGCGGAGTCCCGGCAGGCAAGATCGCCGCTCGCTTCCATAATGGCGTAATTCGCACTCTGAGCGAGGCAGCGATGATTGCGGCCGGAAAAACCGGCCTCAATCGTGTCGCCCTTAGCGGTGGAGTCTTTCAAAACGCCTATCTTTCGGAGCGATTGGAAAGAGATCTCTGCAAGATGGGGTTGGAGGTCTACAGCCATATCGAAGTTCCTGCAAACGATGCGTGCATTTCCCTTGGCCAGGCGTGGATTGGCGCTCAGAAGATCATGGCGGGGGCAAGGCGCTAGGAGCGATGTGGTTTGAAAATATGGGTCTTCCGGCCAATGCGTACCTGGACAGTTTGCACGCGAAGCCTCGTCTTTTGACGTCGCAGAACGCGAAGAAGAGGTAGCGCCGTCTTCCACGGCGGCGCAAAAGAACAGGTTTTGTTGGGCTTCAGGCAAACATGTACTGTGTTGTTTGGACACGGAACTCCAGGCTAAGAGCTTACAATGGACGGCGTGAAGACCTGGGAAATGGAATGAACCGATTACGCAAAGATGAAAAGAAGATAACGCAGTTAAATGCGTTACCAGGAAGTTGCGTAGGCAGTAGCGAGAACCGAGGGGCCGAAGCACAAAGAAAGCCGTCTCCCCGCTCGCTATCCCTGTTCTCCGCCTTCTCTTTCTTCGCGTTCTTCGACGTCAAAAAACGCGTCTTCGCGTGAAAAATATTGGAGGTACTCGTTTGCCGGATGAACCGAAAACACCCCGTTTCCCCGGAGGCCGATAAGCTGCTGCAGCTACTAATACTGTTGCGTTCAGAATAAAACTAATTCTTCCACCTCCCGGTTTTCGATTTTGCCGCTTCTGGTTGCCGTTTCTGGTTACCGCTTCTGGTTGCCGTTTTGCTCGCCAAAACTGTTCATGGTATCCTGTTGCCGTATTCAGTGAACAGTGAACAGTGAACAGTGAACAGAAAAAGCCGCTGAGCCGTGAACTGTGTTCGGGTCCCGAACCAATAAGCGCTGGTGAATGGACGAATGAGGATTTCCGCCATTCGTCACAGAGTTCACCTGAATTTGGCCTGAATTTTCAGGATGAAGCGAGAAGCGAGGAGCGTGAAGCGAAAAGCGGGCATCAGGAGGCGTAAAGGTTCTTAGCTCTTATTCCTGCTCCTTGCTTCCCGCTTCGTGCTCCATGCTTCCTGTTCACCTGAATTTGGCCTGTATTTGCAGGTAAGCGGATTGAGGAATGGAGGGATTAAGGGATTGAGGAATTAAGGGATTCTGCTCACCGTTCATTGCTCACTGCTCCTCTTCACCGCCGTCTTGGCTCTTTGAAAAACGAATACAGGTACCCTGAAGTAAGAAGGGCGAAGTAAGATGGGTGCAATCCTCACTCTTGATTCTTCGTTCTCCACTCCTCATAGCTAACTGTTTTCTCAGCGTTCTCAGCGATCTCTGCGGTGATAGCTTTTAATCTTTTGGCTTCGGTCTGAAGGCTGTGCTGCGATCTCAGCGTCTCTGCGGTGATAGCTTTTCGGTTTCGCGGGTGAAGCCGGGAATCACTGAGGACGAGAATCCCAAAATGCTTCCACTTCGTCGAACGACTGACCCTCCAGGACGATGCGGCCATGCTCCAGCACTATATAGCGCTGACAGAAAAGCCGGGCGAAGGAGATGTCGTGCGTAGCGGCGAGCATGGCCGAGGGGTGATCGCCCAGATTTCGGGCCAGCCTTTTCTTTGCCGGGGGATCAAGACCGGCGGAAGGTTCATCCAGAAGCAGGAGCAGCGGGTCGCCCACCATGACTCCCGCCAGGGCGGCCCTTAATCGTTCTCCGTGGGACAGCTCATGCGGCGGCAGTTCAGCGAACGAATCCGCACCCAGGTTCGCCAGGGCTTCGAGCGCCTTTCGCCTGGCCTCCGGAGCGGGCACTCTCTTCCGGATCAAGGTGAACGCCACGTCGTCAACCACCTTCGGGAAAAGCAGTTGGTCCTCGGGCACATTGAAAAGAAAGCCGATCTTGGATCGAACCTGTGCGAGAGATTTCTTCTCGAGAACAAGGCCGTTAACCGTGACAATTCCCTGGTATGGAACGAGTCCCACGCCGGCAAGAAACAGTGTGGTCTTGCCGGAGCCGTTCAGGCCGAACAGGGCGACCCGCTCGCCGGGATGGATAGCAAACGAAACATCGTTCAGGGCCGGTGTCCGGTTCTCATGATACCGGACGGCGACGTGCTCGAAACTCAAAACGGCGTGCGTCATTTAACAGCTTCCAGTTGAATCAGGACGGCTGCCAGGGGCCATAGCAATCCGATCGTCAGCATGAGGTAATCCTTCCGGATCAAGGCCTGCCGGTCGAACTCCGGCAAGATGCTGCCATATCCCCGAAGTTCCATTGCCTGCGAAACGCGGTCGGCCTTGGCGATTATCCCGTGCAGCCACGCGGAGGGGGCATGCCGGACCATCAACAGCCCGGTGCGCAATCCGGAAGCCGCACCCCGGACAGCCATCGCCCGGGACACACGCACCGATTCGCGGTGGAGCAACTCTGTTTGTTGAACGATCTGCGACACCAGCAGGACTACAGCGGATGGCAGAGGCAGGCCGGCGAGGGCCTGGTAAAACTCGGAAAGCGTCAGAGAGGAGGCGGTCGCGGAGAATATCAGCAGCGAAGCGAACCCCTTCGAGAAAATCCGAAACGGCACTGAGACGGCTTCCCAATCCGTGAAGCGTTGAAGCAGAGGCAAGGAACGCGAAGCCGTTTCAACCCAGGGGGTAAGCAGGAAAAATGGGGTGAAAAAGATCAGTCCGAACGCCACCAACCGCCCGAGTATCCGCGCGGGCGGTCTTGCGGCGGTCAGCCATGCCATGGTCGTAATCGCCACGAACAGAAAACCGGTGAGCCTGTCGGGGGAAGGGATAAGACAAGCCACGAAGAGACCGGTCCCACCCAGCAAGCGGGCCTGTGGCGCAAAACGCCTCAAAGGGCCCGACCCCGTGCCCCATATCTCGATGAAGCGGTTGCTGCTCACCCTTTCACCCCTGGTTTTCGGGCGACGACGAGGTAATGCTCGTCATCTTCTTCCGCCGTCAGCACGTCGAAGCCGCATTCCTCAAGCAGCCGGGCAAGTTCTGCTGCTGGTGCAAGCAGGTCCTGATGAATGGCCTCTCCTGCTCCGGCATGGATGGCGTTGATCGTTTCCCGCGATGCGGTGTGCCAAACGTGGAACAAGCCGCCGGGCTTCAGCGCTCGCCGCATTTCCAGCGCCACGTCCTGCGGCGAGGAAAAATGAGGCCATGCGGAAAAGCAAATAATCCGGTCAGCCAACGCATCACCCACTGGCAACGACTCCGCTGCGGCATCGATCCATTCCACTCGCGGGTCGCGCACCTTGCATCTCGCTTCGTCGAGCATCCGAGGCGAAAAGTCTACCGCGATCACTCGGCCGCGCTCGGAAAGGCGCATCAGCAGGGCTTGCGCCAGGTTGCCCGTGCCGCAACCCAGGTCGATGACGGTTTCGTCCGGGCCGACATTGAACTGCTCCAAACCTCTACTCAAGGCCGCGCTCAGAACGTCGAGTTTGGCCCAACCGTCCCATTTGGCGGCGATGCCGTCGAAGAAATCGCGTTTGGGATCACTGTTCATTACTTGTCTTCTCCTTGTGGACCGGGGACAATCTTTTGCCGCGTGGCCAGACGAACGAGCGGCGGAACGACCGCCAGTATTAAAATAATCCCGGGCAAGGCGCTGATAAAGGACGCTCCGGCGACGAACCCGGCCGGGAGGTCGATGAACCCGGCGAAGAGATAAATCAGACCAACGTTGACAATCCGCCCAAGAATCAGAGTAGGGACCAGTATGACCCGTTCGTTCCATTTCGGCTTATATTGTTTGATGGCCGCGATAACCGCCGCCATGATGGCCAGTTCGACCGCCATAATCACGGCCACGGGCGGATAGAAGGGCGGCATACCGGTCGCCGCTCCGGAGAGCAGGGGCACGATAAGCGCCGTCAGCGCCGCCGGAAGCGGGCGGACGAAAAAGGCCAGAGCGACGAGGGGCAGGTACATCGGCATAAAAATATGTCCCAGATGGACCAGGTGAAAGATCACCGGCAGCAGCAGCGCCGATGCGCCAAAAAGACCGCCGTAGGCGAGTTCCTTGGGTGAAAAAACTTTTCCGCTCATAGCGTCGCCCTTCAGTCGAACCGCATCTCCGGGTCGGATTCAATCCGAAAAAGCTCTTGGAATGCCGAATGTGCGTAAATCATACGATATTCCAATCAAAACCCTCAAGAAAAATGCCGATCAGGCCAATTCGGTCAGTTTCAGTTCATATTTTTATAAAGAAACGCCATTTCTGGAATATGAAATCCAAAGCGGCCGATTTATCGTCATCTCGGCAAATCAGGCAGGCGATGCAGGGTGGGGTTTGTCAAGTAGAGCCGGAGAGGCTGGTTTCGAGAGTCATGGCGCTTTTTTTCTTTGTTTCGCACGGGCAAATATTCCCCCTGTCTGCCCTGTTCGACGTCAAGAAGGGTAAGCGCCTCGCCATGCCAACGTGAAGCCTGGAAAGACGCCGTTCATCGGCTCAATTGACAACAAAAATGAGGTGTCCGGGTTTGCCTGACAGCGGCCAATTCACAAGGGCAGCACAATCACCGTACCAGCCGGACGACTTCCGGGCTGCCTGACTGGAAGCTAATTGAGTGCTGCGTCAACTCGCTTCCGTTCAGTTCGCAGCCAGGGTAGCATTTCTAAAGCTGCAATATGCGAAATACGTAATTAGCCGTTCTTACCTGTCGGTGCTTTCTGAGTTCTGGGCGCCACTATTTTCCCGGTTGCGGTCAGCATCACGCTTTTGATCAGCAGCGCGCTTGTGAGCAGCAGCACGCTCTTTAGCACGCTTGTGAGCAACAGCACGCTTGTGGGCGGCGGCACGATCTCGGTCATAGGCCCGTTGGCGCTCATAGCTGTTCGGGCCGGAGCCACCGATATCCACGCCTGCCCCCGCACCTCCGACATGTGCGCCCGCATCTACACCGCCACTTCCAATACCAACGCCTGCCCCAACGCCTAGAATATCGAAGCCTGCATCAACGCCGGCGTTTGCATTGCCGGGGATACCGAAGGAAAGCACCAGGGCAAGGGCTATTCCAAAAAAGGATACACAAGCAATCCTCTTCATTTTAATCTCCTTTTTGCCAATCATTATTGGCATCTCGTTATTTTATTGATGCACCATAATAAATTAACCTGTAGACAACCGAAGGTTATTCAAGGCTTCGGTCAACGATGATTCTCCCCCTAAAAATAGGATAACGCCTTGTATCATGATATTCCAGACTCGCTTTCCTCTGATTACAGGGTTTCAAATGCATAATGAGTTAAGCAACATTAATACTCCGCAAGTTCCATGCCAGGCGATTAAGCAACGTCGCGGCTTCATCTTTGTCAATATATACAAGCCGTTGCGGCAGGACGTGTCCCGTAAAAGCCTGTGCCTTGAATCTGGAAACTGTTGCATGCAACAGAAGCGTTGCGTTTCCTCCGTGTCACATGTAACACTTCAATTCCAGGGAGTACCTCTTGGACCGAAATGGGCCAGGCATGCTAGAGAGGCCTCTGCTCTGCTCTGTTCTGTCGGTCAGGGCTGGAATTAAGGTGCTCGCAGGGGCGGCCATAACAGGAAGTTGCCGGAATGCGGGCTCAGCCTTGGCAGCCCGTATTTCAGCCTTTTTCCTTTACTGTAGCTGCACTTGTGATTAATCATGACCTTTGATTGAAGCACAACGGAAGTGGACTGTGCCCGTTGCTGCGGCCTGTCGTGAAACGATTGGAGAGGTGAGAATGAGCGGAAGGATCGCCCTTTTCGTGCTGTTTTTCATAATGCTGGCGGCTACCCCGGCCGGGGCGGCCGATGCCGATTCCATAATCGGCTTTTGGAATACGCAGGATAATGATGCCGTCTTCGAGATATACGCATGCGGGTCGCTTTACTGCGGAAAAATCATCAGCCTCGAAGAACCCAACTATCCGCCAACCGACAAAAAGATGCCCGGCAAGCCCAAGGTTGACAGCAATAACCCCGATCCCGCTCTGCGAAATCGAACTCTTGCCGGTTTGCGCCTGATATTCGGGTTTCATTATGAGGGGGATAATTCCTGGAAGGGTATGATTTATAACCCCGAGGATGGAGAGACATACCATTGCAATTTCTCGATGGATGGGGAGAATCGGCTCAAGGTAAGGGGTTATATAGGAATCCCCCTCCTGGGAAGAACCCAGGTATGGACCAGGCGGAGGTAAGATGCGACGGCTGGAAAGAACATCAATAATGATTATTTAATAAGAATCGTTTGATAGGAAAATTGTAGTTTGACCCCTTGCGGGCGCCGCGCCTAATAGGGGAATTGTAGTGTAGCCCCTTGTGGGCGCCGTTCATTCCGGATGAAAGAGACAAACTATGGAAACAACTCAAGAAAGTGACTGCTCGTTCGAGGATAGGCTTTATCCGCAGGGACACGAGCTTTGAACGAACTCAGGGTGCAAGGTTTGCACCGATGGAAAATGGTACGACGAAAGGAAAGAGGAGGTGCGCAGCCGGCACTGATCCCGGCTCTCCGGGATATGGAGCTTGGCGTCGGATGCGTCGCGGTTCTTTATTGCTCTCACGGGGACCACCCTCAAGGTCCCCGTTGTCAATATCTGCTGACGGCCAGGGGCCGGCAGCGGGGGCCTATCTGTTCTTCCACACCGGCTTTCTCTTTTCGATGAAAGCGGTCATCCCTTCGAAGGCGTCCTCAGCCATACAATTCATAGCTATCACTTCTTTGGCGTAGCCGTAGGCGGACCTTTCGTCCAGGTCCACCTGGGAGTAGAAGGCGTTCTTTCCGAGGCTGAGGGTAAACGTACTTGCCTGCGCCAGTTCCAGTGCCCAATTGCGGGTTTCTTCGGCCAGTTTTTCAGGTGCGACGACCCTGTTTACCAGGCCGAACTGCAAGGCCTCTTCGGCGGAAACGAACCGGCCGCTGAGAAGCATGTCCATGGCGCGCCGCCTTCCGATAACACGGACCAGGGGGATCATTGGAGTGGTGCAGAAAAGACCTATCTTCACACCGGGAGTGGCGAAGCGGGCCCCGGTTTCGGCGACGGCCAGGTCGCACGCGGCGACGAGCTGGCACCCGGCGGCCGTTGCGGTCCCATGCACCTGGGCTATTACGGGCTGCGGCAACTCATGGAGTTTGAGCATCATCTTGTTGCACTCGGTGAAAATTTGCCTCAATTCGTTCAGATCTTCATGCTTTCGCGTCATTTCCCGGATGTCGTGTCCGGCGCTGAACACCGGGCCGTTTGCCCGAATTATGAGGATGGATATCTCCCGATCTTCCGCAACCTTATCGATGGCGCCCCGGATCGCGTCGATCATCTCCAGGGAAAGAGCATTTCTGATTTCGGGCCGATTCAGGGTGAGCCAGCCAAGCGGAGGTTCTTTTTCAAGTAGTACGGCGTCCATTGGATTACCTCGATTCTGTCTACCAGTCCGGCCGCAACCCGGCCAACGATGAATTTGCCGGGTTTCCGCGGACCTGACAATTACTATAAACCTTCACCACGGGTTTTGCATTCCCCCACTGAAATTTCAAATGTCCCGAAAAAGACAGTTTTGCACGCGAAGACGCGAAGACGCGAAGAAGTCCCATTGAGACATGAATAACTTTTCCAAAAAGACTTGATGGGTTGCGCTCCGCTCCATCCATCCTACGGATATTTTCATGGTTTCGGGTGTCCCAAAGGGACACGAGCTACTGCTTCAATAATGGGCAACCCTGCCCCGCACAACGCTATTCCCACTCTGACTCACCATCCAGGCAGAAGCGCAGGGCTTTTTTTATCTCCTCGATCTGCTCCGGGTCCGTCACTTTCTCGCGCCTCTCGTTTCTGATGTAGAAAGCGTCCGCCGCCTGGTCGCTCTTTGTCGTGATTTTAGCGACATATATCGGGATCTGCAGTTCGTGCAAAGTCCTGGTGATAGTGTATAGAAGTCCTATCCGGTCCGCCGTTAATACTTCCAGGATGGTGTACATGGCCGAGGATTCGTTATCGATAACTATCTTGCTCGGCCCGGCCCGCAGTGCTTTTGGCTGCTGCCTTCCAGCCGAACGCGCGGCTATCCGGAAGTCGAGGGCCAGCTTGCCGTTGAGCAGACGGTCCATATCCTTTCTCATCGCATCCCAGTCCGTTGCAGTCCCGCCTTTCGGAAGCCTGCACTGAAAGATGAGCAGGGTAATTTCGTTATTCATCGTGAATGCCTGGGCGCTGATGATGTTAAGCTCGTGGAGAGTCAGGATTCCGGCCGCTTTTGCCAGGAGCCCCGGCTTGTCGTAGCTCATGAATGTGATCTCGGCGGTTTCGCGCGAGGAGGAGACTTCCCAGATAAAAGACTCCTCGGACTCCTGGAGCTTCAGCCTCAATTGGAGGTGCTTCACGATCTCCTCGGGAGATATGGAAATCAAATACCTCGGGGCGAGTTGTGAGAAATAGTCCTCCATCTCGCCTGGGCTCAGAAGATCCGACACGCGGGTTTCGATCTGCTTTCTCACCCTGGCGACCCGTTCAGAGATGATCCTGGAACTCGGTTCGCCTTTTTCCAGTATGCCTCGAAGATTGCAGTAGAGCGTCAGGACCGGCGTATTGCGCCATTTTTCCCTGGCACGGGGGCCCGTGGACATCATGTCGGAAAAGGTGAGCAACACGAGCTGATCGAGATACTCCTTTCTTCCGACCGCGGCCGTACAGCCTGAGAGCATCTCCTGGTCGGCCAGATCGCGAAGGGACGCGCTGTCCAGCAGGAGCAGATGCTGAGACACAAGGAACTGGACCGTGTCGGCTTCCTGGGACGAGAGGCCCAGGCGTCTTGCCACGGCGGGGATCATTTCGCCGCCCCTGGCCGCATGTCCGCTGCCGGAACTCTTTCCCACATCGTGTAGAAGGCCTGCAAGCAGCAGGGGGGCGGGGTCCCCAAGGTCTGTGGCGGTTACGGTGAGTTCAGGTTCTTCTTCAGAGTAGACCCCCACGATGGTCTTTTTCAGCTCGGAAACAGTACGGAGGTGGTGCTCCTGGACGGGGTAGAGGTGAAATTCGTCGTGCTGGACCAGCCCGTGTACCGAGGCAAGCTCTGGTATGAGCGCAGTCATCAGGCCGTAGTCGTAGAAGCGGCGCAGGACCGGGACGTCGGGGGAGTCGGCGCGGAGCAGGTCCAGGAATTCATCCTTAACACAAGGGTCTCCAGAAGCCGCGTCCAGGACGTTTTTATTGTGAGATATCCACTGCCTTGTAACGTTTGCCATCCCAAGGCCGCGCCGGGCGCACACTGCAAAGATATGAACCAGGCGCTCCGGCGTCGCCGGGTAGCGCTCGGTCTGTATGTAAATCTTCCCGGCACGCGCAACGATCCCTTCCTCTATAAAGGCCTCGGGCTCTTCGGCGTGCGCCGAGCGGCTTTCCTCGTGCCTCTCCCAAAATTCCCGCGAGACCTCGGCAACTCCTTGAAACAACCTGTGAACGTGCTGCATGAAGATTTCGACCGGAAGAAAACCCGATTTTTCCGCATATCCCAGCTTGCGGGCAAGAGTTTCCTGGTCGTCAAAAAGCAGGGCGTTACCCGTCCTCCCGGATGTAGCACGCAGAAGCATCAAGTACCGGCAGAATGATTTTTCCGCTCCCTGCAGCAGGTCCACTTCCTGCCTGGTCAGATAGCCCCGGAAAATTGCGTCCTCGAGGTTACGGATCTTGGATTTTATGCGGCATCCGGCGCGGATCGCGCGAATTTCCGCAAGCCCCCCCGGATTTTCTTCCAGGTCCGGCTCAAGCCAGTTCTGGGCGTTTTCGAGCAGCTTTTTCCGGGCCGTAATCGACTCGCTGAGGGAGCGTAGAAAAAAATCCCGATTCTCCTCGATGTAATTATCCATTTCCAGATCGAGCTGATCGGCAAGATTGCGATTCCCGGAAATATACCGGAGGTCCATGAGTTTGAAAAACAGGGCCGAATCCATCCGCGCCTGTTCCGCTATCTGTGCTACCGATCCCTGGGTGGCTTCAACGAACCATCCGGCTTCGATGAGCGGATTAGTGATCTCGTCGATCCACGCGTCTTTGAGAGGAGATTCATCGGCTTGCAGGCAAAGGATTGGGACCGCCTGGGTCGGACCCGATATGCCGCGGCCGAATGAGCCGATCGCCGCTATTGCGGCGCCTGCCCGGAATGCCTCGGAGCCGCTGGCCAGCCGGTTGGCAAGCCGGTTGTATAAAGAAATGATAGCGATCTCCAGAAGACTTGTGTGGCGGTCGAGCGCCTGTTCGCTGCCTTCCTCCAGGATCAGCTCGCGCTGCTTCCTCAAGGATTCGGCCATATTGCCAATCATTTGTCTCTCCGTGTCAGGGTTGTGTGAACTTGAACTTTAAGCAGTTTTGTCTCAAAAGTAAGTGCAAAATGAGTGAAAATCTAAATGGTTCGGTTCGAAGAGGCCGGTGTCCAGATTACTGGGGTGGGTTATACGGGAATGAAATTTTCAATCAAATCTTTTCAACCCCTTCGCGGATTTGCGAAAGCTCCCCCCTTATGCGCTCCATTGCCGCAAGCCGTTCGGCCAGGTGGGATTGTTCCCGGGCTGCTTCTTCTTCTCCCTTGAGGCGCAAGTCCATGCCGTTTTCTATTGCCCGGGATATTCCGCAGGATACGGCGTCCATATTTCCGATTATCCGGCACCGGAAGCGGGATGCGCTGCGGTTGAGCCTGTCGATGAAATCGGATCTCAGCCTCCCGGCCTGCATCTCTATCATTTCCAGCATGTGCCGTTTTCTCTTGTTGAGAATAATCCTGTTGGCGGTCCGGATGGCCCAGTCTCTTAGGCGCTGGAATTTCCACTTTCCGCTGATGTACCTGGGGACAACCTGCGTCAGGGAGTCCGACAGCATGTCAAGGCCGACTGCGTCGCCGCGGAGCTTGTAGCGAAAGGAGGATTCCGAGGCCCTGATGGATTCGGCTTCGACGGCTTCGAACGGAACGGAAAAAAGCTGGGAGGAAAAGTCGAGGAGCGAATCCGTCGCCCCGCTCACTTTCGTGGCAAACCGGCTGCAAATGGAATCAAACGAGTTCGAGAGCCGTTCGTCCTCGAGTTCGCGCCATGCCGTGAATTCCAACTGGATTCTTTCCAGAACGAACTCCTCGAGCGTGTCGTTAAGCTCTTTGAGGGAGAGCTCCTTCTTCGATTCGTAGAACTCGTTGAACTCCTCCGCCATCTCGGATACGAGCCGGCTTTTCAGTTTGCCGATCGTACTATCGAGCTCCTGTAGAATAAGGCGCTCGATCTCGGAGCTGAAAAGAGCGTCGAATGTCCGCCTCTCTTCGATGAGTTCCTCTTTTCTTCTTTCAAAGGCGGCTATTTTTTCACGGATCTGTTCGACCGGGGTCGCGAGGGACTTTAGCTCCAGTTCGGTCGCCAGTTTTTCGCGGGAAAGGACCTTTTGGAGGTTCTTAGAGACCGACTCGAGCAGAACCTTGCCCTTTTCCTTGACAAGAAACCGGTCGAGCGCCTGGGAGAAATCGGGAAGCCCGCTGGAGGCAAGTGTTTCCGAAGACCCGTTGAGCTTTGCCTGGAGCGCGAGTTTCGCGGAAATTGGAAAGATTCTTATATCGGGTTCCATAATCGCTTCGAGAGTCTCTTTGGCAAACGACAAGGCTCTTCCGACTTCTTCTCCGGAAAGGTAATCTATCTTATTCAGGAGGAAGAAAATCCTGCCGGCGTATTCGTGGACATCTCTTAGAAATTCGATTTCGGCGCTGCTCGCGGGCTGGTCAACCGAAAGCAAAAAGAGGGCTGCATCCGATTTGGGAAGATAGCGGTATGCGACATCGGTATTGTGAATGTAGACAGACCCAACGCCCGGGGTGTCCACCAACCGCACCCCGTCCTTGAGGTAGGGCGAGGGATAGAAGACGACAACCTCGAGGACCTCCTTCTCGTTTTTTGGGTTACCGGCCTCCGTAACGAAGTCGGGGAGGGAAACAACGGGTATATCGGCTATGTTCCCGCTTTTGAAAAAGACCTTCGCGCCCGGCGTTTCGCCGTAAACGAGAACCGTTACAATGGAGGTCAGGGGCACGACTGAGACGGGAAGTAGGTCCGCACCGAGCAGGGCGTTTATCAGGCAAGTTTTTCCGCGCTTGAACTGCCCGACAACGACCAGGTTGAATCTGTTCGTCTGGAGCTTTTCCTTGATCTCCATGCATGAATCCCGGTCAGAGAGGCCCATGTCGAGCATCTGTTCTATAACCTCGAAGATGCCCTCCCTGCAATATTTGAAATCACCGATTCGGTCCCGCTGACGGGAAATCGGTCCCGGAACGCCAGGCATAAAATCTCCGGTTTACAATTCCCGTCCGGCTAAGTGAGCGGGCAGGAAATGAAGAATATTCGACAAGCTCAGCGGCGAAGGCGCAATTGAGCGGCGTTTGCATTAAAAGTGCTGATAAACTATAATGAACGTTTCGTCAATCGCAAGGCAAAACCGCAAGGCAAAACTCTGGACTCAGGTTGCAAAAGGTGTTTTCGGCATGTTGAATAAAGCAGTTTCTGTTGGTACGGAAAGCCGGATTTGGTTTCTGCCGGCTCTTTTGGTTTTCGTGGCCCTGTCTTTAAATCCAGCGTGCGCTCATGCGGCTGAAGACGTCTACGGAATGCTGAAGGTCAAGCTGATGCAGGACGGTTTTTCACGCCAGGAGGTCGCCGGCGCCTTCCGCCATGCCCCACCGCCCATGTTTAAGCTCGTCTCCCAGACCATGAAAATCCGTGAAGGCCAGGCTAACTACGACCATTTCCTGGCGCCCTCGGAAATTGCCGCCGCACGCGAGTTCATAGCCGAACACCGGAGCTGTTTCCACAGGGCGCAAGCGGCTTACGGAGTCGAGCCGGAAATCATAGCGGCGATTCTTCTCGTTGAAACCCATTTCGGATCATATACCGGAAAAACTCCGACGCTCGCCGTATTTTCGACCTTTGCCATAATGGATCTGAAAGCCAATCGCGACAAAGTATGGAAGCTGCTTTCCCCGCAGGACCGCGAAAAGTGGGCGCGCGCCGCCTTTGACATGAAGCTGATCGACCGCTCCGGTTGGGCTTACAGAGAGTTGTCGGCCCTGCTGGAGTTAAAAAATGCGCACGGGCTGGAACCCGAATCGCTCAAAGGCTCCGTAATGGGCGCAATCGGCTGGCCGCAGTTTCTGCCCAGCAGCCTCTTGAAGTTTGGCGTCGACGGAAACGGCGACGGGCGCATCGACCTCTACAACGCCGAGGACGCCATTTTCAGCACCGCCAATTATTTTCGGGGACACGGGTGGTGCGGGGCAAAATTCCCTTCCGACAAGGAAGCGGTAGTCTGGGATTACAACCACAGCAGGGCATACGTTCGGACGGTTCTGGGAATAGCCGAAAGGGTCAGGGGGGAGGCGAAGTAAGAGCCCCCGGGCAAGGTCCGGTACAATAACCATCCCTCACTCTTGGTACAGACTTGGGGCTTATACTTTCTTGCGCCGCCGTGGAAGACGGCTCTACCGTCCAGCGCTGCCGTGCAAGGCGGCTCTACTGTCCAGCACCGCCGTACGGATTCGAACGCAATACGAAGAGTCTTTCACCTCCCGGTAGCGCCGCCTTCCACGGCGGCGTTCTTCGCATGACGCAAGATGGTCTTCACGTACGAACCGCCATCGCCACGATTCCTTCTCATCATTTACCAAATTGATGTTTGTACGGATTCAAACGCACGTATTCGAGATGCTGGAGGTAGTCCTTCCGTCTACAGCTTATAGCCTATCTTGCGCAGCAGGTCCTTGCGCCAGGTGATTTCAGCTTCGTCTTCCACGCCCTTGGTTGAAAAGCCGTCCACAACCCCCATGACACCCCGCCCCAGCTCCGTTTCTGCGATTACGACTTCCGTCGGGTTTGCCGTGGCGCAGAATATACGGCACACCTCCGGGACCATTTTGATTGTGTTCAAAACGTTCACCGGGTAAAACCCGGGCCCAAGGAAAATGATGAAGCTGTGACCGGCGGAGAGGGTTTTTGCATTCTTGCGGGCAAGTTCGATCATGTCGGGATCGGTCCCGGACCATCGGACCAGGCATTTGCCTGATGCCTCGCAGAAGGCCATTCCAAACCGGATGCCCGGGACAGCAGATACAAGGGCTTCATGGATGTCCTCCACGCTTTTTATGAAATGAGTCTGGCCAAAAATAAAGTTGATCTCTTCAGGTTTTTCGATCTTCACGGTAGTGAACTGCATGATCCTCTCCTTTTCGGCAATGAGAAATTTTGTCCCTGTGCGCTGATTTCCGATTTTCCGGCCCGGGCGAGAAACTTTCTTGTTATAGTTCTTCTATAGTCTATCTTAGAAGGCATAAAAAAGCGGGGGTGACGGCACCCCCCCTTGGATAGACGTGAGAAGAGCGCGGCCGCTCTTTGTTTAATTCATCTTTACCGTAATTTTCTTCTGCTTGGCGCGCTGGGATTTCGGAATGCTCACGCGAAGCACACCATCCCTGTAGGAGGCTTCAATCCCATCTTCCTTGACGTCGGCAGGCATCATAAATGAGCGGATGAAAGACCCGAACTCCCGCTCGACCGCGTAGTAGCGCTCGTTTTTCTCCTCGCGCTCTTCTTTCCTTTCTCCCTTGATAGTGAGGACATTACCTGCAAGGCTGATGTCGAGGGACTTTGGAGCGATCCCGGGTAGATCAGCCTTGACGGCGAAACGGTCGTCAGATTCCGAGATATCGAAAGCAGGAATCATCTCTCCCCGGTCTTTCATCATTGAAGGCATTAGCTCACGAAAGATCCTGGAAGGCGTAAGTTCATTAAAGAGCCTGTCAGCCCAGTTCAAAACAACGGGAGTACGCCCCGAAGGCTTTTCCCGGCGATGCACTGATATGCCAGCCATTGCTATGCTCCTTTATTTTATTTGAGGGTAACCTTTCGCAGGAAAGATCAAACCCCCTTGCAGGCCCGATTCGGTAGCGAAATCGACCTGCAATTAACGGAACCATGATTTTATTTGATTTGTTTCAGGTGTTTTTTTTATCCCCATAGATAGAAACGTAACCGGACCGGTTCCGATGTCAAGGGGATTGCAGGGTAAGCGTTTCCTACAATGAGGCGACAGCCTTGGTGAGGAAGCATTTCGTGTCAGACAAATTTTGGAAGAAAAGGATAATCGGAAAAAATGGAGGGAAAGAGTCGAAAAAAGTTGAACCCCAAGTGACCATTTCAGTTACCCAGCTCCACCTTTCGGTTCATTCCCGCTTCTTTTCCCAACTTCCCATCTGAAGGTGTTACCCTTATTTTTTCCGTTGGGTAAGCGAGCCGGTCATATTCACTGGGTTCCTTACTTAAACCTCCTGGGGCTCAGCTTGAATATACACACAGAGAGGGGCACTGTCAAGCAGTATTTGAGCGGCCAACGGGCCACCGGGAGCTGAAATCGGGGATCGAACAAGGCGGGAGACGGCTTCAGCCCTGTTAAATTATTTTCAATCCTTTTTCTTCCTTATACCCCACTCAAGCGCGGATCGTTGCGTGGAGCCGGGGAGCCGGCATTTCCACCGCAACCGATTTCGGCTCTTCTTGCTCAATGTAGGCGTTCACCGCAGTCCAGAATGTCCTGGTGGAAAACACACGCGAACGAACCGCTGTCCAGCCCTTTAACGTACCGTAGCATAGCCCCTGTGGGCGGCCTTTTCGAATCAGTTATTCATGTCCCTCCGGGACACCCTGAAACCACGAAAGATCGTAGGATGGGTGGAGCGGAAGCGCAACCCATCAAGTCTTTTCGATACCGCATCTCAATTCCCGTTGGGACATTCAAAACGCATGAGAAGGTTCTGTAGATATGCTATTCTGCCCCTCATCCGGACAGTGGAAAAAGACCGTCTCTCTGAGAGTAAAAAGTGGTCAGGCAAGTGGATCAGAGCAATTGGGAGTAGACTCTGAGTCCCGAGTGCGGATCGGAGGGTTGGAGTTGAAATCTTTTCAAGACCTCTCTTTTTTCACAGACACTCCCGCCGCTGTCTGTCTGGCCCTCACTGCTGCATTCGTCACACAGTGTCGTGTGGTGGTTTACTTCGAAGACACCGGTTGGTCAGGGGTGACACCGTATTTGCGTTTCCTCGCCCTGCCCCACCAGCAGCCACCGAAAGTGACGGCCAGTTCGATGTTCTGGACGAACTTCGCGACCTTGTTTCCTTTACGCGCGGGCACGCAGATCGGACATCCTATCTCGCAGAAATCGGGGTCGTTGGGATGCAGGATCGGCATCTTCCACCCGTTCCATCCGTATTTCTTTTCCGTCATGATTGCCTCCTGTCGATTCAGTTAAGTGAATTAATAAGAATAATAAATGTGAAAAAAAGGGGTCCAGCCCTTGAAAAAGGGAAAATATGACGCAGGCTATCCCTGAAGTATGTCTGGAGAGAAAGAATGGCGAGGCCGCCCGCGCAACGAGCCGAAACTTTAGCCGGATCTTGTCAATCCGGAGTCGCGGTGTGAATGCCGGGTGGCCGCGTTGCGGTCCAGTCCTGTTATTTTATCGCTCAGGACGCCTATGTAGGGCAGGTTGCGGTAGATTTGGCGAAAATCCAGGCCGTAGCCGACTACGAACCTGTCCGGGATTTCAAATCCTCTATAAGCAATGGGGATTTTAACTATGCGGCGGGCGGGCTTGTCCAGGAGCGTGCAGACCCGGATGCTGCGAGGCTGGCGCGCCTCCAGGTTGCGAAGCAGATAGCCCGCGGTCATTCCGGTATCTATTATCCCTTCAACCAGCAGTACGTCCCTGCCTTCAATTACACAGTCGAGGTCCTTAGTAATGCGCGCCGCCCCGCTGGGCCGAGTCATGCTTCCGTAACTCACCAGGGAAATGAAATCCATTTCCAGGGGGGTGTCGATCAGCTTTACCAGGTCCGACATAAACAGCGTGCATCCCTTGAGTACCCCAACCAGGAGAGGCAAACGATCCCGATAGGCTGAGGTAATTTCTCCGCCCAGTTCGGCAACTCGCCGCTCGATCGCCTCTTGAGTGACCAAAATCTCGACAATGTTATCAGCCTTGGAATTCATAGGTAACCCGCCTTTACCGGTTCACCACAGAGGCACAGAGAACACAGAGAAAAAGATTTAACCACTAACCACGGATGGAGGAGCGGATCGCAGTTGATTCACACGGATAAAAAGCAAAAGTGGGAAAAGGCTCCCAAAAAGCAAGGCAACTTGTACGAAAAAAAGCGGCGTTGTCGCGCGAAAGAGGGAATTCTCTCTGCTTTTTTCATCCGTGTATATCCGAGTTCATCCGTGGTTCATTGTTTTTCTCTGTGCTCTCTGTGTCTCCGTGGTGGATATCCTGCATTTTGTTGGTCTGCCACGTCTAATCCGGTGTCTGCCGATGAAGACCGTCCGGTAACCCGTACTTGGCCATAAGGTTACAAAAATCCCGCTGATAAAAGATGCGTATATTGATCTCTGGATAAAGCTGCCGCAGTTTGCGCACTTTCCGGTTCTTGCGGGTTACCAGGCTTTGTTTCATTGTGGTAAGTTCAATATAAAGGTCCTGGTCCGGCAGGTAGAAATCGGGTGTGAAAGCTTCGGTTATCCTGCCCTCGGCGTCGGTTTCCAAAGTGAAGGTGCGCGGCTCGTATTCAAATGGAATATGGTAGAATTCGAGGAAGCGCGCGAACTCCGTTTCAGCGGAATTGGCAAAGAACCCGTTATCTCGTTTTTCAACGGGTTCAGGCAAAAGGTCTTTAACGATCTGGTCCCTCGGGACCTCGCGAAGCCCCATCGAATCAATAGCCGTCACTATGAGCTTTAATGCCTGTTCGATCGAGAGGCGATCCATTCGGAGGGTCAAATCGTAAAGGTTGGGGTTCGCCGGGTTAAGATGACAAAGAAAACGCAGGTAACGGGCACGCCGTATCTCCAAGGTCCTGATTCGCCTCCTGGCTTCCCGCTCGGATAATCTCTCGTGGGTTTGCACCTGCTGAATGCGGAATTTGCGCGGTGCAACAAAGTGCACATGCAATGTGCCCGGGCAATCATGAAAAAGTGCCTGGGCGCCCCTGCCTATTATGACCAGATCTTGTTCTTCCGCCAACAGGATAAGGATAACATTCAGCAACCTGGCGGAAGCTTCGGTTTCCGAATCGATCGGGGCTTCCCCCGAAATCACTTCGTCCACTTTTCGTCTCGCCTCATCCAGGTCCATTTCACCCGCGAGTTGAGCATGTCTGGCCTTATTGACAAGTGAAAATCCCAAGTGCCCCGCCAGCCGGGCTGCAGCTTCTTCGCCCAGTGATCCCGGTTCCCTTGATATCGTTATGACCGCCATCTTTTTTCCGTAAATCCCGGTCACAAGCCCGGGCGTGTGCTGTTAATACTTCCCTGCAATCGATCTCACGGCGAAGCCGGCCGCGCCCGCAGCACAGCGGCTATCTTGATGCGCGCCTCCTTCGAAAAGGCAGTCTTTCACGCGAAGACCCGAAGACGCGAAGAAGTCCCAATGAGACATGAAAAACTGCTTCGAAAAGGCTTGATGGGTTGCGCTTCGCTCCACCCATCCTACGGATTTTTTCATGGTTTCAGGGTGTCCCCTGGGGACATGCTCGCCTGTTTTCAAAATCCGACTATGCCCTGCCGCCAGGCTTCCCTTCCCATTCCATTACAAATATCGTAGGAGACCTCATTATCGGCTCCCGCACCGCATACTCTCTTGCTCAAATCCACCAGGATTCTGGTCGGACTGCCGACGCTCGGTCCTGCAACCTGATTTTTATTCTTATTATAGAAGAAATCTTCCCCGAGATGTCTCCATCCTTTTTCAAAAACGGCTGCAGCATCGATTTCGGAGTATTGTTCGGCGTCAAGGTCCGGATCGGGCCCATGGATTATCGCCTTGGCCTCTTCCAACCCAATCATGTTTAGCTCCTTCCAGCCACTTCAATACTTTTTTTATTATATCCGACAAATATTTGGAATCGGATTTTTTGAATTGAACTCTTTTGCAAGCCGTTGCGGAAGTTTCTTCGTTCCAATGAAACCTCGGCCATTTACCAGCGCCCGAACAATCATTAGCTTGGCATCGATTGCCTGTTTTTGAGCAAGGCGGTGGAAAACCAGGGAGCGCGAGATCCGGTTTTCCCGCCCCGCATTTTTTTTTCTGGAGTGTCCCATGCAGCCGATATCCGATGGAATAATGTCGCCCTGGGAACCGGGAGTTTTCAGTCTGGCCGTCTATTCTATCCTGGTATTGGCCTTCATAGCTTCACAGCTCTTTCTGGCAGTCTGGCTGGGAGAAAAGAAATGGAGCGTGGAAAAATCGCGGCCATACGAATGCGGCATCATTCCGACCGGGTCGGCTCATTTCCGCTATCCGGTCCCTTTCTACATGGTTGCCATCTTCTTTCTGATCTTTGACGTGGAAGGCGCATTTATTTTCGCCTGGGCCCTGGTTTACCGGGAAGTGGGCTGGGCGGGGTATCTCCAGATGTCGTTTTTCATCGTTTTGCTGCTGGTCGGACTGTTCTATATCTGGAAACACGGAGGGCTTGATTGGAGAGTAGCGTACAAGGAAAGGCACCCGGCCGGTTCTTGAATCTCGCGGACTTGGTGGTCAACTGGTCGCGCAAATACAGCCTCTGGCCGATGTTCTTCGGGCTTTCCTGCTGCTTTGTCGAGGAAGCGACCGCGTTTACCGCCCGATACGACCTGGCCCGGTTCGGCGCGGAGGTGCTGCGGGCTTCCCCCCGGCAGGCGGACCTTCTTATAGTTTCCGGGACCGTCTTCAAAAAAATCGCCCCCATTGTGCTGCGCCTCTACGAACAGATGCCTGAGCCCAAGTGGGTGATCTCCATGGGTTCGTGCTCGAATTCGGGCGGGATGTATGACGTCTACAGCGTCGTGCAGGGGGTTGACCAGATCATTCCGGTCGATGTGTACGTTCCGGGGTGTCCTCCGCGTCCGGAGGCAGTACTCGAAGGACTCGTCATCCTGCAGGATAAGATCGTCTCCACCGAGAAGCCGAGCCGCAAAATCTTTCATATGGAAGGCGGGACCCAGGGTACGGACAGGCCGGTCCTCGAAGATGGGGTGACCAAGTCCGCAGACCCGCGTGGTCCAGGGTACGAGGGCCTGAAGATAAGGGGCACTTCGGTGAGTCCGGGGTGGCCGCAGCATTGGGGCAGCCGATCGGATATAATGTGGACGCCTCCCGCTCGCCGCATTGAACTCTCGAGCGGCGACCAGTCGATCGGCGCTGCGTTGAAGGAGCGTTTCGGGGGCAGAGTGTGCCAGGAACCTCATACATCGGATATGCTCACCTTTCATATCGAGCAGGACAGTTTGAAGGAGGTCCTGCGCTTCCTGAAATACGAATCAAAACCGAATTACAAAAGGCTCGACGATCTTACCGCAATTGACGAATCCGCCAGAAGAGAACGAATCTGGAACAAAGATTTTGCGGGGGCGATTACCGACGCAGGGGAAGCCGATGCCTATGCACAGATGGCGAAGCGGCCATATCCCGATTTTACAGTTGTCTATCAGCTTCTCAGCTTCGATAGCGCCAGCCGCCTGCGCATAAAATCAGGACTGAACGGTGCATATCCTGCCACGGGATCTATTACGGATATCTGGCCGTCGGCCAACTGGTACGAACGTGAAGTATACGACATGTTCGGCATCCGGTTCGAAGGCCATCCGAATCTTAGCAGAATCCTGATGCCCCAATGGTGGGAAGGCCACCCGCTCAGGAAGGGCTACCCGGGGCGGGGAACTGAGATGCCGCCATATACCTTTGCCGATGCCCGAGAGCGCCAGCCCATGGACGCCCGGGAAGTTGCGGCCCTCGACCATAAAGCGCCGGCCGGAGAACGCGAGTTCTTCCTCAATATCGGGCCGCACCACACCAGCACTCACGGCCTCTTGCGCTGTATTGCCGCTTTGGATGGAGAGGAGATCCGGGAGCTTGACCTGGAGATCGGATATCATCACCGGGCGGCCGAAAAACTGGGCGAGCGGCAGACCTGGCATCAGTATATCCCCTACACCGACCGTAATGATTACCTGGGGGGGGCCTGCAATGAGCTTTCATATGTAACGGCGGTCGAGACCCTTGCGGACATCCGGGTCCCGGATCGGGCGCAGGCGATTCGGGTCATGCTGGCGGAGCTATACCGTCTGAGCAATCATCTTGTCTACTTTGGGACTTTCGGGCAGGACCTGGGAGCAATGACGCCGAATTTTTATACTTTCGCCGAACGGGAGATGGTCCTCGACATAGTTGAGCTTATAACCGGGGGAAGGCTGCATCCGGAATTCTTAAGGCTTGGAGGTGTGGCGGCCGATTTGCCGGAAGGTTGGAAACAGGCCGTTGACAACCTGGTCGCAATATTTCCCCGTCGCCTTCGGGAGTACGAAAAGCTGCTCGGGAAAAACCCCATATTTTTGGCCAGGACCAAAGGGCTCGGACCCATGAGCCTGGAACAGGCGATGGACTGGGGAGTCAGCGGGGCGAACCTGCGGGCCTGCGGCCTCCAGTGGGACCTGCGGAAGAAGATGCCCTACTCCGGTTATGACAATTATGAATTCGATGTCCCGACGGCGACCGAGGGCGACTGCTATGCGCGCTACCAGGTGCGGGTCGAGGAAATGCGCCAGAGCATAAGGATTATAGAGCAGGTCGCCGCGAACATGCCTTCAGGCCGTCACGTCACAGACGACTACCGCTATTCAATACCAAATCGCAACGAGATGCTCAGGGACATCGAAACCCTGATTCATCATTTCATAAATGTCACAAGAGGCATGAAGATCCCAAGGGGAGAAGCCTATGCGGCCACGGAAGGCCCCCGGGGAGAGCACGGCTATTATGCGGTGAGCGACGGACTCGGCTATGCGTATCGTATGCGCGTAAGGGGGCCGGGCTTCGCAAACGTGCAGGCGCTGCCGCTGCTGGCGACCGGCACGAGCATAGCGGACCTGATCGCGATCATCGGCTCCATAGATATTATATTGCCGGACATTGACAGGTAGATAGTTTTAAAACTCTGGAAACTGAGAATTCCTAATATGCTGACGTGGATTGCGGGATTCCTCATTCTGATCGTAAAGCTCACAATCATTCTGTTAGTTGTGCTCTTTGTGGCCGCCTACCTGGTGTGGGTGGAACGCAAATTCCTGGCGCGGCTTCAGATTCGCTATGGACCTAACCGGGCGGGAATCTTCGGCCTGCTTCAGCCCATTGCCGACATAGTCAAGATGATAACCAAAGAGGATACCGTGCCCGATGGGGCGGATAAAGTGTTTTTTCTGATCGCTCCAGCCATAGTGGCCACCACTGCTTTCCTCATGTTCTCAGTGGTCCCGTTCGGAGGGGACGTAACCTTGTGGGGGCATAGAATCCCGCTCGTCGTGACAGACTTGAATATCGGGCTTCTTTTCGTTTTTGCCATGTCATCGCTTAGTGTCTACGGAGTGGCCCTTGGCGGCTGGGCATCGAATTCGAAGTACGCTCTTCTTGGAGGCATACGGGGCGCGGCCCAGATGATCAGCTACGAACTCGCCCTGGGGCTTTCGCTCATCCCTGTAGTCATGATGGCGCACTCGTTCAGCGTAGTCGATATTGTCGAGTCTCAGCAAAGATATCCGTTCATCATTTTTCAACCGCTGGCTTTCATCATTTTCGTCATAAGCGCGATGGCGGAGAGCAAGAGAATTCCATTCGATCTGCCTGAGGCAGAAAATGAACTGATTGCGGGATACCACACTGAATACAGCGGCATGCGCTTCGGCCTTTTCTTCCTTGGCGAATACGTTCACATAATGGTTTTCGGGGGCCTTCTGGCAGTCTTCTTCCTCGGGGGCTGGCGTGGACCGTTTTTACCCCCGTTAGTCTGGCTCCTTATAAAGATGGCTCTGGCTGCCTTATTCATGATCTGGGTGCGGGGCACGCTCCCCCGGCTCAGGTACGATCAGCTAATGATCCTGGGATGGAAGGTTCTTATACCGCTGGCCCTGGTGAATATCCTGCTAACGGGTGCATTGGGATTGTCCCACGTGTTTCCCTGAGGGCGCTTTCACCCAACCTTGCATGTGTCTGCAAGCCGGAGGGAAAATCTGCAATGGAATCGGTATGGGATGCGGTAAAAGCGCTGGTTTCGGGTTTTGCCACAACGTTTGTTCATCTTTTTCGCAAACCGATAACCGAGCAGTACCCTGAATACAAGAGGCGCCTGCCGGTCAGGGCGCGCGGACGAATAATCCTGACGCGGGACCCTGACGGCGGCGAACGCTGTGTCTCCTGCTTCCTGTGCTCTGCGGTCTGCCCCGTAAACTGCATTTCTATGGAGGGTGCGGAAAGGCCGGATGGACGGCGCTACGCGGCATGGTTTCGAATCAACTTCGCCCGCTGCATCTTCTGCGGGTTTTGCGAGGAAGCCTGCCCGACCTCGGCAATTCAGCTCACTACCGATTTCGAAATGTCAAAAAAAGACATCCTCTCTTTTGTTTACGAAAAGGAGAACCTCCTGGTCGACCACCAGGGCAAGGACAAGGATTACAACTTCTACAGATACGCCGGAGTAGCCACCAACTATGGCGGTAAAGGCGAACACATCGGCGAGCAAAAGCCGGTCGATGTAAAAAGCAACATGCCTTAGGGGGAGGAGCGGGAAGCGGGAAGCGGGAATAAACTCAGTTTTTCTTCTTGCTCCGTGTTCCAAGTGCGTGCGGAGTCCTTTATGACGTTTTATGGATTTTTGTTCTATGTGATATCGGCGGCGGTGATAGGGTCAACCGCTATTGCGATCACCCGGCGCAACATGGTGCATGCCGTGGTGTACCTGGTCGTATCTTTTTTCGGGACCGCCATGCTCTTCTACCTTTTCGGCGCGCCTTTTCTCGCTGCCCTGGAGGTGATTATCTACGCGGGCGCGATAATGGTGTTATTCCTGTTCGTGGTAATGATGATCCGGGTAGAGTCGCCCGGAGAGGTCATGTTTCCACTGAGCCAGTGGTTACCGGCGGCTCTCTTTGGACTCATCTATCTGGCCGTGGCAGTAGCGATGATATTCCGGACTTCGGGTACGCAGGTCCCTCTGAGCGCTCTGACGGCCTCACCGGGACAATTTGCCCTGTATGTTTTCGAGCACCACTGGTTTTCCATAGAGGTCATTTCGACATTACTGCTGCTTGCACTCGTCGGGGCGCTGCACCTCGGGCTGGGCCGGCGCAAGAACCGGGTTGAGGAAGAAATATGATCGTACCATTTGGTCATGTTTTGGTGGTTTTCGGCATTATCTTCGGACTGGGCGTATTTTGCGCCGTGGTCCGGCGCAACCTTATCATGATCGTGCTCGGGATCGAGATCATGCTCAATGCCGCATCAATAGCTTTTGTGGGGGCTGCGTTGCGTTGGCAGAATCTCGAAGGCCAGACGTTCGTGCTCTTCATTCTGGCGGTAGCCGCAACCGAGGTGTCGGTAGGCCTGGCGGTAATTGTTTACGCTTTCAGGCAGACAGGTTCCTTCGATCCGAACAATTTCAACCTGTTGAGGTAAAGCAAACAAATGGTTGGCTCCAGTTCTGATCCAGCGGCCATAATGATTCTTTCTCTGGCGACCATGCTGCCGTTTGTCGCCTTTCTGGTGATATTGATCTTCACCCGGAAGCGTCCCGAGCTTTCCGCCGGTATATCAATCGGGGCCGTTGCCGTCTCGCTGGTATGTTCTCTCGTGCTGTTAGGGCTGAATCTGGAAATGACCGTACCGGTTCAATACTCGGTGAGGATGCTTGCCTCCAGCGGTTTCGATATTCCGTTCGGCTTTTTGCTCGATCATCTCAACGTCTTGATGCTCGTGATCGTAGCCGTAATCTGCTTTCTCGTGCAGGTCTATTCGCTGGGGTATATGGCCGGTGACCCGGGCTTTGCACGCTATTACGCCTTCATGTCCTTGTTCGCCTGGGCCATGTTGAACCTGAGCGTCTCCCCGACGATACTGCAACTCTACATTTTCTGGGAGCTGGTCGGGCTTTCGTCCTATTTGCTCATTGGCTTCTGGTACGAGAAGTTCAGCGCCACCCAGGCGGGCAAGAAGGCCTTCGTAATGACCCGGGCAGGGGATGTGGCGTTTTTTATCGGATTCCTGATCCTGTTCCTGCACACGGGCAATCTCAATATCCTGGATCTAAACGGCCAGGCCGCGTCGGCCATTTCCCCTGGGGTCCTTACCCTGTCGGCGCTCCTGATCTTTGGCGGAATAGTTGGCAAGAGCGCACAGTTTCCACTGCTTACATGGCTGCCCGACGCAATGGAGGGGCCAACCCCCGTCAGCGCGCTCCTGCACTCGGCGACCATGGTTGCGGCCGGTGTGTACCTCTTCGCAAGGCTGTTCCCCTTTTTCAGTATGTCGCAAACCGCCATGAGCGTCTTTCTCGCAATCGGAACCGTCAGTATGCTCCTGGCGTCTACTATGGCCATGGTTAGCCGGGACATCAAGAAAGTGTGGGCCTTTTCGACCATTAGCCAGCTTGGGTACATGATAATGGCTCTCGGCGCGGGAGGCTATTTTGCCGGGTTTTTTCATCTCACCACACACGCAGGATTCAAGGCGCTGCTCTTCCTTTGCTCTGGAGTTTTCATTCACCGGTACGGGACCAACGACGTCTATGAACTCGGCCGTCTTGGGTCCAGGCGGATGCTGGTCCCAACCGTTTCGATAGTCTTGGCGGCTGCGGCGCTTTCCGGTTTTCCACCTTTGTCCGGGTACTACAGCAAGGAGGCCGTAATAGGGACCCTTGCCCAATTGCCTAACCCTGTCTGGCTGGTGGCGGGTCTGGCCGGGGTTTTTCTGACGGCCTATTATGCCTTCCGCATGATTTTTATCCTCCTGCTGCCGCGTCCGGCGCAGAGCCCCGGGAAGTTCGGCCAGCCGCCGGAGGCAGCGACGTTAAGTCCGGCTGGCGGCCCCGCCGCACCGTCCGCACCGGGAGCGGTTTCTCACGGTTCTGATCACGGCGAAGCGGGGCATGAATCTCAATACCTGGCCATGGCATTGCCGCTGATTATTTTGGCAACCATTACAGTTGTTCTGGGCTTTTTTGAAACTCCGATTAAAGGTTTTCTCGAAGCCGGGATCATGGCCGGCGCCCCTTCCGAAGAGGGATCTTCTGCATGGTCCCATGGGGCGGCGCTATGTCTTGCAGCTATTGGAGTCGCCCTGGCGTGGTTTGAATTCGGCCGCCGCGGTGCAAAGCAAATCGGTTTTGTGGAGAGGATTCCGCTCCTCTACGAACTTTTCGCCGAACGATGGTACATCGATCGTTTTTATGGGCTGCTGGTAAGCCGGGTTATTGACAGGGGAATATCCTTCCTCTGCTATCAGAATGACAACGAGGTAATTGACCGAAGCATAGATGAGCTGTGCCGTACAACAGTCGACAGCGGCCGCATAGTCGCCTTTTTGCAGTCGGGAATGATTCAGTACAGGCTGCTTGTAATATTCGCCGTCATGGTCCTTCTTGCAGTTTACTTCTTCTTTCCGATAATCTGAGGAAATAGCGCGATGGGCATGGCTTCCGCCGCATTCCCTTATCTTTCCGCCATTCTGCTGAGCTGTGTTGTCGGTATGCTGGCTATTATGCTGATCCCGCCGGACCGAAAGATGCTGATCAAGCGGGTGAGCGCTGTTTTCTCCGGGATTACGCTGGTTTTGTCTCTGTTTTTGTTTCTGGCCTATGACAAAGACCTGGGCGGTTTTCAGTTCGTGGAAAACGTCCCATGGGTTCCATCTCTGGGCATCAATTATTTTAACGCCGTTGATGGATTCAGCCTGCCCAACCTGCTGCTGACGGGCATCGTCTTCTTTACGGGCGTGCTCACTATGTGGGAACTCGAGACCAGGGTAAAGGAATTCTTTGCCCTCTATTTCCTGCTGGTAACCGGCGTATTCGGGCTTTTCATGAGCTTGGACCTCTTCTTCATATTCGTCTGGTATGACGTCTCACTTTTTCCGATGTACCTGTTGATCGCGGTTTGGGGTTCGACCCGGAAGGAATACGGGGCCATGAAGCTGACCCTCTATCTACTGGCGGGGAGCGCCCTGATTCTGCCGGCCGTCATTTTTCTTTACGCAAAGTCCGGCATGAACACGTTTTCCATCGTATCGCTCATGCAACCGGGACTATTGAGCCCGGGGGCTCAGAAGTTCGCATTTATACTTCTTTTTCTCGGTTTTGGGATTCTTGCGGCCGTTTGGCCTTTGCATACCTGGTCGCCGGTCGGACATGTTGCCGCTCCCACTGGAGTAAGCATGGTGCACGCGGGCGTTCTGATGAAAATCGGCGCTTTCGGGGTTCTCCGGGTGGCCATCATGCTCTGTCCACTTGGATGGGTCTACTGGGCCAATCTTATGGCCGTGCTTGCTGCAACGGGGATAATCTACGGGGTACTTGCCGGTTTGAGGCAGACAGATCTAAAGTATGTAATCGGATACTCCAGCGTGTCTCACATGGGGGTAGTCGGCCTCGGCCTGTCAACGGTCACCGCAGAAGGCCTGAACGGCGCTGTGTTTCAAATGTTTGCTCACGGCATTATGACTGCCCTGCTGTTTTCGTCGGTTGGCTACATCTATGACCGGACTCATACGAAGCTGATCCCTGAGCTTGGCGGTCTCAGCAGGATCATGCCGGTGGCCTCGGCGTTTTTCATCTTTGCGGCCCTTGCGGGTATAGGTGTTCCCGGTCTGGCGCCTTTTTGGGGCGAACTTGTGGTCTTTGTTGCCGCTTTCAGAACGTATCCCGTTCTTGGAGTAATTGCGGTGCTGGCGCTCGTCGTATCCGCTCTTTTCATGCTGCGCGTAGTGCAGCGGACCTTCTACGGCCCTGAAAATGAGCGCTTCGCGAAACTGCCGGATATATCGCTGTCGCTTGGAATTCCCCGGATAATACTCGCTGCGGTCCTGCTGATAGTTGGTTTCTTCCCGTCTTTTCTTTTCGACATTATCCGGACTGCGTCGGTGCCGTTTATGAATGGATTGTCAAGATGAATTGGACAAATGCCGGCCCTGAAATATTCTACTTTGCCGCAGGTCTGTTGTTCCTGCTGCTCTCTTTTGTAGCCGAACCAAATCCCCGGCGCGACCACCTGACGGCTCTTTTCCTTGGATCGGTGGGTATACTGGTTTGCCTCGTATCCGCAGGCTCGCAGGGCTATCTTTTCATAAGAGCATTCAGGTTGGACATTTTCTCGCAGGTCTTCAAGGTGTTGCTGGCCCTTGGGCTTTTCCTGATTATCTGCATATGCGGCGACATGACCGATATAAGGGAGCGGCGCCATCAGGTGTTCTATTTCCTGCTGTTCACCGGCACAATGGCGCTGATGCTGCTGGTCAGCGCGGACCATCTGCTGTCGATTTACATATCGCTGGAGGTTTCGAGCTATTCCCTCTATATCATGGTGGCGTTGAGGCAAAAGCAGAGTTACGGGCTTGAGGCCGGAATAAAATATTTCCTGGTCGGGAGTTTCTCATCTGCGGTAATGCTTTTCGGAATGGCTCTTCTATATTCCACGTCCGGGACAATCTACCTTACCGATATGGCGCGCGTGCTGCCGGGGATAATTAACCAGCCGGGTGTGATAATCGGTTTGCTGTTCACCCTTGGCGGGTTCTTTTTCAAACTTGCGGTATTTCCTTTTCATTTCTGGGCGCCCGATACCTACCAGGGGGCTTCGAACCAGGTGGCGGCCTACATCGCGACGGCATCCAAAGTCGCAGCAATTGCCGTGATCCTGCGGGTGGTGGCCTTTGCGGGGCATGGCAGCGTCTACCTGGTTCACTGCCTGGTGATCCTGTCAGTTGTTTCAATGACCCTGGGCAACCTTGCCGCCATTGTGCAAAAAGACATCAAACGGCTTCTCGCGTTCTCGACAATAGCGCATTCCGGCTATGTATTACTCGGGATACTGGTTTTAAGCCCTGCGGGATATTCCGGCGCCATATTCTATGCGCTTGCGTTGCTGCTGATGGAATTCACCGCTTTTATGGTGATTGTGGAACTTGCTTCAGACGGCCGTAACCTGCAGATAGAAGAACTGGCCGGGCTGCACAGGCGATCTCCAATCATGGCCCTGGCCCTTATGGTATCGCTTTTCAGCCTTGCAGGCATTCCCCCGACAATAGGATTTGCAGGAAAATTCCTCGTCTTTGTCGCGGCCATCGAAAAAGGTTATGTAGCGTTGGTTATCATCGCCATGATAAATGTGGTTATATCGCTTTACTATTACCTGCTCGTAATCAAGGCCGCCTACCTGCTGGAACCCGCCGAAGAACTGCCGCCCCTTAGCGTCTCTTTCCCAAAGACGCTGCTTGCAGGTGCATCAGCGGTTGTGATTGTAGTCGCGGGTTTTGCCCCCTACTGGCTGGTTCGGCTCGCCCAAACCGCCGCCCAGGCCCTGATCTGGAGCCGTTGAATTCCCGCGTTTTTCTTCGCTGAGCATTCCCCATACCTGCTGCAAATTCCTGAGCGATCCTGAATCTTTCAGAAGAAAGCACTTCAGAAACGAATCATTCTTGCCGATCTGGTCCTTTAAGACCATTTGAAAGTGGAAATGGTCAAGAGGAAAAGTATTGAAAGAACAAAAGCTTCAGGAAGTAACGATGGCAGAAAGATTCATGATATCGATCTGATACCGGCAACCAAAGGGAATTCAAATGAAGCAGCTTACTCTCACTCGGAAGTTAGTGTTTGGCGGAATTGCAATCGTGCTCATCTCCGTCCTGTCCATGGGTATTGTATCAACAATTGACACCGCGGCCGAAATCGAAGCCAGCTCAAAGACTCAGGTGCAAAAAACTGCTCAGGACATTGCTGAACTGGTCCAGATCGCGCTCACGCATGAGATGAATATGGTCAAAGAGATCGCGGTCGGCAATAATGCCGTCGATACGGCCACTAAAGCAGCAAGAGAGGGGACAGAAAGCGCAGCGGCCCAGATTGAGAGCCTTCAGCGAAAACTTGCGAGTACGCAGAACTACGTAGGTGAAAACTACGAAGCGATTGTGGTTCTGGACGTGAACGGGGTTACATTCGCAGACAGCCTGGGTGGCAAGCTCAAGGGAATAAACGCTGGTGAGCGTAACTACTTCAAGCTGGCAAAACAGGGAAAATACAACATTGGCGACATGGCCAATTCCAAGGGATCGGGGAAACTAATCTTACCGATTGCCGGTCCCATAATGACAGAGCAAAAGGAAGTTGTGGGGGTGCTCGCTGTACTCTTGAAGGTCGATTACTTGATAGACGCAGTAACGAAAGTCAAGGTGGGAAAATCGGGATACGCCTGCATGGTCGATCAAAACGGTATCACGATAGCTCACCCTAACCGGGAGCTTATTCTCAAGCTCGACTTGAAGACAGTGCAGGGGATGGAGAAGCTAACAAAAGATATCCTGGCGGGAGAGTCCGGGGTGAGTGACTATGTTCTGGATGGGGTGAAGAAAACGGCCGGATATGCTCCGGTCCGGTTGACAGGATGGGGTGTGCTGGCAACAGAACCCGTTGATGAGGTGTGGGCGCCGATACGGGCCATGCAGAAGAAAATGGGTCTCATTGGTTTTATTATCCTCACTGTGATCGCAGGAGCCGTATTCTTCCTTGGCAGGAAAATCTCCAAGCCGATTACCTGGGCGGTAGAAGGCCTTTCCGATGCTGCCGATCAGATCGCCTCGGCAGCCGATGAGGTCTCGAACTCAAGCCAGACGCTTGCCGAAGGGGCATCCGAGCAGGCGGCAGCCATCGAGGAGACCTCCTCGTCTCTTGAGGAGATGTCCTCAATGACCAAACAGAATGCGGATAACGCAAGTCATGCCAATCAGTTGATGGCGGAAACCAAAGGCACCGTAGCGAGGGCCAGTCAATCGATGGGAAATCTGACAACCTCAATGAAAGAGATATCCAGGGCAAGTGAAGAGACCTCCAAAATCATCAAAACAATTGACGAAATCGCCTTTCAGACAAATCTGCTTGCTCTCAATGCAGCAGTGGAAGCCGCCAGAGCGGGAGAAGCCGGGGCAGGATTTGCGGTGGTGGCGGACGAGGTGAGAAATCTTGCGCTCAGGGCTGCGGAAGCTGCAAAAAACACCGCCAACCTCATTGAAAGCACGGTTAAGAAAGTCAAGGAAGGTTCGGAACTGGTAGAGAAGACAGATAAGGAATTTGGCGAAGTGACGGCAAGCGTTGGCAAATCCGGCGAACTGGTCGGCGAAATCTCTGCCGCCTCTCAGGAGCAGGCCCAGGGCATAGAGCAGGTGAACAAGGCTGTGAGCGAGATGGATAAGGTGGTCCAGCAAAATGCCGCCAATGCCGAAGAATCGGCTTCCGCATCCGAGGAAATGAATGCCCAGGCCACGCGAATGAAAGAATTTGTAGAGGGCCTGGTTACGCTCGTAGGGGGCGGGAACGGCAATCGGACCCAAGAGTATGCCGGGCCGGCGAAAGGTACAAAGACCCTGATCGGAGCGGTCAAAAAAACAGCACAGGCATTCCCGCTCAAAGGGAGAAACCGGAATGTCAGCGCTAACGGAAAGGATACGGCCCGCTCCGGCAAACGGGGACCCAGTCCTGAGAGGGTCATCCCTTTTGACGATACGGAGATCTCACAATTCTAGGCCAACCCAACAAGCAGGGGTGAGTTCCATGAACTCGCCCCTGTCGAGTTAAAGTTTAAGACATCTAATGCAAGCATGGGGTGTCAATCGAGGTTTCCATTCCCCCCGGCCTCCGAATCTCATGTAACCGGCGCAAGATTTCCCAGTATTTATCAATCTTTTTGCAAATGCCATCGATGCAATGCCAGACCAAACGGGGCTTATCCGCGTCGATGCGGTCCCCGTAAACGGCTGCGTAAACATCAAGGTAAAAGACAATGGCTCCGGAATACCCGATACGATATCCGAAACGATCTTCGATCCATTCGTCACCACAAAAGGCGAGGCGAAGGGAACCGGTCTTGGGCTCTACATCGTCTGGAGCATAATCGAGGAGCATGGAGGAAATGTCAGTCTCGCACCACCCGACGGCACGGGGGCGGATTTCCGGATCGAGCTGCCCTCGCTCTCGTAACGGGGATTCTTTCGCGGTGTCCCGGTAGTGAGTATTTCCCGTGATGGATGAAAATTACGCGATGACTCTTCGGAAAAAGATGTTGCTGTTGCGGCTACATTTTTCCCTCTGATCGACTTACTGGATGCGATCTTCAAGAGTATCTCTCCCTGCGGTTTCTGGAAATCCTGTCTTAAAAGGCTTTTCCCGGTGTCCTCTGCGGCTCTGTGGTGTACGCTTGCTCACGAACTGGACCGCGTATTTGCCGGAACCTGATTGGGGTATAGAGGTATGCACCGTGAGGATCACGCAAAGAACACTCTTCGTATCTTTGGAAGGCGGGCTGATGAGATCCATTCTTTCCTGGATCAATTTTGGCCGACGCATCTCCCACGGGCGGCTCCTTCATGTTGATGCGGACGACTTTCTTCTTCCCCCCCCAATCTCCGTTTTTTAAGTCAAATAGCATCCGGATCGCGGCGAGCTGGAGATTGACCGAGGCTGCGGCAATTTGCTCCAGCAGGCCCCCTACCCTGGTGCGCCCGCTCCACGTCGCGGCCTATGTGGCAACCAGGCCCGGTTTGAAGGGTTGTGGCGATAGGGAGCCACGTTCTTGATCCTCAAGTGCCGCCTGTTGCTCTACCTTATTGCGAAGCTCGCCGCCGCAACGGGAAATAAATTCTTCCCAGTGCGCAAGTGCTTTAAACTCGTAGAAGTGTTTTTCTGCAACGTTGTAAACAACAGCTTTTTTCTGTTGTTTCATAAGCCTGAAGACATTGAGGATCGTTCCCTTGCTTTTCCCGTCCCACACCATGAAGCCTACCGCGGCGTCATCGGCCATGGTGCGATCTTTCGTGGCATAATAATCGAAAGTCTTGTTGCGCGCAGTTGACGATACTTTTCGCACTTTCCAATTCCCTATATTGTTCCGGCAGATGTGCCCGGAGCAAAAAACCTCAACGTTCAGGTAGTTTTTGCTGTTCAGGTACTGCTGGACGGCTTTATCGGCTCCGTTTGCGTCCCCTATAATAACAGGTAACCCTTTCTCGATGATCCGATCCAGCCGCATCAGGACCGGTTCACTTAGACGGGAAACCCTCCGTGAACCGCCTATGAACACCTTTGTCATCGGTGACTCCTCGTCCGTGTTATCGTCAAAGCGAAAATATCGGAGGCCTTGCCTTCGTCATAGAGCAGAGTCGTGATTGAGTTCATCGTTGCCCCTGACCGGTAGAGGTCATCAAAAAGCAATATCTTTCTGCCGCTTGTAGCAAAAGCATCGACAGCATGAAGACCGTCCAGGAGACACAACCGCTCATCGAGATCATAAACATTTTTGAGCTGTGGCGCATCACGAGTTTTTCTCACACAATCGATGAGGGGAATATTTAACCGCTGGCTCAGGGCATTACCAAGAACGGGCACGGGTTGTAGAGCCCTGGGGCTTGATGGAGGGACAGGAACTAGGATTTCCACGCCTGCTTTCCACTCTCTTACGAACGCGGCGGCCGCATCGGCGATTTCGGAAACAACCGTATCATCAGACTTGAACTTGAGTCTGTACAAAAGTTCTCCAAGCTCGGATCTCGCGGTGTCGTACTGCATGTGGCCATACTCATTGTGGCCGATGGGTATGCTCGATATAGTGTGGATGTCGAGAGCAAACCCTTCGCGCCATTTGCCCAAAATTCGCCTTGGGTGATAGTTGGCCATTTATTTCCTTCGCTACACGGCTAAGCTCGTTCAAAAGTTAAGTAAACTCCATTATAGCCGATCTTGCGGCGGATACGCCCTCTCACTTCACGTGGGCTACGCAGGCGCGTGCTCAGGGAAACGCGTCACCTTGATGCTGCCGGCGCGCGGCTCGGCGTGCTACAGATCATATTGCAGTTGCAGGTGCAGCCAGGTCTCGAGATTGCTCCCGAACGCCTTGGACAGGCGGATCGCCATTTCCGGCGATACGCCGTTATGCCCGTTCACCAGCTCGGACAGCGCCTTGCGCGTTACGCCAAGCCCCTCGGCCGCTGCTGTGATCGTCAGACCCAAGCGGTTCAAGGCACTGCTCACAGCCGGTTCGTCGGCACGCCCAATTCTTTCGCAAGCACGCTTGCGCTCATGTTGAGCGCCTTCAGCTCATCGGCCAGATGCTCGCCTGGATGGATAAGAAGCCCTGCCATGCTACATCTCCTAGCTAGCGGCGATCCACGGGCTGTGAGTCGATGACGACGCGTGAGAAAGCTTCATTGCCGTCTGTCCTGCGCGCCCTTCCGTGCTGACCTACGCCTTCTTGATTTTCGTCTCGCTCGGGAGTTTCAAGAGGGCTGCGCTTTCAGTGCTCGTCGAACCCCTTCGGAAAGAGCAAGTCGATAAGCTACTGGGCTGATTTTTTGCACAAGTGAGTAATCTACTCATTTAAGCAGGCGGTTTCGTCTTCCTGTTCTTCGTAGTAACAAACACTTCGCGCATGCGAGTCTTCGCATAACCGGGTTTCATCGAAAAAAATCCGGAAAGTGGACCAAATCCGACCAAATCAGACCATTTCGTGTCATTATGCCTAGCGGGTAAATTGGCGCCTGGCGTGGCCCGGGGATTATTCCAGCGTTGCGCGGCCCCGCTATGCCCTCCCGTAAACTCTGGTCAAATCCGCAATCTTTTCGACAAGATCAGGGGTCAACTGTTCGGCGCTGACTCTCCATTCCCAGTTGCCGAAGGGGACCGAGGGAGTGTTCATACGGGCCTCCGCCCCCAGTTCTAGAAAGTCCTGCAGCGGAATCACCACGGTTGAGGCAACCGACATCATGGCAGTGCGCACAAGTTGCCCGGCGACAGTATTTTCGTCGAACTCGCTGCCAAAGTATGCGTTAAGGTTTTCCTTCTCCTCTGCGGAGGCGTCATGCACGAACCACCCTTTTACCGTGTTGTTGTCGTGTGTGCCCGTGTAGACGACACAATTTTCCACGTGATTATGGGGAATGTAGGGATTTTCGGCGGAATTGCCTCCAAAAGCAAACAGCAGGATCTTCATTCCGGGGAGTGTGAATTCGCTCATGATTGCCTTGACCTCAGGAGTGATGACACCGAGGTCTTCGGCAATTATTGGAATCGAGGGAAAGCGCCTCAGCAGCGTGTGGAAGAACTCCCCGGCCGGAGTTTCCACCCATTTGCCGTTGACGGCGGTTTTTTCGGCCGCAGGCACTTCCCAGTAGGCTACGAACCCCCGGAAGTGATCGAGCCGAACTATGTCAAAATAATTCAAATTGTGTCCTATGCGCCTGATCCACCACTCATAGAAGGTTTCCTTGAGCCTGTCCCAGGAATAAACAGGATTGCCCCACAGTTGCCCGGTTGCACTGAAATAGTCCGGAGGCACCCCCGCGACGAAAACCGGTCTCCTGTCACCGTCGAGCTTAAAGTACTCCGAATTTGCCCAGACGTCCGAGCTGTCGTAGCTCACATAAATCGGGATGTCGCCTATTATCTGAATTTGCTTACGATTGCAGTAGCTTTTCAGTGCCGACCATTGCTGAAAAAAAAGGAACTGAATGAATTTTTCCCGTTTGATCCTGCCGGCGAGTTTTCCTGTCCATTCATCCAGCGCCGGTTGGGTCCTGTTCCTGATTTCCGGCGGCCATTCGTTCCACGGGGCGCCCGAGAAATGATCCTTGAGGCTCATGAAAAGGGCGTAGTCGTCAAGCCAGTTCGCGTTGCCGTTTACGAAATCCTCATACCTGCATTGGGCATCGGGCATTTGCCCGAATTTTTCATAGGCGATACTGAGGACCTTTTCCTTAAATGCTCCAGCCTTGACATAATCGACTTTGGCCGAATCGAACGGGGTGGCCAAGCTAAGGTCATTTGAGGAGATATATCCGTCCTGGACGAGCAGGTCCGGGGCTATCATCAGCGGGTCTCCCGCGAAGGCGGAAAAACTGCAGTAGGGAGAGTTTCCGCAGCCGGGAGATGTAGGGCTTAAAGGAAGCATCTGCCAGAGCGTTTGTCTGGAGCCGGCGAGAAAATCGGCAAAAGCGTAAGCACCCTTTCCCAGGTCCCCTATGCCGAATTGAGAAGGAAGTGAGGTAATGTGAAGCAAAATACCATTTTTTCGAGATTTCAAATTGCGCTCCTGGATTGGTTTGGGCTTAAACCCAATATGTAAGGCATCCCGGCAAAAGATGAAAGTCGAAAAAGAACACATCGTATATGAGGTTCCTGGTGAGGTGCTGTTCGAGGTGCTGTTGAAGGAGATCCAACCTCATTCCCGCTTGGACGTTCCAATGTTTTCTTTTCGGTGATATATATGGCTCCCGAAGGGGGAATTTCATGATCACAAAAGATCTGCTGGACAAGATCTATGAAGCGGCCAGCATTCAGAGGTGGAACGATCACGTTCGCCCCGTCGAGTTTACCGAGCTGGACAAACAGGCGCATAAAATGATTCTCGCCTATGTGCTCGGAAAGCTCGAAGAATCTGAAGGGCATGCCCAGATCGACTGGCTGAAACTGATCGAAGGCGGAATTTTCGAATTCTTCCCCAGGGTCATACTGACCGACATCAAGGCCCCCGTCTTTCATAAGCTGATGAGTAAAAAAGGGCGGGAGATCAATGTCCTGGTGCTTCAGAAGATAGATGAAGACATCAAGAATCTGGGGGGAGATTTCAGGGAGAATTTCAGAAAATATCTCTTTGACAGCAACTACGCACGGTTCGAAAAAAGGATACTGAAAGCTGCACATTATCTTGCCACCAACTGGGAATTTCAGATCATCTACAACACAGCCCCATTCATCTATGGAATCGACAAAACGAAAGATGAGATCGAAAACCAGATAGAGGATCACTACGACCTTATTGGCGTGCAGAAACTCGCGCTGCGAAAGAAATCCTTCGGCTTTATAGATCTTTGCGCGCAGCTTCGGTTCCAGCACAGATGGGCCCATTCGCCGCGCGTTCCTAAAACGTCGGTTCTTGGACACATGCTGATAGTGGCCATGATGTCCTATTTTTGTTCGTTGGAGATCGGCGCCTGTCCTAAACGTATGTACAACAATTTTTTCAGCGGACTTTTCCATGATCTCCCCGAGGTCTTGACCCGTGATATTGTCTCGCCGGTGAAAACTTCGGTGGAGGGTCTGGACGAAATAATAAAAGATTATGAGAGAATGCAGTTCGAGGAACGCATTCTGCCGCTTCTTCCTCCCTCGATGCGCGACGAGGTGGTCTATTTCATCCAGGACGAATTCTCGAACCGGATAATTGAGGATGGTGAGGTCAGGAAAGACATTCCCGGACCCCGGATGGAACTCTACAACCAGGATCTCTACTCCCCCATCGATGGCGAAGTAATCCACGCGTGCGACAAGCTCGCGGCCTTTATCGAAGCCTCGCTCTCAATCATGCACGGCATCAGTTCACAGCACCTTCAGGACGGCAGGAAGAAAATTTACCGGGATTACAGTAACCAGGCTCCTTGTGGTATCAATTTCGCCGAACTGTTCAATTACTACCGTTGGGAAAACGGACCCGATGCGGTCTCCGGTACATCATCGGAGCGCGAGTAGATGAGGGCGGTAATTCAGCGTGTCCTGGAGGCGAGCGTCAAAACACAGGGTGTTGAAGCGTCGAGGATCTCCAGGGGCGTCCTGGTCCTGCTCGGCGTCGGGAGCGAAGACTCTGAGGATGATGCCCGCTATCTTGCCGAGAAAACCGTTCATCTTAGAATATTTTCCGATGAAGCTGACAAAATGAATCTCTCGGTGCTGGATATAGAAGGGGAGATTCTCGTAATATCGCAGTTCACTTTATATGGCGACTGCCGTAAAGGCAGGAGACCCTCGTACGCATCGGCCGCCCCGCCCGATATCGCCGTGGCGCTTTATGAGTTTTACGTAAAGGAGCTTCTCAAATTTACGCCGAAAGTAGAGACGGGCCGCTTTCAGGAAATGATGGAAGTTTTTCTCATAAACGACGGGCCGGTAACGTTGCTGCTGGACAGCAGGAAAAGTTTCTGAACGTCAAATCTTCGCGTTCCGTCTTTACAGATCATGCATGCCTGCGGAAAGGCAAATAAATCTCCCCGGAATCATTCCCAGCCGGACAGCAATAGCATGAGAAGCCGCTCGCAGGGTATAAGCCCGGCCAAAATGGCTCGGGCGGCCAACGTCCGCCCGAGTGCATTTGCAATCAGCTCTTTCTAATTATTTCAGGCTACTTTGCGATTTCCTCATTGCTCAGATAGCACGCCGGGTCGCAGGCCCAGAGGTCGCCAGTGGCGGCTTCGGCGCGGACGCGGAAGTTGCCTCCGCAGATTTGAAGCCATTTGCACTCCGCGCATCGGCCCTTCACGTACGGCTTCTTATCCTTGAGCCGCTTCATCAGCGGATTGGAGAGATCGGTCCAGATTTCACTGAAGTTGCGCTCTTTTACATTTCCGAAAGAATAGTGCCTCCAGAACTGGTCAGCGTGGACACTTCCATCCCAACTGATGCACCCTATTCCCCGCCCGGAATTATTGCCATCGTTCATCTGGAGAAGAGAGAGGACCTCGGCCGCCCTGGGGGAATTCTCGCGCAGCATCCTGAGGTAGAGGTAAGGGCCGTCGGCGTGATTGTCCACCGTTAGCACTTCCTTCGCCTTCCCGCGCCCAAACAGGCCGGCGGTCCTGTCGATTATGAGGTCAACCGCTTCTCGCGTCTCCTGGTGTGAGAGATCTTCCTTCATCAAATCACTTCCCCGTCCGGCGTACACCAGGTGGTAGAAACAGACGCGGGGAATGTCATGTTTTTCGAGAAGGTCGAATATGCCGGGAATCTCCTGCGCGTTCATCCGGTTCATCGTAAAGCGAAGACCGACCTTTATTCCGGCGTCCTGGCAGGCTAAGATACCGTCCATAGCCTTTCGGAAAGCGCCTTTGACTCCCCTGAACCGGTCATTTACTTCATCCAGGCCGTCCAGGCTTATCCCGACATATGAGAGGCCCACTTTTTTGAGATCGCCCGCTATTCGCCGATTGATAAGGGTCCCGTTGGTCGAGATCACCGCGCGCATGCCCTTGCCGACCGCATACTCGGCAAGTTCGATGAGGTCCGGACGGACCAGGGGCTCGCCGCCCGAAAAAAGGACTACCGGTGATCCGAAGGCGGCAAGATCATCCAGGATCGCTTTGCCCTCGCTCGTGGAAAGCTCGCCCGAGAATTCCTCGTCTCTTGCGTGCGCGTAGCAATGAACACACTTGAGATTGCACCGGCGAGTCACGTTCCAGACCACTACGGGCGTTTTATCCGATGAGAACTGGAGGAGGTGGGAAGGCAGCTTGCCGCTGTGGCGGCCATAGCGCAAAGCATCCGAAGGTTCGACCGTACCACAGTATAATTTTGATATACCGATCATGTATACTCCGGTTCATATCTGTTCGATCCGCACGGCAACTCCCGGATGAAGGCTGATTCAGTGTCCATTCGGAAACTCCCGCTTGCTCGGGGTCAGGCTGAATTCCCCCTTTTGCTGAAGAACGACTTCAGACGCTGCCCGGGGTTTGAGCGGCCATCCCCGGATCGAGTCCGGGGCAGGCCCGCCGCTCGCGTTCCGAGCTGAAGATATTTAACTCTCAACAGCTCCAAAGTCCAGCATAGGCGCTTGCGCAACTCAATTTACGATAGAATTGGGGCACATGGAACACGTAAGGTCCGGTCGGGGTCTACTCTTATGTCGCAGGGGACGCCGGGTCCTTCTACGATCTGAAAGATTCTCCGCTATTTGATCTCCTTGCTGAGTTCACCAGGTCTCAAAGGATATAGCTTGTAGCTTTGACGGATCAGTTCATCGAGGTATTTCTGGTGGTCGACTACGGCCTCCCTGGGAATGATGAACTGGGTTTGTCCGCTTCGATCTGCGATAAGCCTGAATCCGTAATCATAGTCCACCGAAATCCTCAGACATATCGCAGTTGCACTTTCGTTCCCTGCGAGCGCCTGCAGGATGATCTCATTAATTGCCTGCTCATTGAAATGAATCTTGAACCCATGCTTTTCATAGAAATCGGCCTCGAACATCCTGATCTGGTTGTAGAGCAACAGAACTTCGTTAAAAACAGCTTCCGCCGGTATTCCGGTCTTGACGTGATGATTTATCACCACATCGGTCCGGTCGGGAGTGAAAACGAGCGGATGATTGTCGGCGAAATCTTTCCTTATTTTGAAGACCTTGTTTCGGATCGCGGCCTTTTCTTCTTCGATCAGCTTCTGATAGATTTCAAGATTGCCGGACCCCTCGGGGTCTTCGATCAGGCGATCAAGCTCCTCCTGGGAATTTTCAACAACACCTGTTGAAATGGCAAGATGCCGGATTGGCGATGAGGGGAGCTTTTTTTCAAAGGGCAAAATGACCCTTTCGAGCACGCTGACTAGACCGCGCGCGCCGGTATTCTCCGGATAGGCCCTTTCGGCAAGCATGCGCAGCGCTTCATCCTCGAACTGGATATCAATTCCGTAGCTCCGGAAGTCTTCCTTCTTCCCGTTAATGATAGGGTTATTGGGGTTCTTCAAAATCTGATGCAAATCCTCCACTTCGAGCGATTCGAGGACGGCAACCACAGGGATTCTGCCCACGAATTCGCTTTCGAACCCGTATTGAATCAGGTCCTCGGCCTTGACTTGCTTGAGAAACCGCATATCGTTTTCACGGCTGTGGATCTGGGCCCCGAACCCGATTTCCTGCTTCTGGAGCCTCTTTTTAACTATCTCGGCAAGACCGTTGAAAGCGCCGCTCATAATGAAAAGAATATTTTTCGTATTAACGGTGCGCTTTTCGCGCTTTCCCGTTTTTCGGTACTGCTCGATCGCCTGCATTTGAGAGACCGGGTCGTGCGGTACCTTGAGGTCCACTTCAGTCTCTTCCATTGGCTTGAGCAACGCCCGCTGCACTCCTGTCCGTGAGACGTCCGGGCCGATAAGGTGCTGTGAGGAGGCGATCTTGTCGATTTCGTCGATGTAAATGATTCCATGCTCGGCGAGTTCGATGTCCTCATCAGCCTGGATCACCAACTCCCGGATGAGGTCTTCGACGTCTCCCCCTACATAGCCGGTTTCGCTGAACTTCGTGGCGTCACCCTTAACGAAGGGTACTGCGAGCTTCTGGGCAATCAGCTTGACCAGATATGTTTTGCCGACGCCGGTCGGACCGATCAGAAGGATATTGTTCTTTATCCTCCCCACCATCGGTTCCGTTCCGAACCTGGCGAGCGTCTGGAGGTATCTTATCCGATTGTAGTGGGTGCAGATTTTTGTGGCCAGAATGGCTTTTGGCTCGTCCTGCCGAATTACGTACTGATTCAGATAAGACTCCATCTCTTCCGGTTTCATGTCGAACCGTATTTTTTCGATCCCACCCGTTTTCTTTTCGCTCTCGACTGGATCGCTGGAATGCTCGGCGGCCATCATCGGTGAAATAACCTTGATCCGATAGCCATATTTCTTTGACAAATAGTCGCTGAGTTCTTTTTCGAGCGTTTCCTGGTCAGGGAAATTTGGAGGCTCGTCGCGCATTGCGATTCCTTTCGCACACAACATTAATCCGTGATCTTCGTATAAGCTACGGATTCAGATATAAATTATAATTCTTCCCGCATCCGCCGCAATGGTCTGATGCGTAAAGCGTACCCGGCGGTCCAGTCAGTTGGAGCTGCCTTCGAATCTCTTCACAGTTTATGTGATCGGATCTTTTCGAGACAAACTTTATAAATGGTCTCGAAAGTGTGATCGATTCAGCCTCGCAGCTTACAAAAAAGGGGAGGCTTGCGCCTCCCTCATTTACATGAATTTAAGACTGACTTCGGCGACTTTAATCCCAGGCCAGAATCTCCTCGTCGTAGAGGCTTTCGAGTTTGCGTTTGTGCTTGGCCTCTTCGTTTTCCAGTACCTGGAAGAGCTTGGAAGCCTTTTCGCTCATGCATTTGTCCTTCCACCCCGAATAGAAGGCGTGGGCTTTTTCTTCTTTCTTCATGGCTATGAGAAGGGCTTCCTGGTAGGTGATTTTTTCGGTAAAAGGGACGTCGACCAGGTAATCGGTAATCTTCAAGTCTTCTACCTTCTCGAGCTTCATCTTGTCGAGGTTCAGCGAATCCAGGTTCTTGAGCATATCTCTGTGACGCTGCTCTTCGGTGTACATTTCATTGAAGAAATCTTTTATTCCCGGATTATTTGCGCGTTCGGCGCATTTCCGGTAAAATTCCATCGCCTTTTCTTCCTTTTCAATTGCAAAATCGACCACATCACTTACTGAATGGCAGGAAAGCGTAGTCATAAGTGTCCTCCTGGTAAATTTGAATGGCATTACATTGAGTTAAGATTGCGAAACGCCGTTAAGCAATTCCTGGAAACCCGCAAATCTGAAGGCAGACTTGAAAGCCTTTCACCGCTTAGACTTCCTCAAAGAGGGGAACGTGCGAAAAGCTCGAAACTTCAACCACCCCCAGGTCGGTCAGTTTTAACTCCGGTATGACCGGAAGCGACAGAAAAGAGAGGGCCATAAACGGATTGTCGAGTTTAGCCCCCTGGGTTTTTACCAGCGCTTTGAGCGTTGTCAGCCTGTCCGATACCTCTTTGGCAGGCGACGTGGACATAAGTCCGGCTATCGGGAGCGGCAGAATCTCGATCCGGCCTTCGGCGGCGGCGGCCATCCCTCCGCCGGTATCCCTCAAAGCGGAAACCACTGCGATAATATCAGCATCCGATACGCCCGCCGCAATGATATTGTGTGAATCGTGCGCAACTGAAGTGGCAATAGCTCCTTTTTTCAACCCCAGGCCGTGGACAAATCCTACCGAAGGGCTCCTGCCGGGGACGTATCGATTGTAGACTGCGGCTTTGAGCAAATCGCGTTCGGGGTCGCAAACAGCATAGCCGTTTTCGATTTTGGGGTCCATGAGAAGTTTGCGCGTAAGCAGCGTTGCCTCCATGATCCCTATTACCCGCAATTTACCGGCTTTGGCCGGGACGAGCAGTTGCTCCGGGGTTATCCTGCCGATGTGCATGGGGCTTCCGGGCAAGGGTGGCATTTGCCAGGCGGCAGGATCGGTGAGAATTGCGCCTTCTCGCGCAGTTTCGATTCCATTCTTGAAGACCCGCACGGGATTCCATGGATTAAGTGTCGGGCTGATACTGAAATCGGCAAGGTATCCGGGCGCAAGCGCACCACGCTTTCGGAAGCGGAAATAGTTGGCGGGGGTCCATGAAGCAAGTGTAATGGCCCGCACGGGGTCCATACCCAGCGCCATAGCCTCGTTTACTATCGCATTCATGTGGCCTTTGCTTATGAGGTCATCGGGGTGCACGTCATCGGATACGAACATGCAATGGGGCCAGGTGGAGTCGTTTACGATTCCGAGGAGTTTCTCCAGATCCTTGGACTGGCTTCCCTGACGAATCATGACCGCCATTCCGCGCGCGAGCTTTTCAGCCGCTTCCTCCAAAACCGTACATTCATGATCGGAGCCGATTCCACCAGCTATGTAGGCGTTCAGGTCCCGGCCTGAAAGCGTTGGACAGTGGCCGTCTATGACCAGTTCCTGAAAAAGCAGGAGTTTGTCGGTAACCTGGGGGTCGGCCCCAATCACACCCGGGAAGTTCATCATTTCCGCCAAGCCGAGCAGCCTTTCGTCAGGGAGCAGAGATTGGAGATCCACCGCTCTGAGGTTGGCCCCGGAAGTCTCCAGAGGAGAAGCAGGAACGCAGCTCGGCAGATTGAGAAAAATATCCAGGGGAAGATTTCGTGCGCACTCGAGGAAATACCGAATTCCGTTCAGGCCGAGCACATTTGCTATTTCGTGCGGGTCCGCCACCACCGCGCTCGTGCCCCATGGCAGGACCGTGGCACAAAAATTGGCCGGGCTGAGAAGAGAGCTTTCGATGTGAATGTGTCCGTCTATGAAACCCGGGCACACATACATTCCATCTGCCTGGACAATTTCCCTGCCCTCGTAGTCACCCCATCCGGCAATGAACCCGTCATGAATCGCCAGGTCTGCAGTCTCGATCTTCCCGGAAAAAACATTGACCAGGCGGCATCCCTTTATGCGAAGGTCCACCGGCCGCTGCCCTCTCGCAGCTTCAATCAGACCTGTCAAGCGTGCCGTATCCATCTTCATGGCTGCTCCAAACAAAGAGTTCCATTCCCACCGCGACAGCATTATTTAGGGTCGCATCAAGAAAGGTTGTCACAATCCAGCCGTTTTTTCAATTTATTATGGAAGGTGTAGGATGCGGGTGGACAGTCGGTCAAGCCAACACTGCCCGTAATATTACATTTTGTACTTGCTGAAATCGGAGGGATCGAGTTTATCGAGCATTTCCGTCCACTGCTCCTTGTTTTTTTCGTCAAAGGAGGGCTTGGCCTCGTCGGACTGGAGGTATTTGGTAATAACCTCATCTTTTACGAAAATGGGCGCATTTGTCCGCAGTGCGATTGCAATGGCGTCGCTTGGCCGTGAGTCGATATAGCTGACCTGTTCGCCGTTACGGATGTGGATAAGAGCGTAGTAGGTATTATTCTTCAGCTCGCTAACCTCTATGCGCTCCACCTTGACTTTCAGGTGGTCGAAAAGTGCCCGTATCAGGTCATGGGTCATTGGCCGCGGAAACTGGATGTTCTCGAGTTCGGTAGCGATTGCCGTGGCCTCGAGCAGGCCTATCCAGATCGGAAGCGTAGTCTCGTCGGCAATGTCTTTGAGAACCAGGATCGGCGTATTCGAGTGGGGATCCATTACCAACCCGGTTACTTTCATCTGCCTGAACATGCTTTCCTCCAATCATTCGCCGCGGTTGACTCCCGGGCTCGATTAGGTAGAGTTGACGGGTTACCGATTTCCATCAGTCTGCGGCTTTCGGCAGAACTATAACATCTCCTCTCAGGGAATGAGAATACGCAAATGCGATTTTCACGCTAAGAATTTGTCCTGTCGATGATAAAGGCGCTTCGAAGTTGACGACCCTGTTTTGGGATGTGCGTCCCGTCATCTGTCCGTTGGAGGCTCTGCTTGGCCCCTCGACCAGCACATCGCGTATCGAGCCGACCTCAGCAAGATTTTTTCGGAGTGCAACATCGGCCTGGTAGCTCTGAAGTTGGAGCAGCCGGCGCGCTGCCACCTCGGGGTCCACTTTGCCGGGAAATGAGGCGGCTCTAGTCTTCGGGCGGTCTGAGTACCGGAAAGAAAAGAGATTGTCGAACTGGACTTTTTCGAGCAAGTCAATCGTACTTGTGAAGTCTTCTTCGGTTTCGCCGGGAAAGCCGACGATAATATCGGAGGTAAGCGCGATTTCAGGACAAATTCGGCGAAGGCGACGAATTTTTTCCAAGTACTCCGCAGCCGTATAGCCCCTGTTCATGCGGGCAAGTATGCTATCCGAACCTGACTGCACGGGTAGGTGGAGGTGCTTGCAAAGCGAATCCACTTCGGCGAAACAGAGCATTAGTTCATCCGTAAGGTCCTTTGGGTGGGAAGTTGTGAACCTTATGCGTGTAATCCCGGTTTCCTTCCGGATGTGCCGGAGAAGATCGGCGAAGGATGTATTTTCGTCGAGTCCCATTCCGTATGAGTTCACATTCTGGCCAAGCAGAAGGACCTCGCGGACGCCGGATTCTTCCAGCCGCTTGATCTCTTCAAGAATTTCGCCTGTCCGCCTGCTCCTTTCCGGACCCCGCACGTAGGGGACTATGCAGTACGTACAATAATTGTTGCAGCCCTGCATTATGGTGACTGGCGCCGTTACGCCAGCCTCCGTAAAGATTTCCGGGCCTTCGGGCTCAGGGCTGCCACTATCTTGTTCCGGCAGGCAGGCAAGCCTGCGGCCGCTTTCCTGGACCCGTTGCAGCATCTGCGCAACAGACTGCACCCCCATCGTGCCTATAACCATATCGAGGTGATCGAACCTGTCGAGCAGTTTCTCGCCGAGCTGCTGGGCCACGCAGCCCCCCGCTATAATCTTGAGGTGCGGTTTTATATTTTTGAGCCGGCGCAGGCTTCCGATAAAAGAGTGGACCTTCTGTTCCGCTTTCTCGCGCACCGAGCAGGTGTTGAGAAAAATGACGTCAGCTTTGCCGATGTCATCGACAGGCACATACCCTAGCGGCGCCAGCAGCCGCTGGACTCGCAACGAATCATATTCATTCATCTGACAGCCGAACGTGCGGACGTATAAACCGCGGGGACTGTCCGAATGGATGGGAGTTTTCGGCATAAAGACCTGTTGCCCCGCTCAGACTGAAGGGAGGTAATATGAAAAATGACAGGGAGAGGGAGATGCGGAGACGGTGTGGTACGAAGCATCAGGGCATTTTCGGCTCCGAGTCATCGAGTTTCCACTCTCCATTTCCGGTATGGTCAATCTCTCTCAGCTTCCATGTCCGAGAGCCGTTCAATCAGCGTGTGCATGATTTGACGGGCTGCTTCCGGGTAATCTCTAATAATGATATCAAGGTCGGCGGTACTGTATTTCTCGACGACACTTTGGCCTATACTGTTTATGCGGGCGCCGGCGTGGGAACCGGGAAGGCCAAAAAACTCACCGGATTTACAAATAAGGGTGACTTCTTTTCCGGCCCTGGTTACCCGAAGTCCACCCTGGGTCGTTACGAGGCGGTAAAACTCAGTCCCGCCGGTATTTTCCCCTAATATTACCTCGCCGTCCTGATAAAAACAAACGTGCTCCTCATCTGCGATCAAAGGTTCGGGAGCTTCCAGCAGATTGAACACCGTCTGTGTAAGCTGGTGCACGACGGACCTGAGCACATTCTCAATCATCCGGGGGTTTTCATGGATAAAATGATCAAGGGCTTCGGGTCCGTACTTCGCTATTCTGCATTCATTCAGCGCATGAGCCGCGTAGGAGCAGGGCTTTTTCAGCAAGAGGCCCTCCAGGCCAAATGTATCCTGCTCGTCAAGTGCCGTGATTGTCTTTCCCTTCTTGCTCAGCACCACCTGCCCACTCAGGATTACAAAAAAAAGGGGGATATCCTGCCCCTCTGAGATTATCGGCTGGCCTTTTTTGAAAACCTCTATTTGTATAGCCTGTGCCTGGTGTTTTTCCGTTTCCTTGATTGGCTGCACAATCTCACTCATTTCTGTGTGCTTTGTTGGTAAAGGCCCCCCCGGGGAGCGTACGATCTCAGGTCGTGCCCATGCCCGGTTTAAAGGAAAAAGCGACTGTGGCCACAATGTAACTTGCGGCGAGTGCTCATGCAAACTCAATTCTTCGAAATATTTCACGGGCGCGGAACATTACAATCTACTTAAACGGCCGATCACTCCGCCTGCATAAAGATTTTTTAGACAATATATAGCCCTGTAGCAAGGAAATTGAGGCTTGTGGACAACCGGCAACCGGCCGGATACCCACTATCGGAATACGAAGGGGTTGGCATTGAATCAGGCCCAGAAAGGCAATCACAGATAAGTTTGTGAATCGATTAACTAAAATCGGGCATAACCTACGCCCCGGAATTCGAATCAACTTCGATGAGCTTCAGAGTTTCACGTTCGGATTCGAGTATCAAGAGGATATCCGGCTCGCATCCGGGGGCAATCGCTATGGATACCAACCCAAGCGTTGAGTCTAAAGTGGATACGACGGCCATTCCGGGATATGCTTCAATGATGAATCTGAGGTAATGGATCTGGTAGGGGTCGATCAGGCAGGTGCGTACTAAGCAAGTTTCCGGTAGGGAATGCAATGTTTTTCTCCTTTTCCTTGAGCCGCTTCTATGGTAGCAAATAATCGACTAAAATGGAAAATTTGAGCCAAAACGCTCGGAAATTGTTAAACAATGCCGGAGACAACCTCTAATGAAGAAATATATCATAACAGTTCCGGTTTATGTTGTTTTGCTTCTGACTCCCATTTTGACTATCTTGGGGTCTAATCCTGCTGCCGCAGGGTCTCAGCCGGCTACTTTTTTCAGCCACGGACAGGCCGTCGATGACCCGCAGGACCATGCGAAGAGCCAGCAGCAGGCGATCCAGGATTTTATGGCCCAGGGGCTTACTCAGGCGATAGCCTCATTTCTCAGCCCGACGCAAATGGGTACACAGTTTTCGGATCTCCAAAAGAAGCTGCTGGCCAAGCCTTCAAAATATATCGACTCTTACCAGGTTATTTCCCAAAGTCAGACCGACGGAATGTTTCAGGTGGTTGGGCAGGTTACCGTCTCCATGGACGCGCTCAAGAAAGGGCTGGAGGAATCAGGGATTCTCGTGGCCCAGCAGAAGCCCCCTGCACCGGCTGCTTCTTCGCCTGTCCTCAACGCCGCCGCAGCCGCATCAGAGGATGATAATAATCAGGATGAAGAGGATGCCGAACCCTCCGTAGAACCCGATGATTCGAAGCCCCCGGTGGAAGAAGCCTCTCAGTCCCCGATAATCGCGCCGGGCGCAAGCCGGCCGGCTTCCCGCGGAATCGCGGCCACAAGGAGGGAAATCCTCTGGGTCGTTCCGGAAAAATGGGAACAGGAATGGGAGGTCCCGACCGATGGCAGCGATGTTCGTTCCTTTTTTGCGCGAAGCCTGGGCAAGGAAATGGAGGATCTTGAGTTTTCCATCCTGCTCCCCCAGCCCGGTTCTGTGAGGATGGATCTGTCCGGAAATGTCCCTTCTTCTCAGGTGATCTCGCTCGCCGAGGGGCTTGGCATCCAGGACGTGGTAGTCGGCAAGGTCTCCTACATGCAGGACCGCAACAGCAAGCAGGCGTGGCTCGACGCCAGTCTGCGCGTGATCAGAATCGGCCAGGGCAAATCGGAATTCGAACTTCACAAGACTCAGAGTATTGAGGACATTTCCAATCAGGAAGGGGCACTTGAGCTTGCCGCGCAGGTCGCTCCACAACTGAGCAGTCTGCTTGGCGGCTCACAGGCCGGAGGAGTGCAGCGGGGTGGAGCAGACTCTGCAGGTCCAGGGCAGGAAGTTGCTTCATCTCAACCGGGAAGTGTTGGCCCGCTCACTGTTTATCTGCCCTCCGCTCAGTACTTATATTGGAAAGAGTTGGAAGGCATTCTCCGCGAGCAGTTCAAAAATATGCAGATAACCAGCCTGGAGATAGGGTCCACTCAAGGCGTCGTGAAGCTCGACGGGGTTAGTGGGGACTACATATTAAAAATGAGCGGGACTGCGCTTCCGAGCGGTGCGACGGTCCGGATAGAATCCTATTCAACAGAGACGCAGACCATGAAAGTATCGTTTGCTCCTCCCGGAAACGCCCAGGCTGAAACCAAATGACCATACCGAACATGCTTACGCTGGCACGCATTTTCTTGACGCCTCTGCTTGCCCTGTTACTGCTGAGAAATGATATGAATGCGGCCTTTTTAGTCTTTTGCATCGCCGGTTTGACAGATGCCTTGGACGGACTGCTTGCCAGAGGCCTCAACCAGAAAAGCCGCCTGGGTTCCTATATAGACCCGCTTGCCGACAAGTTGCTCCTCGTAACCTCGTTTCTTTTGCTATGGCATATCGGTGCAATACCTCTCTGGCTGGTCATAATAACCGTAGGCCGCGACCTTTTAATTTTGTGCGGATTTTTCATCCTGGTATTCTGCCGGGTGCGATTCGAGATAAAGCCCCTGGTGTCAAGCAAACTGACGACGCTTTTTCAACTGGGGACGGTTTTCACACTGCTTGGGAAATCAATTCTGGAATTCCCCGGCTGGATGTACACGGCCCTGTTCGTCACAACGGCCGGTTTTTCGATATTGAGTGGAGGACAGTACGTGTTGAACGGTCTTTCTCTCCTGGAACGGGACCGGTCGGGCAATACGGCACAATGATGTTTTCCTTGACATAATTGGCCCGCGTCGTTATAGATCAAGAGTTTAGTAGGCACGTAGCTCAGTGGGGGAGCGCTACCTTGACACGGTAGAGGCCGGCGGTTCGAAACCGCCCGTGCCTACCAGCGGCTGTTAATTGAAAAATTGCAGCGAGGATTGCGGATTCGTCTAATAACTCGGCTGGCTGCCTAATTGGACCTGGATTACAGCAGGAAGCTATATATCGGCATCGATGGACAGTCATTTCCATTCAGGCATCTTTCCAAAATGGTGGGGGTGCCTTTTTTTGTTGCGACCTTCAGGTCCGGGTCGCAGATTCAGACATCAGGAATGAAGAATGCTAAAAGAAATTGAGATCACCCTCCCTGATGGGCATAAGCAAACGGTTCCCAGAGGGACAACGGTTTCGGAGATTCTGGGCAAAGCGGGACCCGCCCCCGGCGGTTGGATTGCCGCAAAGTTGAACGGCCAGTTGGTGGACCTGGCGCGCAAGGTCGAAGAGGATGCGACCCTGGAAGGGATAGGGACCGATTCCCAGGCGGCGCTTGAAATCCTGAGGCACAGCGCAGCCCACGTAATGGCCCAGGCTGTAAAGTCGATCTTTCCGGAGGCGCTCATTGGCATCGGCCCCGCAATCGAAAACGGCTTCTACTACGATTTCGATGTGGCCAGACCGTTCACTCAGGACGACCTGGAAAAAATCGAAGCCAAGATGAAGGAAATCACTTCGCAAAAGCTCCGCTTCTCGCGCCTGGACGTGCCCCGCGAAGAGGCGCTCGGTTTTTTCTCCGGCCTTGGCGAAAAATACAAGGTCGAACTTCTCGAAGGGTTCGCCGATCCGGTCGTATCCTATTACCAGCAGGGAGATCTGGTCGACCTTTGCCGCGGTCCTCACGTTCCTCACACCGGTTTTCTCAAGGCTTTCAAGCTCACAAGCGTTGCAGGCGCCTACTGGCGCGGCAATGAACACAACCCGATGCTCCAGCGCATCTACGGGACCGCATTTTTCGATAAGGAGTCGCTAAAAAAGTATCTCACCTTCCTCGAAGAGGCTCAGAAGCGCGATCACCGGCGGTTGGGAAAGGACCTCGATCTGTTCAGTTTCTCGGATGAAGTCGGCGCCGGGATGGTTATTTATCACCCGAAGGGCGCGCTCATCCGCCATATTCTGGAGAACTTTGAAAAACGCGAGCACCTGCGCCGCGGTTATCAGATAGTGGTCGGCCCGACTCTGCTAAAGACCGAGTTGTGGAAAAGGTCCGGCCATTTCGATCATTACCGCGAAAATATGTATTTCACCGAGATAGACGAGCAGTCCTACGGCGTGAAGCCGATGAATTGTCTGTCGCATATGCTGATCTACAAGTCCAAGATCCGCAGCTACCGCGACCTGCCGCTCCGCTACTTCGAGCTTGGAACGGTGCACCGGCACGAAAAGTCAGGCGTTCTGCACGGTCTGCTTCGGGTCCGGCAGTTTACACAGGACGATGCCCATATTCTCTGCACGCCCGGCCAATTGAATGATGAAATCAAGGGCATTATTGATTTTGTTATCGACGTGATGGGGATCTTCGGATTCGACTTCGAGATGGAAATCAGTACCCGGCCCGAGAAGTCCATTGGCTCGGACGAAGACTGGGAGCGAGCGACTGCGGCTCTCATGAAAGCACTTGATGAAAAGGGATTCCAGTATCATATTTGCGAAGGGGAAGGCGCTTTCTACGGGCCGAAGATCGACGTCAAGCTCAAAGACGCCCTTGACCGTCGCTGGCAGTGTGCCACCATCCAGTGTGACTTCACCCTGCCCGAAAGATTCGATCTGACTTACATCGGGCCGGATGGCGCCCGGCACAGGCCGGTCATGGTACACCGCGTGATCCTTGGCGCCATTGAGCGCTTCTTGGGGGTCCTCATTGAACATTACGCGGGGGCTTTCCCGGTATGGCTGGCTCCCGTGCAGGCGATGATCGTTACCGTTACCGACGCGCAGCTCGATTTTGCTCGGGCGGTCTGCGAGGAGCTGCGGAGCCGGGGCGTTCGCGTGGATGTCGATACGAGAAGCGAGAAGCTGGGCTATAAAATTCGTGAAGCCCAGATGCAGAAAGTCCCTTACATGCTCGTTATCGGGGACAAAGAAGTCGAGCAGGGGGCAATCGCGCCAAGGAAGCGGGACGGAACGCAAGTTAGTCTTATGACTCCGCCTCAGTTTGCCGATCTGGTGGAAAAGGAGTGCCTCGAGTCCAGCATGGGACGTGTTGGTTTGGGCATTGTTTGAAAACGAAACGGCAGTTTATTTATTGTAGAAAGAATAAACACTAATCAGAAGGAGAAACGACACTGGAGAAACAGACCAATGTGAATGAGAAAATTCGAGCGCCGGAAGTCAGGGTGATTGGGCATGACGGCCAGCAGCTTGGGATCATTCCAATCAGAAAGGCGTTGGAACTGGCCGCGCTGGAGCATCTGGATCTCGTTGAAGTGGCCCCTAATGCCGAGCCCCCTGTTTGCAAGATAATGGATTACGGAAAATTCAAATACCAGCAGAACAAGCGGTCCCAGGAGGCGAAAAAGAAACAGACCGTGATCCAGGTAAAGGAGGTAAAGATTCGTCCGAAGACCGACGAGCACGATCTGCAGGTGAAAATCCGCCATATCAAGCGTTTTCTCGCCCAGAAGGACAAGGCGAAGGTAACGATACTTTTCCGTGGGAGGGAGATCGCGTACTCCGATCAGGGCGTGAAAGTTTTGGAACGAATAAGGGAAGAGCTCAAGGACGAAATCGTAATTGAACAGCACCCTAAGATGGAAGGCCGTAACCTGATAATGATTCTGGCCCCGAAATCTTGAAAAATTCATAAAATCTACCGTAATTTGTTGACTCTTGATTAAGTCCTAAATAAACTGTTATTTTTGTGCTTTGGCGGGTGGAAGTTCGGCCTTTCGCCCGGCCCGTTGTGCGTTGCCTTTTCGCGCGGTTGGGCTTGAGTCTGTGTGCCCGGCCTGCATGCTTTTTTGTACGCCAAAAAATATGAGTCAATGGAGGATATCCGTAATGCCCAAGATCAGGACCAATCGTGCCGCCGCCAAACGATTCAAAATAACCGGCACGGGCAAGATTGTCAGGGCCAAGGCTTTCAAGAGCCACATTCTGACGAAGAAAGCCCCTAAAAGGAAACGCTCGCTGCGCCAGGACACAGTGGTTAACGCTATAAACGTCAGGGCGATCAAGCGGATGATGCCTTATCTATAAACAGTTTTTGGTTATCGATCTCGCAAGGCATCAATTATTGGACGCCCCGCGAGGTCTATTTCACAGGAGATTTCGATGCCCAGAGTCAAAAAGGCGGTAAAGTCGCGCGCGAGGCGCAAAAAGATTCTCTCGGCGGCAAAGGGATATCGAGGGGGCCGCGGTACTCTGCTTCGCACGGCGAAAGAAACCGTCGAGCGCGCCCTTAAGTTCGCATACCGCGACAGAAAGGTCAAAAAACGCGACTTCAGAAGCCTCTGGATTATGCGCATCAATGCGGCGGCGCGCGTACACGACCTGAGCTATTCCAAATTCATGCATGGTTTGAAGAAGGCCAATATAACGCTCGACCGGAAGGCGCTGGCAAATCTTGCGTCTACAAACCCGGAAGCTTTTGCCGAACTGGCCAAGATTGCGAAAGAAGCAGCATAGGCAATGAAAGAGGCTGTTGAGAACCTTCTTGATACGGCCTCCCGCGCCCTTTCCGGGCTGGAAGAGGACCCTAAGGCCCTCGATCAGGCCCGGATTCGTTTTTTGGGACGAAAGGGAGAACTGGCCCAGCTTTTCAAAGAGCTGGGAAATGTCCCGGAACAGGAGCGCCGGGAAGTCGGCAGATTGCTGAACGAGGCGAAATCGAGGCTTGAGGAGATCTTCTCAGAAGCGACGCAGCGGAGCCGCGATCTGGAGACCGCCAGACGTGAATCCATCGATGTAACCGTTCCCGGAAGACTGCCGCCTTTGGGCCGCCTGCATCCGATCACCCAGATAGCGATGGAAATCTCCCGCATTTTCAATTGGCTTGGGTTCGAAACGGTCGAAGGGCCTGAGATCGAGCTGGATTATTACAATTTCGAAGCCCTGAATATCCCCAGGGATCATCCGGCCAGGGACATGCAGGACACTTTCTACATCTCCGAAGATGTGGTGCTCAGAACGCATACCTCGCCGCTCCAGGTCCGGGTAATGGAAAAACGAAAGCCTCCGGTGCGGATCATAGCTCCTGGAAGGACTTACCGTTGCGATTCGGACGTCACGCATACGCCCATGTTTCACCAAGTGGAAGGACTGATGGTGGGCAAGGACGTCTCCTTTGGCGATTTGAAAGGCACACTCACCACTTTTGTCCACCAGATGTTCGGTCCGGAGGTCGGGCTTCGTTTCCGGCCGAGTTTTTTCCCCTTCACCGAACCGAGCGCCGAGGTGGACATTGAGTGCGTCATGTGCCGGGGAGGAGGCTGCCGCGTTTGCAAAGGTACCGGATGGCTCGAGATTCTGGGGTCGGGAATGATTGACCCGGAAGTCTATAAATACGTTGGTTATGATCCGGAGGAGGTAACTGGTTTTGCTTTCGGCATGGGGATCGAGCGGATAGCCATGCTGAAATTCGGAATAGACGATCTTCGGCTGTTCTTTGAAAACGACCTGCGTTTCCTTGAACAGTTTTAAGTTTATTCAGAATCGCTCGAATTCGTACCGAAGCATACTTGCGCTTTCGCCGGACAGAGGCCGAATTGCCAATCTCTTGATGATCCTGGCAGTCCATAGCGATAAGATTTCAGATTCCCACCTCTGTCTCCGTTAATGGCGGCCGGGCGTGGGAATTATCATTTTAGCGTCTTTGTCAGAGGCGCTACTTTTTGGCCACTTCCGGCCGATAAACAGGGATGACCAATGCTGATAAGTCTTAAATGGCTTTCTGACTATGTTGACTGCCCGCTTTCTCCTGAGCAGATCGCGGATGGCCTGACCATGGCGGGTCTGGAGGTGGAATCGCTTTCGCTGCGCTACCCTCAACTGAAAAACGTTATGACCGCCAGGATCGAAGCTGTCGAACCCCATCCGAACGCTGACCGGCTGAATATCTGTGTAGTCTCAGGCCCGGAAGGTCTACAAAGGATCGTTTGCGGCGCTCCGAACGCGCGCGCCGGAGCAGTCGTTCCGCTCGCCCTGCCCGGGGCGGAGCTACCGGGCGGGTCAGTCCGGGAAGTTAAAGTGCGCGGAGAGCTGTCGAAGGGGATGCTTTGCTCGGAAAAAGAACTTGGGCTTAGCGAAAACCACAGCGGCATCTGGATTCTTCCTTCCGACACGCCGGTCGGGGTCCCTCTTGATGAGGCCCTGGGGATCAGGGACGCCCTGATGGAGGTTGCGATCACTCCTAACCGAGGAGACTGCCTCTCCGTCGTTGGCATTGCCAGAGAGGTGGCCGCGCTGTGTAAAACATCGGTAAGGTACCCTACCATAGCAGTCAATGAAACCGGTCCTCCTATCGAGACGCTGACATCGGTCACCGTAGACGATCCGGAAGGCTGCCCTCGTTATACAGCCAGGGTTATACAGGGTGTAAAGATAGGCCCATCCCCCGAATGGCTCAAAAACAGGGTGGAGGCGCTTGGGGTACGCTCGATCAACAACATCGTCGACGTTACCAATTGCGTTATGTTGGAGCTTGGCCAGCCGCTCCACGCTTTCGACTTCGACCGGCTGCGCCAGCGCCGAATAGTGGTCCGGCAAGCTGAGTCCGGCGAGCGGTTTGTTACACTCGACGGGACCGAGCGCGAGCTCCCCGGGAAGGCCGTGCTGATTTGCGACGGAGTTGGTCCGGTTGCCATCGGCGGGATCATGGGGGGTCTCAACTCAGAGATTGAGCCGGACACCGAGAATGTTCTAATTGAAAGCGCCTACTTTGACCCGCTCTCTATTCGCCGGACCAGCAGGAGGCTGGGCCTCAAAACCGAATCAAGCTACCGGTTCGAGCGCGGAATAGATCCTGACGGCGTTCTCAGGGCACTGGACCGCGCGGCGCAGCTTATGCTGGAAGTCGGGGGTGGCGCGATTTCTGCAGGAAAAATTGACGTATATCCTAATCCGATAAAGGCGGCGGAAATAGTGCTCCGGGTGGACAGGGCCAACCGTTTCCTGGGGACCGGGCTATCCGTCTCTGAGATGAAGGAGATACTGGAGTGCCTCGAAATGCGCGTGGACGAGTTGGACTCAAATCGCCTTCGGGTGATTGTGCCTGGTTACAGAAGCGATATTACAAGAGAGGTCGACCTGTATGAGGAACTGGCAAGGCTTTCCGGCTATGACCGCATCCCCGTTACAAGCCCCGTCGCGGCAGTCCAGGCAGCCGCTTTCGACCCTCACCAGAGGACGCGCACAGAGCTCAAAAATCTGCTTGCGGGTGCTGGGTTTTTCGAGGTTATCAACTACTCGTTTATTTCTTACGAATCTATCCAAAAGCTGCGCTTTTCGGAAGGCGATCCAAGACTGACCCCGATCCGGCTGAAGAACCCCCTGAGCGACGAGCAGGCTGTGATGCGAACGACCCTGCTGCCCGGGTTGCTTCAGAATGCGCGTTACAACTTCGACCACCGGAGCGAAAACTTCAGGATTTTTGAATTGAGCAAGGTATTTCTCCCCAGAAAAGATGATCTCCAGGCTGAAGAACCTCACCACCTGGCCGGGGTCATTGCAGGCAAGCGGGTCCCTCAGGCTCTTTACAGCGATGATGATGTGGACTATACGGACGTCAAGGGAGTTGTCGAAGCCGTTTTCAAATTTCTGAGAATCGATGATGTTCTGTTCCGGGTGCAATCTCTTCCCTCGTGGCTCGATCCCTCTGCGTCGGCCTCCATTTTCGCCGGAACCGAGCGGGTTGGAGAACTGGGCAGGATCCATTCGGAGGTAGGGGAAGCATACGATCTCAAGCGGCCCGTATTTGCTTTCAGGCTCAACTTTGACAGGCTCTTCGCGCTCAAAGGGCCGGTTCCCGTCTATAAAGGGCTGCCCAAATTTCCTCCTGTTGCGCGTGATATGGCGCTGATCGCGGACGAGAAAATGGCGGTGGAAAAACCTTTTGACTTTATTCGTTCATTGAATGAACCTTTAATGGAAAGCGTCGAAATATTTGATATATTCAGAAGCGATCAACTCGGGGCCAATAAAAAGAGCATAGGCTACCGGATTACTTACCGCGCTGCCGACCGGAGCCTGACCGACGAGGAGATAAATGCCCTCCACGTTGGACTGATCGAGAAGGTAACCGCAAAGTTTGGAGTTTCCCTGAGGTAACAAACGGTGAGCGACCAGGAATACACGAGAGAAGTAATCATAGATAGAAGAAGGCCTTGTGAGGTAACTTTCGAGGCGGGCGAAAAGACTTTCAAAGGGACCTCCATGCATTTTAACGAGAGGGGAATGCTGGTGTTATGCAAGAACCCGGCTTCGTTGAATGTTAAGGGGAAATTGATACTCCGGTTTCCAGGTATTAAGAACCCAATCGAGGTGAATGGGGAAGTGGTCTGGACCAATATCTACGGTTCGGGAGACTCCTTTTCGCCAAAAGGAATGGGAATAAAATACATAAATGCCGACAGGGAAGTTGAGAGGCTGCTCGCTGAGCTTGCCGAGCAGTATGAGTCGCTTGGCAGCATATATACATGTTATTATTCGTGAATAGTGAGTAGTGAGTAGGTAGTGAATAGTGAGTAGGTAGTGAATAGTGAGTAGTGAATAGTGAGTAGTGAATAGTGAATAGCAGTGAGTGGTGAATAGTGAGCGGGGTAGTGAACAGGAAGAACCGGAAAGACGACCAGTGGCGAACCATAAAGATTTGGAGGTCTGGAAGCAGGCGGTTGAGCTGGTAAAAGCAGTATATGAGTTTACAGCCGGCTTCCCGGCGTCAGAAATCTATGGACTGGTGTCTCAGATGAGGCGCTCAGCCATCTCAATCCCCAGTAACATAGCCGAAGGCGCCGCCAGAAATTCCGATAAAGAATTCATCCGGTTCCTGTATATCACATTGGGCTCTATCGCTGAGCTTGACACACAGTATATTTTGTCCAAAGAGATTCAACTCACCGGAGGCTCCGCAAAGGTCGAGAGCGTCATGGACAACGTGGGGAAAATGACAATGGGCTTGATTAAGCATCTGAAGAACAAGTGAGCATTGAGCAGAAGACGTGCTACTCACTATTCACTACTCACTATTCACTACTCACTACTCACTGTCGGAGACAGAATGGCAAAAAGATTGGAAACGGCTTTAAAGGACCACCTTTTCGATCCGGAAGGGGCGAGTCTTTGCAGGAGGGTCCGCGACTACTTTGGCTGGCACATAGGAGAAGCGCGGGTAATAAGTATGCTGACCCTGGATACCGGTCTGTCTGAGGCAGACCTCGAAGCGGTGCGCGCCGAGGTCTTTACAAATCCTGTTACCCAGGTATCCGGCTTTCATAGCCTTGCCTCCGATTTCGACTGGGCGATCTGGGTGGGATATCGGCCCGGTGTGCGCGATACGGCCGGCAGCGTCGCAATAGACGCCATAAGCGATTATCTCGGAAAAACGCCGGCTCCAGGCGATGCCGCCTACACATCCCGGCTCTACCTGCTAAAGAATGCCGCTCTTTCGCGAAGCCAGGCCGAAACAATAGCGCGCGAGCTTCTCGCAAACGAAATAATTCAGCAATGGCGCGTTTATCACAACGCCGAATGGGACCAAAGCGTAGGAACAGGCGTAATTGTCCCCAAAGTACTTCTAGCCCACACGCCCTCAGTTAGCGAAATCCCCATCGAAAGCGACGAGCAGCTTGCAAGGCTGAGCGATGAGAGGAACCTGGCGCTCAACCGGAACGATATTCCCGTCATCAGGAATTACTTCCTGCGCCCTCAAGTGCAGGAAGCGCGCGCAAAGTTCGGTCTTAGCGCTCCGACAGACGTCGAACTGGAAGCGGTTTCCCAGGCCCGCAGCGATCATTGCAATCACAACACTTTCCGTGGGAAGTTCCGCTACCGCGACCTGATCACCGGCGAGCAATTTATCATGAACAATCTTTTCAAGACCTGTATCGAAGCCCCGACGCTCCGGATAAAGGAGCAGAAAGACTGGGTTGTTTCGGTTCTATGGGACAACGCCGGGGTAGCGCGATTCGATCGGGACTTCAACTACTCGGTTACGGGTGAAACGCATAACAGCCCATCCAACATGGAGGCCTATGGCGGCGCTCTCACCGGAATAGTTGGAATTTACCGGGATATAATGGGCACTGGAAAGGGGTCGCGGCTTGCCGCCGGCCTTTATGGCTATTGCGTGGGGCCTCGCGATTACAAGGGGCCGCTCAAGCCGCACCTTCATCCCAGGCGGCTGCTTGACGGAATTGTCGACGGAGTAAAGGACGGCGGGAACAAGCACGGAGTGCCCACCGCATTTGGAAATCTCTTTTTCCATCCATCTTATCTCGGCAAATGCCTTGTGTTTGTAGCGTCGCTCGGGATCATGCCGCGCGAGATCAAGGGCAAACCGGTCGAACTTAAGCACCCCGAAGACGGGGACCTTATCATCATGTGCGGGGGACGTGTCGGCAAAGACGGGATTCACGGGGTCACGGCCTCCAGCGAGAGCTACGGCGCTAACACCCCCGCCGGGCATGTCCAGATAGGTGATCCGTACACTCAGAAGAAGATGCACGATTTTCTGCTCGAAGCGCGTGACGAAGAGCTGATCACGTTCATTACCGACAATGGGGGCGGTGGGCTCTCATCGTCTGTCGGAGAATCGGCGAGTTTGGCCGGTGGCGCATATGTCGATGTGGACAAGGTGCCTCTTAAGTATGAAGGCCTCGACGTATGGGAAATATGGGTGTCGGAATCCCAGGAGCGCATGACCGTGGCAATAAGGCCCGAGAGCCTGGACCGGTTCATGAATCTTTCGCGCAAACACGAAGTCGAGAGCACTGTAATCGGCAATTATGAAAAAACGGGAAAGCTGCGCCTGGGCTATGGGGGCAGGACCTGTGCGTACCTGGATTTAAGCTTTTTTTCGGAAGATTTCCCTCAGTGGGATTTTGACGCCGAATGGCTCGCGCCACCCACGCGCGGTCTCGTGGAGCCCGCTCTTGCCGAACCCGCCGATTACGGTGCGCTTTTGCATACTCTGCTTGCCACCCCCAATCTTTGCAGCCGGGAGTGGATCCATCGGCAATACGATCATGAAGTGCAGGGAGGCAGTTCGGTCAAGTTCATGGCCGGCAGGGACCGGGACGTTCCAAACGATGCCGCGGTACTCCGGCCCGTTCTTGGCCAAAACACCGGTCTTGCCGTTGCGCAGGCTCTTCTGCCCACCTACTCTGAAATAGACACCTACCACATGGTGGCGGCGACAATCGATGAGTCGGTAAGGCGCATTCTGGCGGTTGGCGGCAAGTTGGACGAAATCGGGGGCGTGGATAACTTCTGCTGGCCGAACATCCAGTACGATCCGGTTCAAAATCCGGATGGCCGCTTCAAGGCAGCGCAGCTTGTACGGGCAAACCTGGCGCTTCGCGACCTGTGCCTGGCCTATGGGATACCGCTGCTTTCCGGAAAAGACAGCATGTATGTGGATGGGTATCTTCCGGGCGCATTTGGAGAGCGGCATAAAGTGAGCGGTCTTCCGACAATGCAGTTTACGGCAACGGGGATTGTTGCCGATGTGCTGAAGTCGCAATCAATGGAGCTCAAATCTTCCGGCGACCTGGTATTCGTGCTCGGGACCACCCGTAACGAACTTGGATGCTCGGCCTATTACGATCTTTTTGGATATACCGGGCTCAATGTCCCCAGGGTGGAAGGCTTCGCTGAGCCGGGCAGGCTCGAACCGGAGAAATCCGAGTTTCTTCAGCGCCTCTATAGAGGTGTCGAAAGAGCAATATTTTCAGGGGTTTTCGCTTCGTGCCACGGAATATACCGGGGTGGACTGGGAGTTCACGCTACGATGACCGCCATCGGCGGCAGGCTGGGATTGACCATCGATCTGGCGAAGGTGCCCTGTCATTCCGGCGAAAGCCGGAATCCAGGTTTAACGGAAAGCCTCCGGGATGACCAGGTGCTTTTCAGTGAATCCTGCGGGCGATTCCTGGTGACGGTGCCCCAAAAGGGTCTCGAAGAGTTTCAAACCATCTTTGATGGGCTGCCTTATGGATTGGTCGGCGAAGTAACCGAAAATCCGGAACTGGTAATCACCGGCAAAGCCGGAAAAGAGCTGCTGAGAGAAAGTATTCTTTCTCTTCGCCAATCATGGCAGGGGAATTTGGGGTAAGACCCGCCCGCCCAATAGATATAGGAAGCTCAGGGGAGCCAATTAATTAAGGGAGGCAGATGAAAAATCCGCTCGTTGGAATCATAATGGGGAGCGACTCTGATATCAAGGTCATGGAGCAAGCTGTCCGGGTACTTGAAAGATTGGAAGTACCCTATGAAATAAGAATTCTCTCCGCTCACCGGACACCCAATGAAACCGCCGAATACACAAAGGGACTTGCGGGTCGAGGCGTCAAGGTCCTGATAGCCGGGGCCGGCTGGGCCGCCCACCTGGCAGGCGCTGCCGCCGCACAGACGACGATACCGGTCATCGGCGTACCGATCGATTCATCTCCGCTGAACGGGATGGACGCCCTTCTTTCAACGGTCCAGATGCCCCCCGGCGTCCCCGTTGCCACGATGGCCATAGGAAGCGGCGGCGCCTACAACGCGGCAGTCTTCGCGGTCCGGATTCTTTCCCTGCTCGATCCCGAGCTTGGCCGGCGTTACGCATCCTTCGGCAATGAAATGGCCGATGAGATAATCTCGAACAAAAACAAGGAGCTTAAGGAATACTTCGCAAATCGGGGATCTAAATAAGCCAATGCGGTTGGGAGGCCGGGGATGCGCCCGGTGACCCGCCAGGGGCAAGAAAAAACCACAAGAAGCAGCAGGGGAATTAAAAGCAATCATCCGTGCTACCCTTTTCGCAGAGGCTACACAGACAGCTTAGCAGTTACGCTGTATTCATTGGGTCTCGAAGAATGTATTTCAAACTCCTTGCGTATCCATCAAGCCCTGGAAACAAGGAAGCAGCAGTGATGTTCATTCTGTACAAATCGGTCAGGATATCCTTGTGACAATCAACAGGAGCGATTAATTTTATTACATTATAATCGTCGTAATCATTCATAAGCCAATTAGGTGGTTTAAAGTCCATACTATGGACATCAAACATACTGTATAAATTGTCCTCCAAGCTAGCACATAAGTTAGTTGGAAACAGACAAATGCCTTGCTGAATTGACATTCTTTCGTTAAGTCTGTAAGGTATAACAGGAATAACAACACTTGTACCAATGTCGTGTCCCACAAAAAGTTGGGCTGTTTCTCGTCCTTCGTTATAAGTAATATCTCTTTTAAAGTTTATCTTGCCGTAGTTACCTGGTTCCAATACTTCGATGGCTCGATCCTCCAGTCTGCGCTTCGATACACACCATACGCAGGCATCGGTTGAAGAAAAGTCAAGTGCAAAAAATAAGGCGACATAAAATGAGCGTGTAAAATCCAATAACCGTGTAATGCCCCCATGATGTTGAAAAATGGATAACCATTCAATGTCGTCTTCGTCGTTTGGAGAGTATCGTAAAAAGTGATGAGCTGTACGTTTGAATCTGTCTAGCATAATACGTTCTATAACTGTCAAGGACTGAGGACTAATTTCATAAATATGCGCCGACCGCTGTAAACTGGTATCAAGGAGCCAATCAGCATTCGTGTGACCCCTGAAGATCCACTGAGAGTGTGACTTTGACAAGGCTGAAAAAAAGCGTTGAATTGATTCCCATCCATCGATCTTGGTTTCTGCGAACATAGAATTAACCTTCTAGGCCCTTTTTATCAAGCTCTTGATCCATGACATGCAATACTCTATGGCCCAATCCGTTTGTTGCGGGGAGAGTTCCGGCATTTCGGCGCTGCCTGCACCGTGACCGAATGGATTACGGACAAAGGTGAAGAAGTGCTTGAGTGCATCACTTTCCCATTTATCTATTAAGTTCCCGCCTCTTAGATTATCGATGAAGTTGTGAGCGCCCCTCTCATTGCCCCTTGTCCATCCGTTCTTTTCCGAAATAATCTTTATAGTACTTTCTAATGCTTTTGCGGCGTAAAGAGCAGGATCGCGAACTCCATTATCGCGCTTGTCTATAGCGTCTTTAATATCATAATCAACGTTCTTCCAGATTTCACCCGACAGTAACTCCCAAAATGGTACCTCTACTTGATCTTTCGTTAACTCATCCGAGGATTGCTGGATGAAACCGTTGTGGTAATTCAGGCCACAGCCAGATCGGCGGAAACGTTCATTAAGTTCTTCAACTGACGCTTTAAACGCATCATTTAAGGACTGATTTGCAGACCTTAATTCGTCAGTTTTATTACTGGGAAATAAATCTCCCAGTTTTGACCCATAACTGTCGAAAGCATCTAACAATAGAACGTTCCGTTCGAGATTAGCATTAATTCCCTTTATCTCTTCACCTCGCTCCCGGAAGGCAATCTCGACAAAGCTAATCCTTTCCTTCATGAACCTATCTGATGGCACAGCACCGTTGTATTCCGCACAGACAAAGGCTTTGCACACATAGTCCATGGAATGTGTTGCTGCTTGTTGAATCTGTTGCCCATATAATGTCGTTTGGTACGCATAATTTCTTTGTGACAATTCTGACAATCCGAGTTCCATGCACAATCTGTCATGTATTAACGTCCACTTTGCCTTACTGGCCGGATCTTCTTTGCCATTTTTCCAGTATGGGTAAAGCTGCTCACTGACGATTTTGAAAGTTTGCACCAAAAGTCGACGCTCTGGCTCTCCGAAGGTTTGCCAGATTGGTGTGTTTTCATACCTGTATGCAAAAATATCGGTAAGCATGCCGTAGCGCCTTCCGTATTGATCCTATTTTTGGTTCTGTGATTTCCATGGACCGGGCCTCGTTGCGCTCTCGCCCGTTTTGAATTCAAAGTATAGAGGATTACCGGAGAAATTAGAAGGATGAGGTTATATATGGGGTGGCGGCGTGAAGTCCTCGTATAGTTAGCGGCATTAGGTGTGACCCGATTTTTACCCCTTTCTTTGTCGGCGAGCGACTGATCGGGGAGGGTATGTTCGAGCGGCTTTCGGCCCGGTCCTTCCCTGGATGCTGGGCATGGGCGGATTTCGTGAGGAGCGGGCCGGGTAAATCACGCCGGCCCCCCTCCTTACTTCACATCAAGCCGTTGTGTCGATGTCGGTTCCTTTGCCTATTGCAGAAATACAGCACGAATAATACTGCTCCGGAGCGGCATAAAATACACTGATTACATTATTGCCTCTTGGAAAAGCCATCACCGATACTGCAACTTCAAGCCGCCTCTGCTGCATCCAGAAAAAGAAAGTGAGAAATCTATGAAAACCCTAACCAAAGAAGTGAGCGATGTTCCAGAGCACGAGGTCGACCGGGTCGTTAGCCTCTTTGAAGTGAAGCCTATCAAGGTCGAAAAAATTCTACAGCCTAACGGAAATTATACTTTAATAGCCACTTTTCGCGACGAGAACGAGTCCGATTTACCGGACGGAGGGTCCCGAGACTTTCCATAATGCGGAGGAGACTATGAATATAGGCTTTCAGCAACTCTTCGTTGCCCTGGTAATGTTAGTGCCCGGCTTCATCGCCACGAACATTCAACGGGCGTTTGCGCCACGGCGATTTTCTTCGGACCTAGTTTGGACGGTCACAAGTTTGCTGATAAGTGTCGTTCTCAATTTGCTTCTGGGCTGTATCGCAATTATCTACTTCCTCAACATTGACGTTCTATCGCTTCCAATTACCGAGGCAGCGTCTCGACTTAAAGGGATATCGACCTGGGAGACACTTGCATACATAGTAGTGTTGTACCTATCAGCCGTTGTCTGGGGCCTATTGTCCGGGGCGTTCCAGAAGTTCCGCTTCCGGGCTCTCTTGAATCGTCTGCATTTGATTCCCTTTGCCGAGCATCCGTCCGTATGGGACAGGGTCTTTGCTGTGAGAGTGCCTTTGGAGAGACCGATAACCTGGCTAAAACTCAGGCTTGACGACGAAAGAGTGATCATAGGTCACCTCCGCCACAGCTCGGAGTATATAGACAAAGATCAGCCTTTCGAAATCTATCTTGACCAAATTCATGAATGGGATAACGCCGATTGGAAACCCGTTGCACTGGGCGTGCAAGGAGAAGGGGCCGACGGGATTTATTTGAGGCTGTTAGCCTCGCAACCAGCGGAATTCTATTTCAGAGAAAGAGGCTGGATGCCCACAATGGGCATACAGGCGAACACTAGACCTCAGAATAATGATGTCGGCTCAGATGACGCGTCCTGCTGATGGCCAGTCGTTAGGCGCTATTTGACAGCCGCCGCGGGGTCGGGCCTAATGCCGCTAACGTAACAAAAATACCTGTCCTTTCGCCCCCTTACGTGAGGCATTAGGACGAGCCGGGCTAAGGTCCTGATATTCAAAAATAGGTGTTCAAAAATGAGCCTTTTAGGACTTAGAACGCTGTTTGCGGGCTCAAAATCATTGGCATGAGCAGGCCAGGGTTTGCGGATCCCCGATTTGCCGTCCGCTCCGGAAGCCCCGCAGCCCCTTGACCTTCTTCTCGCGTTTCCCCGTTACTCAGCAAAATGTATCAAGTGGAACCAAGCAATTTGGCGCGAAGCCCTAGTACCATGTAACGCTTAAAGTTGCGGATAAAGGCGCTTCAGCTTTATGCGCGCCTTGGCATTCGAGAACTGCCATTGAATCTTCGCTTGCCGGTTGTTCCGGTCGTTTTCCCATGCGGCAATATGGCCTCGCAATGCTGCCATATCGGGAATTCGCCGATCCAGGCTCTGTCCGTTCAACGCGCTCAGCTCTATCTCCGCCATGTTGAGCCAACTGCCGTGCTTGGGTGTGTAATGGATTTCCAGGCGTTCTGCCAAGCGACGAGCCTCTTGAGGTTTAAACGTCTCGTAAAGAGAGGCAAGACAGTGTGTGTTCAGATTATCCAGGACCAAGCGTACTCTCACTGCCTTTGGGTATCGCTTGTCGAGCATACCCTTGATCCACACCGCCCAGTCTTTCCTGGTTCTATGCTGGGCGGCCTCCACGTGGCGCTTGCCCGTCAACGGTTCCACTTCAAGGAAAATCTGGGCAACACCATTACGCACGTATTCGGCGTCCATCCTTTTCGGTTTTCCGGGCACGCAAGCTATCGCCTCGTGGACTTCCCCAATGAGTTGCTTACAGCTTTCGTCCATACAGACCTGCGGATAATCGGGATCGTAGGGCAAATGATAGACAGCGATGACATCTTCCATATTGGCTACGAACGCGGCACTCCCCTCCGGCGGGATTTTCCAATACTTCCTGAGGTGAGGCTTAAGTTCGTTTTTTTAAGT
>JBKQLC010000216.1:0-4272 GCA_052147195.1 Syntrophobacteraceae bacterium
CGGTGCATCCCCTGTTTATATAGAGGTTTCCAGTCCTGAAACTCTCCCTGGCCTTGCGGATATTTTCGGGGCTCCTGGAAAGCACTCCACCGGTCAGAGCGTATTTCGTCCCGTTTGCGATGCGCAATGCCTCATCAAAATCCCTGGCTTTTATTACCGCAAGCACGGGCCCGAAAATCTCCTCCTGGGCCAGTACGCTGTCAGGGTCCACATCGTGGAAAATGCATAGCGGGACGAAATAGCCGCTGTCGAGCAGGATTTCGCGCTCGAATACAGGGTATCCGGCATTTTTGCCAATCTCGATATATTTCATTATCTTGTCACGTGCGGCCGGTTCTATGACGGCCCCCACGAAATTCTGCGGGAATTCGACAGGCCCGATGTTGAGGCTCTGCGCCGCTGCTTCCAGCCTCTCCACTAACCGGTCATAGATGCCCTCGACAACTATCAGCCGGGAGCAGGCCGAGCATTTCTGTCCCTGGTACCCGAAAGCCGATTGAAGCACATAAATGACCGCCTCGTCCAAATCGGCGTCCGAATCGAGGATAATGGCGTTCTTGCCGCCCATCTCAACGATGACATTCTTAACTACCGAAGAATCCGGGTGGATTTCGTGCGCCTTTGAAAGGATATGAAGGCCCACGTCCCTGCTGCCCGTAAACGCGACCATAGCAACATCCGGATGTCCTGTGAGGGCATCTCCCATCAAGCCGCCGGGTCCGGGAACAAAATTAAAGACTCCCTCGGGCAAGCCGGCCTCTTCGAATATGCGTGCCAGCATATATCCAACTGCCGGCGACTGCGACGCGGGTTTATAGACCACAGTATTACCTGTAACCACAGCCGCGGAACTCATCCCGGTCGAAATGGCCATCGGAAAGTTCCAGGGAGCAATGACCACCGCCACTCCGCGTGGTTCATACCGCAGAAGACTCGTTTCACCCAAAACGTTTCCCATGGTTCTGGGAAGGCCGTACCGGAGCATCTCCCGGCCGTAGTATTCGAGGTAATCGATTGCTTCGCAAACATCGGCATCCGCTTCACTCCATGCCTTGCCGACTTCAAGGACCTGGAGCGCCGCGAGTTCGCAGCGCTTGAGCCGGGCCGAAGCCGCAGCTTTGAAAAGGTATTCTGCTCTCTTCTCCACCGGCGTGTCCCGCCAGTCCGGGAACGCTGCTTTTGCGGCGGCAATTGCCGATTCAGCTTCTGTGATACCTGCCGAAGAGATTATCCCTACGGTTTCATCGGGGCGATCAGGGTTCAAAGACGCGGACCGGGATGAGGTGAGAATTTTGTCCCCGCCGGCTATTAAGGGGACCTCTATCGGAAAGCCGTCGCGCACTTTCTTTAAGGCATCGGCAAATTGAAGGCGATGCTCCGCCCGTGACCAGTCGAAAACGGGTTCTATGGTGTAAGGGCCAATGCCGCTTTCTTCGGCAGCTTTTTGCGGGTCGCCCGGCATCTTTTTCAGCTTGTCGGCAGGGTTGTTCAACAGATCGCCCCTGGGCAGCTTCAGTGAAAAGGCCTGCATCAAAAATGATTCGTTGGCCGTGTTTTCGAGCAGCCTCCTGACCAGGTATGACATCCCTTGCAACATCTCACCCACAGGGCAGTAAACGCGAACCTGCAGACCGGCTTTGCGTAGAGCGTTGCGCACCGGCTCGCCCATGCCGTAGAGCACCTGAAATTCCAGGTCTTCGCCGGTTGCGCCAATTTCTTTGCCCGTCTCGACAACCGCCGCAATCGTGCGAACGTTGTGAGAGGCGCACGCCAGCTTTATACGGCCCCTGTTTTCAAGAATGATACGGGCCAGGCGCTCAAAATTGGCGTCTGTTTCGAATTTTTCGGTGAATACGGGCGAGGGCCAGTTCTTCTGGCCTGCAATAATGAGTTCCTGGTCCCAGTAAGCACCCTTCACAAGGCGGATGGTAAAATGGGTGTCACTCCGAACAGCCCAGTCAATCATTAGCTCAAGGTCTTTTTCACTTTCTCTCAAATAAGCTTGGATTACTATCCCCGTATGTGGGTACCTGCTGAATTCGGGCTCCTCCATAAGACTGCGGTAAAGCGCAAGCGTCAGGTCCTTCAGCCCATGATGTTCCATATCAAAATAAAGAAAAGCGCCGGCCTGTATCGCCTTGCGCAGGATCGGACGCAAACGCTCCTTTGATTTTTCGATCGAGTGCTCAAAGGCGCACGCGTTCATCTGTGAGTACATGGCCGAAGCCTTGAGTGAGACATTCACTCTGGGAGAGTGACCCCAATCGAGATGATCCGTGACCTCGCCGAGGGAGCGCCATTTGTGCTGGGCGGTATTCAGGAAGTCAAATAAGTTGAGATAACGCTCCCAATACTCTTCAGCTTCTTTTTCGGATACGACGGCTTCACCAAGAAGATCTATTGAAAATGCCAGGCCTTCGGAGCGCAGTTTTTCGAGCACCGGAAGGCTATCTTCCGGAGAACTCCCGGCAATGAACATCCGCGCCACTTTGCCAATGTTTCTGCCGATAGCCCTGGCAATAACCCTGGAGGTCATCCAGGACGGGGCGACGTATTTGATTCCCCAGTTTACTGCAGAGGGGAAGTGCAGGGTGGGATCGGAAAAATACTGCTGTATGTGACTGATAACCGCATCGGCATCCCTCAGGTAAGGAAATACATCGATGAAGCGAAACATCTGCACTTTAAAGGCTTCATTGTGCATGCACCACTCGAAAAGCTTGCCTGTCCAGTATTCCTTGCTGAAGATAGATCCGGATTTTTCCTCCATCAGATCGTAGAGGCGATATCCAGTTTCGCGGATCTTGCTTTCGATATCAGAATTCATAGGCAAACTCCTGGCGGGGACACAACGGACTTCACGAATATCACGGATTGGGCTTTTGTCCTCATCAGCCCACCACGCGCTTCCAGGCCGGATTCTAGTGCTTGAACATAAATCATATTATCCGAGGTCATCCACCGCGCTGCGCTCCACACCGGTGTTAAATGCGCTGTTTCCGGATTAAGGCTACACATCCCTTTTATGTCTCTCTGTACGCCTTTCTTTTTTCCACCCTTTTGGTGAGGCATTCTTTTTTACATTCCTGTTGGAAATCTGGCCGGGGTCCTGGGCTTCAAAATGACGCGGCTCTACGATAAATGAGCCCGGTGCTAGGGGAGGGGAGGGCATGTCTACCGGCTTGCGCACGCCACCGGCAAGTCTTTCAGCGAAATTCTGACGGATTTTCGGAAAGAGGATAAATTTCACCGGGACAGATTCCACGAGATAGAGTTGAGGCCCGGCGACAAGGAAGGGCAGGCCGCTCCCGGAAGCCTCACGAGCCAGTATTTCGATCAAAATCGGCGATTGCTCACGTCTTTTTGCAATCCGCAACGCAAGTTCCCGATCTGCGCAAAGGGCTATAAATCGGCGGCTGGAGCTAGCTAAACCATTTTCTTGTGTCCTAACCAAATTCTTGGGTCTAAGCCCGAAGTAAAGCCGCTCGGGCACTTCGGAGGCAGGCGGATAGCTTGGGCTGGCAACTTCAGGACAAAGGCGAAGCATGTTTCCATCCAGTTTCCATGGAAGCTCAATACCCAGCAAAGCAAGCTCCCGGATAGTGGATTCACGCACAAAGCGCAAGGAAGGGTCTTCCTGCAACGTCCAGTAGAATTCCTTCCAGGGCATGGCGCCGTCAGGGTCCCAGAAAAGCCCATATTCGCCGGGACAGCGCCGGGCGATATAGTCGAGGACCTTGGCAAGTGTTTTTGGTTGATGCTTCAGCATTTCCTGGAGCTTTCAACAGTAGAGTTTCCCAAGTGATTATATGACATATCAGGGGGAGTTGAAACGTAATCGTTCACCGCACAGACGCAGAAGCCATTGCAGCGCATAGGGACAGAGAACCAGCAGATAAGCTTTGTCGAGCAGGATTAACAGAAACGATTTAAAGGATTGATAGAAAATGGTTATTTCGAAAAGGTCAAAATATTTCCGTAAATCATGTTTGGTTTCCGCTTTGTTTCAGTGGCTCAGCGCTGAACCGGAAGAGCGCCCACGAGGTGCTGGCGCCTGAGCAGTGTGCAGTGTCTATGGGCTGTGTTGGGGCTGCGGACTCAAAGCTTAAGCCTCATCAGCGCAGCCGTATCTTTTTTTATCATGTAGTTTACATAATATATATTATCAGACATAATGTGTTTCTCGCCCACCTTTTCACTTGACTTCAAAGTGCTTTTCAATTAAATGTTTCGGGCGCTAAGCGGGAATAACTCAGTGGTAGAGTGCAACCT
>JBKQLC010000217.1:0-81856 GCA_052147195.1 Syntrophobacteraceae bacterium
GTCCATATGCCGACCTGGGACTCGGCCACAGCCGATGATTTGTGGACGGGAACCTGTGGCAAGGGGCGATGGCTGGGGACAACGGAGAACTTGGAGCAAGACATTCGCCGCGTTTCCGACGCCACCCTTTGGCAGTTTCGCATCGCCGCTAGCAAGTCTCTTGTTGAATACGCACGCCAGCGATTGTCCCGGCAGCTAGCCGCTTCGGGCGCGTCACCCGAAGCGGTCGACGGTGCCAAGCATCTGTTTAATCCCCACACCCTGACTTTAGGATTTGCGCGCCGCTTCGCGACCTACAAGAGACCGAACTTGCTACTACACGACCCACAGCGACTGCTGCGACTATTGAGCAATTCACAGCGTCCGGTGCAACTCATCATCGCCGGAAAAGCGCATCCGGCGGACCAGGCGGGTCAGGCCCTGATCCAGGAATGGATCCATTTCATTCGGCGGCCTGAGACACGTTCCCATGTCATCTTCCTCAGTGACTACGATATGCATTTGACCGAGCGTTTGGTGCAGGGCGTGGACGTCTGGATCAACACACCACGGCGGCCCTGGGAAGCTTGCGGGACGAGCGGGATGAAAGTGCTCGTCAATGGAGGCATCAATGTCTCGGAATTGGACGGCTGGTGGGCGGAAGCCTATACGCCGGAGGTGGGTTGGGCGTTGGGGGACGGCCAGGACCATGGCGACGATCCCGCCTGGGACGCTGTCGAAGCCGACGCGCTCTACGGCCTGCTCGAGCGGGAGGTGATCCCGGAGTTTTATGCCCGCGACCAGAGCGGCATTCCCACTGCATGGGTTGCGCGGATGCGGGAAAGCATGGCGCGTTTGACACCGCGCTTCGCCGCCGACCGCGCTGTCCGCGAATACACTGAACAACATTACCTCCCAGCCTCAGTCGCCTACCGTGAACGCGCTGCGAACAAAGGCACAATCGGCAGTCAAATGGTCAATTGGCAGCATGCAGTCGATCGGAAGTGGGGATCGTTGCGTTTCGCAGACTTGCGTGTCGAAACCAATAAGGATCACCACGTGTTTGAAGTCGAAATTCTTCTGAACGATCTCGGCAAGAATGCGGTGCGAGTTGAGCTTTATGCGGACGGAATCAACGGCGGCGATCCCGTACGGCAGGAAATGAAGTGGGCGCGACTGCTTCCTGGCGCACCCGACGGCTGCGTCTACCACGCGACGGTACCCGCTGCACGTCCAGCGGGAGACTACACGGCGCGAGTGACGCCGCACTGCGACGGCGTTGCGGTCCCACTGGAAGACGCTCGAATCCTATGGCAACGATGATGAAAACCCCGCAACGCGAGTTGCACGATTACATCGCGGAGAGCTCCGAGCACGCTGGCGTTCGGGCGGGCTCTCCTCTGCCTTTGGGGATCCAGGAAAGGGGAGGTGGAGTTAATTTCGCCATTTTCAGCCGCGACGCCACCCGCGTTCGACTAGAGTTGTTCGACCATCCCGAAGACGCAGCGCCCGCCCGCGTAATCGATCTGGATTCAGCGCGCAACCGCACCGGCGACGTATGGCACGTATGGGTGAAGGGAATCGGTCCCGGTCAACTCTACGCTTACCGCGTGGATGGTCCTTACGAACCCAGCGCAGGACATCGTTTCAATTTCAACAGGCTTCTCCTTGATCCCTGCGCTACAGTGATTTCTCCGGCGCCCCCGTGGGATTTTGTCTCGGCTCATGCATACGACCCGGCGGCGCCGGAGAAGGACCTGGCTCCCTCGAAGTTGGACAATGCCGGATCGATGCCAAAATGCGTATTCGTGAACGATCCTTTCGATTGTGATGGAGATCGGCCACTACTGCATCCATGGTCCAGGACCATCATTTACGAAACGCATGTTCGCGGCTTTACCATTCATCCCGGTTCGGCCGTTGACCATCCTGGGACCTACCTGGGCCTGGTGGAAAAGATCCCCTATCTAAAGACCCTGGGAGTGACCGCTGTGGAACTGATGCCCATCCAGGAATTCAATGAGAATTCTCTCACGCGCAGGAACCCGCAAACAGGCCAACCGCTCAGGAATTACTGGGGATACGATCCCGTGGTTTTCTGTGCGCCCAAAGCTTCCTACAGCAGTTCGGGAGGTTTGGGCCGGCAGAAGCTGGAGTTCAAGCAAATGGTGCGGGCCCTTCACAATGCCGGCATCGAAGTGATTCTGGACGTGGTGTTCAATCACACGGCGGAGGGAAACGAGCTGGGTCCGACGCTTTGTTTCCGCGGGATAGATAACGCGATCTTCTACACGCTGGCGAACGACAAACGCTACTACAAGGACTTCACGGGCACAGGCAATTCAGTCAACGCCAACCATCCCGTGGTGCGGAACCACATATTGGATGCTCTGCGTTATTGGACTGTCGAGATGCATGTGGACGGGTTCCGGTTTGACCTGGCGTCGGTCCTCGGCCGGGATGGCGCCGGCAATCTGCTGGCCAATGCCCCTCTTCTTGAACGGATCGCCGAGGACCCGATCTTGAGAAACGTGAAAATCATCGCCGAGGCGTGGGACGCCGCCGGTGCATACGAGGTGGGTAGTTTTTCAGAGCGGCGCTGGGCGGAATGGAACGGCCGGTACCGGGATGATGTCCGGCGTTTCTGGCGCGGCGACGATGGGATGCTCGCTTTGTTTGCCAACCGCATCTGCGGCAGTGCCGACATCTATGCCAAGTCCGGCAAAGGCCCCGAGGCCAGCATCAATTTCGTCACCTGCCACGACGGCTTCACTCTGAATGACCTGGTGAGCTATCGTTACAAACACAATGAACCAAACGGAGAAAACAATCTTGACGGGACCGACGACAACTTCAGCGAGAACTACGGCGTTGAAGGCGAGACGACTGACGCCGGGATCGAGGCCTTGCGCAAACGCCAGATCAAGAACTTCCTTGTGAGCCTGCTGATCTCGCGCGGCGTGCCGATGCTGCTCGGCGGGGACGAATTTCGCCGCACGCAAGGCGGCAACAACAACGCCTACTGCCAGGACAACGAGACGAGCTGGCATGACTGGAGCTGTCTGGAACAGCACAGCGAAATTTTCCGCTTCACCCGTGGCATGATCGCCTTTCGTTGCGCCCACCCGATTCTGAGTAAGGAGCAATTCTACTCGGACGCCGAGATCCATTGGTTTGGCCCGCAAGGAGGATTACCCGACTGGGCCGGCCCGAAAGAAAAACAGTTTGCCTGTCTGATCCATGAAGATGAGCAGTGCGCACTTTGCCTGATGTTCAATGCCGGCGACGATGCGGTCGATTTCCGTTTGCCTGCGGCACCGCCGGGGGCTCGGTGGTATCTGACCGTTGACACCTCCCGCGAAGCGCCGCAGGACCTGTTTGAGGCGGGCGCAGAACCGCTTTGGGAAGATACACAAACTTATCGCCTGAACCCCCGATCCAGCGCCATACTCCTTGCCCGATGCGCGAAATGTCAAAGGCCGCAGACGGACTTGACGGAGGCCAGATGAAACCGGCTAAACCACGCATCCTGACGATCAATGGCGGCTCGTCGAGCATCAAGTTCGCGCTGTTCGAGGCCGGGGAACCGCTCCTACGTGTTCTGGAGGGCGCTATCGAGCGGATTGGGCTGCCGGAGCCCATCTTGCGGGTGAAAGGCTTGGACCGGGCGGACAACTTTTCGCGGTCAGTGACGGCGCCGGATCACACGACAGCGGTGGGCGCTCTGATGGATTGGATCGAGGAACGCATCGGGCGTGACGCGTTGACCGCGGTGGGGCATCGCGTTGTGCATGGAGGGCCGATGTATAGCAAGCCGCAGCGAATAACTGCGGAAATGGTTGAGGAACTGCACCGGCTCAGTCCATTCGATCCCGAGCATCTGCCCGAGGAGATCCTGTTGACCGGGGCGTTTCATCGCCGATTTCCCGACCTGCCCCAGGTGGCCTGCTTCGACACGGCTTTCCACCATGACCTGCCGCGCGTGGCCCGGCTGTTGCCGATCCCGCGCCGCTACGAGGCGCAGGGGGTCCGGCGGTACGGGTTTCACGGTTTGTCATATGCATTTCTAATGGAAGAGCTGGCCCGCCTGGCGGGAGCGAAAGCGGCACAGGGCCGGGTCATCCTCGCCCACCTCGGCAATGGAGCGAGCCTGACGGCGGTGCGTGACGGCAAGCCCATGGACACCAGCATGAGTTTCACTCCGACAGCCGGGGTGCCGATGAGCACCCGCTCAGGCGATCTCGATCCCGGACTGATTTGGTACCTGGCGCGTACCGAAGGCCTCGATGCAAAACAATTCAACGAGATGGTCAATTTCCGGTCCGGGCTGCTCGGAGTGTCTGAGACCAGTTCCGACATGAGTGACTTGCTCGAACGTGAAACGCAGGATGTGCGGGCAGCTGAGGCGGTCGCGCTGTTTTGCTACCAGGTCAAAAAATGGATCGGCGCATTCGCGGCGGCGTTGGGCGGACTGGATACGCTGGTGTTCGCAGGCGGAATAGGAGAGAATGCGCCCACGGTCCGCGCCCGGATTTGCGATGGGCTGGGATTCCTTGGAATCGAACTCGAAGAAAAGCGAAACGCGGCGCATGAGGGCGTGATTTCATCGAAGGTGAGCCGGGTTTCGGTCCGCGTCATTCGCACGGACGAAGAACAGATGATAGCCAAGACGGTATGCCGCGTTCTCGGCCTTGGCACGGCCGGTTAAAAGGAATTTCGGCCATGCGGCGAAATACATCTCTCACGTTGTTTATCGGGCGGCAACGGCGAACAAAAACGGAACTCAAAGAACGATAGGACTAATGCTTTAGCGTCCATCCGGAAACTCCGGGGCAAATTCCACACCCCGCAAGGTTTCTGTTCGAAAAGGATACTGACCCCCATGCATATGAAACCGGAAGTCGTGTTCCTGTTTGACGTGGACAATACCCTGCTGGACAATGACCGGGTGGTGGATGACCTCAGGAATCATCTTGAACACGAGTTCGGAGCTGAGACTCGGGACCGCTACTTCGCTATCTTGCAGGAGTTGTACGCTGAGCTTGGCTATGCGGACTACCTGGGTGCTTTGCAGCGCTACAGGCTCAAGGACATGAGCGATCCGCGACTGCTGATGATGTCTTCCTTTCTGGTGGATTATCCGTTTGCAAACCGGCTGTATCCTGGTTCGCTCGACGCCCTTGCCCATGTTCGCCCGTGGGGACCAACGGTCATCCTGTCCGATGGAGACGTGGTCTTCCAGCCTCGGAAAGTTCAACGATCCGGACTGTGGGAAGCGGTCGAAGGCCGTGTGCTGATCTACATTCACAAAGAACAGATGTTGGACGATGTCCAACGGCGCTGCCCGGCGCGGCATTATGTCATGGTGGACGATAAGCTGCGCATTCTGACGGCGATGAAAAAGATCTGGGGAGAACGGTTAACGACTGTATGGCCTCGCCAGGGACATTATGCCCTCGACCTCAAAACCGTCGCTGCGTATCCGCCGGCTGACCTCACGGTTGAGTTCGTCGGAGATCTGGTAAACTACGGCCTGACCGCCTTGCTCGGCGCTAATGCAGGTCCCCGCAATGAGCTGGGGATTTGCAATTAGCGACGACAGCGGATGTCCTCGCACATGATAGAACGAAAGGATCACGAACATGACAACAGGCGTGGGGCCACTCACCGAACGACCGGCCTGGAAGACCCTGGAAGCCCACTATCTAGAGGTCCGGGAGCTGCATCTCCGGAAACTCTTTGCGGACGATCCGGGCCGAGGCGAGCGGATGACCGCCGAGGCCGTGGGCCTTTACCTGGATTACTCTAAGAATCGCATCACCGGCGAGACCCTCGAGCTGCTTGTGCAACTGGCCGAACAATCCGGCCTGCGAACCCGGATTGACGCTATGTTCCGGGGAGAAAAGATCAACCTCACGGAGAAACGAGCCGTCCTGCACGTCGCCCTGCGCGCCCCGAAGGGAGCGGTTATCGTTGTGGACAACGAGAACGTGGCGCCCCGGGTCCACGCCGTACTCGACAAGATGGCTGACTTTTCGGGCCGCGTCCGGAGCGGCGCATGGCTGGGCCATACCGGCAAGCGTATCCGCAACGTCATCAACATCGGCATCGGGGGCTCCGACCTGGGGCCGGTTATGGCCTACGAGGCGCTCAAGCACTACAGCGAGCGCGCCATGACGTTCCGATTCGTTTCCAATGTCGATGGTGCCGACTTTGCCGAGGCGGTCCAGGATCTTGATCCGCCGGAAACCCTCTTCATCATTTCTTCCAAGACCTTTACCACGCTCGAGACGATGACCAACGCCCACACGGCCCGCAACTGGTCGCTGGCGGGTCTTGGGGGCGACGAAAAATCGGTGGCCAACCACTTTGCCGCGGTCTCGACCAACGTCGGGGAAGTGGCTAAGTTCGGCATCGATACCGCCAACATGTTCGAGTTCTGGGACTGGGTCGGCGGGCGCTACTCCATGGACTCGGCCATCGGCCTTTCTACCATGCTGGCCATCGGACCGGACAACTTCCGGGCCATGTTGGACGGCTTCCATCAGATGGACGAGCACTTCCGCACCACCCCCTTCCATCGTAACCTGCCGGTGCTAATGGGCCTCCTGGCCGTCTGGTACAACAACTTCTTCGGCGCCCAGACCGTGGCGGTCTTGCCGTACGAACAGTATCTGAAGCGATTCCCGGCCTACTTGCAGCAGCTCACCATGGAGAGCAACGGCAAACACGTCACACTGGATGGGACCGAGGCCGCCTGCCAAACCGGTCCCATCTATTGGGGCGAGCCGGGCACCAACGGCCAACACTCTTTCTACCAGTTGATTCATCAGGGGACCAGACTCATTCCCTGTGACTTCATTGCCTTCGCCCAGCCGCTTAACCCCATGGGCCGGCACCACGACATACTTCTGGCCAATGTCTTTGCCCAGACAGAAGCGCTGGCTTTCGGCAAGACGCCCGCGCAGGTGAAAGCCGAGGGCACCCCGGATTGGCTGGTGCCCCACCGGGTCTTCCAGGGCAACCGCCCTTCCAACACGATCCTCGCCGAACGTCTTACCCCGGAAACGTTGGGCAAACTGGTGGCCCTCTACGAGCACAGCGTATTCACCCAGGGGACCATCTGGAGCATCAACTCGTTCGACCAGTGGGGTGTCGAGCTGGGCAAGGCCCTGGCCCAGCGCATTATTCCGGAACTGGAGAGCCGGGAGGACCCACGGCTCGGCCACGATAGTTCAACGAACACCCTGATCCGGCGCTACCGGAAGCTCAAGGAGGCCTCATGGTGACTCTCTGCTTGCCCAGGCGGGTGGGAATCGCCACCGATCACGGTGGGTTTGGTTTAAAACAGGAGATGGTGGCCCAACTCCAGGCCGCAGGCCATGAGGTGGTAGATTTCGGTGCCCATGGTCTGAACCCCGGCGACGACTATCCCGATTTCGTCATCCCCCTTGCCAGGGCCGTAGCCGCCGGGAAGGTGGAACGAGGGATAGCAATCTGCGGCAGCGGCGTCGGCGCCTCGGTCTGCGCCAATAAGGTTCCGGGCATCCGCGCCGCCCTGGTTCACGACCACTTCTCCGCCCGGCAGGGAGTCGAGGACGATCACATGAACATAATCTGCATTGGAGGCCGGACCGTGGGACCGGCGGTGGCCTGGGACCTGGTGGAGACCTTCCTGGCGGCCGAATTCAGTGGGGCGTCGCGGCACCGGCGCCGCCTGGACAAAGTGGCTTCACTGGAAGCGCAGCCAGGCAGAGGAGCAGGACTGAGGACTGAGGACTGAGCAAAAGCTGCGACAGCCCGCCCGCCCATCCGAGATACGGGGCGGGAGCGGGAGGCCTCATCATTTTGGTCCGGTCCGGGAAGCTGGATCCAGCTCCACCCGGCATGTGCCCATTTCGGGGCTGAGGATCTTGAATCCCATCTTTTTTACCAGACCAAGCATGGGCCGGTTTTCGGCCAGCACGTCACCGGACAGAGTCCGCACTCCATTTTCCTTTGCAATTTCTATGACCTGCTCGACGAGCTTCATACCAAGACCTGCGCCCTGCCATCGATCGGCCACGATCACGGCAAATTCGGCTGAATCCCTCTCCGGGGTCATCACCAGCCTTCCTACCCCCATCATGACTGATGGACCCGGCGGCAGCCCGATGGCGGCAATACCGATTTCCCGGTCGTAGTCGTTTTGGGTGAAGCGGATCAAAGACTCATGGGGCCAGTTCTTGTTCACCCCAAAATAGCGAAAGTAGATCGTCTGCTCGGAGCAATTGTGCAGCAGGTCCGCCACCAGAGGTTCATCTTCGGGCTTCACGGGACGGATCAGCACAGGGGTGCCGTCTTTTAGCAGCCAATTGCTTTCATACTGATTGGGATAAGGACTGATGATCAGGTGCCGTGGGGCAACCACCTCGCTGGGCTCGATCGCAATGCGGGCATCGACGGCCACTGGGCATCCGTCGCTGATGACCACGGGGTTTAGGTCCAATTCGACTATTTCCGGGAAATCGCTCACCAGTTGTGAAATTCGAACCAGAAACTCGGCCACCAGATCCACGTTGGCTGCGGGAATATTGCGGTAACCCTGGAGGAGGCGATAGACGCGGGTCCGCTCCATGAGACGACGTGCCAGAAGAAGGTTGAGAGGCGGCAGATCAACCGCCGAATCCTTGAGCACCTCGGTCAAAACGCCGCCCATACCGAAGAGGATGAGCGGACCGAACTGCGGGTCGCGCTTGCTTCCAACTATCAATTCGATTTCGGATTTTTTCACATGGCTTTGCACCGTAACCCCCGAAATCCTCGCTTCGGGTTTTAGCCTCCTTGCCCTGGAGGTGATTTCTTCGAAAGCCGCTGTAACCTCCTGCTCGCTCCTCAAGTACTCCCGGACGCCGTCCACATCGGATTTATGACTGATATCGGGTGAGTAGATCTTGACTACGACCGGAAAGCCGATGCTTCTGGCAGCCTCGGCGGCTGCCGGCGGGCTCGATGCCACGATGGTGCGGTTGACCGGGATGCCATAGGCCGACAAGATGGCCTTGGATTCAATTTCCGTAAGGACTTTTTCGCCGCGCTTTAGGCACTCGTCGATGAAGGTTCGCGCCTCCCTCGTATTGACCTGGATTCCGTACGGCAGGCTTGGCGGCGTCTCTTGCAGGAGTTCGAGATTGCGGGAATAAGAGTACATGTGCATGAATGTATCCACTGCCTCCTCGGGAGTGGCAAAGGTGGGAATGCTCGCCTCATTGAGTATTCTTATGCCGGCTTCCACGTTTCGCGCCCCCATCCATACGACCATGAAGGGCTTGGACCGATTCTTGATCTCGGCAGCCAGGGCCTGGGCCACTCCCGTAGGGTCCGTCATGGCCTGAGGGACTATAATCACGATCAGCCCGGAGAGTTCGGGGGCTTCCAGGCAGACGTGCACCGCCTGCACATAGCGATCCGGCGGCGCATCTCCGAGAATATCGATGGGATTTCCCCTGCTCCAGAAGGGGGGCAGGAACGCGTCGAGCTTTTGAACCGTTTCAGGGCTGAGCGTTGCGGGATCGAGGCCCCATTTGCTGAAAGCATCCGCCGCCATTACCCCTGGACCACCGGAGTTGGTGATGATGGCCAGCTTGCCTCCGGTGGGCCTCCGCATCTTTCCCAGGGCCTGAGCACAACTGAAGAGCTGACTTATAGTGTCCACCCGGATGATTCCCGCACGGCGAAACGCCGCATTGTAGGCTTCATCCTGTCCTGCGAGGGCTCCGGTATGTGAGGCTGCGGCCTTGGCGGCCGCTTCGCTGCGGCCCGATTTGACCACGATGATGGGCTTGACCCGGGAAACGGAGCGCGCTGCACTGATGAACTTGCGAGGCCGGGTCATGTTCTCCATGTAGATGATGATGCTTCGGGCGGTCGGGTCGTTGCCAAGATAGTCGATCATGTCGGCGAAGTCCAAATCGGCCATCGAACCGACGCTGACAAAATGTGAAAAACCGATCTTTTCGCTGGCTGCCAGATCCAGGACGGCCCTGCAGATAGCCCCGCTCTGGGAGAGCATTGCAAGGCTTCCCGCTTCGTAGGAGCGGCCCGCAAAACTGGCGTTCGGGCCATTGATGGGGGAGAAAATCCCCATGCAGTTAGGTCCAAGGTAGCGTATTCCACTGCGTTGCGCCTCGGATCTGATTTCCTCTTCTATGCGCACACCTTCCTCTCCCACCTCTTTTCCACCGGCCGAAATGATAATGGCCCCTTTCACCCCGGCCTCGCCGCATTCCTTCATGACTGCCGGCACCCCCCGGATGGGGACTGCGATAACTGCCAAATCGATTGGGGAGCCCACTGCCGCGATGGAAGGGTAGGCTTTAAGGCCCAGGATCTCCTCGTGCTTTGGATTGATGGGGTAGATCGGCCCGGGAAATCCGTCTTTTTTTAAATTAGTCAGCAGCGCCCAGCCAATGGAACCCTCCCTGGGACTCGCCCCGATGAGTGCAATGGCCCCGGGCTTGAAGAAATAGTCGAGGACCGGTTTTTTCAGCATCGTTTTTCTCTCCAATCGCTCGAAATAGGTGATTGATTCCTGGAGAAGCCATCATCTTCATAGTTAATCATCAGGGTTGACAAAAAAACGGCCGAACCCGGAGGATTATCCGGCTTCGGCCGCTTATTTTACGGCCTGGCGCTGGTGAGGACCCCCGTACATGCAGCAGATCGGCATGCCGCCGGGCAAAACCAACTCACCCCACCCACACAACCTTGCTTCGGTCTATTTGAGGTTGTTGTGCACCCTGCAAGCGCGCACGGTGTTTTTCATGAGCATCGTTATGGTCATCGGCCCCACTCCGCCGGGAACCGGCGTAATGGCGCTCGCTCTTTGCGCCGCTTCCTCGAAGGCCACGTCTCCTTTGAGGAGCCGCTTGCCATCGGCGGTTTTTCCAACTTCGTTTACTCCCACGTCGATCACGACGGCCCCGGGCTTGACCCAATCGCCCTTCACATATTCCGTGACCCCGGCGGCAACGATCAGGATGTCTGCACGCAGGCAGTGTTCCTTGACGTCCTTGGTGCGGGTGTGGGTGACGGTCACCGTGGCGTTTGCACCCGGCGCCTTCTGCATGAGCATCATCGCAATCGGCTTGCCGACGATATTGGACCTTCCGACTACCACGACTTCCGCACCGGACACCTGGGTCCCGGAACGCACAAGAAGCTCCTGGATCCCGGCAGGGGTGCAGGGCAGATAATCGGGCTCCCCTATCATCAGTTTTCCGACGTTTACCGGATGAAAAGCATCAACGTCCTTTCCAGGGTCAATTGCCAGGAGCACGCGGTTTTCGTTCACATGCTTGGGCAAGGGCAACTGCACCAGGATTCCGTCGATCTTCGGGTCCTTGTTGTACTTGTCTATGAGCTTGAGCAGGGCGTCTTCGCTAAGATCGGCGGGCTGGCTGTCCTGAATCGAGTAAAAGCCAAGCTCGTGAGCAGTATTCTGCTTCGCCCTTACATAACTCTGAGACGCTGGGTTCTCGCCGACCAGGATAGTGACAAGTCCAGGCACGACCCCATTTTTTTCAAGCAACTGTTGGACCTCGATTTTGAGTTCGGCCCGAATCTCCTTGGCCACCTCGGCCCCTTTTAGCAGTTTGGCAGACATATGCTACCTCCGGTGTTGAGTTCCTGGATAAATCTCGACCTTCCGAGAGGTATCCAGTATCCGTCTAGAACAGGCCCGTGACTTTTCCCGTCTTCACATCGACGTCCACTTTGCGGAACGCCGGGTCGGAAGAGGTCCCCGGCATGAGGCTGATGGCACCCGCGCACGGACAGAGAAACTTGGATCCCGAGTAGATGAGAACGTCGCGGATCGGCAGTGTCCAGCCCTTGGGCGTGCCCTTGACTGCCGGATCGTGGGTCAGGCTAAGGTGAGTTTTGACCATCATCGTGGAGTAGTCATCGAACTTGGAGTCCGCCTCAAGCATCTTGGCCTTTGCTTCAGCTTCGGGCGTCCAGGCGACGCCGTCAGCGCCGTAAACTTCCTTGGCCACCAGCGCAACGCGCTCTCTAAGCTTCATTTCCAGGGGATAGAGGAATTTGAACTCGCTGGGTTGTTCGCAGGCTTCCACAACCGCGTCGGCAAATTCCAGGGCGCCTTCACCCCCGTTGGCCCAGTGCGTGGACACGGCGCAACGGGCGCCTGCGGCTTCCGCATGCTTGCGGACCATGGCGATCTCAGCCTTGGTATCCGTATGGAAAGCGTTGATGCAAACGACCGGGTTGATCCCCGACTTGCGGATCGTGTTGATATGGTGGACCATGTTGGGAATACCCTTCTCGAGTAGAGCCAGGTTTTCTTTGGTGTAGTCCACGGGGAGCGGAAGACCGGCCACAACTTTGGGACCGCCGCCATGCATCTTGAGCGCGCGGATGGTCGTTGTAAGAACCGATACGTGAGGCTTCAGGCCGCTGTTCCGGCATTTCACGTTCCAGAATTTCTCGAACCCGATATCGGCGGCAAAACCGCTCTCCGTCACATGGTAGTCGAAGAGCTTGAGGCCGACCCGGTCGGCGATGATCGAAGACTGGCCGACCGCTATGTTTGCGAAAGGACCGGCGTGAACCATGCACGGCTGGTATTCGGCAGTACACATAAGGGTCGGGTTGATGGTGTTTCTCATGAAGGCGGTCATGGCGTTTCCGACTTCCAGGTCGCCGGTGGTGACGGCTTTGCCGCGCTTGTCGAACGCCACGGTGATTTCATTGAGCCTTTTCTTCAGGTCGGGCAGATCTCTTACGATCGATAGAATGGCCATCAATTCCGAGCTGACCGCGATCCCGAATTTTGACTGCATCATGAAGCCGTCCATCCTGCCGCCAAGACCGATATTGATATTGCGAAGCGCCTGGGCGCAGAAATCCATGATCCAGCCCATCTCGACGCGGGTGGGATCGACGTCGAGGCGCCTCATTTTGGTCAGGCGCTGGAGCTGCTCGTCGTTGTAGTTTCTTTCGTGCTGCATGCGGGCCGTGAGGGCCACCATCGCCAGGTTGTGGGCGTTCATGATGTCGTTGATATCGCCCGTAAGGCCCATCGAGAACTCGGTCATCGGGATGAGAAGCGAGTTGCCGCCGCCCGCCGCAGTGCCTTTTATATTCATGGTCGGGCCGCCTGAGGGCTGCCTGAGTGCTCCACCCACATTTTTGCCTCTTTTACCGAGGCCTTCCATTAAGCCGCAGGAAGTTGTGCTTTTGCCTTCTCCGAGAGGGGTGGGGGTGATCGCAGTTACTTCGATGTACTTTCCATCCGGCCGGTTTTTCAGCCGCTCGATGATTTTCATGAAATCGAGCTTGCAGAGCCTGCCCATGGGAAGAATTTCATCTTTTTGCAGCCCCAGTTTTTCCTGGAACTCCCACGGCGTGGGCATGTTCGCTTCCGCTGCTTCTGAAATTTGCCAATCCTTCATTTTTGTCGCATCGTAGGGCATCTTCTACTTAGCCTCCATGTTGAGATTTTTTTATTTATACTCAGCCTAAGACCTGGTAAGGATTTCCTTCACCTCCTTGAACTCGATTTAGCCTGATTAAACCTGTATCCTGTTTTGGATTTCAGGATTTCTTGAGAGCTGAAAACGCCAGACAGGCAACCCGGAGTTGAACAAGAGGTCGTAGAAGTCTGCGGAATCGACGCAGGAGCAGAGCGAGATAGAGAAAGCGAAAAAGGTAGAAGCTGGGGCAACCGTTAATTAAATGAGTTACGCTGGTTTTGTCAAGAAAAAAGCTCCTTCATGGCCTGTGCGAGTTTTTTGGGTCATCACGTTTAACTCTTCGCCGATGAGAATCATGGCGCATCCGTTCCTGGCCTAAGGTTATGGTAGTCTGTGCAAGAATTGCTGTAAAGATACCGTCCCGGCAAATCGACGGATTCCGCACCTCGGGCGGGGTAAAGATGGATTTTGATGCCCATTGAGCGTGAGGTATCAGCATACTGCCGGGCACCGGGCGGATTTGATTGCTTTGAGATATTGTTCCCGATGAACCTTGGAAATGTTTGAGACCACAACAGTCCTTCGTAAAGGATCGCATGATCGTTTGTTGTGCCGGAGTGGCTGAAGCTGGAAGGTATGGTGCTCGCATGTGCGGTTTTCCGTGTGAGAAAATCATCTGCTGCAATCGAGCATCAGACACGGAGGGGAACGGTTCGATTTTTGCCCACGGAGACGGGAGAAGCACCTTTGAAACAATCCACCCCTGTCAACGTTCGCATTTTAGAAGGCAGAGAACCACACCGCTATCGTCTGACGGACTATTTGATCTAACCGGGGGGACGATATTTAAACATGACCGGAGATTGAATGTTCCAACGTTTAGCTACTCCTGTTAATCTATTTCTGTTAGAGTTATATGTTTAATATGAAAGAGTTTTGGAAAATATTGCAGAATTTGGTACACAATTTTGCCGGCGCGTAACTATAGTTATAATGAACCAGCAGACCGGACCGGATTGCGCAACCTCGGGGCGACGCTCTTCTCCGGGCCGGACAGATAAAACATGGTAGCGGGAGGAGCCGATATGTGGGACTACACCGATAAAGTTAAAGATCATTTTCTCAATCCTCGAAACGTTGGAGAAATCGAAGACCCCGACGGGGTTGCGGAGGTTGGATCGATTGCGTGCGGCGATGCGCTCAAGTTCACCTTCAAACTCGATGAAAACGGCAGGATAAAAGAGGCGAAGTTCAAGACATTCGGATGCGCCAGCGCAATAGCTTCAGCCTCGGCAATGACTGAAATGATAAAAGGCATGACGGTCGAGGAGGCCGCGAAGGTCACTAACCAGGACATAGCAAACTACCTCGGGGGACTTCCCCAGGAAAAGATGCACTGTTCGGTTCTGGGGCGTGAGGCCCTGGAGCAGGCTATTTCACATTTTAAGGGCGCCCCCGTCAAAGCCGAAGAGGAAAAAATCGTTTGCGAGTGCTTCGGAGTAACCGAAAAGGAAATCGAGCGTGCCATCCGCGAGAATCGCCTCACAACAATCGAAGAGGTGACCAACTACACTAAAGCGGGAGGGGGCTGCGAAAACTGCCACCCGCTTATCCAGGAAATAATCGACAAAGTGCTGTCCCAGAGGAGTGAAACCCCGGCTGAAAGGCCAAAGCTGTCTAATATAAAGAAAATCAAAATGATAGAAGAAACCCTGGAACGGGAAATCAGGCCGGCCCTGAAGCACGACGGCGGCGACATCGAACTGGTGGACGTGGTGGGTAATCGCGTGCTGGTTGCAACGCGCGGCGCATGCGCATCCTGCCAGGCATCCGACCAGACGTTGAAAAATTTCGTCGAGGCGAAACTGCGCGAGCTGGTCTTGCCGGAACTTGTGGTTGAGGAGGTATCGGCGTGAAACCTGTATATCTGGATAACAATGCGACGACCCAGGTGGCCCCGGAAGTGCTGGAAACAATGCTCCCATATTTCCATGAACTCTATGGAAATCCTTCGAGCATGCATTCCTTTGGGGGTCAGGTCATGAAACAGGTCAGGAAAGCGCGCGAGCAGGTTGCCGCTCTTCTGGGCTCGTCTCCTGAGGAAATCATCTTTACGAGCTGCGGCTCTGAAAGCGACAACGCGGCCATCCGTTCGGCCCTTGCCAGCTACCCTGACAAAAAGCGCATCGTAACCAGCAGGGTCGAGCACCCGGCGGTGCGCGCGCTGTGCGCCCACCTGGCCACTCAAGGATACCGGGTAACCGAATTGCCCGTGGATGGCGAAGGGCGCCTTGATATGGACCAGTATAAACGGGCGCTGACTTCGGACACGGCAATCGTGAGCCTCATGTGGGCAAACAACGAAACAGGGGTGATTTTTCCTATAAAGAAGGCCGCAGAGATGGCCCGGGAGCGCGGTATCCTTTTCCATACCGACGCGGTTCAGTCGGTCGGAAAAATTCCCACCAACCTGGCCGATATGACGATCGACATGCTTTCGCTCTCCGGGCACAAGCTGCACGCACCCAAAGGAATAGGCGTGCTATACGTGCGCAAGGGCACCAAGTTTTCGCCTTTCCTCATCGGGGGCCACCAGGAGCGTGGAAGGCGCGGCGGAACGGAAGCCACCCCCAGTATAATAGGGCTGGGAGTTGCCGCTGAGCTTGCGCAAAAAAAGATGGAGTTTGAAAATACCTTCGTAAAGGGTCTGCGGGACAGGCTCGAAGACACTATTCTGAAGACCGTCGCCAATACGAAGGTTAACGGTGACCGGGCGAATCGGCTGCCTAACACGACCAACATCAGTTTTGAATTCGTTGAAGGCGAAGGCATCTTGCTCATGATGGACGAGTTCGGCATTTGCGCCTCGTCGGGGTCGGCCTGCACCTCCGGGTCTTTGCAGCCTTCTCACGTGCTGCGGGCAATGGGGATCCCCTTCACCATGGCGCATGGATCGATCAGGTTCAGCCTCAGCGTGTACAACACAGATGAAGAAATAGATTTCGTCATCGAAAAATTGCCTCCTATAATCGAGACGCTAAGAGGCATGTCGCCCTATTGGAAAACGGGCGCTCAGGCTTGTCAGGAAGCATGACTCGGACGAAAAGGGATTTTCTCGATGAGCTGGATCGCTTATTTATTAACGAGCCGGCTCTTCCTTTTTTGAACCAGTCTGAGCACGGCACGTGATTTTGCGGTAGGGGAATGTTAAGTCAAATGAGAAAATTCGGGTGGGCGCAGATTGCCGGAAATCGCTCTGCCGGCTGGAGGTAGGACCATGGAAGATAAACTTATTTACGATCAATGCCGGACTGAGATTGTTACGGAGCGGCATTTTCGGGAGGAGATACCCGGGATCGTCGAAAAGCTCGTCGGCTCCTGCGCAAACGGAGAGTGCTTTGACCATGTGGGACCTGAGCCGATTCCGTCAAGAGAGGCCGTTGTGGACATAGTGGCCCGGATCAGAAGGCTGCTCTATCCGGGATACTTCATCAGGAACCGGCTGGAGAAGTTCAATCTTGGCTACTATTTCGGCCAGGAGGCAACCGCGCTCTTCGAACTGATGTCTGAGCAGATAGCTCTGGCCCTGCGCCATGACTGCATACGACACGACCTCCCCTGTGTTCAGTGTGATGAACTGGGCCAGAGGGCGACAATCAATTTCATGCAGGACCTGCCCTCGCTACGGCTCATGCTTGCAAGCGATGTGCGTGCCGCATACCAGGGCGATCCGGCTGCCAAGAGCTTCGATGAGATAATCTTCAGCTATCCTGGCCTTTTTGCCGTATCTGTCTATCGAATGGCTCACAATCTATGGGAACAAAGGATTCCCCTTCTTCCCCGCATCATTGCCGAATATGCCCACAGCGTGACAGGGATCGACATCCACCCCGGCGCGCATATCGGAGAGAGCTTCTTCATCGATCACGGGACGGGCGTTGTCATAGGCGAAACTACTGAGATCGGTATGCGTGTGAGACTCTACCAGGGCGTGACGCTCGGAGCGCTCTCGCTTCCGCGCGATGCGGGGGATCTGCTCAGAAATAAAAAGCGGCATCCTACCATCGAGGACGATGTGATCATCTATTCAGGGGCGACGATCCTTGGCGGAGATACTGTTATCGGGGCAAGGTCGATAATTGGCGGCAATGTCTGGCTTACCGAATCCGTTCCACCTGACACCCGTATAATCCTGAAGAAGCCAGAGCTGATTTTTACGGGGCAAATAGCTTCAGGGGACGGCGCGTAAAGGCTTAATGCATGAAGGGCAGCGCAAAAATCTGGAAATAGCCGTTCACGCACATCACGACACCCAGTGAGGCAACCAGGACTGAGAAAGAGAATACTGCGCGGCTGCCTGCTATTATCGATACCGAGGCCATGACAATGGCTATCTGCAGGAGCACTTCCGCATATTCGAAGTAAGGGTCTTTGGTCCTGTTTATGTCCCGTTCCTTCTCCAGGTTCCTGGCTTCCTGCTCGATTTCTTTTTTTTCATTCGCGTACCGCGATGCCTCGTCTCCAAGACTTTTGATGGAGGCATTGACTCTTTCCACCGCATCGGGGTTCACAGTACCGGATAGCAGCACGAGTTCGTTTTCGAGCAGCATCTTTTGGCTTTTGTACAGGTGCTCCCGGATCGATTTCGCCTGGTAGTAAGCCCACTGGTCCGATGCCTGCTGCTGGGCAAGCAGCATTTCCTTCATTGCGTGGTTCCCGCCAAGAGACGCTATAGCCAGGACCACCGCGTAAACCGCCGTGATAAGGGCTATCCTCCTGTTAAAGCCTTTCTCCTTGATTTCTTCGAGTTCCCTGGGATTTGGCACTTCCACCTCAGCCATTTTCCTGCCTCTCTTGTGCTTTATAAGTTGCGTTCATGGCCTGCTTCACGTGATTATAAACTAGGTTTCCTTTTGGTTTTATTCAATAGCCCGATCCTGTGTAATAAGAGAAGCGGCTCAATTAGCTCATACAAAACGGGGCTGCCTTCACCTGTTCGGGTGATTACAGTTGTAGGAGCGGGCCGTGCCCCGATGCTGTTGGCTTAAGTTTTGTCTGGCGGACTTTCCCTGGAAAATCGTCCGAAAGGGAGCGTTATTGGGGAAAATTGGCAATCACAGGAACCATTTCGAGCTTATCGGAAGCCTGTTCGTCAAGGCGGAGAGGTAGAGCTTGCTGCGAAGGGATTTTTGAATGCTGGACTTTGATTTTCTTGCGGGTGTTGCAAGGGAGGCCGGCAAGGCCATCCTGGAAGTCTACGGCACCGATTTCGAGATTAAGTGCAAGGAGGACCATTCCCCGCTCACACTCGCTGACATGCGCTCGCACAGGATAATCGCTGATTCGCTTCGGTCACGCTACCCCGATATTCCAGTTCTCTCAGAAGAGGGGAAGGAGGTCCCCTTTGAAATCAGAAGGAATTGGGACCGGTTCTGGCTGGTTGACCCGCTTGACGGAACAAAGGAGTTCGTTAAGCGAAATGGCGAATTCACTGTTAATATCGCCTTGGTGGAAGGTCGCGCTCCGGTGGCAGGGGTGATCTACATCCCTGTGACAAAACGGCTCTTCATGGCGGACGTGCGCGAAGGCTGCTGGGAAATTTCGGACAGCGGGCGCAAGAGGCTCAAGGTATCGCAAATCTTAGACAACGGGCCTGTGCGGATCGTGAGAAGCCGCTCTCATCCGAGCCCGGGGCTGGAGGAGTTGCTGTCTCTAATACCCGCCCACGAGATCATAAACCGGGGGAGCGCTCTCAAGTTCTGCGCCGTAGCCGGCGGAGAAGCCGATTTTTACCCGAGGTTCGGTCCCACCTGGGAATGGGACACGGCGGCAGGCCAGGCGATAGTTACAGCCGCCGGGGCAGTTATGCTCGATCTGTCGGGAAAGCCTTTCGTTTGTAACAAGGAGAATCTGCTAAACGGTCCATTTTTTGTGTCTTCGAGCATGGAATGGCTGAAAAAGACCGGGATATTGGAAAGGGCCTTGAAATTGTCTTTCTAGGCCTATGGCTCATAGTATCTAAAAAGGAGGAGGCGGCAAAAGTGATTTGCCGCCTCCTTTATTATCCAGCCTGGTTTGTGTGCCGGTGTTGCTATATGGCTCTTCTGGCCAGGGTGGGGGAGCGGATCTCGAAGTTTTTGATGTTGATCTCGTCAAGGCGCAGGAGTGCGGCCTGAAAGGCGCTCAATTTGATGCAGTCTTTGGCGCATTCATCCTTGTCCTGGTCAATGTACTGGCAATTTCTGCAGGGGCTTTCGACTGTTCTGGCAAAAGCGAGCATAGCGATTCCTCCGGAGGCAAAAGAGTAAGTGAACGGGGAAGTCTCAACGGCATTATGCTAGAACATATTTTCACAATCTGTCAAGCAAAAAATATGCGGAAGTAGCGTATCTCACGTGAATAATTTAAATTTTTGATCCTGACGGCTGCACAAGTTGGTCAGAATAGGCCATCAGGTCGCCGAATTGTCATGTGCGGTTTCTCCGGACCCGCAGACGAGTGTGAACGCAGGTATCCGGCATCCGATCTCAGGGCCATGCAGCCCTCAACGGCCTTCGCGAATTTTTTGTTGAATTTGCGGGGGGCGCTAACTACTTTTTTTCACGATCTCCCTATCATTGATGTTGACCCACAACGGAACTGCTGCTATAGGTTGGACGTTGAAAATATTTTCACTATCGCTTGCCCTGTCTGTTGCGGCCAGGCTGGGCAAGATGGCGCGTGTTCGTTTCCAATCAATTCTCCTTTTGGTTCAGGCTCGGGTTCATTTTTCTCTCTTCGGAAAAATGGCCAGGGGTGCCGAACTGTATGCGGTTCGTGCTTCTTTTTAACAGATTCCGTTGATGCAATCAGCGGGGTGTCGTGTGGAATTTCGCCGTTGAGGAGGCTACTTATGTTCGATGAGAAGGTACTTCAAAAAATTCAAGCTGGTAAAGAAAAGTGGGACCAGGGACCTGTTGCAAAGACGCTCTCGAAGTCGCCCGAAGCAAAGCCTGTCTTTACCACGATCTCCGGGGCTCCGGTCGAAAGGCTCTATACTCCACTGGACGTTAAAGGGCTCGACTACGACCGCGATCTCGGCTACCCCGGAATGTTTCCGTTTACCCGGGGCGTGCAGCCGACCATGTACCGCGGCCGCTACTGGACGATGCGTCAGTACGCGGGATTTGGAGACGCCAAAGGCACGAACGAACGGTATCGCTACCTGCTCAAGCAGGGCCAAACGGGTCTTAGCGTTGCTTTCCAGCTTCCCACCCAGGCCGGCTACGACTCCGACCACCCGCTTTCCATGGGTGAAGTCGGAAAAGTTGGTGTGGCAATCGACCACATCGACGATATGAAAATTCTCTTTAACCAGATCCCTCTGGACAAAGTCACCACTTCGATGACCATGAACGCCCCGGCCGGCGTGCTGCTCGGCATGTATCTGGCTATCGCCGAAGAGCAGGGCGTGTCCTGGGACAAGGTCGGCGGGACCGTTCAAAACGATGTTTTAAAGGAGATCATCTGCCGCGGCCAATATATTTATCCGCCCAAGCAGACCATGAGACTTGCTGTTGACCTGATCGAATTTTGCCAGAAAAAGGTTCCACGGTGGAACTCAATCAGCATCAGCGGTTATCATATCCGTGAATCGGGATCGACGGCCGCCCAGGAAATGGCTTTCACCCTGGCAGACGGTATTGCTTACACCCAGGCCTGTATCGACCGCGGTATGGATGTCGACACATTCGCTCCGAGGCTGAGCTTCTTCTTCAACGCCTTTACAAACGTGCTCGAAGAAGTTGCCAAGTTCCGCGCCGGCCGCAGATATTGGGCAAAGGTCATGAGAGACCGCTTCAAGGCAAAAGACGCGCGCTCCATGATGCTGCGCTACCACGTGCAGACCGGAGGTGTTACGCTTACGGCTCAGCAGCCTCTGAACAACATCGTTCGAGTGGGACTGCAGACATACGCCACGGCCTTGGGCGGAGGGCAGTCGCTGCACACCAATTCCTATGACGAAGCCCTGTGTCTGCCGACCCAGGCGGCAGTTACCGTAGCGCTTCGCACCCAGCAGATCGTTGCCGAAGAAAGCGGTGCGACCGATACCATCGATCCTTTGGCAGGCTGCTACTATGTCGAGAACATGACCGACAAGATCGAGGCGGAGATCGACGATTATATCAAGAAGATCGATGCCATGGGCGGTACGCTTACCGCAATCGAGCAAGGTTTCATCCAGAAAGAAATTCAGAACAGCTCCTACCGGTTCCAGAAAGAGATCGAGTCCGGTGAACGCATCTATGTCGGTATAAACAAGTACACTATGGAAGAGCCTCCTCCGACCGGTCTTCTCAAGGTGGACATGTCCGTTGGCGAAGTGAAGGCCGCCGAGCTTAAGAAATACCGCGCGGAAAGAGACCAGGCAAAGTGGAAAGCTGCCCTTGACAAACTGCGCGAGGTTTCCAAGACGGATGAAAATGTCATGCCTTATGTTATCGAAGCCGTTAAAGCCAAGGCCACCGTCGGTGAAGTCTGCGACGTATGGCGAGGTATTTATGGTGAGTACCGGCCGAAAGAATTCGTATAAGACTGGTCCCAACAGTTGACAAAGCTATATTGGAGGATAATTCCATGGCCAAAAAAATTAAGCTGATTATGGCAAAACCCGGTCTCGACGGTCATGACCGCGGCGCCAAGCTCCTGGCAAGGATATTTGCTGAGGCTGGTATGGAAGTCGTTTACACGGGCCTTCGTCAGACCCCTGAAATGATAGTTGCGGCTGCCGAGCAGGAAGACGCCGATGTTGTCGGCATGAGCAGCCTCTCGGGCGTTCACAACTACTTCTTTCCCAGAGTCAATGAACTGTTGAAAGAGAAGGGGCTCAAGGATGTGCTGCTGGTTGGCGGCGGCATCATTCCCGAGGAAGACTACGCTTTTCTGAAAACGTCCGGTATGGCCGCCATTTTTGGGCCGGGCACGCCGACCACGGAGATAGTCAATTTCATTCAAAGCAACGTGCGCCAACGCTAAGAACTGCTCTGTTCAAGGGGATTTACCGATCGAATGATTGCCGTATAGTAGAGGGACCCGTTCGCAAACGTGGACGGGTTCCAAAAGTTTTTCGCCCTTAAAGGAATTAACCAAATGGCCTTTGATTACGCCGCCCAAGTCCTGGAAGGCTCTCCTCGGGCGGCTGCGCGTCTCATTTCCTGGCTCGAAGACGAAGATGACAGGGCGTATGAGTGGATGGCGAAGCTCTATCCGCATACTGGAAGAGCGTACATAATCGGCATTACCGGGTCGCCGGGGGCCGGGAAAAGCACTCTTACGGACAAGTTGGCGCGCGTCATCCGAAAGAGCGGTCTCAAGATCGGGATCATTGCCGTGGACCCTTCAAGCCCCTTTACAGGAGGCGCCTTGCTGGGGGACAGGGTGAGGATGAGCGAACTCAGCAATGATCCCGATATTTATATCCGAAGCATGGCTACCCGTGGATTTCTCGGAGGCACGGCCAAAGCCACGGGAGACGTGGTAAAGGTCCTGGACGCCTTCGGCAAGGACGTGATCCTGATCGAAACTGTCGGCGTCGGACAGGATGAGATCGACATAATCGGCATCGCCGACACCACCTGTCTTATCCTGGTACCCGGTCTTGGAGACGCGATACAGAGCATGAAGGCCGGTATCATGGAAATAGCCGATGTGTTTGTGGTGAACAAGGCTGACAAGCAGGGGGCCGATCAGCTCTGCACAGAAGTTTGCTCGCGGCTCGAAATCGATGCCCATATCAAGGAGCGCGACTGGACCCCCCCGGTAAATAAGACCGTTGCGGTCGAAGATATCGGAATAGAGGAACTGTGGCTCTCCATTGAATCGCACCGCAAATATCTGCTCGATTCCGGCAGGTTTTACGAAAAGAGGCGCGAAAGGACCAGCCGGGAAACGCTTCGGATGATTCATGCAGAGCTATTTCGGGTCATACGGGAGCAACTGGAGCAGAGCGGAAGGCTCGACACCGCTGTCGAGGAGTTGATGGAGAAGAAGCGCGACCCTTACACTCTGATGCGCGATATTGTCGGCGAATGGCTTTCCATTTCCCAATCGAAGAAGGAGGCGTCATGAAGGTACTCAAAGTTGACCACATCGGTATTGCGGTAAGCAGTATCGAGGAAGTAAAGAAGCTCTATACCGATATTCTCGGGCTTGAGCATCTCGGAAGCGAAACTGTTGCGGAGCAAAAGGTAACGACGGCCTTCTTTCCGGTAGGAGAAACCGAAGTCGAGCTTCTCGAATCGACCTCCCCCGATGGCCCAATCGGAAAATTCATCGAAGCAAAGGGACAGGGAGTCCAGCACATTGCCTTCCGGGTGGAAAATATTGAACAAGCCCTCGAAGAACTCAAGGCAAAAGGGGTCAGGCTGATCGACGAAAAGCCGAGAAAAGGCGCGGGCGGGGCAAAAATTGCCTTTCTCCATCCCAAGTCGACCTACGGGGTCCTCGTGGAGCTATCGGAAAGATAACAGCCTCCGCCAGTACCGGGGCTGGGTGAAGCTCTGTTTGAGTGAAACCCGCGACCTTCAAATTGGGTACGCAGGAGCGCTTTCGAGCGCTCCTTTTTTTTCCCCGATTCCCCGAGAACCACACCCCCGGGCAAAAGTGCGCCCTGCCGTGCAAGATGGATTCTCCGGGATAGGCATCCTGACCAGGATTTTGCACAAGATAGACAATTTGAAAGTTGCCTGAAGACCGGAATTCCCCCCATTTCGAGAGGGGTGGTTTTACTCCCGCGAGGACAACTCGGCATCCGATTGACGCCCGGAGCGAAACGCTTTGACATGGAGCGAATTTTTCGTTATTTAACCAAGTGTTCTCCTTCGACTTTTTGTTAGGCCCGACTCGGGCAAATTTATCTGAACAAGCATCGGATTTATAAATAGTGGACGTTTCCGCAGTGCCCAGCTTCATGCCTCCCGGTCCTGGAAATCTCAAGGAGAAAATCTATGCCCAGGTCGGTCCGGACCTGGTGAGGATCGAAGAGGTAATAAACCAGCTTCTCGACTCCGATATTCCGTTAATCTCGGTTGTTGGGCGATACATTACAGGCAGCGGCGGCAAACGGCTGCGGCCTCTGCTCATGGTCCTGTGCTCCAGGCTGTGCGGGTACAAAGGCACCGATGACACCAAGCTTGCCGTTGTATTCGAATTCGTACATGCCGCAACCTTGCTGCATGACGACGTTGTTGACCATGCCGAATTCCGGCGAAGCCAACCCGCCGCAAACACGGTTTGGGGCAATCCAGCCGTCGTGCTGGTCGGAGACTATCTTTACTCCAGGTCCATACAGATGGCTGTCGGATACCGGGACATCCGTATACTCGATGTTCTGCTCGAAGCCACAACCAGGATGTCCGAAGGCGAAGTCCTCCAGCTCGTAAACTCAGATAATCTTGAAATAAGTGAGAACGAATATCTCGAAGTAATTACAAGAAAAACCGCCATTCTTATCAGCGCGGCGTGCCAGACGGGCGCCATTTTCGGAGGCGGCGGCTTAGCCGAGGAGAAGGCGCTCAAGTCTTACGGACACAACCTGGGCATAGCCTTCCAGTTGATTGACGACACCCTGGACTTTACAGGCGAGGCTGAAGAACTCGGGAAACCGGTAGGAAATGACCTCCAGGAAGGCAAAGCAACCCTGCCGCTCATCTATGCTCTACGAAACGCAAAAGCCTCCGAGCGGCGTCGGATGAGGCAGATTTTCATTTCCGAGGAAATTTCCGAAAAAGACATAAGTGAGATCAGAAACATTGTGGTGCGTACCGGCGGAATCGAATACACGAATAATCGCGCGTGCGCGCATTCCATGGGGGCCAAAGAGGCGCTTCGGATATTCCCCCAATGTCAGGCAAAAGAAATCCTCGAGGACATCGCCGATTATGTGATCTGCCGCAGGACCTGAGGGGCGGCGGGGCCGCATCCAGTGCTTGCCCCGGACCTGACCTGTGGGACTCGATCCCGGTATCTCCACACTCCACCCGCCCGCTTACAGTGCCCCTGTCTCTGTGTGAAAGACCCCTGCCTGAGCTCCGAAATTTATCGCGCGCATATGCGTTCTCCTGCCTCATCAAATAGTGTTTCCGGGCGTGCCTCCCTTGCCCGAGTCATTGATTTTGCGGGGTTTACACTGGTTGATACGGTCTGGATGGAAAAGGTAGTTCCAATCCTGTTTTAAATTCTTGCAAACCCAATCGCAATTTTCTTCCGGAGGCTGGGAAGCTGTAGCAGTCGATCCGCAATCGGTATATCGAACTGGAATAAAAGCTAGCATTGCAAACAGCCCGGTCAATATTATGTCTCTTTTTATATTTCGCATTTCGCTCTCCTTTCAAAACCAAGATAATAATTCAACAGGCAAAGAAGAAGTAAAAAACAGAATTCCGGAAAAGTGGAGCCAAACGCCCGGTTCCTTCCAATCTCCCGCGACAGCAGAATATGTTCAGCAAGAGATGATGTTCGGCGGAGACGTCGAGGGCAGTGGTGAAAGAGCCGTTTGATTTCAGCGCAGTCCATCGTGCCGTGAGAGATCGCTGTAGCCCCCGAAGCCCTGCAATAACTTGTTTAATCGAATTTTCAATGTTAAATTGTGCAGGTCCGGACACAGGTAATTCCACTCTTTTGAAACTGATGCCGTTAATGGAAAAACCCGGAAAGACACCGGCTCAATATTACCCTCTTTTCCTGGCCATCGAGGGCCGGACCTGCCTTGTAGTGGGCGCGGGGGCCGTAGGTGAGCGCAAAGTCAGGACACTGCTCAAATATGGGGCCAATATTCGAATTGTGGCCCGTGAACTTTCGGAATGGCTCGACGAGAAGCACTTAGAAAAATCGATATTCTGGGCGGGCAGGCTATACAAGAGGTCTCATCTTCTAGGAGTGAGCCTGGCGTTCGCCGCCACAGACGACATGGATTTGAACCGGACCATTGCTGCCGATGCCCGCGAGCTTGGCATCTGGTGTAATATGGCCACAGACCCTGATCTGGGGTCCTTTATCGTTCCCTCTACAGTCGAGCGGGGGGCCTTGAGCATCGCAATATCCACCTCCGGCCTTAGCCCGGCTGTTGCAAGGGTGCTCAGGCAGAAGCTTGAGCTGGAAATCGGCCCCGAATGGGATTTTTTCATCCGGTTGCTTGGGGAGTTGAGGCTGTGTTTCAAATCCAGGGGAGTAGCGGAAAAACAGGCCCGGGATGTATTCACCGGGCTTGCGGAGATCCCCATCCCTGAATGGCTTGAGCATGGCGGCAGGGAGCAAGCTTTTGCGAAAACGATTGAGATCTGCCGCCCGGTTATGCCCGAAACCGAAATAAAAGCTGTCTGGGAAAGTCTATGGAATCTCTTTTCCTGGTAATCGCAACGCTTTGCTACCTGTGCGCGACGGTAGGCTATCTGGTCTATCTTTTCAGGGACCTGGAGCAACTGCACCGTATCTCATGGACAATAATGCTGGTTGGGGCATTATTCCATGGGGCTGCGCTTGTAATGCGCACGGCGAGCACCGGCAACCTTCCGGTCAGCACGATTCAGGATGCGCTTTGCATGTTCGCCTGGGTGTTTGTGGTTACCTATCTTATTCTTCAAATCCGGCTGCAGCTTCGCATCCTGGGTTCATTCGTATCCCCGCTTGCCGTAGTTTTCATGCTCTCGTCTTCGCTCCTGCCGTCACAGGTAATGCTCAAGAGCCAGTTTTTCAAAAGCGGCTGGCTCATCATGCACGTTGGGAGCCTCTTCTTTGCGAACGCATTGTTCGCTCTGGCCTTCAGCGTCGGCATAATGTACCTGCTCCAGGAAAGACACATTAAGAAAAAAAATTTCGGGTTCCTCTATGAAAGGCTGCCCTCGCTCGAACGGCTCGACTCCATCGCTCATTACTGCGTGTTGTCGGGATTTCCTCTCATGACGGCGGGGCTTATAACCGGGTTTGCCTATGCGGCCATTGTCTGGCATTCACCCTGGAACTGGGACCCTAAAGAGATACTGTCTCTGATCACCTGGATCATTTACGCCGTCCTTGTCCACGAGCGGCTCGCAGTGGGGTGGCGGGGCCGCAGGGCGGCGTGGCTTTCTATACTTGGTTTTGCGGCGATTGTTCTGACCTTTGTCGGAGCGAGCCTCCTTTTGGGCGGCCATCATTCGGGTAAGATGTAATGGCTCACATAGTTCTTTTAGGTATGAGTCACAAGACGGCTTCCGTGGAAATACGGGAGCAGCTTGCGGTGGCATGCCGCAAAGAAGTAAATCCTCTGCATATGCTCCCCCATCTGGATCACGTGGATGAGCTGGTTTTCCTTTCCACCTGCAATCGTGTGGAATTCCTGTTTACCTGCAGCTCTTTTGCGGAGGGCGTTCGGGAGATAAAGTCGGTGTTGAGGACCCACGTCGGGCTGCCGTCGACCGTTCCACTGGATTCGTACCTTTACATCTATGAGGACCTGGAAGCCGTCAAACACCTGTTCATGGTCGCATCAAGCCTGGATTCGATGATTGTCGGAGAGCCTCAGATACTCGGGCAGTTAAAGGATGCTTTCCGTGATGCAGTAGAGTACAGAACGGTAAGGGTTGTCCTCAATCGGCTTCTTCATAAATCTTTTTCAGTTGCCAAACGGGTGCGAACTGAGACCTGTGTCGGGTCCTGTGCCGTATCGGTCAGCTATGCGGCGGTTGAGCTTGCCAGAAAGATCTTCGGCGACCTCAGGGAAAAGAGTGTGCTCCTTATTGGCGCGGGAGAAATGGCCGAACTTGCTGCTGAGCACTTTATCAGGCAGGGCGTACGCCGGATGGTGGTGGCAAACCGCACTCTCGAAAGGGCGATGGAGCTGGCCGGCAGATTCGAGGCTGAGACGGTATCGTTCGACCGCTTTCTGGAGGAACTGAAGGTAATTGATATCGTGGTCTCCTCGACAGGGTCCCAGGAGCCCATCATACAATACCAGGATGTCAGGTCAAGGATGCGGGAGCGGCGTAACAAACCTCTTTTTTTCATCGATATCGCTGTGCCCAGAGACATCGATCCCAAGGTAAACGAGATTGATAACGTCTATGTTTATGATATCGATGATTTGCAGGGGGTCATAGATCTCAACAAAGATGAGCGGCTAAACCAGGCGCAGAAAGCCGAACACATCATCGACGAGGAAACTATCAAGTTCAGGAATTGGATGAACAGTCTGAGCGCGGTGCCGACGATAGTCTCTGTGAGGGAAAAGGCTGAAACGATAAGGCAAAATGAGCTCCGGAAGACATTCTCCCAGCTTCCGGACTTAAGCGACAGGGAAAAGGAAGCGATCGAAATCCTTACCAAGTCCATTATCAAGAAATTTCTCCACGACCCCATCGTATTTCTAAAAAAGAAGGCGCAAAGAAACGCACAGGCCGTTTACATGGATTTCACCCAGCAACTGTTCAATCTGATTGACGGTAACGGAGTTGATACAGCTCCTATTGATTCGGAAGGCGAGGACGCTGAAGATCAAACCCTTCTAAAAACCGCGAAGAAATGAGGGTCAAAATGGCCACTATAATCGAATTCGGCAAGAAGGCCGAACAGTTGAAGTCGGAGCGCGAGACCTCTATCCGTCAGCGCAAGATCGAAGCCCTGCGGAAAATTTTTCAGTGTACACGGTGCATGGTGAAATGCGCCAAGTGCGGGGCTCAGACGGACTCACAGGCCGATGAACGCGGCAGGTTTGCCACGCCATACAGTTTTTGCAGGTCCTGCCAGCAAGAGTACGAAGAATACCGCGTAAGGGTCGGCGGAAACGAGGCCGATTCGGACTTTTACTGGCATAATTCCGCATGGATGCGGGTGTGGGAGACCTGGCTCCAGCATCAAAAAACGCTCGACCAGTACAGGCAGTCGAAGGAGTTCCTTCAGCTAATTGATGAAGTTGAACACCTGCTCAAGAAATAAACCGGGAGTGAACATGTCGATAGGAGTGCAAAGGCGGTCCAGGGCGATAGCATTCCTCGTGCTGCTGATCTTTGCCGGCTTTTTCTCCTTGAATTATGTGCGGGCGCCGGGTGGCCCTGACAGCTCGCTATCCGCAGCCGAAGGTTTGAGTGGGCATCCTGGCAACAGCGCCTCGCCGCCGGCCGACATGGTCATTCTGAACGGCAGAATTGCCACAGTGGACGAAAATCAGCCTGAAGCAGAGGCGCTGGCGGTCCGAAACGACACGATTGTCGCTGTCGGAAGCAGCAGCGATATGCGTCCCTATATAGGCCCGTCCACAAAAGTACTGGATATAAAAGGCATGTTCGCCATACCGGGATTCATTGAGGGCCACGGGCACCTGATCCCGTTCGGACGGTCCAAAATGGAGCTCGATCTGACAAAGGCCGGCAATTGGGATGAAATCGTGTCGATCGTCAGGGAGAGCGCCCGGAAAGCCAAGCCGGGCGAATGGATCATTGGCTCCGGATGGCACCAGGAAAAATGGAACAAGGCGCCGTCGCCTGTTATCGCGGGGTACCCGGCCGATGACGCTCTCAGCAAGGTTACCCCGGACAATCCCGTGCTGCTTACACACGCCAGCGGACATGCCCTGATCGCCAATGCCAAAGCTAGGGAACTGGCAGGGGTTACCAGAGCCACCGAAGACCCGGAAGGGGGAAAGATACTCAGAGACCCCAGGGGAAATCCGACGGGAGTATTTTTTGATGCCGCGGAGGAACTGGTTACAGGGGCCTACAGGGAAAGTCTCGCCAGACGCAGCCCCGAGCAGGTAGAGTCCAAATTGCGCGAAGCTATCCGTCTGGCTGTTCAGGACTGTCTTTCCAAGGGTATCACAAGCTTTCAGGATGCAGCTTCTTCGTTTGCGGACATCGATTTGTATAAAAAACTGGTCCGGGAGCACAACCTTGGAATCAGGCTCTGGGCGATGATTCATGAAAGCAACGAAGCATTGGCTGCCAATCTTGACCGCTACAGGATCATAAACTTCGACGATAAAAGGCTAACCGTGCGGGCCGTCAAGAAATTCATGGACGGCGCTTTGGGCTCCCATACGGCATGGATGCTCCAACCTTATTTCGACCTCCCTGAGAGTACGGGATTAAATGTGGAATCCACCAAAGATATTCTCGATACTGCACGGCTCGCCGTCAAGAGTGATTTTCAGCTTTGCGTGCACGCCATAGGAGACCGCGCCAATCGCGAAACGCTCGACATCTTTGAGACCGTCTTCAAGGAGAATCCTGGCCTCAAGGGGCTCAGGTGGCGGATCGAACACGCGCAGCATCTCAATCCCGCCGATATTCCCCGTTTTGCCGAGCTTGGGGTCATAGCATCCATGCAGGCCGTCCACTGCACATCAGATGGACCGTGGGTCACCAAGAGGATTGGACCAAAACGGGCCGAAGAGGGTGCCTACGTCTGGCGCAAGCTCATGCGGACCGGAGCCCTGGTAACGAATGGAACCGATGCCCCGGTGGAAGATGTCGATCCGATTGCCAATTTCTATGCCGCCGTGACCAGAAAGCTGCCCGACGGCTCAACCTTCTATCCGGATCAGCGGATGAGCCGGGAAGAAGCACTGCGAGCCTACACGATAAACAATGCTTATGCCGCTTTCGAAGAGGATATCAAAGGGTCGCTGAAGCCGGGGAAACTCGCAGACATCACGATACTTTCAAAAGACATCCTGAAGATTCCGGAAGATGAGATCCTGACCACCCGGGTGGTCTATACGATCGTTGGAGGCAAGGTCATCTATCACAAGCAATGATGCGGGGGCGCCGTGGCCACCCTCGGCCTGCATTTCACACCGGCCCTGACTGATATCCGTTTATCTTACAAGAGTCCGAATTCCCCGCCCGCAAAGGTTATTCAGTTGAAATTACCATACCTGGCCGGGGCTTCGGGATCTCATCTCCCTGATACGATACTCAGGAAAACCGGGGGCCAGGGTCCGGCTTCAAAACGGGGGGATGCTCCGAGAAAGCCGGCAATATCGCTAAGAGAGACATTTTTAACCAAAGTACCGACCAGACTAACCTTATCGCCTTCGGGCACATCGCATTTCTGGCACAATTTTTCAAAGGCGCTCTGCGGCGACCGGCTTTCGCCTTGCAGTTCAGCTGCATTTTCGCCCCCTGCGGCCCTTTTGATGAAATCTTCCAGTTCGCTGTGGCAGCAGGAAAGAAGTTCGGGCATCCCGGGCGCCTCCATGAGAGTCTGGAACTGTTTCCGGCCAAGGCCGTCCACCCTGGGAATCGACCCCAGCAGGTAAGTGGCCGTGGAAAACTCCTTTTTTTCCTGCTCGCAACCGGATCGGATCATCTCCAGCATTTCCTCGACCACCTCCGGAAAACGGGACACAAAGATCGGCATGCCCTCGATGGGTTGAAGTGAAAGCATTTGGAACCAGGTCTCAATCCGCCGTGGGAGCATATAGAGCAGGCCGTTTGTGTCGGGGGCCAGAGGTGGGGTGAGGTTGGTTTCGGCGGATTCCGACCGGTCATCCTCGATACCCAGTATGTCTCGAAATTCAAGTTCAATAGCATTCAGACGGGAGTAGCTGGATTCGATCTCCAGCTCCTTTTCATCGAGTTCGCGCGCTATTTCAAGAAACAGCGCCGCCTGGATGGTCTTCTTTTGAGCGGGCTCCAGCTCTGGCGGGCATTTTCCCCGGATCTCCTCCTGGATTTTATAGCGGGGCTCATCGATTTCATCGAGCATCTGGCTGAGAAAACCGAGGACCCCACCCGGGCCGCCATGAACTTGTGCGAATGCCCGATATCCCTCGATGCAAGAGCTGAGAACGGTTGAAAGCTCCTCCCCGCCCAAAACCGGCCAACCGGAGAACCTTCCCTTCGCCCATTGCGGTAATGAAGCATGCCGGGTGATTTCCAATACATTCAGACGAGGCAGAAAAATCCCAAGGTTTCTGAAATCATTGACGGAAAGTGTCATGTGCGGAAAAAGAAAATAATTCAATGTCTCGGTTCCGGTCATAGAGTCAGCACACTTTCTAATGTCGTAAGCCAGAAGATCACTGCATAATATCCGGTCAGATCAGCTCCAAAAAAGCTGCCGGCTCGGCAGTGGCCTGTTTTCCATGGCGCAGGCCGCTTCCAGAAGGCGTCTGAGCGCGCTTTCGCCTTCAGGCCCGGCGTCGATGCTAAATTCATTTACAAAGGCATCGATATGAAGACGTATCACATCGGGCGCCATCTCCTGCGCGTGCCCCCTGATGTAAGGCCAGGCTTCATCCGGGTGCTTCATGGCGTAGAGCAGGCTCTCCCTGATTTTCCCCTCCACTGCACCGGCGACTTCGCCGCCGAGGTCCCGCCGGATGACAATAGCCCCCAGGGGGAGTGGAAGCCCGGTTTGGACTTCCCACCACCGCCCAAGATCGAGCGCCTCGTGAAGTCCGTACTTCTGATAGGTCCATCTGCCTTCGTGAATTATGACCCCGGCGTCCACCTCACCCGCAACGACCGCCGGCATTATGCGGTCGAACTGCATCGGGACCCGCAGGCCCCGGTGAGTTCCCTCAAGCCGCAGCAGCAGGCTGGCGGTGGTCAGATCACCAGGTGTGGCTATTTTCGCGTCTCTAAGCCCCTCAAACCGGGTGGGGCGCCTCGCCACGACGAGAGGTCCGCATCCCCTGCCCATGGCCCCTCCGGACCGCAGCAACCAGTACTTGTCAAGGATGCCCAGGACTACACTTGCGGAAATCTTGGAAATATCGAGAGCACCCAGCCCTGCCCACCGATTTAGCGTCTCGACGTCCTCAAGCCGGACGTCCAGTGCAAAAGGGACTTCGATCCGCTTTTCCGCCAGAGCGCAGAATATAAAGGTGTCATTTGGGCAGGGAGAGTATCCGAGGGTGAGCGGATTCAATTTTTGCCTCGATTGACTTCGGATTTTGATACAGGATTGAGTTTACCAGATAAAATCCTCTGGCAAATGGAATTTATCAGCACCGGGAGCTAAAGTCAATTTTGCGGAAAGTGTGAGCCGGGTTGAAAAAGACGGGTTTCAGAAAAGCAGTTTGTCCAGCAGGAGCTTTATTACCGCTATACAATGATCGAGGGCCGCGCCAAGGTCCCATTTGGCCTTGTCCCGCACTCCCGCCATATTGCTGATCCCGCGGAATTCCAGGAATGGAACGTCGAAAAGAAGGCAGGTCTGAGCAATTGCGCTTCCTTCCATGTTTTCCGCCAGGGCGCCGTGGCGCCGGAAACGTGCCTCTGCTGTCTGGGTGTCGCCGCTGACCATGCCTACCGTAAGACTCGGTCCATAGTGGACATTGAACGCACTGCCTCTTTGATCGGCCCCACAGGGATCGCACGGCTGAATGCTCCAGAACGGACCCAGTGTGTAAACCGCTGCCGGAAGAAGGTCGCGAATCTGTCGCCGGGAGAGGAACTCATCGACCGGGAAACAGTCGTAGAAAGATTGACCATCTTTTAGAACAAGCGGGATTGCCAGTGTGCTGGTGGGCAGGGCGCCCTCTTTTTCCAGAATGCCTTCATCTCCGCACAGACAGTTCCGGGTGATAAGGACATCTCCGATCTCAAGTCCTGAAGCGCCGTAGGCTCCAGCGCAGCCGATGTTCCAGACCTCGCTTGTCCGGAAACTCGAAAGCACAGCCGCCGCAACCGCAGCCGCATTCACCTTACCGAGGCCGGTTGTCCCGATAAGCAGCTTAAGATCGCGATAAATATGTGTCGAGAACGGATTGCCGGCTATTTCAAGACCGCCCGAGGGCGGCAAAAGACCCGTGAGCCGGGCAATTTCTCCGGGAGTCGCACCTAGAATTATAAGATCGACTTCTTCCATTTTCTATCCCGTTTAAAAACAACCAAGACACTGCGGATGTATCGAGTTCAACTCGCGCATTGAAACGCTCCAGCGGTAAACGCAAAATATCGGGTCTTTGCCCGGCAGGGACGGCTCTTTGCATAAAGCTTTTATCATGGTTCAAGACCAAATTCAGTATTCAAATTTGTTAATCAGTATCCATCCGGAAACTCTCCGGAGCTTCTGACCAAGTCTGAGTTTTCCCTGTGAGAGACTTTCCTGCGGGCCGGGGTAGAATTTCCCGTGGACTTTGCCTTTTTCGTTCCTTTTTCCCCGCCATTGCCAGGACCTCTCAAAGTTGGTAGGATTAATGACGCAAGACGCATCTTTTCATAGTTTCGGGTGAGTGCGATCGGCAAGACGCGCAAAAAGTGTAGTAACTTGAAAATGGGAAAATAATGAAAGTCATCATCGCCAGGACAGCCGGCTTTTGCAAAGGGGTCCGGGACGCAATCGAAATCACGATGAACGCCATTCAGCACCGCGAAAAAGGTGAGGATATCTGCACCTTTGGACCGCTCATTCATAACAGGCAGGTCCTGGCGATGCTGGGGAAAAAAGGGGTCGTGGACGAAAACCTGATTGAGAACTGCTCGGGGAAAAAGGTGGTAATCCGCGCTCACGGGATTCCTCCCGACAGCCGCCAGAAGCTTCACGAGCAGGGGGCAACTCTTCTGGATGCGACGTGCAAGCGTGTAGCCAAAGTGCACGCGGCGATAAAGAGACATGCAAGACACGGATATAACACGATAATAGTTGGCGACGCGGACCACGCAGAGGTGATAGGGCTGCTCGGATACACGGAAAGCCGCGGGGTGGTTATAAACCGCCCCGAGCAGATCAAAGAACTTCCATCGGACTGGCGCGACGTGCTGCTGGTGGCGCAGACCACCCAGAACGAGGAGGTTTTCCGCGCAATCCAGGAGGCATTTCTAAAGAAATACCCGTGCGGTATCGTAAAAAACACGATTTGCGATTCGACCCAGGAGCGGCAGGCGGAAGTGAGGCAGCTCTGTTCCCAGGTCGATGCCATGGTTATAGTGGGGGGGCTTCATAGTGGAAACACCCTGAGACTCGCCGAAGTAGCCAGGGATTGCGCAATTCCGACTTTCCACGCCGAAACGGAAGCGGACCTGGACCCCCAGGTAATGGCCCGTTTTTCCCGCGTCGGAGTTTCAGCAGGGGCATCTACTCCCAACTGGATCATACGGGACATTGTTGAATTTCTCGAGGCTATTACGCCCGAAGCCGGAACAAAGTACCGGTGGAAGCACATTCTTGAGAGGCTCGCCTACAGCAACTTCTACATCGCCCTGGCAACCGCGCTCCTGGCCCAGATTTCGGAAGCGCTGACCGATTTCGCCGGGTCGGCGGCTTTCAGCCTTATGGCGGCCACTTACGCCTTTGCGATGCATTCCCTCAACATTTACCTGGATCAGGACTCCCTTGAGTTGAACGACCCGGGCAGGGCTGCTTTTTATAGAAAATGGCGGCCGGTCTTTATGCTCTCGAGCGTCGTTTCCCTGGCGGCCGCTCTGTTCCTGGCCCACGGTATAGGCGTGCCCAACTTCCTTGCCATGGTCTTATTGATACTGCTTGGTCTTCTATACGGGGTCAAGCTCCTGATGCCTGCCAGGTGGGAGAAATTTCCGGTAAAACTCAAAGATATTCCCACTTCGAAAACCTTTTTCGTACCGATGGCCTGGGCAGTGGTCAGCTCGGTCCTGCCCTATTTTGCCGGCGGCTATGAAACGGGCCGTGTAGTGTACGCGTGCTGGGTCGTTTTTCTCCTTTCCCTGGTCCGAACCACCCTGCGTGACTTCCTCGCCATTCAGGGCGACAGGCTCGTCGGCAAGGAGACCCTCGTCGTACTTGCGGGAGAAAAGAGGACGGCACATTTCACGGTGGGCGTCCTGCTCGCGCTTGTCATTACAGCGCTTTGCGGACCCCTTGCAGGGGTCAGCACCGGGTTTTCCTATCTCCTTATCGCCCCAGCCCTTGCTTACGGTTTTTTCCTTAAAATGGGTTCCAAAAGAAAGTTTCGGGAGGACCCTCTATACGAAGTTCTCATAGAGATCGTTTTGATCGGGACCGGCTTTAGCGCTATGATCTGGAACCTTACACACTGAATTGTTCGTGCCCCCACGCTCCTTATCTTTAACCATTGACAGCGAATCGGTATTAGACCAATAGAGAAGTCTTAAGGTCCCATGTCCCCTCCGGGTTTGTTGGCTCCCGGTTCAGGGTATCCAAAGGGACATGATTTACTCTTGTGCGGCCATTACCCATTGAGGAGCATTTATGCAAGGAGAGCCGTTTAACCCGTTTACTATTGCGCAGCAGCAGATCGATCAGGCGGCCGAGAAACTGGAACTCGACAAGGCAACACACGAATTGCTCCGGTGGCCTATGAAGGAGATCAAGGCGACCCTGCCGGTTAAAATGGATGATGGTTCAACCAGGATATTTCACGCGTTCAGAATCCAGTATAATACCGCGCGGGGTCCGGCTAAAGGCGGCCTCAGATGGCACCCTCTGGAGACAATGGATACGGTTCGGGCGCTTGCCGCCTGGATGACATGGAAGACTGCCGTTGTGGATCTGCCGCTTGGGGGTGGAAAGGGTGGCGTAGTCTGCAATCCGAAGGAACTGTCGGGGACCGAGAAGGAGCGCCTGGCCAGGGCCTATATGCGCGCAATGGCCAGGTCCCTGGGTGTGACAAAGGATGTTCCGGCCCCTGACGTCTATACGACGCCTCAGATCATGGCCTGGATGATGGACGAGTACGAAACGATCGTCGGGGAAAATCATCCCGGAGTCATAACCGGAAAACCGATAGCTCTGGGCGGGTCGAAGGGTCGGGCGGACGCCACTGCCCGAGGCGGCATCTATGTCACGCGTGAAGCCGCGGAGGTCAGCGCAATCAAGTTGGAAGGCGAAGCAATGGCCATCCAGGGGTTTGGGAACGCGGGTCAGAATGCGGCTCTTCTGGGCGAGGAGATACTGCGCCTGAAGCTCGTCGCGGCTTCCGATTCCAGGGGCGGCATCTACAACCCCAATGGAATCAGCGCGGCGGCCCTGGTCGATCACAAGATCAAAACCGGAGGGGTCCAGGGCTTCCCTGAGGCCGAAGATATAAGCAACGAGGACCTTCTCGGGCTTCCGGTGACGGTCCTTTTCCCGTCAGCTCTCGAAAATGTCATTCGCGCCGACAACGCAGAACATCTTAAATGCAGAATATGCTGCGAGCTGGCAAACGGTCCCACTACGCCTGAAGCCGACCTCATTCTCCTCGACAAGGGCATCGTTGTATTGCCGGACTTCCTTGCCAACGCCGGAGGAGTGACCGTATCTTATTTCGAGCAGGTCCAGAATGCCTACAACCTCTACTGGGAACTTAAGGAAGTCCACTGGAGGCTTGACAAGAGAATGACCCAGGCCTTTCGGGACGTGTACGAAATGAGTCAGCGCAGCAGAGTACACCTCAGAGAAGCCGCCTATCTGGTTGCAATTGCTCGAGTGGCCGAAGCCTGTAAGCTGCGAGGATGGGTGTAGCCGTCTCAATCAGGGGTTCTTGCGCGATAGATTTCGAGCCCTTCGGAGTTTCAATGGATCAAAACGGCAAGGCTTACTTCACCTCGACAGACATGTGCGCAGTGGACCTGGTTCGCGCATACAGGCTCTATCGCGAAATGATTCGGTTCCACCATCTTCTCGGTGAGATTCGCAAGCTGTTTCTCTCGGCGCTCTGCGAGCGCGGGTTAGTGTGCACGGAGTCGATCCGGCGGGATGCAATCAGGCAACTGGAGGCACTTGGCGAGCCTGTAACGGAGCAGGCAGTCGGTGAGTTGACAGATATACTTACCGATATATATTTCGCCCGGCATTTTACATGGGAGGATATCGAGGACTATATCAATCTTGCCAGAAAACACGACGCTTTCCAAACTCTCAACAAGATCATGAACTCGGAGGGAATTACCTCCAGCCAGATTCGCGAAGCTGTAAGAGAGTTTTGCGCAATCCCAAAGGGGGGCCTGCACATGACCCCGGGTGACTCAATGGGGGTGCGTGTCGGCCTGATCAGCCGATTCATTTCCGACCAGCTCCCTTTCCTGGGGGTCGCCAAGAATCATATCACAATCCGGGATATGGATGAGCTGATGGAGCGCGTTATCTGGAACCCAAGGCGCGGCGGGCGGATAGGCGGAAAATCGGCAGGCATGTTCCTGGCCTACAAGATCATTTTGCCCCTGCTTGGACAGCGGGACCCTGAAATCGAAAAATACGTCAGGATTCCCGAGTCACATTATTTCACTTCAGGTTTTCTCACGGATTTTCTCGACTCGAACAGTCTTTACTCACTTCACTCTCAAAAGTATAAGAGCCGGGAGACGATCGAGGAGGAATTCAGCCAGATATCTGAAACAATCCGGAATGCCACTTTCCCGCCCGATGTGATATCGCAGTTCAGGGGGTTCCTGGAAAAGACAGAGCAACATCCACTTATAATCCGCTCGTCGAGCCTTCTGGAGGATAACTTCGGATATACTTTTTCGGGGAAGTACGACTCGGTTTTCATAGCAAATCAGGGCGATATCGAAATCCGGCTCGACGAATTCACATGTGCTTTAAAGCAGGTGCTCACCAGCGTCTTCAGCTCAAGGGCCATTCTTTACCGCCAAGACCGTGACCTGCTCGATTTCGATGAACGGATGAGCGTTCTCGTCCAGAAGGTTGTCGGGAGGCAGTTTGATAATTATTTCTTCCCGACCGCTGCAGGAGTTGCCTTCTCGCAGAACATGTATTCCTGGACTCCACGGATAGTCAGGGCGGACGGGTTGGTAAGGATGGTCTTCGGGCTTGGCACGCGCGCTGTTGACCGCATCGGGCCTGATTATCCCAGACTGGTCCCCCTCAGCCACCCTCTTCTTCGCCCGGAAGCCGGAGCCGAGGAAATAAAGAAATATTCTCAGAAGCTCGTTGATGTTCTGGACTTGAAAGCAAGCTCAATCCAGACCATCCCGGCATCGGACCTCTTGCGCACGATAGATCATCCTGACGTCTATTACGCTGTATCTGTTGATGATGAAGGGCATCTTTCGGCCCCTCTTTTCAAAAACCAGGAAATAGATACGGCCCACGCCAGTATAACTTTCGATAACCTTCTCTCCAAAACCCCCCTGGCAGGCCTTATGAAAAAAATCCTGCGCCGGCTGGAGCAGGCATACGGCCGGCCGGTAGAGGTTGAATTCGCGTGGGACGACGGCACACTCTATCTTCTCCAGTGCCGCGCGCTGGCTGCAAGCCGGCTTGTGGAAAAAGTGGTCATTCCGAAGGACATTGCGCCCGAAAAAGTTCTTTTTACCTGCGGCAGTGTCCTGTTCAGCAGCGTGGTCAAGAATATCGAGTATATCGTCTACATAGATCCCAGGGTCTATGCCGGGCTCTCGACATTTGATGAGCGGCTTGCGGTGGGGCGCATTGTGAGAAGAATAAATCGCCTGCTCGAAAATAAGGTTTACGCGCTTTTCGGACCAGGCAGGTGGGGAACCAACGATGTTAAAATGGGCGTCAGGGTGGGGTATGAAGACATCAACCGCACGAGGGTCCTGGCCGAAATAGCCACCAGAGAGCTTGGGGTCGTTCCCGAGCCATCCTTCGGCACCCATTTTTTCAACGATCTTGTCGAAGCAAACATCGTCCCACTGGCGATTTTCCCTGACAACCCCGAAACGGTGTTCAGGGAGGAGTTTTTCCATCAGTGCCCAAATACCCTCGCCTCGCTCGACCCCGGGCTCCAAACAACAGATGGAGTTGCGCGGGTAATACACGTCCCTTCATGCGCGCAGGGGCAATATCTCCACGTCTATCTAAGCGGCGAGGAACAGGAAGGGGTAGGGTTTTTGGGTCTCCCTGATCAGGCGCCCTGAAGTGGGGCTCTCCCGCCTGCTCGCAGGCAGATAAGAGAAAAAACTCCTCCTGCCAAACATCCTGTCATTCGGTTCGAGGCGCCATACCTTCCCGAATTCACTCATGCACCCCTGAAAACTTGACTTTGAACGAATTGGTCATAAGAGATATGTACAATGAAAGCTTTGGGTGAATCGCACCGGGCTGAATTGCCCGCCGCAAGCCTTGAGTTCCAGGCACGGACAGGCGCTGCCCCGGACGCCGGGAAAATATTTTGAGGAGCATAAATGGAAGTGGAGAACTTACAGCGTGCTTTGAATCTGATAAAGGGCGAGGGAGAGCCAAGGGAGCCGCTCCACAGTTGTGAGGTGAGCGCTGAAGGAAGGCAGGATGTCGAACTGCTTGACGCATATTCACGGGCTGTCATAACTGTGGTGGATGCAGTAGGACCGGCGGTAGTCGGTATCCTGGTAAAAAGCGCGCAGGCAGGGGGAAAACCGGGGCAGGCCGGATCAGGCTCGGGAGTGATCATCACTCCTGACGGCTACATTCTCACCAATGATCATGTGGTTCGGGGTTCAAAGAGCTTGACCGCAACGCTCCGGGATGGAACAAGCCTCGATGCCGAGCTGATCGGCGCCGATCCTGCTACGGACCTTGCTCTGATCAGAGCAGGGGGATCAGCCCTGCCTTATGCCTCAATGGGAGACTCATCGGCCCTGCGTGTAGGGCAACTGGTGATCGCCATAGGAAACCCCTTCGGCTTCCAGTCAACAGTTTCCACAGGTGTCGTGAGCGCTCTTGGCCGGGCTCTCAGGAGCGCTGACGGGCGGCTGATAGAGAATATCATCCAGCATACGGCGCCTCTAAATCCCGGTAATTCAGGCGGCCCGCTTGTCGATTCCAGAGGACGAATCGTAGGGATCAATACCGCTATTATAGTTATGGCCCAGGGGATAGGCTTCTCCATCCCTTCCGATACGGCAAAGTGGGTGGTGCCTCAGTTGCTTACACTCGGAAAAGTGAAGCGCGGCCATCTGGGGATAACTGCTCAGCAGCGCCCGCTCGCACGGCGTATGGTGCGCTTTTATGGGCTGGGCGCAGAGTCCGGTGTAGAGGTCATGGCAGTCGCGCCGCAAAGCCCTGCCTCACGCGGCGGTGTTCGGGAAGGCGATGTCATCGTAGCCATCGACGGGCGTGAGGTGGCCAGTGTGGATCACATTCACAGGTTCCTTGCCGAGTGGCCCGTCGGAAATCCGGTAAAGCTCACAATCATTCGCGGTCCTGATCGCATGGAAGTTGAAGTTGTTCCTGTTGAGGCGGCATCTCCAGGTTAACAAATCAGGCCACCCGCGGTCAGCCCCGCTTCGCGGAGCGTCGAAAACGGGTATTGACTGGCGCGGGTTTGTGGCACTTTCTGCCGTTCTTGCCCCGGATCAAGAATTCAGCGGCCTGCCCGAATGAGGCGCATGCTTCGTTATTCTGTACATGTTTTACCGCCTGGCGCGTTCGCAACACCTGCAGGTGCATGCTTTCTCCCTCGGCGATATCGACCGTGGCCGGCCGTTGCAGGACTTCACTTTCGCTCAGGCCGGTCAGCCGGGTATAAGCTGGATTGATAAGTATGCCCAGCCCCTTTTCGTCCACTACCGAAATTGCATCCTGTGTAGAGTTAACGATTGCTTCCAGAAGAGTCCGAGTCTCCTTGAGCGCGGCAACTTCTCTGCCCAGGCGTTTTATTTCCCCGATATCCCGGAAAGTAGCCATCGCCCCGACGACTTCTCCCCGTGCGTTTCGCACCGGCACCCGGTTGGTCAAAACAGTTGTCGTTCCCGTATCCTGGATCTGGTCCAGTTCGGCTTCGCCGGTCTGGAGCACAATATGCAGACGAGTATTGGGAATAACCTCCACAACATGTAGACCCAGCACGGACCCGGCAGCTATACCCATCAGTCGTTCGGCTGCGGGATTGAAAAGGGTGACTCGTCCCTGTGCGTCAACTGCCAGCACCCCTTCGTGGGCAGAATGCAGAAAGGCCCTGGTCTGATTTTCTTCCATTCTGGCGCTCCTTGCCCACGTGACAAGATCTTCCCGGGATGGGTAAAAACGGGTTGCCTGATCTACCATTACGGTCAATCGTTCGGTCCTGGTGGAATCATTCATTGCTGCGGGTTGATTTCCGCCGATAGAGCCCTCCATTTCTCTTCTCCCCAGCTCAGATGCTCTTCCATCTGCGTCCTGGCCCCTTCTTGATCTCCACATTCGATGGCCTGAAATACCTTACGATGCTGCTCGAAAACGTTGGCAAGCCAAATGGCGGTAATTTTCTCGGCCGATATCCGGAAAAATTCTCCTGCCAGGTCAAAGATATTCTTGAGAATATGCAGCCTGAGAGGATTTCCCGAGGCTTGTGCTACGGCAAGATGATAGTCCATGTCATCGCGGATCGACCATCTTGAACCGTTTTGGGCTGCCGTTTCCATTCTCCCCAGGAATTCATTCAACCTGACCAGGTCCTTTTTGCTTCTGAGCTTCGCGGCCAGATAGGCAGAACCCAACTCGATATCTTTTCTGATCCCATAAAGATCACCCAGTCCGGCCTTGCCTTCACGTAGTATCTGGACGAGGGGATCGTACAAAAGCGGTGAACTCACGGAGTGAACGAATATGCCCCTCCGATTCTTTATCTCCAGAAAGCCAAGCGCTTCCAGTATGTTGAGGGCCTCGCGAAGCGATGACCTGCCCACGCCGAGCAAACCACAAAGCATTCTCTCCGAGGGCAGTTTCTCACCCGGTTGCAGTGTTCCCTCTTTGAGCAAGGACTTAATCTGGGCCACGATTTCTTCTGTGACCTTGTGCTGCCGGATTGGACGGTAAATATTCTTCACTATCGTAAACCCCGCGCGGGAGGAATAAGACGCCGAAGTCCGTTTCAGATCGTTGCATTGATACCGGAGAAACAGTAGCTGAACATCTGGTCTGACCAACAGTACTGAATTACACTATACCATCTTACCCGGTTGGGTCAAGCGCTCTACTGTGAGCTTCTAATGTGCGCTGACACTCGCTTGGGAAACTGCTTGACAATCGCATATGCGTTATGTCAGGCTCTGGTCTGACCAGAGAGTCCGCAACCACTTTCGCTTCGAACAAATTCACTTATCCTCCATCAGCAGGTGTCCGGATGCAGCCTGAAACAATCCGCGATCTCCATGAGAGTTATTCGCGAGGGGCTGGAGCTTCCGTTGATTCGGACATGACAGAGCGGCGCAAGTCATGTGATCGGCGCAGTAGGCGATTATCGACTGAAACATTTTCCACCCAATGTTTTTACAGCCACCTCTTGAAGTCCGGAAAGCGACCGGAGCCGTTGAGATCGCAAACCTGATGGGCTATGCTGTTGGAGTAAAATAAGTCAATCGTAGACCGGGCCTTCGCACCTCTCATCTGCCGTAAACGCTTGGTATTTTGGATTTATCATTGGAAACATCACAGGGGGCTGCCTCATGCAACTCGAATCGGATGTGCGGAATGCCGAACTTGCGCTTAGTGCGACCAGGCAGAGGGTGGTACTGGCCGTAATCCTTATGATAACCTTGTTGGTGGCTTATCTTGACAGGGTAAACGTCTCCGTCCTGGTGGCCGACAATAGTTTTCTCAACGATATGGCCATCAAAGGCAAGCCGGTCCAGATGGGGATGCTTATGACCCTATTTTTGATCGCCTATGGTGTGGCCAACGTCGTGCTCAGCCCTCTGGGCGACATTATCGGTCCACGCAAGGCGATGATGATTTCGATTTTCCTGTGGACTATTTCCATAATTATGGGGGGTCTTACTGCGACTTTCGGCGTAATGCTTATTGCGCGCGCAATGCTGGGCGTCGGCGAAGGGATGCACTGGCCGATGCAGAGCGCCTTTGTGAAGAACTGGTTCCCTCCCAACGAACGCGGTAAGGCCAATGGCGCCTGGCTGCTCGGCCTTATGGTCGGGCCTGCGATTGCGATGCCGTTTTTCACCTGGATTATTTCGACTTGGGGCTGGCGTCCCAGTTTTTTTGTGTTGGCTTCATTAGGGCTTGTTCCGTTGTTCCTGCTGTACTTCTTTGTGACTGACCATCCCCGTCAGCATAAAGGCGTCAATAAGGCCGAACTTGACTACATCGAGAATGCTCTCAGGGCGGAAGCCGCACAAGAAACAAATATGAAGGTGGAAAGCCTTGGCCAGCGGCTCGCATCTTTCTGTTTCAATTACCGATTCTGGCTGCTTACGATTAACTATTTCTGCATCGCTTCCATATGGTGGGGAATGATGGCGTGGCTGCCTTCCTATCTAAAGGCTTCACGCGGTTTTAGCTGGGCTGCCATGGGAGCGTTGTCTTCATTGCCATATATTCTTGGCGCCATCAGCATTTTGTTTTTCGGGCACCTGGGTGATAAAATCGGGCGGAGAGCGCCCCTTGCTGCTGTTGGGCACGCACTTTCGGCTATCGGCATCTATTTCGGGGCACATGCGACTGACAATATGACCGCCGCCCTGCTCATTTCCTTCGGTATAGCCTCGATGGCGATTGCCCTGCCTGCTTCCTGGTCACTGCTCCAGCGCATCGTTCCCGCAGGGGCGATCGGAGCCGGGTCCGGCATGATGAACGGGCTGGCAAATGGCAGCTCGGCCTTTGCCCCCGCGCTCATTGGCTATTTCATTGCAATTACGGGCGGCTACATCGGCGGCCTGATGTTCCTGGTGGGACTGGGAGCGCTTGGGTGCTTATGCATGTTCATTCTGTCATTGCAAAAGTATTAGATGACAACTTTTTGCCTTCGCCCTGATTGATGCAAAGCCTTCATGATCCTGCAAACGAGAGGGTTTTGTTCGGTAAAGAACGAAAGGATTTACCAATGCTGAAACCGGAGATCCTGCAAAAGTTTATCGCCATTGTCGGCCGGGAGCGCTGCAAAAATTCGCCGGAGGATTTGCTGACATATGGTTACGATGCCTGCATATACGAATATGTCCCGGATGCTGTAGTATTCCCGAAATCGACGCAGGAAGCCGCTGAAATCATGAAGGCAGCTTCGGCTCATAACGTTTTCGTGACACCGAGAGGGGCTGGATCAGGTCTTGGGTCGGAAGCCCTGGCTAAAAACGGGGGGATCGTCCTGTGCTTTTCCATGATGAACAAAATCCTCGAGATAAACACTGCAAACCGATACGCCGTGGTCGAGCCGGGGGTGGTCATCTCCGACCTTCAAAAAGCGGTGGAAAAGGTCGGTCTTTTCTATCCGCCTGATCCCGGCAGCGCAGCGGTCGCGACCATGGGAGGGGCCGTGGCAATGAACGCGGGAGGGATGCGGGGAGTAAAATACGGGGTCACCAGGGACTATCTGCTCGGGCTTGAGATCGTCCTGCCATCCGGCGAGGTGATGATGACCGGGACTGTGACTGCCAAGGACGTCACGGGTTATGATCTGACCCGTTTGATTTGCGGGTCCGAGGGCACGCTGGCTCTGGTTACCCGGATAAACGTCCGTCTGCTCCCCAAACCCAAAACGAAGCGCACACTGCAAGCCATTTACAACGATCTCGACGCCGCAGGGGATACGGTCTCCAGAATTATTGAATCGGGGATCGTTCCGGCGACCCTTGAACTCATGGACAAGATGATCATCAAGGCCCTCGAGGAATTTACCCATATTGGCCTGCCCCTTGACGCCGAGGCCATTTTGTTGATGGACGTTGATGGAGATACGGAAACGGTGGAAAAACAGGCCGCGCTGGTGGCTGATTTTTGTAAGGGGCAGGGTGCTCGGGAAGTGCGTGTTTCTTCATCAGACAAAGAAAATGAACAGCTCTGGTTTGCCCGCCGCTCCGCTTTTGGCGCCGTAGCCCGAATGCGCCCTTCCTGTTTGATCGAAGACGCTACCGTGCCTGTGAGCTTCCTCACGGCTACCATCAAGAAAGTGGTCGAAATCTGCGAGCGCAATCGCGTTCAGGTGGCGGTGCTCGCCCATGCGGGAGATGGAAACCTGCATCCCTTGATGCTCTGCGACCAGCGAGACGCCGAGGAAATGGCCAGGGTCCACAAGAGCATGGATGAAATCGTAGAATTTGCTCTGTCCGTTGGGGGCACCCTTACCGGTGAGCACGGCATCGGAGTCAACAAGGCCAGGTACCTGCCCCTGCAACTGAGCGAAACCAGTCTGAAAATGATGCGGGCCGTCAAAGCGGTCTTCGATCCCCAAGGGATCTTGAACCCGGGCAGCTTTCTGGAGCATTGCAGATCATGATTCCCACAGAGTTGAAAGAACAGGTTTACAACTGTATCAAGTGCGGGCTGTGCATGAACACATGTCCCGTTTACAGGCAGCTCTGCTTTGAGGGAGTTTCTCCCAGAGGCAAGGTTCAGCTCATAAAGAAGATACTGGAAGGAAAACTGGAGATATCGGAATACTTCAGCCGTCTTCTGGGGACCTGTCTTCTTTGTGAGACCTGCATGGTGAATTGCCCCAGCGGCGTCAGGCTGGATAGTCTCATGAAGGCCATGCGCGCGGAAGTGGTTGCCAAATTCAGCCTGCCCTGGCAGAAGCGCGCGGTTTACCACCTCCTTTCAGGCGCCCATTTGCTGCCATTCGCCATGTTTTTGGGGCGAACGCTGGAGGCGCCTTTACGCTCTGTGCTGCCAAAGGATGGCAAGGCAGGGACCATCCCCTGCTCCAGGCTCCCACGGTTGAACTCCAAGCCGCTGCTGAGTCAATATCCGGAGATCATTCCGCCGGTTGGAACACGGGTCGGCCGGGTACTCTATTTCGTGGGTTGCGCAACGAATTACATCTCGGAAAATGTCGGCCATTCGGTAATCAGCATCCTCGGAAAGCTGGGAGTTGAAGTGGTCATCCCCAGGAGACAGATGTGTTGCGGCTTTCCAATATGTCTGGCCGGTGCTCGAAAACCGGCTCTCAAAAACATCAGGCGCAACCTGGAAGCATTCGACCCTGCGGAAGCGGATTCGGTCATTGTGGACTGCGCTACGTGCGGCGCTGCTTTGAAGAAAGAATACCCGAGCATACTGGAAGAAATGGGACAGAATTCCCAAGCCGCCCGTGAGCTGAGTCGGAAAGTGCTGGATATTACCCAGTACCTTTCAGGCTTCGATTTCGAGAAATACCTCCGGCCGTTCCCGGCTAGAGTGACATACCATGACCCATGCCATCTGCTGCGCACTCAGGGAGTAAAGGATGAACCTCGAAGCTTGCTCAGGCGCATTCCGGATTTGGAACTCGTGGAAATGGCCGGCGCTGACATCTGCTGCGGGGGAGGAGGCGCCTTTCAGATGGAACATCCCGACGTGGCCTCAGGAATCACAAACGATAAGATTCAGGCCATCATGCAAACGCGCGCGGAAGTAGTTGCGACAGGATGTCCCGGATGCCGGGTGCAGATTCACGGCAACCTGGAAGACGATCATATCCAGGTCATGCATCCGGTGGAGATTTTGGCGAAGGCTATGGCCTGAAACCAATCTCGTCCTTAATACCCCGGCTGCGGGTGGAGCATAAAATCGGCCAGAACCAGCAGTGTCATGGCTTCCAGGACCGGGATGATCCTTGGAATGGCGGAAACGTCGTGACGGCCTTTTACACTGATCTGGGCGGGTTTGCCGCTTGAGTCCACCGTGCTTTGAAGCTTTGAGATCGACGGGATCGGCTTTACTGCGGCCCTGATTATGATGTCCATACCTGTAGAGATTCCACCCAGGATCCCGCCCGCGTGATTTGATTCGTAGCCTTCCGGCGTTATCGGATCGTTGTTCTGGCTGCCGAGCATCTCCGCTGCCCTGAATCCTTCACCTATTTCAACCCCTTTGACGGCGCCTATCGACATGATTGCAGCCGCAAGCCGGGCGTCCAGCTTATCGAATACCGGCTCGCCAAGACCGGGAGGGCACCCTTTGGCGCGGATTTCAACGATCCCACCCGCCGAATCCCCGGCGGCCAGGAGTTCCTTGATGCGATCCAGCATCTTTTCCGCTGCTTCGGCATCAGGGCAGTAAAGCCCGTTTCTATCTATTTCCTCCGGGTCGAAGTTGCGGCATTGCACACCCCCGAGGGCTAGAGTGCAGGCTTGCACCCAAATCCCGCGGCTATCCAGGAACTTCCTGGCGACCGCCCCTGCGGCTACCCTTGAGGCGGTCTCACGAGCCGAACTTCTGCCTCCGCCCCGCCAGTCTCTAATCCCGTATTTCTGCTCGTATGTCCTGTCGGCGTGACCGGGCCGGTAGAGCTTCGAGATTTCTGAGTAGTCCGTACTTCGCACATCGCGATTGTAAATAATCAGGCTGATAGGGGTCCCGGTCGTCAGGCCCTGAAAAACTCCCGAGAGGATTTCGACCCTGTCCGCTTCGTTCCGTGGTGATGTAAACGCCTTTCCCGGGCGCCTGCGGTCCATGTCCTTCTGAATGTCCTCGGGGCTGAGCGCAATTAAGGGGGGGCAGCCGTCGATGACAGCTCCCAGGGCCGTGCCGTGCGATTCCCCCCACGTTGTTACTGAAAAAAAGCGTCCGAAACTATTGCCTGCCAAGTTGACTCTCCGGTTTGAGTGATTCTCTTTGGATACTGTTAGTCAAAATTTGATACATTATATTATAATTAAGCTAAAGGGAGCAGAAGGATTTTTCTTTAATTTCCCATGCGGAGGTTTGAGGATGAGTGATTATCATCCTGATTACAGGGAGGACTTGGAGCAGCAGGTTGAACCGGAACTCGAGCTGCCTCCCATGTACAAGGTCCTGATTCACAACGACGACTACACTACGATGGAATTCGTCGTTGAGGTTCTTCAGAAGGTGTTTCATAAAAACGCCGCTGAAGCTACCAGGATAATGCTCCTGGTCCATAAAACAGGATCAGGCGTCTGCGGTGTTTTTACCGAAGATGTAGCTGAAACAAAAGTAGAAATCGTGCACCATCTGGCGAGAAAGAGTGGGTTTCCGCTAAGGTGCAGTATGGAAGAAGCATAAAATGATCAATAGAGAGCTTGAACTTACATTTGCCGCAGCAATTAAAGAAGCCAAACAGCGCAGGCACGAGTTTTTCACCTTGGAGCATATCCTTTACGCCATCCTGCATGACGTGACGGGCAGACGCATCCTGTACCACTGCGGAGCCGATCTCGACAAGCTCAAAGAACGCCTGGAAAAGCACTTCGATGAGCGTTCGGAGAAACTGCCCGATGGTGTGGAACAGGACCCGATTCAGACCCTGGCCGTCCAGCGCGTTTTACAGCGGGCGCTCATGCACGTGCAGGGATCGGAGAAAAAGGAAGTTGACGCGGGCGACATCCTGGCGGCCATGTTCTTCGAAGAAAACTCTTATGCGGTCTATTTTTTGAAATCCCAGGGAGTATCGAGGCTGGACGTACTTAGCTACATTTCACACGGCATCTCCAAGGTTTCAGACCCCGAGGAGGAATTTCAGTCGGTTGTCTCTCCCCAGGACCAGCCGAACCGCAAAACGAACGCCCTGGAGAGCTTTACTGTCAACCTGATAGAGAAGGCCGCCCAGGGGTTGATCGATCCGCTTATCGGGCGCGATGAGGAAATCCTGAGGACACTTCAAATACTTGGCAGGCGCAGCAAGAATAATCCTATTTACGTGGGGGACCCCGGGGTGGGCAAAACCGCCATAGCGGAGGGTCTTGCGCTCAAAATCCACAAAAAGGAGGTCCCGCCTGCATTTTTCAACATCGAGATTTTCGCCCTCGATATGGGAGCGCTTCTTGCCGGTACGAAGTTCCGCGGTGATTTCGAAGCACGCCTCAAGGGCGTGATCCAGGAACTCAAAAGGAAGCACGGAGCAATCCTTTTCATAGATGAAATCCATACCGTGGTGGGTGCAGGCGCTACGAGCGGCGGTTCCATGGACGCTTCCAACATCCTGAAGCCGGTGCTGGTTACGGGAGGCCTTCGTTGCATCGGCTCGACCACATACGAGGAATATAAGAACCACTTCGAGAAGGACCGGGCGCTCAGCCGCCGTTTCCAGAAAGTGGAAATTCGCGAACCTTCGGTCGATGAGACCTACCGGATACTCCAGGGACTGCGGCCTTACTATGAACAGCATCATGGGGTAAAGTACACGGACGCCTCGCTCAAGGCTGCTTCGGACCTTGCCGGCAGGTACATAAATGACAGGTACCTGCCCGATAAGGCAATCGATGTGATTGACGAGACCGGTGCAAGCATGAAGCTCAAAAAAGACAAACGGGTTCGAAGGATCGTCGGGGTACGGGACATTGAGACCGTAGTGGCCAGGATGGCCAAGATTCCGGCCCGCAGCGTCACCACTTCGGATCAGCTCCAGCTCCAGAATCTCGAAGAAGAGCTTAAGAGTGTCGTTTTCGGGCAGAACCTGGCCATTGAAATGCTGGTAAAGGCGATCAAGCGGTCGCGGGCAGGTCTGCGGATTCCTGAAAAACCCATAGGGTCCTTTCTGCTCATCGGTCCCACCGGAGTGGGAAAGACTGAAGTGGCCAAGCAGCTTGCCAGGATTTTGGGAGTCAATTTCCTGCGCTTCGACATGAGCGAATACATGGAGAAGCACACGGTCTCCCGGCTGGTGGGCGCCCCTCCGGGCTACATCGGGTTCGACCAGGGAGGACTCCTGACCGACGCCATCCGCAAGCAGCCTTATACGGTCCTGCTGCTCGATGAAATCGAGAAGGCGCACCCCGACCTGTTCAGCATCCTTCTCCAGGTGATGGATCATGCCACTTTGACCGACAATAACGGCAAGAAGGCGGACTTCAGAAATGTGATCCTGCTTATGACATCCAACGCCGGCGCAAGGGAGATGAACGCGCCTTTAATCGGGTTCGCAGGCGGCGAGAAGTTGGACACTCGGGTGGCAAAGGGCTTGAAGGCCGTTGAAAACCTTTTCAGCCCGGAGTTTCGCAACCGTCTCGACGGTACTATTCCTTTCAACGGTCTGAGCATCGGGATAATGGAGCGCATAGTCGGCAAGTTCCTGAACGAAGTCGAAGAACAGCTCGCCGAGAAAAATATCCGCTTCGAGCTTAGCCCCGGCGCCAGGAGATGGCTGGCCGAGTCCGGCTATGACTCCAGTTTTGGAGCGCGGCCGCTTGCGAGGTTCATCCAGTCTGAGATAAAAGATATCCTGGCCGACGAAATCCTGTTTGGAAGGCTTGTAAAAGGCGGCAGGGTAAAGATCTTCAGACCCGATGAAGAGTCCGCAGACGACCGTGGCGATCTGAGAACCGAGAACCTGGTTTTCGAGTTTCCTGACAGGAGGAGTCTTGTGCCGAATGTAGAACAGGAGCTGACCACTTAACGGAATATGCCGGTTTTCCGTCTCACAGACGAACTCATATTTCCGCATCCATCGCTTGCCGACCCGGGCGGTCTTCTTGCCGTCGGAGGAGACCTTTCGCCGGGCCGGCTTTTGCTTGCTTACTGCCAGGGAATCTTCCCCTGGTATTCGGACCCCAGTCCGATACTCTGGTGGTCCCCTGACCCGAGGCTGGTTCTTTTTCCCGATGAAATCAAGATTTCCCGCAGCCTCAGGCGCGTTGTAAATAAAAAGGTTTTCACCGTCACGATTGACAGGGCGTTTGGCGAGGTGATCCGCGCATGCGCCCGGGTTCGCGATGAGACCTGGATTACAAGGGAAATGATCGAGGCTTACCTTGCCCTGCACGAGCTCGGATATGCCCATTCATTTGAAACCTGGCACGCAGGGAGCCTTGTTGGTGGGCTATACGGGATCGCGCTGGGCAGAGCTTTTTTTGGAGAGTCGATGTTTTCAGTCATGAGCGATGCCTCAAAGGTTGCGCTGGTACACCTCGTAAGCTTCGTGTCCGGCCTTGGGTTCGAGTTCATAGACTGCCAGACGGCAACCGCACACCTCAAAAGGCTGGGCGCAAGGGAAATACCGAGAAGCGAATTCCTGGATCGCCTGAGAAGGGTGCAGGACGGACGAGGTCCAGAATGGTCGAAAAAGTCATAATCGTCGGCGCTGCCGGACGCGATTTCCACAACTTCAATGTCTATTTCAGAGGAAATCCGCGCTACAGGGTGATTGCCTTCACTGCTGCCCAGATACCCAACATCGAGGGACGCACGTATCCTTCTGAGCTGGCCGGAGAATTATACCCCGATGGAATCCCCATTTATGCCGAACATGACATGTCCAAGCTCATCCGCGAACACCGGATCGACCTTGTGGCCTTTTCCTACAGCGATGTTTCCTACACTGAAGTAATGCACATAGCGGCCATAGCCATGGCCCAGGGGGCCGATTTTATACTCTTGGGCGCCACCTACACCATGCTCAAATCGCAAAAGCCCGTCATTGCGGTTTGCGCAGTCCGAACCGGCTGCGGAAAATCCCAGACCACTCGCAGAATCGCCAGAATATTACGGGAACTCGGCAAGAAGGTAGTCGTTGTACGCCATCCCATGCCCTACGGAGATTTGAGGAGACAGGTAGTTCAGCGCTTATCGGCCTATGCGGATTTCGAGATCAACAAATGCACCATAGAAGAGCGCGAGGAATACGAACCTCTTATCGAGGCAGGAATAGTCGTTTATGCCGGAATAGACTACGGCCGGATTCTTGAGAGTGCCGAGTCCGAAGCCGATATCATCATCTGGGACGGGGGCAACAACGACACTCCGTTTTACGCCCCTGATCTGCATATAGTGGTCTTCGATCCCCACCGGGCAGGCCATGAGCTGCTCTACTACCCAGGCGAAACCAACATGATCATGGCCGACGTGGCTGTCATTAACAAGGTGGATACCGCTCTGTGGGGCGACGTCGAAAAGGTGAATAAAAATATAGCCGCCAGCAACCCGGAGGCAATAATCATCCTGTCGGAATCACCTATCGTGGTCGATGATCCCGAACGTATCCAGGGGAGGCGCGTGCTGGTGATCGAAGACGGTCCCTCGATCACCCACGGCGGAATGCCTTTCGGCGCTGCAACAATTGCGGCCCGCAACTTCGGGGCGTCGCAAATAGTTGACCCACGGCCGTTTGCAGTGGGATTGATAGGGGAGATCTATGACCGTTATCCCCACATCGGAAACCAGTTGCCCTCTATGGGCTACTCGGAGCAGCAGATAAGGGACCTCGAGGCAACCATCAACCGCGCCGATTGCGACCTGGTTGTCTTCTCAACCCCTGCGGACCTGAGTTGCCTGCTGCAGATAAACAAGCCGGCGCTCCGGGTTCGCTACAGATACAAGGACCACGGCCCGCCCTTTCTCAAAGACGTGCTCTTGCAGAAGCTTGAGAAAATTGGGATTCTATAGGCGGGGCGGTTGGACCCGCCTCGCGGGCGGGCTGTCGAGATCGGCGTTGTCCCGGGTTTGGTCCATGGCGGTGCCTGAAGCCTAAAATCACGCGTAAGGATGACGGAGATTTGCCTGCAAATTCAGGACATGAAAATGCAACTCGGCCGATTCTGCTGGTTGCGCTTGGCGGCAACGCACTCATCCGCAAAGGCGAACGGGGGACGATAGATGAACAGTTCAAGAATCTTTCCGTTCCTATTCGACAGGTCGCGCGCCTCTCGAAGAAGTATCGCATCATAATCACTCACGGAAACGGCCCACAGGTCGGAAATCTTCTCCTCCAGCAGGAATCGTGCCCCGAAGTTCCACGGCTACCGCTCGAAATCCTTGTCGCACAGACCCAGGGACAGATCGGGTACATGATCGAATCCACACTCGACAACGAGCTGACCGAAATGGAAGGAGAGCACCAAAACCTGATAGTGACCGTGCTGACCTATGTGCTGGTCGATGAGAACGACCCCGGCTTCTCCAGTCCGACAAAACCTATCGGCCCGGTCTTCAAGGAAGATTTTGCCTCGAAACTGCCTTACCCTTGTGTGAAAACGCCCCTTGGCATCAGGAGGGTGGTCGCTTCTCCGAAGCCTATAACCATTATCGAGAAGCGGGAAATCAAACGGCTGATCGACATGGGATTCATCGTTATCGCATGCGGCGGGGGCGGAATCCCGGTCATCCGGCATGGCAGAGCATTTCATGGCGTTGATGCGGTAATCGACAAGGATCTCGCCAGCGCGAAACTTGCTGAAGAAGTCGGGGTGGATGTCATGGCGATCGCAACAGACGTCGAGGGGGCTGCGATTTCATACGGAGCCCCGGACGAAATGTTTCTGCGGAAAATGACTGTCGAGGAAGGGGTCCGGTGCCTAAAGGAAGGGCACTTTCCGGCCGGATCGATGAGACCCAAGATCGAGGCCGCACTCCAATTCATCAAATCGGGCGGGAACCGGGCCGTGATCTGCTTGATTGATTCCATCGAAGAGGCGGTAGCTGGAAATGCCGGGACGGAAGTGGTGAGATGAGGCGGCAGGGTTGAATCATACGAGAGACGCATCCTGCCAACGGGGCGCTTAAAGCGCATCACATCTGTAAGGCGCGCCGGACTCCTTCCGGATCGCGAGCAATCACCTTGAGATAAGCCCGAGCCGGTTGATCTGGCTCCGTGCGTCCCTGCTCCCAATCCCGAAGCGTGCCAAGGGGGATGTGATAGCGTGCTGCAAATTCTTGCTGCGTAAGGTTGAGCGCGCGACGCAAGGTTTTGATGCGCGGCACGCGCCGGGCTGTCCGCAATTCTTCGGCTGTCATGGGCCTGGCATCCGGATCAGCAGCCGCTGCCGCTTCGATTTCCGCCTCCGTCATCGGGCGCATGGGGGTGGCGGGAAACGGGCGCTCTCCCTCGCCCAGCACCTCAACAACCTTGCCGTCAGAACGAATTTTAGCGATAGTAGTCTTCTTGCTCATGTTCCTCTGCCCGTCGTGCTGAGATAATCCGAATACGCTCGCCGCGCTCTGTATAGGTCACATGGATGATTATGCCATCACACATGCCAATCAAATTAATGCGTTCTTCCCCATAGTTAGCGCGGTCATCGATCCGTTCAACGGCAAAGTGGTCGCTGAACGCTTTAACCGCCTGGTAGAAGGTGATGCCATGGTCACGCCAATTCGCGGCCGCTTTGTTGTTATCCCATTCAAACTCTATCATAGCATACTGATTATCAGTAGTTTTGTCAATTATCCGGCTTCATCGTAACCCCGCCTTCTCCCTTAATCGTCAGCAACTCCGGATGAGCTTGCGGTGCAAATTTACAACAAAATCCTGTGTATTTGTGAGAATCGACCTGGCGGTCAGCGATCCTCTGTCTGCAAGCTTGTTTACCGCAAATTCGGACATATCGATCGTAAAGAAGTATACAGGGCGCACTGCACCGTCATCCATCACAGCGTATGAAGGGGTCATGTTCCCGGTCGCGATTGAGTGAAGCTGCGTGGCCATTGCGATGATGGTCGTGGCCTTTCGAACCAACTCCCGCATTCTGGACTGGGCTTCATACGCGCTAGCGATCACTTCGGGCATGGGGCCGTCGTCCCGGATGGAGCCTGCAAGCACGTATGGGACCCCGCGCCTTACCAGGGAAGCCATTATCCCGTCTTTAACGATTCCCTTTTCGACGGCTGCTTTAATTGAACCGATCCCCCGAATCAGGTTGATTGTGTCAAGGTGCTTGTAATGGCTCAGGTGTGCGTGTCTTTTTGTGTAGATATCCTGTCCGAGCGCAGTGCCGTAGAGAGACGCTTCGATATCGTGAGTCGCAAGGGCGTTTCCTGCAAGAACTCCGTGAACGAATCCATCTTCGATAATTGCGGCCAGAGAATCGCGGGAATCCCTGTCGAATGCAACGGCAGGGCCGAGCACCCACAGGAGAAACCCTTTTTCGCGTTCGTATTCGAGCAGGTTGTACAGCTCGTCGTAATCATATGAAAAAGATGTCTCGCGAGATACCGTGGTCCGAAAGGCAAATTTCTCCGACACAGGGTATTCCCATCCGAAAGCGTCGACGTGGACGAAGATCCCATCTTCACCGTTTTCACGCCGGCCGACTGCGACCAGATCAGCGGGCTTGAGAAGCCGGAATTCCCGGGCCTCGATTGTCCCGTCGGCCTCGAGCACCGCTACACAGTCCATGCGGGAATGCCTGGGAAGGACCCACTCTCCCTTGGAGACCTGGAAATATTCCGGGTATATTGAGGTTGCGTGATAGCCTTCCGGCGCCACACCGGCCCGTTCGACTTCTTTGAACTGCACTGGAGGGGCGTTATTGAGGGGTGGTCCGGCAAAATCGGGCGGACGGAATTGGGGCAACTTAAAGGATGACATTTTCAGTGATCCTTCCAGTTCGGTAGTGATAATGGGGAAGTCCCATAGAGGGTAGCTATGAGTGGTCGCTCATATCCGGTGGTCCACGGCGTTTTGCCTCCCTGTAAAACTCCAGGAAGTAATCCAGAGCGGAGATATAGCCCAGGACCAGTGAAATCCAGAGGAAGGAAGTCCCGACTAAATTTAATGTGGCTTGTATACCTGGAATGGCGGGCAGCAGAAAAATAAATGCCAGGGTCTGGGAAACCATTTTGTTTTTTCCCATCCGGCTCGCGTTGAGGATCAGCCCGTGTGCTGCGGCAATCGAGCGCAGGCCGGTTATAACGATTTCACGGCCGACGATTAAAAAAACCAGCCATGCCGCAACTTTCCCGTAGGGGATCAGCATGATGAGCACAGCCGTGGTGAGCAGCTTATCGGCAAGCGGGTCAAGCAGCTTTCCAATGGAAGTAACCGTGTTGCTGCGCCGCGCCAGGATGCCATCGAGGTAATCGGTAAGTGAAGCTATGCAGAAGACTATGAAAGCTAAATTCAGAGCAAAGCTGGAGGACGGCGGTATCAGGAGAACAACCAAAACCGGTATGGTGGCCATCCTTAAGTAGGTCAGGACGTTGGGCAAAGTCGTGAGGCTCTGCCTTGTGAGGTCGCTTCGGTTCAGCACAAGCATAAACTCAAACTTCCATCAAGAAATACTCGGCGCCTCCCGTTGAAAACCAGCATAAAATCAGGCTTCAAGACCAATTCCCACCCCAACATGGGAGCGTTCAGTAAGGAGCAAAAACCCTTTTTCGCTCCTCGTCCCTTCGCTTCTACTTTTCATGCTTCCCTTTTCCTGGTTCCGGCTTCCTCCGAATTAGTAACGATAGCGTTCATAAAAGTCCATAACTGTCTTAACATAAATTTGTGTTTCATCAATAGGCGGAATTCCACCGTGTTTTGCAACCGCCTCCGGACCCGCATTGTAGGCGGCCAGCGCAAGGGCCGTATTGTTGTTGAACCGGTCGAGCATCATCCTGAGATACCGCGCTCCCCCGTCGATATTCTGCTGGGGATCGAAAGGATTCACAACGCCAAGGTCGCGCGAAGTCCCCGGCATGAGCTGCATCAGGCCCATTGCCCCTTTTGGAGATATCGCCGCGGGATTGAAGCCCGATTCGGCCCGGATGACTGCCTTAACCAGATTGCAATCCAACCCGTAGAGTCTGCATGTCAGCTTTATGTGAGGATCGTAGGCGGCCTGGTTGGTCAGGTTTGAGAGGGGAGAAAAAACTCCCGGCTGGTATCCTCTGTAGATGGGGAAATATTTCTGAAAATTAACCTGGGTCAGGGGCGGCAGATTCACGGGAGTTGACTGCACAGTTGTGGGGGCATTAGTGTAATGAACTGCCCCGTCCTTATCGATGAACTTGAATATCTCGGCATTCAAGCTCATTGGCCGGCCAACCCCCAAAACAATGACGATCGCAGCCAAAAGGAGATACTCGGCAACCCTCGTCGTGCGCTTCATAACCCCTCCTGTTACAGGCTGTGGCATTCGTTCTATTATTCTACTTTCTTCCAGTCCTGCAAGAATTTTTCTATTCCCTGATCGGTCAACGGATGGCGTACAAGCTGTTCAATGACCTTATGCGGAATAGTTGCAATATCCGCGCCTAAGCGCGCGGCTGTAAGCACATGCACGGGATTTCTTATGCTGGCGACGATAACTTCAGTTTCAAAAAGGTAATTCGAAAATACATCCAGAATTTCGCGAACCAGGCCCATACCGTCCTGGGATATGTCATCGAGCCTGCCGACGAACGGGCTGACGTAGGCGGCTCCCGCCTTTGCAGCAAGAAGAGCCTGGAGAGGGGAGAATATCAGGGTCACATTCGTTTGCACCCCTTCCTGCGACAATGTTTTGACTGCCTTGAGGCCCACCGTGGTCATCGGGATTTTCACGACGACGTTCTGGTCTATTGCGGCAAGCTCGCGCGCCTCCCTCAGCATACCATCCAGGTCGCAACAGACGCCTTCGGCGCTCACGGGTCCCTGTACGATCTCACATATCTTGCTGATATGACTCTTGAAGGCATCCCTGCCGGCGATTCCTTCCTTTGCTATCAGGCTGGGGTTGGTCGTCACCCCGTCCAGGACCCCGAGGTCATACGCATCTCTTATTTCGTCGATGTTGGCCGTATCTATGAAGAATTTCACATCGGGCTCCTGTAAAAAATGGTTGTTTTATTTTTGGATCCGTCGCTTTTCGAGATGCATGACGTAGCATTGCTCGCTGCAAAAATAGATGACCTTACCTTCAACTACACCCTTTACCCCTTTTTGCTTCATGAAATAAGCACCGCATTCAGGATCGCGGATGAGTTCGGTTTCGGAAGCTGCGGGCTTATCATTGCGCGCACTGGAAGTCGAAAAAAGCTCCTTCCCGATTTTTTTCACGAGAAAGTAGGCTATCCACGCCAGCAGGGCGTAGATAAAAAAACGTCCCATTTCAATTTTCCACTTTATGAATTTACTGCTGGTAGTCAAGCTCAAGAATTCGATTCAGCGTTTCGCGAACAGCAAGCCCGAGGGCTCGGATGCACCCGGCCATATTCTATTCTGACGGCAGTATTTATAAATCACCCCTGTTTCCATGACCCTGGCGGGGCTGGTTCTGTAAAGCGCTAAAGTTTTAAAAATACTAGGAGCCGGGTGTTTTTGCAATAGATCAAAAACATCCCGGCATATTCCGACCGAGTCTCCCTGGTTACTTCCCACTCCGATCGCAGCTTTTCTCACTGGACGGTGGATTCTCGAAATTGAGTTTGCAGATTCGTTCAACTGCCTCCATGATGCGCCCCCTGGGAACGGTCAGGGCCATTCTCACATAGCCCTCGCCGGGTTCGCCGAACCCGCTGCCGGGAGTGGTTACTATTCCGGCCTCGCGTAGCAGAAGGGAGGTGAAATCACTTGAACTATAACCCGACGGAGTTGGACACCATACATAGAATGTAGCTTTTGGGATTTGCGGATCAAGTCCTGCCCTTCTTAAACCAGCAATAAGGATGTCACGCCTTTCTTCATAAATCTTCTGCATATCGGTAACCGGCCCCTGGTCGCCCTCCAGTGCTGCGATACCAGCCCACTGGATGGCGTTGAAGGCGCCGGAATCGATGTTGCTCTTTATCTGCCCAAGCCCCGAGACCAATTCACTGTTGCCGGCGGCAAACCCGAGCCGCCATCCCGTCATGTTATATGTCTTTGAAAGAGAGTGGAACTCGATTCCTACTTCCTTTGCGCCGGGGACCTCAAGAAAGCTCATGGGGCGATATCCCCCGAAAGCCATTTCCGTATAAGCCGCGTCATGGCAGACGATTATTTCGTACTGCCGGGCAAACCGGACGACCCGCTCGTAAAAGTCCCTGTCGGCGGTGGCGCCGGTAGGATTATTGGGATAGTTTATGAACATAAGCCGCGCGCGCCTGGCCACTTCGGTTGGAATAGCGTCCAAGTCCGGCAGAAAGCTGTTCTTCTTGAGAAGGGGCATGAACCAGGATTCGCCCCCTGCAAACATGGTCGCAATTTGATATACGGGATAGGCAGGAGAAGGCACCAGCGCAAGGTCTCCCGGGTTGATGAAGGCAAGCGGCAGGTGAGCCAATCCCTCCTTGGAACCTATCAGGGTGAGCACTTCCGAAAGTGGGTCCAACTCGACTCCGAACCTGCTCTTGTACCACTTCGCCACGCTGACTCGGAAATCGTTCATCCCCGAGTAGGAAGGATACTGGTGGTTAGCCGGGTCTTTTGCCGTTTGTGCCAGTCTTTCGATTATGTGAGCCGGGGTGGGTAAATCAGGATCACCAACCCCAAGGTTGATTACGTCGACTCCCTTGGCTATCAGTTCCGCCTTGAGCCGGTCGATCTCGGCAAAAAGATAGGGTGGAAGTTGACGCAACCGTTCAGATTTTACAACCGCCATTCAAACCTCCTAACGGGGATCGGAGGACTGAGGACAAAGGGCGGATATTCGTATTCCGCCCTCCGTCTTCCGTCTTCCGTTATTTGATACCGAGCACGTCGCCCATGTCGTAGAGCCCGCCGGGCTGGTTAAGGACCCATTTGGCCGCCCTTATCGCACCCCTGGCGAAATTGTCACGGCTGTGGGCGCGATGAACTATCTCTATTCTTTCGCCAAGGGAGGCGAAAATGACGGTATGCTCACCCACGATGTCCCCGCCGCGAATGGTCTGAATTCCAATCTCAGACCCGGTGCGCTCTCCCGTCATCCCATGCCGCGCATAGACTCCGACCTGCTCCAGGTCCCTGTCAAGGGCCTTGGCTACAAGCTGTGCCAGTTTTATGGCCGTACCGCTTGGCGCGTCTTTCTTGAACCGGTGGTGGGCTTCAACTATCTCCACGTCGTAGCTGTCTCCAAGAAGCCTCGCCGCTTCAGCCACCATTTTGAACAAGATATTGACACCAATGCTCATGTTCGGAGAAATTACGCACGGGACCTCGTGTGTAAGCCCTGCGGCCTCATCGAGCTGCTCACGTGTAAATCCGGTCGCCCCTATCACCATGGGCTTGCCATAAGCGGATGCTCGCCTAAGGTGTTCGAGCGATGACGCGGCGTTGGTAAAGTCGATTACAACGTCGGCAGCCTCCAGCACGTCTTCGATGCGGCCATTAATCGGAATACCCGTGGGGCCACCTCCGATCGCTTCGGATAGATCTTTGCCGACGAGATGATGCAGTGAATACTCAAAGCCGCCAGTCAGTTCGATGCCTTCGGTTTCGCCGATGATCCGGGCGATATTTGAACCCATTCTTCCCGCAATTCCCGCAACCGCTGCACGCACCATCTTACGCCTCCTTAAGCAGGCAGAAGACCCTGAGCTTCCAAAATCTTTCTCAGGTGCTCCTTGTTGCTTGCCGACATGGTTACAAGCGGGAGCCTCACTTCTTCGGATTCTATTTTCTTCATCATAGCCAGGGCAGCCTTGACCGGGACAGGGTTGGGCTCTATGAAAAGGCCGTGTAGCAAGGGCAAAAGCTTGTAGTAGAGCCGCCGGGCCTCTTGAATTTTGCCCTCGAAAAAGATATTGCAAAGATCGGCCATTTCGCGTGGAGCAACATTCGAGACAACCGATATGACTCCCTTGCCTCCAACGCACAACAGCGGGAAAGTCAGGTAATCCTCGCCGGACACCACAGTGAAATCATCCCCGCAAAGGGAAATTATGTCCGTGATCTGCTTCATCGAACCGGAGGCTTCCTTTACTCCGATAATGTTGTCTATCCTGGACAGGCGCTCGATCGTGGCAGGTTCGATGTTTGAAGCTGTGCGGCCCGGGATGTTGTAAAGAACGATTGGAACATCGACGGCTTTGGCCACCTTCTCGAAATGCCGGTAGATCCCTTCCTGCGTGGGCCTGTTATAGTAAGGGCTTATCATGAGGACAGCGTCAGCGCCTGCCTTTTTGGCGTGGCTGGTGAGAGAGATCGCCTCCGCGGTGTTGTTGGAACCGGTTCCGGCAATGACCGGAACGCGTTTTCCCGTCTGCTCGACTGTGATATCGATTACCCGGGCGTGCTCCTTGTGCGAAAGTGTCGGTGATTCGCCCGTGGTCCCGCAGGGAACAATGCCGTGCGTTCCGTTTGCGATCTGGAACTCGATAAGGTCTCGTAATCCGGCTTCATCGACCTTGTCATCTCTAAAAGGTGTTACAATCGCAACTATTGCTCCGCTAAATAACATTGCGGCCTCCTTTCTATCCCCTAAGGGTCTCGTCCCAGAGTTCACCGTCGTAGACAACCTTTGCGTCGCCTTCCATGTAAACGTCGGAGAAGCTCGTTTCACCTTCTTTCGAGATTTTCTCGAAGTAAATAACCAGCGTTTCCCCGCCCATGGTACGCACCTCGACGGGTGACGCCGCCAAATCCTTTGCTGCAGCGATCAGGGCGGCTGCTATGCAACCCGTGCCGCACGCCAAAGTTTCTGCTTCGACGCCGCGTTCGTAGGTCCTGACAGAAATGTCGTGAGGGCCGCGAACAAAAACGAAGTTCGCGTTTGAACCCATTGGCTGAAATCGCTCGTGAAAACGAATGCACCGTCCCCGGTCAAAGACGTCCAGATCATTGAGTTGCGCCTCGGACTCTGCGAAATAGACTGCGTGCGGGACGCCGGTATTGATGAAATTGAGATGGAAAAGACAATCACCCAGCGCGACCGCGATGTCAACTTCCAGGCTGTGCGGCTGAGTCATGCGGACTTTGGCGCGTTCGCCGAAGACTTGCGCTTCGATAAGTCCGGCAAGCGTCCTGAAAGAAAGGCGCTCCTCGTTTACTATCCCCTTCATTAATGCGAACCGGGCCGCACAGCGCGCGCCGTTTCCGCACATCTCCGCCTCGCTCCCGTCAGCATTGAAGAACTGCCACCCGAAATCGGCCTCGCTGTCATTTTCAATGAGAATCAGGCCATCAGCCCCAACGGACATCCTTCTGCGGCAGGCAAGCCGGGCAAGCTCGCGCCCGCGCTCCTTTTCCAGCTTCAATACCCGATTATCTATTATTATGAAATCGTTGCCGCTGCCGGTCATTTTCGTGAAGCGGATTCGATTCTGAGTTTCCGACAATTCCGGCTCCTTTAGAAATGCTCAACCACTAAAGAGTTCATAGGGAGTTTAGAAATTAATCTCTAACAGGGTTTAAAATCAATGCCTTCAAAAGAATATTTGGATTCCGGCGCCTGCCTCGAACCCGATGCGGGGGGGGGCGCCGGAACGATGAGGTTATGACTCTTTTGGGGTTAATTTTCCCACCGGGCAGCCTTTTCCGTCACCCATCATGCTTTACGGGGTCTATTGCCTGGATTACTCTGCGCCTGTGCGGTAGATGTTTTTCACCTCGTTTAACCTGAAAGAAAATCCGGAATGGTTTCGGGCCGCACAAGTTCTTCCCAGCTCTCCCTTTGCCTTATGACTAAGTATTCCTCACCCCTCACGAGCACTTCCGGGGCGCGTGGGCGCGAGTTGTAATTGGAGGACATACTGAACCCGTATGCTCCAGCACTCATCACTGCGAGATAATCGCCCGGCGCAGGCATGGGCAGTCCGCGGTCCCTGGCCAGAAAATCGCCTGACTCGCAGATGGGACCCACCACGTCAACGATTTCCGTTTCTTTCTGGCTCTTCACAACAGGCTGGATGTAGTGATAAGACCCGTAGAGGCTTGGACGCACAAGATCGTTCATGGCCCCGTCAGCTATGACAAAGTTCTTCAACTGGGTGCGCTTTGTATAGAGCACTTTGGTCACAAGAACGCCGGCATTTCCCACGATAACCCTGCCGGGCTCAAAAATCAGAGTGCAGTCGATGTTTTCGAGTTCTCGCAGGATTTCCCTTGCATATTCATGCGGCTGCGGCGGCGCTTCCTGATCGTAAACAATGCCGAGCCCGCCGCCCAGGTCGAGATAGCGAATATGGACCCCGGTCTGCCGCAGCCGCTCTATAACAGAGCGAAGCCGTTTGAGCGCGTCGATGAATGGTGACACATCGGTAAGCTGGCTGCCGATATGGCAATCGAGCCCGAGAATCTCTATATTCTTGAGGTTTTTTGCCTTCTCGTAGGCCTTTAGTGCGGCATCGATCGAAATCCCGAATTTATTCTTCTTCATGCCGGTCGAAATGTAGGGGTGCGTATTCGGGTCTATATCCGGATTGACCCTCAGAGAAATGGGGGCCCTGGTGTTCATTGCTTCGGCCCGGCGATTTATCTGCTCGAGTTCCTGGGTAGATTCGATGTTGAACATCAGAATTTTTTCGCGGAGCGCGAAATCGATTTCTTCAATAGTTTTGCCCACTCCTGAATAGACGATTCGCTCCGGCGCGATTGCGGCCTTGCGTGCGCGGTAGAGTTCGCCGCCTGATACGATGTCCATTCCTGCGCCCATCGAGCCTAACAACTTCAAAATTGCGATATTGGAATTGGCTTTTACAGAGTAACAGGTAAGGTGCTCAGCATCTTTGAAAGCAGAGTCGAATACCATGAAATGGTGGCTGAGCGTAGCATGACTGTAAATATAGCACGGAGTCCCGATTTTTTCAGCGATAAGCCTGACCGGGACGTCCTCGCAATAGAGTTCGTCGCCTTTATATTGGAAATGGTGCATCGGAAATCCTCGTATCTTATAGACTTTAAATGGCTTCGTTGAACGTCCGGGCAAGCTTCGCTGTACGAAATTCAATTTGGCGTGCCTGCGATTCGAGTTCCGGACGAGTCTTTCTACTCCATCAAAAGATTCTTCACCTCAGTCCACTTTGAAAGCAGCCCTTCTTTATGATCCGGCCCGGAGCTTACCGCAGATACGGCATAAAAGTAAGTCGCACCCTTCTTGGCGCCCTTGTCCACAAAAGGCTGGTGCTCTACCGGACTCGCGGTCAGGCGGATTATTTCTTTTCCTTCCCGCCGGTAAACGTGATAACCGCTGTTTTTCCCATCGCTCTCTGTCCAGTGTATCTCGAGAGCCCCACGCGCAGGAGTTATCCAGACCTTGTCGGGAGGCGGGGGCGCCATTGCTTCGGGCGCTTTGACCAGAATCGTGGAAGATGGTTCCCCGTAAATCGCGGCGTCATCTACATTCAGGACAGGAACAACCCGATAGCTGTAGTTCTGCTCCGAGGCAATCGTCTGGTCGTAATAGGAATTGCCCTTCACAGGAGATGGCGATGCCTTTTCCCAGGCTTTTTCCCCGGAATGCCTTTCGACGCGGAAAGACACACTTGCCGCATCGAGATTGTTGCCTTCGAGGTCCTTGAAGACCGGCTTCCACGAAATCAGAACTCCCTGGGGCTGAGTGGCGGCAGTAACGTTTACAGGCGCCGCCGGTCCGGGGTAGACTTTGGCTATCGCAGCGTTGGAGAGGTTCAAAACAGCGCCTTTTTCGTCAACGGCAGCTATCTGATAGCGAAATGCCCGGCGATAGGCGACATTGGTATCAGTCCACCGAAGCTTGCCCTCCGAGGCTTTGGCGGTTGAAATAGCTATGCTCTGGACCTGCTGCTGGTCGAGCGCCGGGCATTCAAGGCAGTTGCGGTTTTCCCATTTTAGCTCGGACTTCATGATGGAGTAGGCAACCACCTTGTCTCCGGCAGCCACCGGGCTCCACGAAAGCTCGACCATTCGAGGCATGACCTGCGCCCTCAGGTCATTTACCTGCGGAGGGGGCGCCTCCCCAATATGCTTTGGAAACATTTTCTTGCCGCAGCCTGAAAGCATAATGCTCAAAACGCAAATAGAAATGATTCCCAGGCACTTATATTTAGCCGAATCAGCCAGGATTCGCATACGCTCCCTATTTTTCAGGTTTCGGGTTTTCATTTGAGTCTCGTTTGCAGGCTTCCAGGTCCGCCCGCGCCCGCGCAATGGCTTCTTTCACCCGTGATGTGGCCGTGCCTCCAACCGATTTTCTCTGGTCGATTACGCTCAAAATATCGAGGTAGGGAAAAACGTCCTCATCGAAAGCCTTGTGGAAAGTTTTGAACTCTTCAAGCGTGCAGTCGCCCAGCTCTTTGCCTGTCCGAATGCAGTATTGAACGATCTGGCCGACAACGTGATGCGCTTTGCGGAAAGGAACACCATGCCTGACCAGGTAATCGGCCAGATCGGTGGCCAGCGTAAAGTTATGCCCGGCCATCGCGGCCATCCTCTCCCGATTGATCCGGATTTGGGGGAGCATTTTGCTAAGTAACCGCAGGGTGGCCAGCACCGTATCAACTGTATCGAAAACCGGCTCCTTGTCTTCCTGCAGATCGCGGTTGTAGGCCAGGGGCAGCCCCTTGGTCAAAGTGAGAAGCGCAATCAGGTTTCCGTAAACCCGGCCGGTCTTGCCGCGCATAAGCTCCGGTACGTCCGGATTTTTCTTCTGGGGCATAATACTGGAACCGGTGCAAAATGCATCACTTATCTCGATGAATGCGAATTCCGGGCTTGACCAGATGATAAGCTCTTCGGCCATGCGGCTCACATGCATCATTAAAATAGCCGAAGCCGAGCAGAATTCGATCAGGTAATCACGGTCGCTTACGGCATCCAACGAGTTGGCCACAACCCTGGGAAAACCAAGCTGGCGGGCCGTCCATTCCATGTCGGTGGGAAAAGTTGTGCCTGCAAGGGCCGCGCTTCCCAGCGGCATAACGTCGGTTCGGGTGAGACAATCGCTGAATCTTGCGCAATCGCGGCCAAACATCTCATAGTAGGCCATCTGATGATGCGAAAAAAGAATCGGCTGTGCGTGCTGGAGGTGAGTAAATCCAGGCATGATTACGTCGAGGTGCTTTTCGGCCATATCGACCAGGGTCGATTGCACTTCGCGCAAAAGGTCCAACGTCCTGGAAATCACATCGCGCATGTAGAGCCGCATATCGAGAGCAATCTGATCGTTTCGGCTCCTGGCCGTGTGGAGCTTGCCGCCGGTCTCTCCTATCCGAGCCGTAAGCTCGTTTTCGATTGCCATATGGATGTCCTCCTGGGAGGAATCCATAGCAATCTGGCCCCGCTCCAGGTCGCGAAGTATTTCGCCCAACGTCTGAACTATGCGGGAGGCATCCTCGTGCGAAATTATGCCGAACTCGGCCAGCATGCGGCAATGCGCGATACTCCCCTCGATATCATACCGGTAGAGCCGGCTGTCGAAATCGATGGAAGCTGTGTATTCTTCCACCAGCTTGTCTGTGGGCTGGTCAAAGCGTCCCTGCCAGAGCTTCTCGGCCATGCGGAACTAAACTCCTGATGCGGATTATAGGTCTTATAGTCCTATAGGTCCTATATGAGTTTTGCTTCTCAATTTGACTTGAGAGGCCTCTGAAGGCTTCGCTTCACAAGCGTTTCGATTCGCAGCCTCAGTCCAAGCAGCCGGATAAAGCCGCTTGCCTCATCCTGCCGGTAAACGTCGTCTTCTTCAAAAGTGGCAAAGCTGGGCTGGTAAAGAGAGCGCTCCGACTTGCGCCCGATCACCTGGCAGTTTCCCTTGTAGAGCTTAAGACGCGCGGTTCCCCAGACACTTTCCTGCGCGAAGTCCATCATGTGCTGGAGATAGCGCATCTCAGGCGAATACCAGAACCCGTTGTAGATCATGCGCGAATATTCCGGAACAAGACCGTCACGCAGATGGATGACCTCCCTGTCCATCGTGATCGATTCCACCGCCATGTGGGCGATTCGCATGATAGTGCCGCCCGGAGTTTCGTAAACCCCTCGCGATTTCATCCCGATGAACCGGTTTTCCACGAGGTCCACACGGCCGATGCCGTGTTTTCCGCCGACCTCGTTGAGGTATTGGAGAAGCCTGGCCGGGCTCATCCGCCGGCCGTTAACCGCTACCGGGTCTCCTTTTTCATATTCGAGTTCGATAACTTCAGGCTCATCGGGAGCTTTTTCCGGATTTGCCGTCAAAACGAACATTTCCGGGTCGGGTTCCACCCACGGGTCTTCAAGAATGCCGCCTTCGTAGCTTATGTGCAGCATGTTGCGGTCGCAGCTATAGGGCTTGGCCTTTGTAACGGGAACCGGGATGCCGTGCTTTTGGGCAAACGCGATGAGGTCGCTTCGCGATTTCATGTCCCACTCACGCCAGGGAGCGATCACCTTTATGTCAGGCCTGAGCGCCATGTAAGCCAACTCGAACCGCACCTGGTCGTTCCCCTTGCCGGTAGCCCCATGGCTAACGGCGTCGGCGCCTTCCTCTTCGGCTATCTTGATCTGCTGTTTGGCGATCAGCGGGCGCGCAATCGAAGTGCCGAGCAGGTACTGGCCTTCATAGATAGCGTTGGCGCGAAATGCCGGGAAAACGAACTCGCCGGCGAACTCTTCCCTCAAATCTTCGATGCGTGCCTTGATCGCGCCGGTTGCGAGGGCTTTTTTCTCGATACCGTCCAGTTCCTCATCCTGGCCCAGGTCGGCCGAGAAAGCGACAACTTCACATTTATATGTCTCGATAAGCCATTTCAGGATTATCGACGTATCAAGTCCGCCGGAATAAGCCAGAACTACCTTTTTGACACCCATTACTAAAATACTCCGTTTTTAAAACCATTTGAAGAAGGGGCGAAAAGCTGCGCCCCATGAGCGTTGCCATCCACACCCCGGGGCGTGGTGTATTCCCCTTTTGCAAATTTCCTCAACAGTGTTTGCAGGCGGCCAGGGGAAATTCTTAATTTGGCCACAACTCGGATTAGAGTTTTCGGCTTCCGATCATCCAGTCAAGGAGGGCCATTTGCAGGTGAAGCCGGTTCTCTGCCTGATCGAAAACCGGCGCGCGCTGACCCTCGAGCACCTCCCCGGTGATTTCTTCGCCGCGGTGAGCGGGCAGGCAGTGGAGCACTATAGCATGCGGGGGCGCACATTTCAGAAGTTGTGAGTTTATCTGGTAATCCTGAAACGCTTTCTTACGCTTCTGCGCCTCAAGTTCTTGGCCCATGCTCGCCCAGACGTCTGTATAGAGCACGTCGGCGCCCGATACGGCTTCCTTCACATCAGTAATCAGCTTGATCTTTCCTCTTGCTTGACGCGCCCCCCAGTCGAGAACTTTTTCTTCGGGTTCGTATCCGGGCGGGCATGCGATATTTAGCGAAAATCCGAGACGCCCGGCCGCATTTACCCACGAATTTGCCACATTGTTTCCGTCCCCGATCCAGGTGACCGTGAGATTCTCAAACGAGCCGAGTTTTTCCCGGATGGTCAGCAGATCGGCCAGTACCTGGCAGGGATGTGAGTAGTCTGTCAAAGCGTTTATCACCGGAATGGAGGCAAACTTCGCAAGTTCCTCCACGTCGCTGTGCGCAAAAGTCCTTACGACTATGGCGTCTATATATCGCTCCAGAACGCGCGCCATGTCCGAGAGAGGTTCCTGCCGGGAAATCTGGGTATCACCGCCGGTCATGAAAATGGGGCGCCCCCCGAGCCGGTAGATGGCGGCCTCGAAGGAAACCCGCGTTCTGGTCGAGGGTTTCAGGAAAATGAGGCCCACTATTTTTCCGGCAAGCGACTTGAGCAAGGTTCCCGCGGCAAGCTCCGCCTTCATCCTTACGGCTTTCTCGATCAGGCGCAGAATTTCTTCCGAGGACAGGTCCCGGATCGAGAGCAGGTCGCGCTTCATTGGGCTTCCTCTTTAAATACGCCATCCAGGATACCGATCATCTCGTCGACTTCGGAGCGGCCGGCGATAAGAGGCGGAACGAACCTCAAAACGGTATCGTGCGTGCAATTTATTATGGCGCCCCTCTCCAGGCATTTGGAAACGAATTTAGCCCCGGGGACATTCAGCTCCAAACCCACTATGAGACCCCGCCCGCGGACGCCTTTTATGAACGGATAGCTCTCTTTGATCTCTTCGAGCCTTGAAACGAAATAGGCGCCGGTCTCGCGAACTTTGGCCAGGAAAGCCGGTTCGGAAATGATCCTTATTGTAGCCAGTGCCGCCGAGGCGACAAGGGGGCCTCCGCCGAAAGTAGAAGCATGGCTTCCGGGGGTAAAAGCCCGGGCCACTTCATCGGAGGCCAGCATTGCTCCCATTGGCAACCCGTTTGCCAGCGCCTTCGCCAGGGTCATTATATCCGGCGATACATCTTCATTCTCATAGGCAAAAAGTGATCCCGTTCTTCCCATTCCGGACTGAATCTCATCAAAAATGAGGAGCAGCCCTTTATCTTTGCACAGCCTTTTAAGATCTCTCAAGTATCCGGCGGAAGGAAAATTCAGTCCGCCTTCTCCCTGAACCGGTTCGACCATTACAGCGCAGGTCTTGTCCGTAACGGCTGCTTCAACAGCCGAAATGGAGTTAAAATCAACGAAGGCGAAACCTTCCATCAGGGGCTCGAAACCTTGATGGACCTTGCTTTGACCGGTTGCCGAAAGAGTGGCCATGGTCCGGCCGTGAAAGGAGTCTTTCATCGAGATGATATGAAACCTGCCGGGGCCGAAGGTGTCCCTGCTGTACTTCCTTGCGAGCTTTATGGCCGCTTCATTGGCTTCAGCTCCGGAGTTTGAAAAAAATACCTTATCCGCAAATGAAAGGCGTGTCAATTGTGCCGCCAGCTCAACCTGCGGATATGTATAAAAAAGGTTCGAAACATGGATCAGTTTTCCGGCAGCCTCGCTGATTGCCCGGGCTACTTCCGGGTGGCTGTGCCCGAGGCTGCACACCGCTATGCCGGCAAGGAAATCGAGGTATTCTTTTCCCGCGTCATCCCATAGCCTGCACCCGGCCCCCTTTACAAAAGCGACCGGAAACCTGGTGTATGTGCCGAATATGTGCCTGCTGCATTCCTGCTGTATTCCTTCGATATGTGCGTTCATTTGGTTTGCTCGCTACTCCTTAGAATCTCGGTCCCGATCCCCGCATCTGTGAATATCTCCAGCAAGATGGCGTGGGGAAGACGGCCATCGACTATGTGGACCTTTGCGGCCCCGGCTTCCAGGGCGTCTATTGCGCATTGGATCTTCGGGATCATTCCACCCCGAAGGGTCTGGTCGCGCATGGCCGTTCCAGCTTCGTCGATCGTCATACTCGATATGAGCTCACCCTTCCTGTCGAGCACTCCGGGCACATCGGTCATGAGCAGAAGCTTGTCAGCCTTGAGAGCCCCGGCAATCGCCCCGGCCACAAGGTCGGCATTTATATTGTAGGTTTCTCCGTTCTCACCCACTCCGACCGGCGCAATGACCGGGATAATATCGCTTTGCGAAAGGGTTTGCAGTATCTCCAGGTTTATCCGGGCTACTTCTCCAACCAGCCCTATGTCGATTATCTCGGGAGGATGGTCCTCACCGGTGTCTCGAACGATCTGGAGCTTTCGAGCCTCGATAAGCTGGCCGTCCTTGCCGCTCAGCCCGACCGCGCGTCCCCCCTGTCTGTTTATCAGGGCGACTATCTCCTTGTTGACTTTTCCCGCGAGAACCATTTCCACGATGTCCATGGTGTCCTCATCGGTTATGCGCATTCCTTCGTAAAAATCGCATTTCTTGCCGATGCGCCGCAGCATCTCGCCTATCTGCGGTCCACCCCCATGTACCACCACCGGATTTATCCCGATGTACTTCATCAGGACGATGTCCTTTGCAAAGCTCTCCTTGAGTTCTTCGGCCACCATCGCATGACCGCCGTATTTTACAACGATCGTCTTTTGATAAAACCGGCGAATATAGGGGAGAGCTTCAACAAGAATGTTTGCTTTTTCAATCATGGCAATCCCCCGGGAATAGAAATAAAAATCCTCCCTTTCCGCCTGAACGGGAGGATTGGCCCAAAAACGGATCTTTCGCTACAAGAATTTAAAGGATTGGAACAAGTGTTTCAAATAAAATATGCAGAAGCAGTAATTCGTGTCCCATTGGGACACCCTCAAACCATGAAAAGTCGTAGGATGTGAGAAGCGAAGCGAATCCCATCAAGTCTTTTTCGAGACAATAAACCTCATCCTTGAACGGAGATTGACAGTTTTTGTGTGTCGTGTTATTCTCCATACTGATGACACATTAAGGAGACACAATGCACACTGTACGAGTCAACATAAGCCTTCCAGAAGATCTTCTCAATGAGATCTCTCGCGAGGTAGGCCCCCGGAAAAGAAGCCGGTTTATTACACAAGCCATCGCCAGGTCTCTTAAAGAATTGAAGGATCAAAAGCTCGCAGCCGAATACGAGGAAGCCGCAGCGGAGATCTCAAGGATCAATCAGGAACTTGAGGGGGTCACAGCCGATGGCCTCGATTAAGCGAGGGGACCTTTTTTTGGTCAATTTCGACCCGACCGTAGGCGCCGAAGCCAGAAAAACCCGACCCTCGGTTGTGGTCTCAAATAACATCAACAACGGCCATTCGCCCATAATATCCATATCACCCATTACATCCAATGTGTCTCGCATCTATGCCTTCGAAGTTGAAATCCCCGCTCAAACGGGCGGGCTTGATTTGCTCTCGAAGGTGATGGTTAACCAGACCAGGGCAGTGGACAAAATTCGCCTCATCAAGAAACTTGGCCGTCTGCCTCAGAGCATCATGAAAGAAGTGGACCGGGCCCTGAGACTGCACTATGAGCTGGACTGATGTCTGTGGTCGGTGAAACCCAAAAAAGAAACGATCCGTACCAATTTCGACAATTGGGGCCAATGAAACCTACTCTTCCGGCACTCCTACCGGTCGACCGAACCGGGCATAGACTGGCATCTTTTCCATCTTGTCTGTTCTCTGGGTACTCGGAGAAAGCACCTCGCATACCCAATCCGGACAGACTGAAATCCAGTTATGGGGTTCTTCCTCCGGATATCTTCCTTCTCTCCATCCGGCCAGGTCAGGGACCAGGATATCTTCTCCGAACCCGATTTCAGGTTCAAGGAGAATGATCCAGCCGCCAGGGCCTCCCCCTTCACCAAATTGATACGGCGGCCCGATCTTGTTTCCTAAAGCAGACTCAGTATAGAGATGCCTCCGCGACGGCCGAGGTGTTACTATGAGTTCGCCATTAATGATTTCCCCGGTCGTATTTTCTGGGATGCTGAAGAGATCATTGTAAGTCGCTTTCTTTTTAGCCGGTCCTGACATGGCGTTCCCCTTCTCTCGAATTCTACCGGAGGTCATTTAAAAAAGCCAACGATCTCCACATGCTTGCCCGGCTCCAATCCGGCAACGGCATCACCAGGACTAAATTCGGGCGGCATTTCATTCCTCTGGGATGGCGATTCTTAGAAGGATTCATTCTTAGCCCTTGAGGTAAAAGTAATCCTCGTCCCGCAAGGTTAATCGCTCGGTCCGAGTTTTGCGATTTCGCTCTCCGTCAGGGCAACCGGGGTCTTTCGGTCCTCCAGCATGGAGGCGTAGAAAAGAATTTTTGCACAGTGCTCGAGTTTTTCCATCCGCATGCAGGCTTCCGTAACGCTCCCACCGAAAGTGATGGCCCCGTGCCTGCGAAGAAGTATCGCCCGGCTTTCGGCGATATAGGGCGAAATGGACCGAGGGACTTCATCGGTCGATGGAGTTGCGTATGGGGCAACGGGAACTTTGCCCAGCATGAGCCAGACCTCAGGCAGGACTTTGGAGTTGAAAGGAAACCCGGCGAGTGTAAATGCCGTTGCCAAAGGCGGGTGCGCATGCACGATCGCCATAACGTCGGGCCTCATGAGGTAGACAAGGAGATGCATTCGTATTTCGCTCGATGGCCTGATCCGGCCCTCTAGAAGATTTCCCTGCATACAGGTTCTTGCGAGGTCTTCAGGCTCCATGTCCCCCTTTGAAACACCGCTCGGGGTTATCAGAATGCAGTCTTCCCCTAACCTGCAGCTTACGTTGCCGTCGCTTGCGGCAATAAGGCCTTTGCTCTCAAGTTTTCGGCACACCTTAATTATCTCCAGACGCAAACTCCGCTCTTGACTATCCATCCCGCTCCCCCCAAAATCGCGCCTTGTCGGCGACGAGTAAGTTCGACTCTTGAAACCCCGTTTATCCCTGTTACATACTATACTTTACAGCTTTGCGGGCGCCATACCGAAAACAATCTCTAAGGAGACGAAATATGATCAGGTGGTTCAAGCGAAAAAAAAAGAAAGACCAGGGGGAAGTGCAGAATGACATCCGGGAAAATATAGAACAGAAAGAAGAGCTGCAGGACGAGGAGGTCCTCGTGGATGAGACCGGGGTCGAGATCAGGACGCCAGGAGCCGGAGCGGCGGAGGAACCGGAACCCGAATCCGAAACCTTGCCTCCTGAAGCTGCCGAAGAAGAGGAGACCTGGGAGGAAGAAGATGAGACATGGCCGGAAGAAGAGGGGGCAGGGGAGGAAAGTGCTCCGAAAAGAGGTTTTTTCAGGCGCCTGCGCCAGCGGCTCAAAGGGACGCGGCAGAAATTCGTCCACCGCATAGATCGGCTGGTCCTGGGCAAAAAGGTCATAGATGAGGACCTTCTGGATGAACTGGAAGAAATTCTCATCACTTCCGACCTTGGAGTGAAAACCACCGCAATGCTGCTGCGCAAAGTCGCCGACAAGGTAAAGCGAAAGGAGTTGAGCGATCCCGCTAGGCTCATGGAGCACATACGCGAGGAAATCAGGGGTGTTTTGAGCGTTGAAGCCCCTGTGCTCGACTACCGCGCACACAAACCGCTGGTCGTAATGATTGTGGGAGTAAACGGCACAGGCAAGACTACCACGACCGGAAAGCTGGCCAACCAGTTAAAGCTGCAGGGCCTGAAGCCGATGCTCGTCGCCGGGGATACTTTCCGGGCTGCCGCAGTCGAGCAACTGTCAATCTGGGGCGAGCGCGTCGGTGTTCCGGTGATCAAGCAGAAAAGCGGATCAGACCCTTCAGCAGTGGTCTTTGACGCCCTTGACGCAGCGGTTTCGCGCGACATCGATGTCGTTTTGATGGACACTGCAGGCCGCATGCACACCAAGGTCAATCTCATGGAGGAACTGAAGAAAATCCACAGGGTCATAAACAAAAAGATGCCTGACGCCCCCCACGAGGTTTTCCTCGTCCTCGACGCCTCAACGGGCCAGAACGCGCTCTCGCAGGCAAAGCTCTTCAAGGAGCAAATCGGGCTGACGGGGCTGATTTTGACCAAGCTCGACGGCACTGCCAAGGGTGGCATAATTGCCGCCATCTGCGAGGAGCTCCAAATACCGGTCCGCTACATAGGAATCGGGGAGAGCATCGACGACCTGCGTCCCTTCGACCCCGAGGAGTTCACGAACGCGTTGTTTTGATGCGGAACCAAGGCATGATGCCCGGTTTGCAGTTTAAGCGGTGCGACAACGGGGAACCTTCCCCGTTGAAGAATTCCACAATAGCTTGTTGGGCTAAAGCAGGAGGAATGATGTCCAAGAGCGAACGAGCGGTTTCTAAATTTATGGAAGGTTATAACTGTGCACAGTCTGTTTTTTTCTCTTTTTGTGATGATCTCAAGATAGACAAGGATAAAGCCTTAAAAATGGCTTGTGGATTTGGTTCAGGCATGGGGAGGAAAGAGGAGGTCTGCGGGGCTGTGACCGGTGGGATAATTGTAATTGGGGCTAAATATGGTAGGGGAGAAAATGATGATAGAACAGCCACAGAGGAGACTTATGCAAAGACAAGGGAACTAATGGACTCATTTGCCGAGAGACATGGCACCTTTATCTGCCGCAAATTGCTGAATGGTTGTGAGTTAACAACAGAAGAAGGTCAAAAACAGTTTAAAGAAAATGACCTATTGAATAAGACATGTAAACCATGCGTTCAGAGCGTGGTTGAGATTCTTGAAAGTATTCTCTAATAGAGTCCACAAAGCGTCAGCTCATCCCCAGGGCCTTTCGCAGATAGAACGCCGTATGGGAATTTTCCGAAAGGGCGACTTGCTCCGGGGTCCCCGCGGCAACAATTTGCCCGCCGCCTTCGCCGCCTTCGGGGCCGAGGTCGATTACGTAGTCGGCCGATTTGATCACGTCCGGATGATGTTCGATCACGATGATCGTATTCTGCTGGTCCACCAGTTTGTGAAGAACGTGCAGGAGCTTGCTTACGTCTTCGAAATGCAGGCCGGTCGTGGGTTCGTCGAGTATGTAGAGCGCCTTTCCCTGGCCGCGGCGGCTCAGTTCCGCGGCAAGTTTGGTTCTTTGGGCTTCGCCTCCGGAAAGAGTGGTCGCCGGCTGCCCCAGTCTTATGTAACCCATTCCGACTTCGATAAGGGTATCGAGCTTGTGGCGGATCGCACGGAAATTGCCGAAAAATGCCGCTGCCTCGTAAACAGTCATTTCCAGCACTGAAGCTATCGAGTGGCCGCGGTATGTAATATCAAGGGTCTCCCGGTTGTACCTGCTCCCCTCGCAGACTGGGCAGGTAACGTAAATATCGGGTAGAAAGTACATCTCGATGCGCTGGAGGCCCTCGCCACGGCAGTGCTCGCATCTGCCTCCCCTGGCATTGAACGAGAAGCGGGCGGGCGAGTAGCCTCGGGTGCGGGCTTCAGGTACACGCGCAAAAAGCTGCCTTATAAGTCCAAAGACCCCCGTGTAGGTCGCGGGTATTGATCGCGGCGTCTTGCCGATCGGCGCTTGATCGACCAGGATAACTTTTCTCAGGGATTCGGCGTTCTCCAATCCCGAGAACGGGGCGGGATGGGTCTCTACATTATAGATTCTTCGGGCCAGCGCACGGTAGAGCGTGTCCAGGACCAGGGTACTCTTGCCCGAACCTGAAACGCCCGTTACGCACGTCATACATCCGTAGAAAAATTCTGCTGAAATGCTTTTGAGGTTGTGTCCGGCCGCTCCGGTTATCCGAAAAGATTCCCCCCCTTTTTTCCGCCTCTTCGGAACGGGAATTTGCTTTTTGCCCGAGATATAGAGTCCGGTGAGCGAAGCGGCGCACTTTGCGATCTTTTCGGGCGGCCCCGAGAAGACGACCTCACCTCCCTGGGTCCCTGCCCCCGGTCCCATATCGATGACGTGGTCGGCGCGCAGGATCGTCTCTTTGTCGTGTTCAACCACGACCAGGCTGTTGCCGGCGTCCCGCAGCCGAATCAGAATGTCAAGAAGCCTGCCGTGATCGCGCGGGTGCAGGCCGACGCTCGGCTCATCCAGAACATAGAGCACGCCGGAAAGTGTTGAGCTGATCTGGTGGGCAAGCCGGACGCGCTGGGCCTCTCCCCCCGAAAGCGTATTGGAGGCCCGGTCCAGGGTGAGATATGGCAGCCCCAGTTCGATCAGGTTGTTCAGCCGGTTAAGAATTTCTTTTTGGGGCCGCTTCAAGATGTCGAGCCTGGATTGATCGAAGTCAAGTCCTTCGAGCCACTGAGCCACTGCGGGCGGGTTCATCCTGGAGACCCGGTCTATGGAAAGACCTCCGAGCCTAACTGAGCGGGCAGCCTCACTTAGCCTTGTTCCATTGCAGGCTGAACAGGGAGAGCGCTCCGAGCCGAATTCTGGAAGTTCGGGCCCTTCGGTTTCCGCCGCAGCGGAAACGTCCGTCCCCTGGGCCGCCTGGTTTTCGTCAGCACCGGTATATCCAAGTCCCCGGCACAAAGTGCACATACCCGAAGGATGCTGGAAGGAAAACAAGCTGGGGGAAAGCTCGGGCCCGGTATATCCGCAGGAGGCGCACCGGGCCGACTCAGAGTAGAATTTTTCGACGCCTTCGGGAGTCGCGATTCCCGCGGTCCCTTTTCCAGCCCTGAGAGCGAGTTCCAGCGAATCAACAAACCGCCTGTGCTTTTCTTCATCCAGCACGAGCCGGTCAACGACAATTTCAATCCGGTGCGCCGGCCTGCGAGGTAGCGCGGGAAGCGGGTCCAGCTCATAGACTGATCCATCGGCGCGCACCCTGCCAAAACCATCCCTTCTGAGCCTTTTGAGCAGATTGGGGAGTTCCTTTTCCGCAATTTCGCCGAGGGGCGCAAGGACCAGCATCCGGCTCTTAGGGGGCAGGGCCTCGGAGAGGTCGCGTATGATCTCGGGGATCGTCCAGCCCCGCACGGGCAAATCGCAGTTTGGGCAAAAGATTGTGCCCAGCCGAGAGAAAAGAAGCCGCAGGTAATCGGAAATCTCGGTAAGTGTTCCCACCGTGGACCGGGGATTGTGAGGCAGGCCTTTTTGTTCGATAGCAATCGAAGGGCTTAGTCCCTCGATTTCATCGACAAGGGGAGCGTTCAGCCTTCCGGCCATCTGGCGTACGTAGGTTGAAAGAGCTTCCAGGTAGCGCCTCTGACCTTCGGCGAAAAGAGTGTCGAAGGCGAGCGAAGACTTACCCGAGCCGCTTACACCGGTAATTACGACGAACCTGTTTCGAGGGATCAGGAGGTCGATATTTTTGAGGTTGTGCTGGCGTGCTCCCCGTATGGAGATGGATTCGTTTGCCATTGTCGATGCCAGTGATGTTTCTTCTATGCGTTTTTCTCAGCGATCTCTGCGCCTCTGCGGTGAATCGCTTTTGGTCTTTCTGTTTCGAACGATAGAGGCGGCGAGGCTCACGGCTGCCATCAGACTCCTCGGGTCGGCTGTCCCCGTACCTGCAATGTCGTAAGCTGTCCCGTGATCGACCGAGGTGCGGACGATCGGAAGCCCGAGGCTGACGTTCACGGCATCGTTGAAATGAGCGAGCTTCACCGGTATAAGCCCCTGGTCGTGGTACATAGCTACAACCGCGTCAAATTCATCCATGACGGCGCGGTGGAAAACGGTATCCGGAGGCCATGGACCGCTGATCCGAGGGTAAAAGCCGGTTTTGTGCCTTCCCATTTCCTCGATCTCGGTCTCGAATTGCTCGATTACGGGCCTGATAACCTCGATCTCCTCGCGCCCGAACTTTCCTGCTTCTCCCGCATGCGGATTGAGGCCCGCAACTGCAATGCGGGGCGATTTCATCCCGAAATCCCGCAACATGGACTCCACTGTGATGCGGATAACTTTGTGCAGCAGTTCTTTAGTCAGCAGGCCGGGGACGTCGGCCAGGGACTCGTGGATCGTGGCGAGCGCCACCTTGAGGCTCGGGCCGGCAAGCATCATCACCACATCTTCAGCGCCCGTCAATTCTCGCAGGAACTCCGTATGCCCCGGAAAGGGAAAGCCATGCCTATGGAGCTGCTCCTTGTTTATGGGACAGGTGCAGACCGCATCGACCGACCCGGCGCATGCCAGTCCGGCCGCCGTCCGAATGCAGGACACTGCAGCTTCGCATGCAGCAGGCGTTGGTTTGCCGAATTCTATATCCGCCTGCGTAAGTCCTGTCGCCGGACTTTCGTCTTGAGCCGCTGAAAGAAGTGGGATCACGCCCACCCATGCCCTGAGGGCGCCTGAGCGAAGCGACTTCAGCATTTGACCGGTTACAGGCAAGATCTCTGCGGATGAACCGAGAAGCTTGATTGCGCGCTCGAGCGGCAGGCGCTCTCCAACCACCAGCGCAGAGCATTCACCCGCAAACTTGGGCGAATCGAACGCTTTGACGATGATTTCGGGTCCGACCCCGCAAGGGTCTCCCATTGTTATAGCAACGGCTGGCCGCGTGTTTAACCCTTCCTGCGTCCTATCGGTTTGTTTTGGCATATGCCTCGTTCGAGCTGGAATTAAAGGTTAAGTTTAAATGCTACCACCCTTGGTAATATTTTGTATCGGATTAAAGGCCACAAAATCCAATGCGCGGGTTAGGCGACTCTTGGAGCCAATCGAGCAACTACAATTTCGGATGCCCGTTTGCGCATCTGCACAAGATCATAATTCATCTGCATCCTTAACCACGTGTCTGCCGTGCTGCCGAAAGCCTTTTCTAAACGGATCGCCATTTCAGGCGTAACGCTGCTACGCCCGGCAATCACGTTATGAAGCTGCTGGCGCGTAATACCAAGCCCCTTCGCAGCTTCCGCAACACTCAAGCCCAAATCGTCAAGGCATTCCTTGACGAGCAAGCCGGGATGCACAGGGTTTTTCATCTCCATAGTTTTGCCTCCTTAGTGGTAATCGGCAAAATCCACGCCGAAAGCGTCTCCATCTTCAAAACGAAAAGTGATCCGCCAATTCGCGCGGACGGTCACCGCGTAACAGCCTTTCAAAGCCCCTTTGAGGGGATGCAAGCGAAAGGTCGGCACGTTCATGCCTTCGATCTCCTCTGCCGCATGCAGGGTCGAGAGAATGAGGCGGAGCCGCGCCAGCATTTCCGACGGCAGTTTGCTGCCGTCATCGTGCTCAAAAAGGCGTTGTAATCCTTTGTGGCGGAAACTCTTTATCATCCAGCCGAGATTGTAAAGCGTAAAATTACATTTTACAAGTCTTTTTTGAGATTTCCCGGCGGCGTCAATTGCTCGGGTTACTCGTGGAACTCTCCCGCTGCTTTGCAAGCTCGATAATTCAGCGCCATTTCTGCGTTTATGCTTATCAGAAAGCTATAAATATCTTGAAAATCCAGTATGAAAAAAAGGCCTTAGAGAGAATAATCTCCAAAGAGGGGTAGGGAAGAAAAAACGACGTGCATGTTTTATAAATGAATTGCCTTTTCAAGATGCGAACGAGCCCGTAAGCTATAATTCAAACCTTTCCGGGTAAATCTTTGCTTCGACTTTCCTTGTTTTGAAAGCGCCGATCTCCTCGAGCCACATTATATAGCCCGCAAGGTCCATGTTACTGCCGCATGACGTGCGCTTCATTGCCAGACAATCTTCCGGGGTCAAAACAAGACCCGAATCCAGGTCGAGAAGCCTATTGCTGAGAAGGTTTTTACATTTTTCCGGTAAGCTCATGGAACTTCTCCATTTGACCGTATCTTTCAAAGTAGCACCTGACCTCATCGATATCGATTCCAACATGGTTCATGAGTTGCTGAATGTCCGCCATTTCACGAAGAGACCGGCCGGGGTCGTTCTTCATCGCAAAAATCTTGAGGGCAATGAGGTGCTCGGGCCTCACCACGGGGACTGAAAGGTTTTCGAAGATCAGCATGGGTTTGATACCGCAGAATAATCTTTCGGCCGTTTCACCTTCCACGTACACCAGGTCTATCCGGCCAAGCTCCGGGAGCGGATGAACATGATTTGAATACCCTTTGGAGCGATACAGGGTTTCATATCCGAGTGATTCGAGGAACTGCACGCTCTTTTCCTGCCCTTCGCCCCTCAAGGCGAAATCGATGTCCTGGGTAGCACGCACATAACCATATGCTTGAAGCGCAAATGCCCCGATCAATGCAAAATCGATCTCTTCTTTGGCAAAAAAGCCGATGAGATTTTCAAGAACCGTCTTGATATTCACGACCGTTTATTTCCCAGAGGAAATCCTCGCCTTCAATTGTTCGATTTCGGCGGCGGTCAGTTCGCGGCCATCGGCCCCTAAAACCTTCGCCGAGGGCGGGACCTCAAGTTGAAACAGCTTGGGATCGAGGCTCGAATGCGGCGCAAGGGACTCGAGTGTGATCTCATTGGTGTTTCCAACTATATCATGACTCTCTATGCGGGAAATCCGGTAGCTCTGCATGTCTATCCAAAGGTAGATGAATTGGAAGCTTGGGTCTTCCTGCTTTGGGACGAGCTTCAAAACAGCCGAGCTCCGGTTTGACCGGCTTGATTCCAAGGTTACGTCAAAATAGTTTTTGAGTCCAAGCGCTCCATCGAAAAAGGTCCGGGCAAGAGGAGAGGAGAAAAGCTTGTCCGCATCGAACAGGGTGATCTGGTTCTCAGCGCGCACATAGAGCCATGCAAACTGGTTGTTTGCAACGAAGACCTGTTCTTCGGGCTTCTCATATTCCCAGCGCATCTGCCGGGGCCTTGCATAGAAAAGCCTTCCAGACGCCTCCGCAGAGCCCATGGTCCCCGCTGCCGCCGAGGTGGTCTTCAGGCGAAAAAGGGCCGTAAAAGCATGAATGTTCTGATAATTGGCTTCGGTTTTGGCAAGAATTTCCCCGAGCATGGCAGGG
>JBKQLC010000218.1:0-9806 GCA_052147195.1 Syntrophobacteraceae bacterium
TGAACCGACTCCACTTCAAAAAAGAGCCTTTGATCTCTTAGATTTGTACCCAGTAAACGGAAACTGACAATCTACTAAAGTCTAGTAAAGTCAAGATGTTGTTTTTGTTTTAAGCGGGGAACTTCGGCTTAAAGCAACTTTGCCCTGAAATCATGATCTGGTAGTCCCGATCAGTTACGGCATTGATGAGAATGTCTTCTCCAGGTCTCGCTGTTCTTGAACTCCGATCATTTCGTTGAACTCTTTAAATTCGACCATATCGTCCATACAATTTCGAGTCGTGCCCTCATTCTTGAGCTTTTGAAGCGTGCGGGCAACGGCCTTCGTTACAGTGTACAAGCTGGAAACAGGGTAAATTATGATTTTGTAGCCGATTTCCAATAAAGCGTTAGAGTCAAGAAAGGGCGTCTTGCCGCTTTCCACCATATTGGCCAGTAGAGGCCTATCAATGCTCGCCGCTATCACTTTCATTTCATCGACTGACTCGGGGGCTTCAAGAAAAATAACATCGGCCCCGACTTCGGCATACGCATTAGCTCGCGCGATAGCGTCTTGAAGTCCGGTCACCGCCCGGGCGTCAGTTCTGGCAATTATTATGAAGTCTGGGGACTTGCGGGCATGAACAGCAGCGCGGAGCTTGGTGATCATTTCCTCTACGGGAACGAGCTGCTTGCCTTCCATGTGCCCGCAGCGTTTGGGATAGACTTGATCTTCCAGCTGTATTGCGGCAATGCCGGCCTGCTCATATTCCCGTACTGTCCGGATCACGTTCAGGATTCCACCATAACCAGTATCTCCGTCTGCAATCAGTGGAATATTTATTGCGTTTACCATATTTCTCGCCACGTTTACCATCTCCGTCATGGTAAGCAAACCGATATCAGGCTGCCCAATTGCGCTTGCGGACACCCCGTAACCGGTCATATATACCACCGGAAAACCGGCTTTTTCTATCAGACGCGCCGACCATGCATCATAAGCGCCCGGAGCAACAATGAGACCTGGTTGGCTGATGAGCTGACGTAGTTTCTTCGCTTGCATCAATATCCTTCCTCTATTCATCCTCATCTATTCGCTGTCCCCCAAAGCAGGGTCCGCAAGCAGGGGTCGATACTGCGGCGCCCGCTTCTATGAAGACATCAATCAGCCCTTCTCGAATCGCCTGCCTTAAATCTGCTGAGTAGCGGGAATGATGATGGTCCGCACATAAGGGTGCACTTTCTTGCCGCGCAGAAGCATGGCGGCTGTTCTGAGATCTTCCAGGCGTCCATTGGTGCATGAGCCGATTACTACCTGGTCCACAGTCACATGGCCGGCTTCACTTAAATTTATGCTGTTTTCAGGGAGGTGCGGGAATGCTACCTGCGGCTCCAGGAAAGTGACATCCCATTCGTAGACCTTACTGTAAAAGGCATCCGCGTCACTGCCATATGCTTGGTATGGCCGAGCATACTTGTTGTGGCCGTTGACATACGCCAGGGTTGTCTCGTCCGGCTCGATAATGCCGTTTTTAGCCCCGGCCTCAATAGCCACTGATCTTTGTAAGAGCTACCGCCTGAATAGCCCCATGATTTCCGCCTTTGCCAGCGTATTGGAATGCAAAATGAAGCCGATGACCGCTGCCGACGTGTCGGCGTTCACATTGAGTTTGTCGACCTTTACGGCGAACACGGTGAACATGTACCGGTGCGGATGATCGCCCTCCGGAGAGCACGGACCACCGTACCCGGGCTGGCCGAAGTCGGTGCGCGTCTCCAGCGCGCCCGCTGGTAGCTGGCCGCCTGCACTACCTGCACCCTCGGCAAGTTCACTCACAGTCGCGGGGATGTTCACCACCAGCCAGTGCCAAAAGCCCGAGCCCGTTGGCGCGTCGGGGTCAAAGCAGGTGATGGCGAAGCTCTTCGTTCCGGCGGGAGCTCCTGACCACCGGAGATGTGGTGACTTGTTGCCGCCTGCGCAACCAAACCCGAAATCTGCCGACAGGACGAAATCGTCCCCCAAGTAATCGCCATCTTTGAAGCTGTTGCTGATCACGGTGAATGGCATTTTCTTCCCCTTTTTTTCACATCCTGCAGTGATAGGTTAGGTCGTGGGTTTACCAGCTCAAAATGCTAAAAACCTGGTTACTTGAACGCCGTGCTCCGGAGAACCCGAATATTGCATCAACTTCTGTACTATCCGTCCGCGATATTATACTTGACATCCCCAAAAAAGTGTGTATCATGTGTATTGTAAAGGAGATACAGCCATGAATCAAGCACTTTTTGCAGACCCGATTTTCCACAATGAAGAGGCTGCTTACAACCTTGTCGAAAAGCGGTTGTGGCCGAATGGTCCGATTTGCCCTCATTGCGGGGGCAAAGAGAAGATCGGCAAACTCAAGGGCAAGAGCTATCGGCCCGGACTATACAAGTGCTATGTGTGCCGCAAGCCGTTTACCGTCAAAATCGGTACTATCTTCGAGGATAGCCATGTTCCGATGAGGATCTGGCTTCAAGCGATATTTATGATGGTCAGCTCGAAGAAGGGGATTAGCTCGAACCAGCTTCATCGGTCTTTAGGTGTTACCCTTAAAACCGCATGGTTCATGAGCTATCGGATTCGGGAAGCTATGAGGAAAGACGCTCTTATGCCTTTAGGCTATACCGGCGGAGCCGTCGAAGCCGATGAAACTTTTTTGTGGGAAGACCCTAATGTTCCTACTGGGCGTAACATCCACAGTAAAAACAAGATTCTTTCCCTTGTAGATCGTAGAACCGGCGCGGCGCGAAGCGTAGTAATCGAAAATCTCAAGTCTTCAACTGTTGTGCCGATCCTGAAACAGAACATTGCCAAGGAGGCGAAGCTGATAACTGACGATGCAAGCCACTACAATTATATAACCCCAATCTTCCCGCGACACAGCACTGTGTGTCATTCAGCCAATGAATATGTTAACGCCAACGATCCCTCAATCCACACAAACACCGTTGAAGGTTATTTCTCCATCTTTAAGCGAGGGATGAGGGGCGTGTATCAGCACTGTACCAAGAAGCATCTTCACCGTTACCTTGCGGAATTCGATTTCCGATACAGTTTCCGAATTGCCAAGGGAGTTGATGATACCAAGCGCGCTCATGAATTATTGAGAAGCGTGGGCGGAAAGAGGCTCACTTACTCTACGACTCACGGCCAAATCAGAAGCGGGAAAAGTTAGGGCTTGTAGGCTAAAGCGGAAAAGACATAGAAGAAGCCAGAGGTGGAGAACTAAATAGCAAACTATCGGCCAATGCGAGAGACAAAACGAATCCCTAAGCGGCTTTAGCCTTTTTTCTTGACTCTTTTAAAGACTTTAGCCGATAATAACAAGTGCGCCGAGCGGGATTCGAACCCACGGGGAGGACGATACGAAGCGTCCCTGGAATCCAGTTCCATCGGCGCACACATGACGGTGTTGCCGGGGAGTTTACGACTCCCCGGCGGGTTTTAGGTTAGTAGGGCGTTGCGGCTATACGGAGGTAGTGATACCTCAATGGTGATTCTGATTCGTCCAAAACGAATCTTAATCACGCGTTTCTTGCCGGAACGATGCATCTTGAACATATCGTTCCCTTTTGGGCGCGAGTGAATCGCGCCGAAGATGCCCCTTGATGTCTTGCCCACATCAGGGGGTTTCTGCTTGCGGAGCAGAACTTTCATTAATCGGTTCCCACACTCCGTCGGCAACCCTGCGGAAAAGATCAGCCCTTATTTTCAAAGCGTTTTTTAGGACTGCGTTCGGGTTTTTTCTACTAAGATCATACCCCCGCTTGAAAAATTCTTTTGCAATCTCGGGTGTTTTCATCGGGCGCTGAAATTCATTTAAAATAGCCAGTATTCGCGCAGCCTGTGAATCTGGCTTGCGAGCTCGTGCCCTTGCGACGACCTTTATAAGCTCCTGAGCCTTGTTGAGTTTATATTCGGTTTGCTTACTCTCCCCTTCCCGAGATTCGCCTGGAATGGAATACAGCCCCTTTATGTCTTCTATCGCTTGCTGTAGTTTGGCTGCCCGTTTTTGCTTAGCTTCCATCCCCTGCAGTTCTTCGAGAAGTTGAGCAAGATCGTCTTCTAGTCTGCTAAGGGTGATGCCAGAAGTATCAATCATCCTACCGCCTCCCTTCTTTTAAACGATTCCCCTATAGCATATTGGGGGGAAGTATAAATGTCAACGATAAATTTAGTTCGGGTTTGCTGTTCCCCTTTGGGAAGTACTATGAGAGTGATTTATACGGCAAGTAGCGGGGTCCGGGCCAGATTTAAATAGTTGCCCTATAGCGTTCAGGCTAAATTGACGATCCTAAATTTTTGAAGTATCATGGTGCCGAATTCAAGGTGAAAGGTGGGAAACATGGCCAGAAAGAAAAAACCGGAACCAGATGATCCTGAGCAATCTGCGAAGTTCATCGAGGCTGCTCAAAAAATTGAATTGGTGGAGAATCCCAAAGAAGCGTTTGAAGAGGCTTTGAAGGAAATCGGCAAAGCGAAGCGTCAGACGCCCCTCAAAAAGCCAGATTCAGAATAAACCCGCCAAATCTAAAGCCTGTCTAAGTCTACGGCGTATTGGGAACGTGAAGTATAATATCGCGTATCCGTCTAAACTTTACGTTCAGATCGGATTTTGGCCGAAAAACTCCTGCTATGCCCCGGAAGCCCGTAAAAAACCTTACAATTTTCAGATCGGGCATGCAAGAGATCCGGAATAGTGCACCAACTTCAGTGCCAACCATCCCACCCGCATTTTCGACTCGGGTCTTTGCCCGAAAAACTTCAGTTCCGCGCCTGAGACTGGAAAAAGCATACAATCGCCAGTTGAAATACGCAAATTATACGTCGATGGGACCGGCTCTCGCAAGTTCGAAACATACCTTCACCGCCAGAGTTTCCATGCCCCTCTTTCCACCTGTCACAGCCGAGGCTGGCGGGATAGAGAAACTTTCGGACAGCTCTCCTATCCTTGAAAAAAACGAACCTCTGAAATCCGTGGACACTGCACAAGGGATTTAAGTGGTTTCTATGTGCTTGATATTTTTATGAAAGCTCTTAAGCGGGGTGTTCGGTTGCCTGGTAAACAGGGCGATTCCTGAAGGGCATAACCCACCGCGGCCTCAGTAGAGAACTCCTGCTCAAGTTCGCCGGAGACCGCAGGCCCCTGATGAGATGATCAGGCTCATGAACTGCCATGGCGTGAATTGGCCTGGGGCCGGCGCTATTGTATCCGGCAATCCTCACCTTTCCGGGGCTATAGCCTTTCGGTACAACAAACAAATAGGGATCCAGGGATTTCTGTTCAACTTTTATCAGCTTGATCGCAACTGTTCCTCCCAGAACGTGATAAACCGCGTAAACCGGAAAACCTGCGACCCGGTTGAAAGTTCCCATTATATCGATCCGCTTGAATAATGGACTGCGTTCGACGGCCGCCGCCGCTCTTTCTCCCAAAATCCGAAATTCCCCGAAACCCCCGACCTCGTCCGAAAACCAACACTCCCCATTTAAAATAGCAAGGTGCACGTTCCACCCGTGGCACCTGTAGCCCGAAATTGTCTTCAGCTCGCCGGTCTGGGTAACCCGCAGGCCTACCAATGCGGCGACCAGGCCGGCTGGAAACCCGGGGAGACTATTCAAATCAAGCACACTGAACTTTTGCTCCTTTGGGTCCAGAGCGTAGAGCCTCATGCTGTTATGATTCAGGATAAGGACTTTTTTATCACCCAACTCCAGTCGAGAAGCCGTCTCCGTTAAGTAGTATTTCTGAATAGACGATCCATTACTATTATGAGGCACATTGGTCATTGTCGTCTCGGTTTCCCAGCAAATATCGGCCCTGGCCCCGTAGATAAACAGACCGCTTATAAGTACAAAAGCGACCGTTAAGCTGGCTCCTTTGGTTATATTCATTCTCTTTTCTTCACCTGTCGCGGCATTAAACAGATGCCGGATCAAATTGCGATCAAACTGCCGTTTAACCGTACTTTCAAAATAATATCAGCAAGCTCTGCGCTTTGCAGCCCAAACTGCATACAGGGATCGGACTTTTGCCCGAAAAACCTCCGCTGCATTCCGGTTCACGTCCATCATCTCTCAATTGGGCACGGGACAGCCTGGTCATCACCCCACGTATGCCACACGCCAGCGCAATTTATCCCACTTTTATGGAGGAGCCAATGTCAAACAGCTTGCCAAAGGTGAAAATCCTGCTTGGGCGAGCCAGCAGAACGGAAATGATCCGGATGTGTTGAGCTCGCGACCTTTAGAGCGGTAACTTGGGCACAATGACACTCATCAAGGTATTTCCTTTGCTTCTATGTGCTTGATAATTCAGTTAAATTAGTCCAAGTATTGCACTAATTGTAATGGACATTACACAAGGTATTTCGCTGGTTCCTATGTGCCTGATAATTCAGCGAAATTTATTATATCATAATATTTGTCCTAATGTCTGAACAACAATCTCCACTTTCCTCACGACCGAAGTCCTCTCGCCATTTTGATGCCTTGAAAACCAGATTTCCCGAGTTGAAATTCTCAGTGGGATTCTATAAGCGAATCAGGGTCGCAGAGGAAGTTTTTCGGGCAAAAATTCGATCCCGAAGTTCAATTTGGATGCGGAACGTAGAAGTTGATGCATTATTCCGGGTAGAGGAAATCAGGAATCATTTGAACCGCATCGCTATACTCCGGTGTGTTACTCTTGTTACAACGCGTGCTCTGTGTCCGGTTCATTGCACGGTTGGCATTTTTTAGCGTTTTTTAGGCGCCAACCCACCGGCATCCCTTCCGCAGACCACAATGCGCCTGATTCCGCAAGATACTCTAAACGCCCCCGTCCGGGCGGCTTCTCATGGACTGCAATCACCCAAGCCGACCGGCTGTCTTCTTCAAGCGCTCGCGAAGCAAGAACCGTTCGAACGAACTGGTAGATGCAATAAAGGGTCGCGCCAGTCACCACGGCCAGCGGCATCATATACTCCCGCAGCCACGAAAAGAACGTGTCTCGGTGCCAGATGCCGGAGACAACCGCAAGCCCGAACCAGGCAAGTAAAAACAGCATTCTACGGTTTGGCCTTCGACTTTCTTGAACATGACGTCTTAGCTCATCGAGTTCTGCGGCACCAAGCCTTCTCCTTTCAACATCCGACTGTTGTAAGACTTCGGGAGGAATTAGCGCTGCAACCTGGGAAGGTACAGCATACAAAGACTGTGATTCGGGAGGTGATGAAGTTTCGTACACGTGCACGGCATTGCGGCGCTCGGGGCGGACGCCGTTTACGGAGAACACTGTCACGGAATTTGGGAGGATTTCCAGGTTATGAGGTATTTCTGCGAAATTATCCACAATGTTTTCGTAGTAAACGGTCTCTGCCACGGTGAACTGCTCGACGATGCCGTCCTTAAGGTCTTTTCTCAATACACGCCATTCCTTTATTCTATCGCGCAAGAGAAGAATCGACGCCCCGGGGAGAAATGCCAGACCAAGCAAAAATAAAGCAAGTCCGGGTATCATCCGGTGAAGAGGTGGTTTTGGTTCGTTCCCGCCTACTTGCAAAGCAACGAATAAGACAAGGGGGCTTGCCAGGCCAAGGGAAACCGGGAGCCAGATCTTTCGAAGGGCCGCCCTGGTCTCCAGCCGAAGCCGCGCGATTTCATCCGGCCTTAGCCGCCGCCTGCCAATCGACTTCAGGCCTTCGCACCAACGGGTGTAGTCCGGGCTGATCGAGTCCATTATTTTCCCTTCCGATTTTGGTTTCTGGCGCTAACAGCGAATAGGCGGCCGGTATAAAACGATAAACACGAGCAGCCCCTTTTTTAATATGGAGTTCCGTGTCATCTTGTCTATTCGGCTAACGTGCCTCAAACCTTTACGGCCCAAGAGGTTGCATTGATCTCAAACGGCACCATCCGGGCCCCAACTGATGAATTTCACGCTTTATAGGTTCTTCAGACCACGAGGACGGCAATGAGGCGCACGGTGTAAACTATATTCAGAGACGCTCCGCCTGATTCTGAACAGGTCTGCTGGAGAGCCGGGTTTGCACATATGGAGATTCCAGAAGATAGCCTCTCGGTGGCAGGATCCGGAAGATGGTGCGCTCGACAAAGCCGAGCAGTGAGTGGAATCAGTTAGCGATGTTTCCGGCACTTGATGCAAAACGGGCGGCTATAGTTCCTATGTTATTGATACTATTATGAAATGTGTCATACTGTATTTTCGCTTCTGATGGACATTACACAAGGTATTTAAGTGGTTTCTATGTGCTTGATATTTTTATGAAAGCTCTTAAGCGGGGTGTTCGACTGCTTGGTAAACAGGGCGATTCCGAAGAGGTATTTCGCATCCTATCGCGACGCGACCGGTTCCGAGTCTTTCAACCATCCACGTCCAAAATTAACTATGATCCACAGATAGAAACATTCTGGATGGGCCATCGTAGAACGCTACAGAGGAGAGAAGTAGCAAAAAAGCAGGATCATTTCTGACCCTGCTTTCGACTTTATAATCCAGCTTAGCCTTTATCGCAAAAGGGGCGACTAAAACATTTACCCCGATGCCCCCTTGATTTGCGCGTTGCCTATTTGGAACGTTTCCAGACGCTGTAGTTCGTTCCGCCGCCAAGGGTGGGGGAGGGGTTTATGACCTTCAACTCGTCTCCGCTAACAGTCATGGTCCGCTTCTGATCTTGGTCAACAAAGTTGGGGAACGTACTCCCCACGATGTGCATATTCACTGTCTGTTCCTTATCGCTCGCTACTTTGTACTTGCCAAAAACGGCGTAAGTCCCCTGGACGACGGCTTGGTTCTCCTCGACGGTTCCTTTCGTGCGGTTGTTGGAAACGAATTTCGGGAGGCTTGCCTGCGTGATGATCTGCGAGAACGAACCATCGGGAGTGAAAATCCATAAGCCTTTCGGATTGGGACCGAACGCGTCGACCTTCTTCCCGTCCTGCTCGTTGTAAATTGAGACGAGAATCCAGCTTCCCTGGATCTGCTTGCCCAATGCACCCGCTTTTTTCTGAGCCAAAGTGTCCGTGGGCATGAAAAATATCCCAGCAGTGAAAGCGGCAACCACAAACAACCCCAAAACCATCCATTGAATAGACCTGTTCATGATTTTCCTCCTTTTGGATAGACATGTTCACGATTTACCCAACGGATCCGCTAAAATAAAAGATGTCTTCCGAAGGATACGATCAAACTCAACAGGCGTCAATCAGGTAATTCCCGATGCTAAAGCTTGTCTAAGTGCGGGCCCACGCGATGGCCAAAAGTGACACGAAGCAGTTCAAAGAGCTTGCCAAAGGTGAAAATCCTGCTTGGGCGAGCCAGCAGAACGGAAATGATCCGGATGTGTTGAGCTCGCAACCTTTAGAGTGGTAACTCGAGGAATCCACTTACTCCTCAAGCTCTTTCGTCGGTCCCTATATACTTGAGAATATTAGGCAATTTGTTATACTGTTGCAGCAATTGTAATGAAGATATCTTATGGCGAAACCAGGGTGATCCTGCCGGGCGATGCCGGCCAGGCCGCCGAAGACTTGATTATTCCTGACCCGGGGGGCCTTAGCTGTCAATCCTGGTGACTTTACATTCGAATGCTTTTGGATCACGAAGAGCCTGGAGCAGCATAGCCGCAACCAAAAGACGAAAAGCAATTCACCGCAGAGGCGCAGAGAACGCTGAGAAAACAACAACTATGCCAGTTACCCTCTTGCCCAGCTAAACATACACCCACGCGGGCCTAGTTCGAAGTGGTTGGGCCCGAATGCGCGGGTAAGCTCTCAGAACTCGA
>JBKQLC010000219.1:0-4249 GCA_052147195.1 Syntrophobacteraceae bacterium
TCGTCTTCGATCAAAGCTCGGGTTGAAACAAGAAAAGGTCAATCTGAGGTCCTACCTAAACTCCATCGAATTTTAGTGAATACATGTAACTGTTTTGTCATTCTTTTTTCAACGTCGAGAATTCCTCAAAAAATGACGATTTAAGGACTGACCGCATTTGATGCATCGCCCACAAGAAATACAGTCAAGGGATGCCCAGAGCGGGACAGTGTTTGCACTCGGATTTGCAACTGCCTCTTCACGCCAAATGACAGCAGGTGAAAACAGCGGAGTGGATTTTGAAGCAAACTTGACAAGGAAGTTAAAGCACAACCCAAGGATGATTAGTTATGGCACTTGTAGTCAACACCAACCTGAAGGCCCTCGAAGAACTCTCGTCAGGTCTTGAAATCAACTCGGATGAAGATGAGCCGGCGGGCTACGGAATCGCTAACTCATTCAAGGCAATTATGGCCTCGATAAAGGGCGCCTCTCAGAATACAAATCAAGTACAGCCGATGCTTCAGAGGGTCGATGGCGCATATAGCCAGATTAATGACATCCTGGTACAGCAGGGCAAATTTAATATCGGCGCCTTCCAGAATCAGCTCCAGTATGTGGTTAACAACCTGACCACAAGCATCCAGAACTACACGTCCTCAGAATCCACTATCGAGGACGTCGACACGGCGTTTGAAGTCAGCAACTTGACCAAAAACCAGATTCTACAGCACTCAGCAATGGCAATGCTGGCGCAGACCAACGCCCAGCCGCTGCAGATACTCAAGCTACACCAATAATTCGGCAAACGTACTCTTGAGCTTGGGTCATCTTTAATGATTCACGAGGGACCGGAGAATACCATGAAAAGCATCGGCATAAGAAAAATTCTGGTCGTAGATGATGAAGAATTGTTGTGTAATATACTCATACGGTTTCTGGCCAAGAGCGGGTACGACTGCCAAAGCACCACCGACCCTGTTCAAGCGTTGTCGATACTGGAACCTGATGATTTTGACCTGGTCATTTCCGACATAAGAATGCACGGCATGGATGGCCTCGACCTGGTTCGTGAAATTCGCAGGAAATACCCTGCAATCGATACCATTATAATGTCTGGATTCTCTGGTGATTACACCTACAGCGACATTATCGAAGCCGGGGCGGTTGATTTTATTGCCAAACCGATCGAACTGCCGGAGTTAAAGGCAAAAATAACCAGAGTCAATCGAGAACGTAGCGCACTGGCGGAATTGAAGGACGCACATGAAGCGATTAAGCGCTCATTTGCCGAGATGAAAATGGCAAATGAAAAATTATCGAGCGAAATTGCCGAGCGAGAGAAAGCCGAGAAGGAGCTTTATAGGGCAAATAGGGAAATTGAGTCTTTAGTTGCTTCCATCCCCCTTATAATGATCGAAGTCTCTAATGACGGCATCATAAAAAGATGGAATGCCGTAGCTGAGCAAGTATTCCAGATCATAGCTCCGGAAGCACTCGGAATGGAAATTCTCAAATGCCCGATTCCCTGGGAGCAAGAGAAGGTGAAAGAAACCCTCTGCGCGTGCTCTGTCGAATGTGTGCCGATGAGACTCAAGTCAGTTCGGTTTACACGAGCTAACGGAAAACAAGGCCTTCTGGATCTGACAATAAGCCCCATTACAGAAAGCACACGTCTTTTTTCCGGGCATATCATTCTTGGCACCGACATCACAGAGCACGAGCTGCTTGAAAGGCAATTGGCCCAGGCGCAGAAACTGGAATCCATCGGGCAGCTCGCGGCTGGAATCGCTCATGAAATAAACACTCCCGCACAGTACGTTGGAGACAATACCCGTTTCCTGGATGAGGCATTCGGCAGTCTGGAACGTATCCATGTACTCTATGATCAATTGCTGGATCAAATCCGCTCCGGTGGACCCACACATGATCTCCTCGAAAAAATTGAAGATGCCGGGAATGAGTTAGACCTTGATTACATCAGGGGAGACATCCCTAAAGCCATAGGGCAGTCGATCGAGGGAATAGCTCGCATAAGCCGCATAGTGCGGGCGATGAAGGAATTCTCACACCCCGGATCAGATGAGAAAACCAGCATCGATCTCAATAAAGCGATCGAAAACACGATCATGGTTGCCCGAAATGAATGGAAATATGTGGCGGAGATCGAGACTGATCATGATCCAAACCTCCCGCTTGTCCCTTGCCTGCCCGGTGAAATTAATCAGGTGATACTGAATATGATTATAAATGCTGCTCACGCTATTGCCGAGAAACAAAGATGTAAAGAGTCTGAACAGAAAGGAACGATCAAAATCTTTACTCGCATGCGGGATGAGTTCGCCGAGATAAGTATAAACGATACGGGAGCGGGTATTCCCGAGGCTATTAAGTCGAAGATTTTCGATCCTTTCTTCACGACCAAGGAAGTTGGCAAAGGGACAGGACAAGGACTGGCGATCTCTCATTCGGTAATTGTCGATAAGCATGGCGGGACAATCAGCTTTGAATCAGAGGCTGGTAAAGGCACGACTTTTCTTGTGAGATTGCCGCTTGCGTACGGTTCGGAGAAATGATGAAGAGAATACTTTTTGTAGATGATGAATCGATGGTGCTCGATGGTCTTCGCAGAATGCTGCGCCCAATGCGAAAAGAATGGGAGATGGAGTTCGCAGAAAGCGGGCATGAGGCGCTGAGAATCCTGGCTGGCAGACAATTCGATGTCATAGTTACCGATATGCGCATGCCCGGCATGGATGGCTGTCAGCTGCTTAATCACGTAAAAAAACTTCATCCCCAGGTAGTCCGGATTGTACTTTCGGGTCAATCCGACAATGATATGATCATGAAATCCGTCGGGCCGGCGCACCAGTTTCTCTCCAAACCCTGCGACGCAGAGATACTCAAGACCACTGTAGCCCGTGTGTGTTCGATGTGGAACCTTCTGGATGACGAAGCCCTTATAAAGGTGGTCTCCGGCATAGAATGTCTTCCGAGCCTGCCGGAGCTCTATTCGGAAGTCGTGGATGAAGTGAACTCGGCGGAGGGGTCACTCAATCGGGTAGGAGAAATCATATCAAGAGATTCCGGCATGTCCGCGAAAATTCTGCAACTGGTTAATTCGGCTTTCTTTGGACTTCCGAGACAAGTCACGAGTCCAGTCAGGGCAGTCCAGTTCCTGGGCCTTGATACAATCAAAGCCCTCGTTCTTGCAGTCAAGGTCTTTTCAATGTTTTCACGAACCGATTTGGCAGACTATTCAGTAGACGATCTTTGGCGTCATAGCTTTGAAGCCGGACTTTGCGCCAGAGCGATAGCAAACATGGAAAAGTGGGGGCAGGAGTTAATGGATGAAGCTTTCATGGCCGGCTTGCTCCACGATGTCGGCAAACTCATCCTTGTGGACAAGTTCCCTGCGGAATGTCTTGAAGTGTTAAAGAGAATCAATCAAGCAAACCCCTTATGCGATGCAGAACGAGATATATTCGGAACAACTCATGCGCAGGTTGGGGCTTACCTGTTGGGCATATGGGGTTTGTCTGAACCGATCGTCAAGACGGTGGCCTATCACCATACTCCCTGCGTCTGCCCTACCCCACCCAATAGCCTTGCTGCTGTTTATCTGGCCAATATTTTCGAACGTAAAAGGCCCTCCGGCGCTGAGACGGAATCAGTCCCCGAGTTAGATGCTGATTACCTGGAGATGCTGGGGATTGACCGGGTCGCAATATGGCGAAGGCTTTGCTCACAAACGGGTGGAGAAGACGATGCCTGCCAAAATTCTGTTCGTTGATGATGACCCCAACATATTGGCTGCGTTCGAGCGGCAGTTGAGGAAGGATTTCTCGGTACGCACGGCGCTGGGTGGGGAGGAAGGGCTCAGGGCTGTAGCCACTCACTATCCTTTCGCTGTCATTGTCTCCGACTTGCGCATGCCGGGGATGGATGGAATACAATTCCTCTCCAGGGTACGTCAAGCCACTGCGGACAGCGTTCGGATGATGCTCACGGGAAATGCCGATTTATCTACGGCAATCGACGCAGTGAACCAGGGAAACATCTTCAGGTTCCTCACCAAACCCTGCGAACAACAGACCCTGATTAAAGCTCTTTCTGACGGGGTCCGGCAGTATCAGTTGATAACCGCGGAGCGTGAACTTCTGGAAAAAACTCTGCGCGGCAGCATCAAAGTCCTTTCTGAAATTCTCCATCTGCTCAATCCCGAAGCATTCGGCAGGGCCTCCCGGATAACAAGGTACGCTCGCGAGAT
>JBKQLC010000220.1:0-15873 GCA_052147195.1 Syntrophobacteraceae bacterium
GTATCCGGGACTGCCTGTTTCCAGACAGCATCCCCGGCGCATCCGATAAGTCCTTCGAAATAGGGATTCAATCTGAAAGGATACTTGCCTACAACAGGTTCCAGAGGCGCGGGGTCGACTTTCCATCTCTTGGCGAAGCTGTCGAACGAAAGCATGAAATCTCCGATGAATGATTACCAAAGCGTTAAATTAAACACGAGCAGCCTCACAGGTAAATGTCTTTTTCAGGGTCCCGGAAATCCCCTCGGCTGGTTTTCTCCTTTGCCGAAACGCCAGATCATTATAGAGAAAATATCGGGTAGACCTGCGTTTGACCACAACCGGCGCTCGGTTTTTGGTTGTCCCTGCCTGCGGTATCAGATACATTGCCTTGGCTTCGCGTCTGCGAAGCAGAATCCAAACAGGTCTAAGAATGGGCAACTGGCTCAAAATTTATGGCAACAGGCGCGTTTTGAGCCTGGTCGGCCTTGGTTTTTCCTCGGGGCTCCCCCTTGCGCTCACAGCTTCGACCCTCCAGGCCTGGCTCTTCTCCGAAAAGATTGACCTCAGCATTGTAGGCGCCTTTTCGCTGGTCGGCCTTCCCTATGCCCTGAAAGTTTTCTGGGCGCCGCTTATCGACAGGTACTGCCCTCCGTGGCTTGGAAGAAGGCGCGGGTGGATCATCTCGATTCAGGTCCTGCTCGCCATCTCAATCCTTGCTCTCGGTAACTGCGCCCCCGGCTCTTTCCCCGCCCTCGTGGCCTTCGCGGCCCTGGTTACGGCTTTTCTGAGCGCCAGCCAGGACATCGCGATCGACGCCTACAGGGCTGATGTGCTGCGCGAAACGGAACTCGGCCCCGGGGCAGCCACTGCTGTCGTTGGCTACAGGTCCGCACTTTTAGTCTCCGGCGCGCTCGCGCTCATTCTTTCAGATCACGTTTCATGGCGTTTCGTTTACACTCTGATGGCCGCCATAATGCTTATGAGCACGCTTTTCACGCTCGTTGCCCCGGAGCCTGAAACCAAGGTCGTCCCTCCCAAAAGCCTGAAGGAGGCGGTCTGGGGCCCGCTGGCCGGCTACTTCAACCGATCCGGAGCAGTCGAGATGCTGCTTTTTATAATGCTCTACAAGCTTGGGAACGTCATAGCCGGGGCGATGACCACCCCTTTTCTGCTCGATATCGGCTTCAGTCGTTCGGATGTCGGTATGGTGAACAAGGTCTTCGGGCTTATCAGCACCATTGTGGGCGTTCTGGTGGGTGGGGGCATCGTATCCAGAATAGGCGTAAACCGCTCGCTTTGGGTTTTTGGTTTCCTGCAGGCCGGATCCAATTTCGCGTTTTGTGCGCTCAGCCTGGTCGGAAAAAGTTATCCCGCCATGATTGCCGCCATCGGGATCGAGAACATTTGCGTCGGGATGGGTGACGCCGCGTTTATCGCCTTCATGATGAGCCTTTGCGACAAGCGTTTTACGGCGACTCAGTATGCGCTGTTGACGAGTTTTATGGCAGTGAGCAGGATCGTTGCGGGAGCGCCTACCGGGGCTATTGCCCAGGCCCTCGGATGGCCCGTTTTCTTCTCGTTGAGCATACTCGGCGGCATTCCGGGCCTTGTGCTCCTTACTCGCTTTGCGCCCTGGAACGGAAAGGGAAGAGCCGCACTGAGCGATACTGAGGGGGATTGACTCAAAAAAAGAGAGCCTCCCACCGCTGGATTATCCGCGCTTCAGCGGGCCGGCAGACGGTGAAGGCCGTACGATGGTCATGCTCCATACGGTATCGGGTTACTCTGCTCCCGGGCCTCGATTTCCTTGAAAAAAGTTTGGTTTTTGAGCACTATTTTTGTTAATCTCCATGTTTTGCAGATCCTGCGTTCAGAAGGAAGATTGAGAAAGCGTGATTGACTGGTTGAAATCAATAGGGTCGAAAACCTCAGAGATGGTCCACAGGGACCCTTTCGGTTATTCGGTCGATATAAAACCCCGATTTCCCCTCCAGAAATGGTTCGAGCGAACGGTGCGCCATGTCACCGTCCCCGAAGACCAGCAGAAATCCCTCCAGGAGCTGTCGCGCAAGGGCGTCATAGTCTATACTATGAAAGAGTCGTCGCAACTCGACTTCGTCTATGTCAGCATGCGTCTGCATCAACTCGGTCTGCCGTCCCCGACATTGATGTTCGACGATCATCCCTATTTTTGGCAGCCCCGCTGGTACGCACTCAAGACGATCATTTACCACTGCGGCCATCTGTTGCGCCACGGCAGTTTCCCGGACCCTTATGCCGGAGGCTACTACCGCGAAAAGATCAACGGGGGCGAATCAGGGCTGTTTTTTCTTGTGGGTAAGCGGGGTTATTACCGCAGTACGGTCCTTGTGGGCAACGACCCGCTGGAGCACCTGATAGAAATCCAGAAAACATCCGACAGGCCGATTTTTATCGTACCTATCGTGCTTCTTTACAGCAGGCGTCCGGAGGTGCCGCAGAGATGGGCCCCTCTGGAGCTTTTTCTAGGCCAGAAGAAGCCTTTCGGTTTCTTGCGCAAGATGGTTTCATCGGTAAGAGGAAATCCCTATGCGGTAATTGAGACCGGCGAACCGATGAACATTCTCGAGATCCTTCCCGAGCTGTCCAAGGATCTTTGGCGCAAACGCAAACAGATTTTCGAGCTGCGGCGGACTCTGATCGATTCGGTTGACGAAATAAAGAGGGCGGTCGTCGGTCCGATCATCAAGAGCAAGCTGGAGATGAAAGAGATCATCCTGCACCATCCGAGGCTCGAGGCCATGGTGCAGCGGCGCGCCCGCGCCACCTCGCAGGAGGTTTGGAAAGTGCGCATGGAGGCCGACAGCTACCTCGAGGAGATCTCCGCAAACTACAGCATCACCTTCATTCAGATCGCCGCCAAGCTTTTCAACTGGGTCTGGGACAATGTGTTCGACGGCATCGAGCTGGATTCCGAGAGCCTGCAAAAAGTCAAGCGCGCGGCTCGGCACCACACTTTGGTATATATTCCCTGCCATAAGAGCCATATGGACTACCTCCTGCTCTCTCAGATCCTGTTTATGAACAACCTTTACGCGCCTTTTATAGCCGCAGGCAAGAACCTTGCCTTCTGGCCTCTGGGAGCGATTTTTCGCATGGGTGGGGCCTTTTTCATACGGCGTACCTTCAAGGGACTGAAGTTCTACGCAGAGGTCTTCTCGCTCTATGTCAAGACAATGGTTCAACTGGGACACAACATCGAATTCTTCATAGAAGGCGGCCGGAGCCGCACCGGGAAGCTCGTTCTGCCAAAGCTTGGACTACTGGCGATCCTCATCCAGGCGGTCGAAGAAGGTTTTTGCGACGATCTGGTCTTCGTGCCCACCTCTATATGCTACGACCGTATTCCCGAGGAAGAATCCTATATGAAGGAGATTACAGGGGGACCGAAGGAGGAGGAAAACTTCGGTCAACTTGTGCGAGTGCGCCGTGTCCTGCGCAAGCGCTACGGGCGCGCCTATATCAAATTTGCCGAGCCTCTTTCCCTGAGGAGCTACCTTGAGCGCCACAACTACGATCCCGGCAAGATGGCCCCCAGAGAGCGGCATGCGATGTACCGTCACTTTGCCTATAGGATCATAAACTGCATAAACCAGGAATCGATGGTGACGCCTTACTCCCTGGCCGCCTCAGCCCTTCTGGCTCTGTCCCGCCACGGGGTTTCGAAAGCCGAGTTTCTGGAAATAGCGGGGATATTTCACGACTTCATCGGAGCCTGTGGGGTCGGGCTTTCCAAGACCATGAAAAACTTCGACGCAGGCCTTCTGGATTCGCTCCGCAATATGGAGCGCGGTAAGCTGATCGGCAAGCTCAAGGACGAGGACGACGATCTCGAAGAAGAAGTTTTCACCCTGGAGGACAGTAAGCGGGTGGTTCTCGAATACTACAAGAACAACATCATCCACTTCCTGCTTCCCGCGGCCTACGTCTCGTCTTCTATTCTTGCTCAGCAGACTTTCCGGTTCAGCGTGAGCCAGGTGCTCGAAGACATAACTTTTATGAAAAACTTCTTTAAATTCGAGTTCGTTTACGATAACGAACTTAGTGATGAAAAACTCGTGGGGGACGTGCTCCATATCTTTGAGGATCTGGGTTTCCTTCATCGGATGGGGGAAGGCGACCAGCCATTCATTCTAGCTCACAAAGGGTTTCGGGCCTCACATGCATTTCACGGCCTGCTGCGCAACTATTTCGAGGGCTACTGGCTGGTTTTGCGTGGTTTGCGCTATCTTACGAAAAACGGCTTTACGGAAAAAGATTTCATTAAGAAAATCCTGGGTCTGGGACAAAAAGCCCTCAAGCTGGAACTGGTCGAAAGACCCGAGTGCGTGTCCAAGATAATATTCGATAACGCACTGAAGTTGTGTTTGCAAAAGGGCATAATCGTAAAGGTCGTGAGCGGCGACAAGGAAAAAGAGGAACAATTGCGTCCCGGCGCAGAAAGCCACGCTGCTATACAGCTATATAGCAAACAGATAAGCCGCTTTCTCCGTTCACCTCATTTCGCGCTGCAATAAAGGCATAAGAGCTGGCGGAATCGCATCCGAATTACTTTTTGGCATTGGTGGAAATAATCAGGAGGTACCTAGATGGAAATTGCCCTTCACCCCTTAGATCCGGCAAATAGGCGTCCCAAGCCCACAGATGAAAAAAACCTGGTTTTCGGGAGAGTTTTCTGCGACCACATGTTCATGATGGACTTTACCAGGGGTAAGGGCTGGGAGAATCCCCGGATCGTTCCATACCATCTCCTGGAGATGGACCCCGCAGCAATGGTTCTCCATTATGGACAGGGGATATTCGAAGGTCTGAAAGCCTACAGGTGGCAAAACGACAAAATTTGCCTCTTCAGGTCGGACCAGAACTGGGAGCGCTGGAACCGTTCGTGCCACAGGATGTGTATGCCCGAGATCGACCCCGCCGTCCAGGCCCAGGCGGTCGAAGAGCTTTTGAAGGTGGACAGGGACTGGGTCCCTCACAGCGTCGGCTCTTCCTTGTACGTAAGGCCGACCATGATCGCCACCGAGCCGCATCTGGGCGTGCGTCCCGCTGACAATTATCTCTATTTCATAATCACCGGGCCTGTTGCCGCCTACTACGCCGAAGGGTTCAACCCGGTCAAGATCTATGTCTCGGAGGAATACGTCAGGACGGCCCGGGGTGGGGTCGGCGAAGCCAAGACAATGGCGAACTATGCCTCGAGCCTCTATGCAGCGGAAATCGCCAAGAAAAAGGGCTTTACCCAGGTTCTGTGGCTGGATGCCATCGAGCGGCGCTATATCGAGGAAGTGGGAACGAGCAACATTTTCTTCAGAATCGGTGAGGAGCTTATAACACCGCCCCTTACCGGCTCGATCCTGCCGGGGGTTACCCGCAATTCCGTGATGCAGCTCGCCGGGCATTGGGGAATCAAGGTTACAGAGCGCCAGATTACGATTGACGAAGCAATCGAGACGGCCAAGTCCGGCGAAATGAAGGAGATGTTTGCCACCGGGACCGCAGCGGTAATTTCACCGGTTGGCGAATTCTCGTATCGTGACCAGATGTACAGAATTGCCGATGCGGGCGTGGGCGAGTGGTCGCAGAAGCTCTACGATGAAATCCTCGGTATCCAGTACGGCGAAAGAGAGGATATATTCGGGTGGGTGCGGCAGTTGAACCTGGAAAGCCCCAGGCTGCAAGGTGGAGCTGATTGAGTGAATCCCGGCTTGCGGCCCAAAGCGTCATTCTTCATTGATTTTTAACTTACGGTACTTACTTTGCTGGTTAAAGGTTGGCATTTATGCCGCCTTCTCTAAGCGCTTAAGCCCTGTCCGCTTCCCCCTCCGTCCGGACAGGGCTTTTTGATTCCGTCAATATGGCGAAGCGCTTATAGCTGCGCTTTGATCTTCTTGAGCACATTGTCCATGTCCGTTGCTCCTTGCCGGTAGGGCCTGCCCGGCCATGAAGTCATAAAGCTGTCATGGTGAAAGCGGGGAATCAGGTGGAAATGAATGTGGTCTATGAGTTGCCCGGCCGAGCGGCAGTTATTCTGGAAGAAATTCAAGCCTGAGGCTTTTGTTGCCTTGTAAACGGCCGTCCCTATTTTTTGGGATGCCGCCGTACAGGCAAGAAGGTCCTCTGTAGAAATCTCGAAAAGAGTAGCATAATGTGTTTTGGGAAGAACCAGCGTGTGGCCGGCGTTGATCGGATTTATATCGAGAAAGCCGATCACGCGTTCGTCCTCGTAGACTTTGGCGCAGGGGAGCTCTCCTTTTATTATACGGCAAAAAATACAGTCAGCCATACTCACTCTCCCGGGTGGTCGAACTTCGAGATGCGCAGGTCTCGGGGAATTTCCGGCTGAATCAGCCGCGCGATCCGTGGTAAAGTAACAAAGAAGGTTTTTACTGTAAAGCCGGGTTTGAGATAGTCTTGCAGGTAATGGTACGTTGAACTAGGAGGATTAGATGCTTTTGTTGGCGATTTTCGGATCTCCGCGGAAAGACGGCAATACCGATCTTATGATGAATAGTTTTCTCGATGGGGCTTTATCGGCCGCAGGTGTTGAAGTCCAAAAGATCTACGTGAGGGAACTGGCGATGTCGGGTTGTCAGTCCTGCGGATATTGCGATGAACATGGGGTTTGCGTTCAGCAGGATGATATGCAGAAGGTCTATCCCTTTTTCGACACTGCCGAGCGCATCGTTATCGCAAGCCCCATATACTTTTACGGGCTGAGCGGCCAGGCGAAGCTGCTGGTGGACCGCAGCCAGGCCACATTCATGCGAAAGTACAAAGCAAAAACTCAGGGCCATGCGCCGGGAACTTCTGCCAAAAGAAAGGGATTTTTCCTTTGCGCCGGGGCCACCAGAGGCAAACGGCTCTTCGATTGTCCCAGTTTGACTGTAAGGTACTTCTTCGATGCGATCGACGTGGAATTTGCGGGAGAAGTCTGTTTTCGAGAGATGGATCAAAAGGGGGCCATAGTGAGCCATCCGACGGCCCTTGAAGAGTGCAGGAAGGCAGGAGCGGCGTTTGTAGCCGATGGTTCATAACGCGCTGGCTGCAATCTGATCTGCGTGAAACCGGTTATCGATTGATCCGTGCTGCGGACCGGTTCCCGGGGAGCAGGGTTGATTGGGTTATATGCCACACATGACCAGGAATGTAATGGCGGTTCGCTCTTGGCATCTTCCTTTCATCCCCTCCCTGGAATGATGATTTCGTAAGCAAAATGGTTGCTCTAAACGCTCAGAATGCCCCTGTTTTCGAGTGTTCATATGTGAATTTGGCAACTTGACCTGGTCCGAGCCGATGCCGTTAACTTAAGCTGGACTTAAGCTCAGCGCAGCATAGCAGCAAGCAAACTTCGTGTTCTCCTGCCCCTTCGTGAGACTAGCGTTTGGAGCGGTCAGGAAGGCCCGCCAGGGTCACGAAGAACACGAAGGGACACGAAGGTGCACAAAGCCGATCCGGAGAAGCACCTTTGTGGGCTTTCGAACCTGAAAAGTATTGGTCGAACACGAAGAAGAGAAAGCACACGAAAACCTTTCTCATACAAGATCCCTGACAATGATTTTCCTTCATGCACTTCGTGTATCCTTCGTACTACTATCCCGCATCTTGTTGTTTTCTGAACAAGATTTTGTGTATAAGTTGTTGTTTTCTCAGCGTTCTCTGCGCCTCTGCGGTGAATTGCTTTTCGTCTTTTGGTTGCGGCTATGCTGCTCCAGGCTCTTCGTGACCAAAAAAGCATTAGAACCTAAAGTTAACGGCATTGGGTTGAGTTCAACTCGGCCTTTTGTTAAGGCTACTCGACGCAAAAACTCTTTTTCGTCAGGCAGTGGGGGGTGTATCGATGCGATTCGGGATCGATCTAGGAGGGACGAAAACCGAGATCATCGCACTCGACGAGAGTGGGAGCGAAATCTACCGGAAACGGGTCGATACCGACCCCAGCAGCTACGAAGCCATTGTTGCCACCATTGCCGGATTGGTCACGGAAGCGGAATCGGCACTGAGTCAGATCGGGACTGTCGGCGTCGGCATCCCCGGTACGATCTCGGCTCGAACGGGGTGCGTCAAAAACGCCAACACAAAAGTACTGAACGGCCACCCCCTGGACCGGGATTTGGGCCGCATCCTTAACCGCGAGGTGCGGTGCATGAACGACGCGAACTGCCTCGCGCTTTCCGAGGCGGTCGATGGCGCGGGCGCGGGCTACCGTGTCGTATTCGCCGTGATCCTCGGAACTGGTTGTGGGTCTGGTATCGCTATCGACGGAAGGCCATGGGCAGGAGTCAACCTGGTCGCCGGTGAGTGGGGGCACAACCCACTCCCCTGGATGAATGAGGAGGAATACCCAGGCCCTGCATGCTGGTGCGGGAAGTCATCCTGCATCGAGAAATGGATCTCAGGAACAGGTTTTACGGACGACTACGCCCGAACAACACCTGAATTGACAGGCTACAGGCCCGTTAAGCTGAATGGGGCACAAATTGTGGCCCTGGCCCGTAACGGGGATGGCGCCGCCGGGGGCGTATTGAAGCGATATGCTAATCGTTTGGCTCGATCCCTCGCTCATGCAATTAACATTCTGGACCCGGACGTAGTCGTTCTCGGTGGGGGTATGAGTAACGTGGATGAACTGTACGAGTTGGTGCCCCCGCAGTTACCGTCCTACGTATTCGGCAGCGAGGCGGAGACGCCGATCGTCCGCAACAAGCATGGAGATTCCAGCGGGGTCCGTGGCGCAGCTTGGCTCTGGCCGAGGCCGTAAGTGCAAAGCATGACTAACTCACTCTTTTTGTCAGGAACAGGATTTTCTCAAGAGGGCTGTCAGGCAACGATCCGCCGTTATTGCGAGAGTCTTTCCACATCTGATCTTGTCAGTCATCAAGAACCCACAATAAGCTGCAAAAACACTTCAGTGGGTGAATAATCCTTCCGAACGCTCCTTGTCAGAATTTCTTACAGTAACCTTTACTAAAATCCTCATTTTCTCGATCCATGCTTTCCCAAAAAAAATTCTGTGGAGGGGATTTTCCCCGAGATACAGTCTGGAAGCCCCGCCAGCCATCATGAAATTCGGTTGAGATGTAACCTTTGAGAAACCTTCTTATGACATAAGCCAACCTATATTAAGGGCTTTTGTCTGGAATGAGTCGTGACCGTGATCTTCCAGAAGCTGCCCATCTTAAGCCTCCAAGGGGAATTTTGGGTATCCCCTTGGAGGCCCCTTCGTTTTATGCCCCGTAGAACAGTGAGCAGTGAACAGTGAAGAGTGAACAGTGAAGAGTGAACAGTGAAGAGTGAAGAGTGAGCGGGGAGCAGTGAGCAGTGAACAGTGAGCAGTGAGCAGAATCCCTCAATCCCTGAATCCCTCAATTCCTTAATCCCTCAATTCGCTTTCCTGCAAATTCAGGTAGATATTTGGTGGATTATTCCGGATTTAAGATAAAATGGGATTGCGGCTCGGTTAGCCAAAACGAGCAGCCAACTCAAGTGAGGGAAAAATGAAACGTCACAGGATTGCAGTCATCCCTGGAGATGGGATTGGCAAGGAAGTGATCCCGGAAGGACTGCGGGTGGTGGAATCCGCCGCCCGTAAATACGGGATCGACATCGAGTTCAGGCATTTCGACTGGTCGTGCGTCGAATACTACCAGGAGCACGGTCAGATGCTGCCACAAGACTGGCACGCTCAACTCAAGACCTATGACGCTATCTTTTTCGGCGCTGTCGGCTGGCCGGACGTGATCCCCGACCACATCTCCCTGTGGGGTTCCGTACTGAAGTTCCGCCGGGAGTTCGATCAGTACGTAAACCTGCGCCCTGTAAGGCTGATGCAGGGTGTTCCCTGTCCGCTTGCCGGACGCAAGCCCGGAGATATCGACTTCTACGTGGTGCGTGAGAACACGGAGGGAGAGTACTCGAGTATAGGCGGGAAAATATTTGAGCACACCGACCGGGAGGTCGTACTGCAGCAGTCCGTCTTCACCCGGAAGGGTGTGGACAGGATCTTGAAATACGCTTTTGAATTGGCGCAACGCCGCCCCAAGAAACACCTGACTTCCGCTACCAAATCCAACGGAATCTCCATCAGCATGCCCTTTTGGGACGAAAGAGTCAGAGAGATTGCCAGGCAGTATCCTGATGTCAAATGGGACCAGTACCATATCGATATTCTCGCCGCACGATTCGTCTTAAGCCCGGAGCGCTTCGATGTGGTCGTCGCTTCCAACCTGTTCGGGGATATCCTCTCCGATCTGGGGCCGGCATGCGCAGGCACTCTCGGCATAGCGCCATCGGCCAACCTCAACCCGGAACGAATATTCCCCTCGATGTTCGAACCGGTACACGGTTCGGCGCCCGATATCTACGGACAGAACATCGCCAATCCCATCGGCGCTGTCTGGGCGGGGGCCTTGATGCTCGATTTCCTGGGCAACGGAGAAGATAAGTTCACCGCGGCCCACAACTCCATCATCGGCGCCATTGAAGCGACCCTCGCCGACGGGCCGCGCACGCCGGACATGGGAGGCAACGCCAGCACCACCGAACTTGGCAAAGCCATCGCTGCGGCGCTCGGTTGAGTTGAATATTAAGGGATTGAGGAATTAAGGGATTGAGGAATTGAGGGATTCTGGTCACTACTCACTACTCACTACTCACTACTCACTACTCACCATTCACTGCTCATGAGGTATTTCTTATTTCCGTCCCGGGGATGCTTGCCTCTCCAAATGGACGTTTGAAGGACTTGCCCCGACCCGCAGAAGGATTACCCGTAGAAGGATTTCCCTTTCCAAATCAGCCCCCCTTTCGTGCATCGAGAATCTTTCGCACCGCCTCGGATAGTTGCCTCATACCATAAGGCTTCATCAGGAGTTCTATGCCAAGCTCTCTCACGCTATCAGGAGTAATTTTTTCGCTAAACCCTGTGCAAAGCAAGACCGGCATATCAGGCTGAATCCGGCGGACTTCTTTGACAAGGTCCATCCCAGTCAGATTTGGCATGGTGTAATCAGTAATAATCAGATCAAAATCGTCCGGCCCGGCTCTAAAGACTTCAAGAGCTAGAAGGCTATCGGTCTCGGCGGTGACCTTATAGCCGAGTGGCTCTAAGATTGCGGTCCCCATTTCAGCAACAGTCTGTTCGTCGTCCAGGAACAAAATGCTTTCCACACCGGTTGGGGCCTCATGAGGTGTCTCAACAGGAATTTCAAGTGTTGTTTCTATCCTTGGAATGTAAATGCGGAAGATACTGCCCTTTCCAAGAGCACTTTGAACGGCGATGGCCCCATTATGCCGCTTGACTATTCCGTTAACAACCGCGAGCCCCAAGCCGCTTCCTTTCCCCACCTCCTTGGTGGTAAAGTATGGGTCGAAGATGCGCTCCATGGTCTTTGCACCCATTCCACACCCGGTATCTGAAACGTACAATTTCAGGTATGGGCCAGGCTTAAGATCAACGATTGACTGATCGACCAAATCACTTTCGCTAAGATCAACAGGGGCAAGGCGAACTTCCATGATGCCCTTGTTATCCATCGCATGGGCCGCGTTCGTGCAAAGGTTCATCAACACCTGATGGATTTGAGTTGGATCAGCCAGCGCAAAACCCATCTGGATATTTTGCCTTATTTTTATCGAGGTGGGTAGCGAACACCGCAAAAGCTTGAGGGCCTCTTTTATAATCGAACTGATATCGATTGGTATCCTTTGCTGCTCTTGAGTGGAGCGGGAAATAGTCAGGATTTGTCCGACAAGTTCCTTGGCCCTTAGAGATGCATTGAGCACCTGCTCCAAATCATGTCGCAGTGGATTAGATGGCAAGAGTTTATTTAGCACCATTTCCGTGTAGCCCATCATAGGCTGCAATATATTGTTGAAATCGTGCGCTATGCCTCCGGCCAGCGTCCCGATGGCCTCCAATTTCTGAGCATGAGCAAGCCTGGCCCTGAGGAGTTTCCTGTCTGTGATGTCGCTTGCGGTACCTTCCAGATAGGCGATCCCTCCCGTTGAGTCAAGAACGGAGCGGATGCTGAGGTTAACCCATAAAACGCTCTTATCTTTTCTGAAAAACTCCGCCTCGAATTCCCTGACCGACCCATGCTCTTCGATCAGGCGGAGCATCTCATAGCGGCGCTCGGGATGGACATAGAGCTGTCTTACGTTTTTTGCCTCATTTAACATCTTCTCGGGCGAATCGTATCCGGCAAACCGGGCAAGAGCCGCATTGACGTTTAAGAAATCTCCATCAAGGTTCGTTTGGTATATGCCCGTTACGGAATTTTCGAATATGTTCCTGTATTTTTCCTCCGCCTTGGCAACGGCTTCCTCCATCAGCTTGCGCTCGGTAATGTCGCGCATCGATTCGATCGCGCCGACGACATTCCCCCTGGAGTCATACAGAGCGCTTGCAGTCCCAAAAAGATACGCTTGCCGCCCCCTGAGATCAGGCATATAGGCATGTGCCGCCAGCACGCCCTCTTTTTTTTCCAGGGTCAGATACTTTGCTTCGCGCTCCTTCTCAGGGTCAAGAACGAGATCTATGAGGATAGGTATCCGTTCCCCATATAAGGGCAGGGCATATTCGTAGTCGCCCTTGCCCAGCATCGCCGTCGCACCGATCCCCATCATTTCCTGCATGGCCCGGTTCCATGCTATGACCTTCCCTTCCTTGTCGATGACAAAGGTCGCATCCGGCAGAAAGTCTATAATGTCTGAAAGCCGCTGCTGGGATTCTTTAAGCGCATCCTCCGCCTGCTTGCGCTCGGTGATGTCCCAGGCAAGGCCGTTCACCCTCACTGGCTGACCTGTTTCATCGCGGAACAATTTTGCACGGGCAATGATGTAATGGACGCTTCCATCCGGCCAGATGGCTCGGTACTCCGTTTCATACGGGACATCCTGTCCAATGGTTCGTGCCAATGCCGCCTTGAGCACCTCACGGTCGTCAGGATGCACCGCGCTGAAGAACCCCTCCGCAGTTCCGTTGAATTTGGCCGGGTCGATGCCCAGCAGATGGCAGACCTCATCGTCAAAAAAACGTTTGTCTTCAATTAAGTCCCAGTGCCACACGCCCATTTGGGCCGATCTCAGCGCGAGATCGAGCCGGGACTGATTCTCGCGCAGTTTCTCTTCAGCCCGCTTGCGTTCAGTGATGTCCCGCAACAGGCCAACCGCCTGCCAGCCGTTCATGAAAACAGCGGAAAGGGAAAGCTCGACAGGGATTTCTTCACCGTCCTTTCGGCGGGCCATCAGTTCGAGCGTCTTCCCCGCAGCCTCGCCCCGTCCTGTCTCCACGAACTTGGGAAAGGCCGCATGATGCTGGGCATGATACCGCGGAGGAGCGAGCAGTCTGTGCAGATTTTGGCCACATGTTTCTTCTGTCGTGTAGCCCAAAATGCGCTCCGCAGCCGGATTCCAATAGTTAATCATGCCCTCCGGGTCCATCATCAGAATCGCATCCCTGGCCGAGTCGGTGATGGCGCGCAATCGAGTTTCACTATCTTTCAGAGCCTCCTCTGCCTGCTTGCGTTCAGTGATGTCCTGTATGACGCCGAACACCGCTTCCTTCTCGGCAGAATATTCCGCTATGGAATGGATATCGATGATCTTCCCGTCGGATGGCCTGAGAATCTTAAATTCCACATTATACGGTTTGCCCTCCTCAATTAGTCCTTTAAGAGCCTTGTCGAGCATACCGCGATGCTTAGGGAGGGCGATACTCTGTATTTTGGATATGGACCACTCGCTGCCTTCCACCCCGTAAATGATCTTCGCACCATCGGAGGCATGCACCTTATCGCACCCCAGGAAAAACTCCCAGTTGCCGGAGCGGGCCACCACTTCTGCCCTCCTAAGACGCCTTTCGCTAAGTCGCAGCGCATCCTCGGCCTGCCTGCGTTCCTCTGTCTCTCGCCTAAGTTCCGCATTGACTTTAACCAGTTCGGCAGTACGCTCCTCTACCCGCCTTTCCAGATCGAAATTGGCTTCCTTCAGCAATTCTTCAGCCTGCATTTGAGCTTTACGAAGCCTTAACACCCCTATGCCATAAGAAAGATTGCTGGATAGTTTAACGAGGAATTCTACTTCTTCCGTATCGAAAGCGTCCGTTTCCGACGAATAGATGGTAAGCGCTCCCAGCCTTCGTCCATCGACAAGGAGAGGAAGACCTATGACTGAAGCATAGCCTCGCTTTGAAGCCTCCACCTTCCATGGTGAAAATTCCGCTTGAGTGCCGACGGAGCGAATGATGCTGGGAATGCCTGTACGGATGCAAGTACCCGTAGGCCCTGTTCCCCTTTCGACATCTTTCCAGGTGACTTTAACCGTCTCAAGATAGTCTTGGTCATAGCCATACTCGGCAACTGGTGTGACCGTTTGATCTCGGTCCTCTTCGGTATATCCCACCCATGCCATCCTGTAGCCACCAACATCCACCACGATGCGACAGACCGCGTGCAACAGCTCAAGCTCATCTTTGATGTGGATCACAGCATGATTACACTCGCTCAGTGCCTGGATCACCCTTTTGGCCTTAATCAGCTCCTCTCTTTTCCGCTGCCGGTCCATCGCATGGCGGATGGAGCGCTCAAGAAGGGTGGCACTCAGCTCGTCCTTAGTAAGGCAGTCGGCTGCTCCTTTATTCATGGCCTCAAGATCCAGATCGTAGCCTCCCTGGCCGGAGAGAAAAACAATCGGAGTCTTGGCGCCGCGGCTTGCAGCCTCTTGCATGAGTTCCAGCCCATTTCGCTCCCTAAGCCGGTAGTCCAACAGGCAGACATCGAACTCATTGGAAAGTATTGCATCCATTGCAGCCTGGTAATCTGGAACCCACTTGAGGATGAATTCTATGGAAGAGAGTTTTGAAAGCAGGTCCCCGACGATTATGTAGTCGTCCTCATCATCATCGATGAGAAGAACCCTTACGGGATGGCTCTGCATATTTATCTAAGCTCCATGAGAAATTAGCAGGCAGTTAAAATAGCGGTGCGAAGTTACCCCATTTCTCAGTTTTTTGAAATTGCTCTTTGACATTCCATTAGTTTCTTTGCAGAGGGGTTCTCTAACCCTTTCGTTTCTTAGCGCTCTTAAAAGGGATTTCGAGTCAAGGAGTATTCTGCAAGACATATGCCGATTGACATCATCCGGGAAACCTGGCGCAAAAGCAAGATGCAGATTGGTTTTCCATCCGACTGCCGACCGTTCCGGCCCCTCATCTTATTTTTATGGAGTAGATATTTTGACGGGATAAACAGTTGCAGACCTACATTTCGACAGGCAAAAACACCAGCCCATTGCACCAAAGGACGCTCGACAAAAGCGAATAGTTTAGTGATACAGCCTCGGCCCACAACTCCATCATCGGCGCCATTGAAGCGACCATCGCCGACGGGCCGCGCACGCCGGACATGGGAGGCAATGCCAGCACCACTGAACTTGGCAAAGCCATCGCTACGGCGCTCGGTTGAGTTGAATACCCGATTTTGTGCTTGCCGGAATTTCAGGAAATCAAGACGGCAGCTTAGTGGCTTTTTTCTGATCACTGTTCCTTCCGGCTAAAGCCGGTACGCGGAATGACCAGATTATTGCTCACTGGTCACTGCTCAATACGAGGGCAAAATTGCCGATGGGAGGAGGTATTTCTTATGGTTCATCCGGCAACCGAGTACCTGCAAGACGAGAAAGGACATCATCTGTCTGCCGTGAACTCGCCCTGTGGGGGGCTTTTCGAGTTTCTTGCCCTGAAAGGGCTGCATAGGGTAGCCCAGGGTCAGAGAAGCGCCACCCTGGGGATAACAGGACCACAAATTAGTTGTAATACCCTGAAAGGGTTACATAAAAAGAGTATTCAGGATT
>JBKQLC010000221.1:0-5899 GCA_052147195.1 Syntrophobacteraceae bacterium
TACGAGGTAAAAGGATGCTCTCGATTGTCATTGAGGCAAGTAGAAACCACTACGAAGACTGGGGGAGGGAAGCGAAATCGCAGGGATGACGCCCACGCGAAGCGTTTAGTTCATGAAATGCATCTGAAAACCGCGCGCTGCGGAAGAGGTGAGCGTGCCGTAGACTGCGTTTCGTTCTGGGTAGCTGGGGTCGCCTAAGCTAAGCCTGCCGGCAGACCCCTCGAGAATGCCCCAGGATCAACGATCCTACCCCGGCCTGTGTCTTTTTTGATCGTTCGGAAGAATCAAGCCAAATCTTCAATGTGGACAGACTCTATGCTCTGATGTAATCTCATCAGAGTTAAACCGACTCTCCCAGCCTGCACTGCCTCTCATCCAGGGAGCAAACGATGTCTTTCCGGGATTTGAATTGGCGCAAAGACCTTTTCCAGTTATGGCTAGTAGCTTCCTCCATTTGGATGATCTTTTCCGGATTTGTTTGGGACGACAAAGGGTGCCATGAGCTGTTAGCCTGTTCAGGTATGACCGTCTTGCCTCCCGTCATAGCCCTGGTTCTTGGCATGGCCTTCATATGGGCATTTTCGGGCTTTGCTCCGAAACAAGACAAATCGGCAGAGGGAGCAAGGGACAGGATGAAATAATGGCCCGCGCCCTGGATGTGCGAATATGTGATTTATTCGAGGAAAAGTGATCCAAATCCCAACCATGGAGACCCCAATGATAAAAAAACATTTGCCTCTCAAAAACGGGGGCTTTTTTGAGATTAGAGACGATTGGCATGAACGTAACCCCGATTCTGACGAGTATTGCTTTGGACTGAACTACATAGGGGCGGATGGAACGCGGGTCGAACCAGAAATGAAAATGAAAAGGACTTACCTCGCACCTGAAAAAGCGGCTCTCGCAGTCGCCAAACACGTTACGGGGTTTGATGAATGGGATGATTCAACGGAACAGGTCACGGAAAATCTCTGTGAATGGCGGAACGGCCCTGCGCCTTCAAAACGGCCTCCATCAGAGCGCTAAAGTTTTGTAGAAGGTCTGAAATTGAAGAACATGGCAGAATTCCCGTAGGCCCCCGAAACCAAGTAAGGTGATGATAAAAAAAATAAAAAAAAGTCTCCATTTGACCATAACCTTAAGCCTCAGACTGTGACCCCAGCCCCTACATTCCGTGCTACCGAGAACCGGGAAACACCGTAATGGTCTACCCGTGCATCAAAATAATCACGAATCGGTAGAATAGGTCAAACGGAGACTTGACCTCTGGCCTTCAATAACGAGGAGAGCTGTAGCAACTTCTGGAAAATGCGCGCGTGATTCATTAATAGCCTAAACCACTGACGTTGCCGGTGATGGAGCATGGGGGCGAAGGCTCCATACCGATAGCGAGGCAATATTGTTGCCTGCCCTGACGACCTGTTGTAAGTTGGGATCGGAGGGATTTCGGAGGACGTTTGCAATAGTTGCCTGCATGCGGTTTGTCGCTCCTATACCCTGGGACCAGGTTTCGCATTCCGGCCAAAGCAATGCCACTGTGCCAAACCGCACCAGCTCCAGGCGGCACAGAGATGCAAACTGGACATCGGCCCCGAATTCCTCGACGTGGACAACCCCACAATCCACCCTGCCGTATATTTGCGAAGCTGTAGAATTCAGGCACTAACGATAAGCAAAGGGGGCGCTCATGGGCTCCGAATTAGACATCCCGGCAGCGAAAAGTTGGGCCTCGGGTCTGACTAAAAAGCACTGGAACATTCTGTTCGCGAGCTTTCTCGGCTGGGTCTTCGACGGATACGAATCCTATGCACTGATTGTAGTTATGCCGTTTGCACTCAAGGGACTGCTGCTTCCGGATCAACTCTCGTCGATGCCGCTATGGGCGGGCATCGCCATTGGCATCACCCTTCTCGGATGGGGTGCGGGCGGAGTGGTTGGAGGGGTGCTTGCCGATTATATCGGGCGTAAGCGCATGATGCTGATCTCGGTATTTCTCTACGCCATGTTCAGCGGCTTGACGGCTCTTGTCCACTCCTTTGCAGCGTTGGTGTTTCTGCGTTTTGTCACCGGGCTGGCCATGGGTAGCGAATGGAGCACCGGGGTCACCCTGCTGGCTGAAACCTGGCCTGATCGCGCCAGACCCAAAGGGGCGGGTTTTCTGCAGTCGGGATTCGGCTGGGGGACCTTTCTGGCCGCTTTCGTATGGATGATCCTGGGGGCATGGCAGCCCCTCGGCGCTGAAACCTGGCGCCTGATGTTCCTGTTCGGAGCACTACCAGCTCTTTTCCTGCTTTACATCCGTCGCTCCATCGATGAGTCAGAAAAGTGGCTCCTGGCAGTCAAAAACATACGCTGGACCACTGTGGGGGGTGCCGCCGGCGAACGCCGACCGTTCACCCTTGCCCAGATATTCAAGGACCCTTCCTCCCGCAAGCGAACTTTGCTCGCATTCCTGCTTTCTCTCTGTACCACCGTCGGATGGTGGGCTATTTCCAGTTGGCTGCCGGCATTGGCTGTGAGTTTTGCCAAAACGCAAGGCATGGAGAACCCTGCGGTTTGGGGTGCGCGTGTCGCGCTGCTCTATACGGCCCGTGCCGTCCTTGCCTATATGGTCTCGGGGTTCCTGGCGGACTGGATGGGACGTCGACGTTTCCTGTTCATGACTTATGCGGGTGCCCTTGCAAGCACGCCGCTCACTTACCTCTGGCCCGGCTCGGTAGAGCAGTTAATGCTGGTCGCCGGTCTTAGCGGCTTCTTCACTCTCGGCTGCGCTTATGCCTGGATGGCGATCTATCCCGCTGAGCTCTTCCCGTCCCTGGTGCGGTCAAGCGCTGCGAGTTTCATATTCAATGCCGCTCGCCTCATCGCCTGGGTGTTTCCAATCATCGCCGGGACTCTGATCGGATACTTCGGGAGCATCCCCAAGGCAGCAATGATTCTCTCGAGCATTTACATCCTCGGTCTGATCGTGCCATGGTCCATGCCTGAAACCCGGGGCAAACCTTTGCCCGAGTAGGTTGGTAAAAAGCGGCGACCATCCCGAACCGAACCGGGATTCCGCATGAAAAATATGATTCGGACATGGCAAGGATTTCGGCACACCATTTCTCAATGTCAAGGAGAGATGTGGCAGCTTTTAATTTAACTATATAAGTTAGTTCATGATTCAAGTTGCTCATGCATTATAGCGCACGAATCGTTCCCATAGTCCGCTGGGTGTGTGCCACCTAAGCTCTTCCCACGCTCATTTTGCTAACATACTTAATCCAGTCGCTTCCGTAATAGCCCTCTGCAACGACGCGAAGAGGATATCCATCCCCTATGGGCAGTGCTTCGCCATTGACTCGGTAGGCAAGGAAAACTCTATTGGCAAGAACATCGGCCACTGGAAACTCTCTTTTGTAGGTGCCCTCCGGCCCTGAATAGAAGATTATGTGTGTAACGCCACTTTCCATCACGGCCCTGCTGAGCAAATCCTTCATGGAAACGCCTTGCCATCGACCGTAATTGGCAAAAAAACCCGGACAGATCAAGAGCACATTCTTTTCAACGGACGGGAGGGAAAGAATGTCCGAGTAGGTGAATTGAAGCCGCGTTTTGACTTCCCCCGCAACTTCCAAACGCCATTGCTTCATGTCCACTTCAAAGTCCATGAGACCCATAGTCTCAAAATCCCTAAGGGGAGTGATTTCCAGATTCCTCGTATCCAATGATTTGGGATCTTTGTCGATCAAGGTCTCTCTTTTCGTTCCCTCAGGCAGTATGATTCTCTCGGCGTTCGAGTATGCCCAGCGAATGGGCAATGCCAGAGAACCTAAAAAAACACCCATACCAGTTATAAGCTTGAGCAAGGTTCTGAAGAATTCTCTGCGTGTGTCCATGAATCATCCTTAATTGATCGCCGCCGCGTAACCATGTTTGGAAACTATGACAAAACTCGTTCAGACTTGCCAACAGGTTGAATTTGCATCTTTCAAGATATGATTCGCTTATCCTAAAATCACCTGAAAGGTGGCGTACGGCAAGACAATCCCTCATTGCGATTGTGAGAACTAATTTCCTTTTTCAAGGCCCGACCTCCTTTTTTTGCGTTATAAAACAAAGAATCCGGTTTGGTTCTCTTTGCGGTTTACCGTGCGCGGGAATATGCCGATAGAAATTGGAACAGGTCATAACCACACATGAAATCATCCTTTCCACTCCTGTGAAAGAAAGGACACTGGCGCATGTGGTCTCTTTATTGTGTTGCAGTTTTGGTCCCCCTGGCCGTATTTGTCCGGCTCTTTTCGAGAAAAGAGTTTTTGAATTGGCTGAAATCTCTGCAGGTTTTCTCGTATAAGCGGTCGTTCAATGTGGTCCTCAAACAAGATATCAAGGCGCCAACACCTCTTAGACCGGTGATTCCGGCCAAAGCTGCCTCCGCGTGAGATGTTTCGCCCTCTGATTGGGCGCCTTCTCTGCCTAACTCTTTTGGAATTTGGCCCCTCACCGTTCACCGCTCGCGGCTGACTGCTCACTGCCCTTATCACTTCAATTTGTGGTTGACATTGCTTCTAATATTGAAGTATAATTTCCTCCGTATTCCGTTCACCGCAGAGACGCAGAGGACGCGGAGAGGGCCAAAGTTCAACAAGCTTAACGAACAGGGAGCAAAAGCACCCCGCTTTGCACTAACTGAAGGATTCTCATGTCTCAGAAATAGCCCTGTCTGTTAGTCCTGTAAATTCAGTCCGAAAAGTCTTTTCTCTGCGTCCTCTGAAGATCGACCTTGGCCCCTCGAAGCAGGCCACCGGGCTTTTGAAATTATCGAACGTCTCTGCGGTGAACGCTTACAGGAATTTGCTTTTTTGCCCATTCACCCATTCACCTATTTGAGGAACCGTTGCCACATGAGAAACCGAATCGACGATAACCAATTACTTCAATTAATCAGGAACGGCAACACCGTTAGCGAAACCGCCCGTAAGGTAGGAGTCGACAAAGCGACCGTATCTAGAAGGTTGAAGGCGTTGAATGTCGCCATAAACCGGAATGTAACCATACGGGCAGCCCACAAGATTGTTGACCGCGAAATCAATGCGTTGGACCAATTGCAGAAGATCAACCGCGACGCCAACGAGCTGCTCGACCTGCTCATGCGCTGGAACCGGGGCGAAGACGATGCCCTTCAGGTACTCGAATCTCAGGTCCGCAAAATCAAGGTCCAGGGGCAGGAAGAGGAGATCACCGAGTTTAGATTCAAGGACCCACGGGAACTGGCTTTAAAGGCCATGCAGGAAATCCGGGGCCAATTGAAGCTGCAGCTCGAAATCTTCCAGGTGCTTTTCGATATGCAGGCGGTCCAGCAATTTCAAGCTGAAGTATTGGAGGTAATCGGAAGTGTATCAAAGGAAGCAAGAGATGAAATCATTCGCCGGCTCACGGAAAGAAATGCTCTTCGGTCAGCTCTTGACCTCAATCGAGCAGAAGTTCTGCCGGGATGACGGAAAGGCTTACAGATCTCTTGGGGCCTGGGCCGGGAAGACGCCTGCATAGGCCCAAGCATAAATTTCGTGTTCTCCCGCCCCTTCGTAGGACTAGCCTTTGGAGCGGTCAGGAAGGCCCCCCGGGGGTCACGAAGTGCACGAAGGAGACACGAAGACCCACAAAGAAAACCAATCTGGATAAACACTTTTGCGGCCTTTCGAACCTAAAAAAGTATTGGTCGGACACGAAGAAGACAAAGCACACGAAAACATTTCTCTAAGGAGATCCTCGGCAATGATTTTCCTGCGTGCACTTCGTGTATCCTTCGTACTACTATCCCGCATCTTCTTGTTTTTTGAACAAGATTTTGTGTATAAGTTGTTGTTTTCTCAGCGTTCTCTGCGCCTCTGCGGTGAATTGCTTTTCGTCTTTT
>JBKQLC010000222.1:0-14404 GCA_052147195.1 Syntrophobacteraceae bacterium
AAGCTCATCATAATTACAGCAATCGTACTCATCGTGCTCATGGCTGTCATCTCCGGCTGGATACAGAAGGAGCTGTGGATGCGGCAACTCGGCTACTCCGGAGTATTCTGGACACTCCTGTCCATACGGTTGAAGCTGTTTTGCCTTGCTTTCCTTGTCGCGCTTCTTTACCTCTGGATCAATCTTCGCCTTGTGGCGAGAACCGTCGCCACTTTTCGCGAAGGTAGCTGGACAAGCCAGTCTACCGCTGCCGAGAAAATCGGCATCCAGATCTCTCCCGCGGAATTGAAACTGGCCATGGGCGCGCTTGCCGCCACCGTCGCCCTGATCTTTGCGGTCATCTTCTATGCACAATGGGATACATATCTCCGCTTTCGCCATGGCGGATCATTCGGGCTGCCCGATCCTCTCTTCGGAGTCGATGCCGGGTTTTATCTGTTCCGTCTCCCCTTTTATGAGCTTTTGCAGAGCAGCCTGACCGCATTGACAATGGTTACGCTCCTGGCCGTCCTGGTCTTCTACACACACTTCGGTTTACTGCGGTTCGGCCGCATCGGACAGGTGGAGGCCCAGGGCCCAAAGATCGCTCCACACCTCTCCATCCTGTTTTTCGCAATGGCCGCCGGTTGGGGATGGGGATTTTACCTGGCTCACTACGAACTCGTCTACTCTACTCAGGGAGTAGTTTACGGAGCCGGCTACACGGCGGATCATGTGACCCGGATCGCCCTCTGGATCATGGCCGGCGCCTCGGCAGCGCTATGCGCGCTGCTTGTGCTCAATATCTTCCGGCCGCGATTCAGAGCGATAGTTATCGGATCAGGCATTTACGTGGCCTTGTACCTGATCGCGGTTTTGCTGGCGCCGGCTTTCTTTCAGAGGCTCATAGTACAGCCGAGCGAGCTGGTCCTCGAAACCCCGTATCTCAAGAACAACATAGAATTCACCCGAAAGGCCTACGGGCTCGACGCGATCCAGGAAACATTTTACCCTGCGCTGTCGGACCTGACAGCCGAGATGATTGCGAGAAATGAAGACACGATTCAGAATATCCGTCTCTGGGACTGGCGTCCGTTGCTTCAGATGTACCAGCAAGCCCAGGAGATACGGTTCTACTATCACTTTTACCAGACCGATGTGGACCGCTACCACCTGCCGGATGGTTATCATCAGGTGATGCTTTCGGCCCGCGAACTCTCAGCGGAACTTCCCACCGAAGCCCAAACCTGGGTTAACCAGAAGTTGCAGTTCACGCATGGTTATGGTTTAGTCATGAGCTTCGTCTCGAAGACCATCGGAGGAGGCTTTCCGCAATACCTTATCGAGAACATCCCGCCCGAATCCGCCTACGGCCTGACCATAAACCAGCCTTCCATCTACTACGGCAAGGCGATGGCGGGATATCGGATCGTTGCGACCGGTATCAAAGAGTTCGACTATCCCAAGGGGAATCAGAATGTGTACACGAGTTACGGCGGAACGGGAGGCATCCCGCTCGACAGCTTTTGGAAGCGGCTGTTATTCGCCTGGACTCAATCCGACACCAACATTCTGTTAACCTCCTACCTCCGGCCGGAAAGCAGGATCCAGATCTGGAGGTCCGTTCACGAGCGCGTGGAGCAGATCGCACCGTTTTTACGCCTCGACAACGATCCCTACGCGGTGCTGAGCGATGGCAAATTGTACTGGATCCAGGATGCATACACCGTCTCAGTTCACTTTCCCTACTCCAATCTCCACGCGGGGAGCGTTGAGGAAAGGCTGAATTACATCCGAAACTCCGTAAAGGCCGTTGTGGACATGTACGAAGGAACCGTCCAGTTCTATGTCACCGATCCGAACGATCCCGTTCTGGCAGTCTACCGGCGTGCGTTTCCCGGACTCTTCAAGGACCTGAATCAGCTCTCGGCGGACCTGAAAAGGCATCTGCGGTATCCGGAGGACCTCTTTTCCATCCAGGCCGACCTGTACAGAACATTTCACATGACGGTCCCGCAGGTCTTCTACAACCGGGAGGACCTCTGGGTGCTCTCCCAGGAAAAGTACTCGGGTAAAGCGCTGCCGATGCAGCCCTATTACATCCTGATGAAGCTCCCCGGAAGCGACCAGCTCGAGTACCTCCTCATGACTCCTTTCACGCCTCAGAACCGGGACAACATGATCTCCTGGATGGCCGCCAGGTGCGATTTCCCCGAATACGGGAAGATGCTCGTTTACCAACTTCCCAAGGAGAAGCTGATCTACGGCCCGATGCAAATCGAGGCTATCATCGATCAGAACACTACGATCTCCCAGCAACTGACGCTCTGGGACCAAAGAGGGTCGAAAGTCATTCGCGGAAACCTGATCGCAGTACCGATCGAGAATTCCTTTCTCTACGTGGTGCCGGTGTACCTCACCGCGGAAGGCACAGACTTCCCCCAGCTCAAGCGCGTAATCGTGATTTCGGGCGACAAAGTGGTGATGGAGCCTACACTCGATGAGGCCATCCAATCCGTCTTCGGGACGCAGAAACCTCAAAATCCCGAGCAGGCGCTGCGCCAGGGACCGGAACTGGGGCAGGCGAGGGCGCAGTTCGATGAGGCCCAGAAGGCAATGCAGCAGGGGGACTGGGAGAAATTCGGCAAGGCAATGGATATGCTCAAGCGCTTGCTGACCGGACCGGCAGTGAACAGTGAGCAGTGAACAGTGAACAGTGAGCGGTGAGCGGTGAGCGGTGAGCAGTGAGCAGTGAGCAGAATCCCTCAATTGGCTTTCCTGCAAATACAGGTCAAATACAGGGAACGCTGTGGCTGGAATTCTCATTCGTCCGTTCACCATCGCTTGGTGGTTCGGGACCCGGAAATAGTTTCACGGCTCAGTGGCTTTTTTCTGTTCACTGTTTACTGATCACTGCTCACTGAATCCAACAACAGGATACCATGAATAATTTTGGCCTGCAAAACGGCAACCAGAAGCGGCAACCAGAAACGGCAAAAGAAGGAATACAGGTGAATAGGTGAATAGAAGTTTCCAATTCTCACTCGAAAGACAATTCTGTTGGAACCGGTGGGGCACCCGCTAAAAGTCTTCGGCCGTAGATCCCTCCTTGCATTTTGCATATATATATTCCGGATCGAGATCGACACCGCAGTCCCACTCAATCGTATCGAAGGCAATTCGGACAAGCTTGAACTTATCCAAATCCTTGATTCGCTGAAATACGCCGAAATCAAGCATCGGTTTCATGTCGAGGACTCCATTCTCGCCATTTTCAAAAACAAAAAAAAGGGTGAAGTCATCTCGCGGAGTCACTTCTTTTATGGAAGGGTACATGACGGCGCTCCTTACTGGAGAGGAAAAGGCTTTTAGGACCGTTCCGGTTCCGAAAGCTTAGTGCAGCGGATTCTCGAAACGGATGACGAATTTAGTCTCCGCTAATCCCGGGTTTTTTACAGCAATGATTTTGAGGTCAAAAATGAAAGCCTATGTGTAGGTAATGAGCACTTCGACCGGAAATGTCGACAAAACTCCTGCTCAAAACGCGGTGAGTCAAATGCCCCTTGTTGTTTCTTCTTCATTACGACCGGCGTGAGCGTCTCCTGAAGGTGACTTTCATCGGTGAAATCACCGAGTTCCCGGTGTGGATTTCATGCCTGACCCGTCCCCGGTGGTTTCCACAATCGGGTAGCCCTTGGGCAAGTGAAAAGAATTAACGTACAGCTCTCCTCGTTGTTGAAAAATAGAACGCCAAAATCCTTGCCATTTTCAAATCATTTGTTTACCGAATCGCAGCAAACTGACTCTTCCGAGATTGGCAAGGGATGTTAAGATGATTTCATATGCAGGTCCAATGGAACCAGAAGGGAATTCTTCGTTTCGGTCTAAATCTTGTCAGGGACATCTACGGTCAATTGTAATCCACTCCCGGCAGTCCCCAGACAGCCCTTACCGTAGTGCCCTTGCCGGGGACGGATTCAACGGTGAATCTTCCACCCGTTTGCTCGGTCCTTTCTTTCATTGCGGATAGTCCGTATGATCTTTCGCAACCCGGCACATCGTCCAAGTCAAACCCGATTCCATCGTCTGTTATGCTCAGTTCAATCACCTGATCATGCTTTACTAGAACGAGGTCTACCCATTCCGCTCCGGCATGTTTGGCAGTATTGTTCATCGCCTCCTGGCTTATACGAAATATCGCAACTTTCAGGTGCTCAGGAATATCGGTCTCTTCAACTCTTATCTCAGGTTCAATGTGAAAGCCCGGATAGAGTTTCATTATCTCCAGGCGGTACCAGTTTATGGCGGCGATAACACCAAAATCATCCAGCAACTTGGGCCTTAGACCCATGTATATGGCTCGCGTTTCGTCAATCGAGAATTGTAGTGTTGGAACAAACTGTTCGAGAAGCTCCAGTGCTTCTTCGGATTTCCCATTTTTCATGACATGGAGGACGTGCTCGATTCTAAACTTCAGGGCCGCCAGAGTCTGCCCGATAGTGTCGTGAAGTTCACCCGCCAACCTTTTTCTGTCCTCCTCCTGCGCGGCTAATAGTCTGGCAGGAACCTGCGCCAGTTCATCGCGAGATTTTCGTATGGCCTCCTCCGCTTGATTGGCGAGAGTGATATCGATCACATTCGTTCTGCACCGTTTTGCGCCATTGTTCTCTGCGATGAAAATGCTGTCCAGCCTCGCGTAAATCTCCTCGCCGTTTTTTGCTACCAGCAGCACTCTACAGGTCTGCGGCGTCTGCGTTTTAAAAACTGCCCGAAAATGTGCCTCTATTGTCTTTGCGTCCCGCTCGGAAAAAAGGCGAAACGGCTTATTGATGAGGGAAGTTCTCTCGATACCGAGTTGCCTGGCCAGGGTTAAATTAGCTTCCACTACCACTCCACGCTCATCGAGTGTGAGATACCCCGTGGGAGCAAAGTCGTAGAGATCGGCATATTGCGCCCTCGATTCCTCAAGCTCAGCCTGCGCTTGACGGAGCGCTTCATTTTGCATCTCCAATTCTACCTGGTGAACCCGCAATTCATGTTCCAGGCTCGCGGCGGAATCGGATGCCATATCTTCAGATAACTTCTCCGAGGCTACAGACTTCTCAGCCTTTGTCCGGAGTTGCTCCTTCACTCTTGGCTTTTTGTCCTTTCTCATCTTCTCTCTTAAGAAGCATCCTTTTTGACCCGGTCAAAAGCGGGATTGTGCGGCGGATTCGTTTACGAAAGCATCTTGTGTGGTTTTCTTCCTATTTTTCATCCCATTTTTAACCTGGAAACAGGCACACAGACCGGCCATAAAACCTCTCGGTGAGGCTTCCTGTCGAATAATATGCGGCAATGATTAAGAATTATCATGCTGTATTTTCGCCGGAGGTGTGGAAAAAGGGTGAGAAATATTTCTGTGGCAAAAGAATTACCGTCTTCTTTTTGATAAGCATCATCCACTGGAACATCAAGAACGTAATGTGGATTAACCCTCCTCTGAAGGATTCCACAAAGGCTCGGCGTCGATTTAGCGGCGCCGGGGTATTGCAGATGGTTCCGGCCACGGGATCGCCGGCGACACAGAGTTGACCATAACGAAGGCCGAGGCCAGGAGTCTGTGCTCAATTTCTCAATAAGACCTTGCTGACTTAGCGGTGAAGACATTCATATAAGATAGCGTGTCCAATAGGAATGATTATTGTTTTCATATAGGGCAACTCGATTGCCGGTCACGTTGAGGAAGGCCGCCGAGACTATATTGAGCAAAAAACGAGTACAATTGAAGGTGGACGCCAATATTTCGGGAGCAGAAGGATAGTCCTGAGAAAATAGTTTGTATTTCGCGCATATGCATGATCTGCAAAGACGGCGGGCGGCAGGAAACTCATAATAGCAGGAGATGGAAAAAGAGCTGAGGAAGCTGAAAAATCCGAGCCACTGAATATGAATAGCGGCGTAATGGGGTCAATCGGGCATACTCATCTTATCTGGAGATTCTGATGATGAAAAGCAAGAGAGATCCGAAAGGTCCCGAAGATCTCCGAGCGCGAGCCGAGGAAAACCTGAAATCCGAGCCCGATAGACCGGGTGATACCAGCCTGGAAGATGCAAACTCCCTTATTCATGAACTGCGGGTGCATCAGATCGAACTCGAAATGCAAAACGAAGAACTCCGGCGGGTACAAAACGACCTCGAAATTTCACGTTCACGATATGCCGACCTCTACGATTTTGCTCCAGTCGGCTACCTTACCCTGAACAAACACGGCCAAATCGTTGATCTAAATCTGACTGCAGCCAGACAGCTTGGTATTGAGAGAGGGCGTTTGCTTAACAAGCATTTTCAATATTCTGTTTTCCAGCCGGATAAAAAGGAATTTTTCTCTCACCTTAACGCTATCTTTGATAGGCGTGAAAGGCAGATTGCTGAAGTAAGATTGTCTCCGAAAGGTGGGGATCAATTCTATGCGCGGCTCGAAAGCATATACTCTGAAGGGGAAGACGGCACAGAGCTGTGCAGAACGAATATGAGTGATGTTACTCCGCGCAACCGGGCAGAGGAGGCGTTGCGTGAGTCGCAACAAATGTTACATTTGGTCCTGGATACCATCCCGGCAAGGGTCTTCTGGAAGGATCTCGATTTAAACTACCTGGGCTGCAACCGCTCATTTGCTCTCGATGCCGGTCTCCAATCACCCAAGGAGATTGTAGGTAGAAACGACTTTGAGATTGGTTGGGGGGAACAGGCACGACTATATCGTTCGGATGACCTGGAGGTGATAAAAACGAGGAGGCCTAAACTCGGCTATGAAGAACCTCAGACGACACCGAGTGGTGACAAAATCTGGGTTCGTACAAGTAAGGTTCCTCTGTTTGATGTGAAAGGTGAAATCAGGGGGGTGTTGGGTACATATGAGGACATTACAGACCATAAGCGGGCGGAGGAGGGGCTGCGAAGGTCTCACCACGAACTGGAGCGAAGGGTAGAGGAGCGAACATCTGCACTGGAAAAAGCCAACAAGGAACTCCGGCAAATACCTTCAAGACTAATCTCCGTTCAGGAGGAAGAGAGGAAAAGGCTTGCTTCCGAACTCCACGACAGTATCGGACAGACTCTTGCCGCTGTTAAGCTTTGGGTTGAAATGGCTCTGCAGCTCAGGGATGAAGGTGTTGGCAGCGCAGCCTTGGACCGCCTGGAGCAGTTCGTTCCGATTCTCCAGCGCTCAATTGAGGAAACCAGAAATATCTACATGGGTTTGCGTCCCCCTATGCTGGACAATGTGGGGCTTTTAGCAACACTTGAGTGGCTGCGCAATGAATGCATGAAACTCTATCCCCAACGCCACATTGAGCTTGAGACCGGAGTAGGAGAAGAAGAAATTCCCGAAAACCTGAAGGTAAACATCTTTAGAATCGCCCAGGAGGCACTGAACAATATCGCCAAGCACAGCAAGGCGGAGTGGGTTGACATAACTCTCTCAAACGATGGGAATGGGATCGAATTGGTCATCTCTGACGATGGGGTGGGAATGAATTTGGATCAGATCCTCCAGACCAGCACCGCCAGAAGTCTTGGCCTTACCAGCATGAGAGAAAGGGCCGAATTGACCGGCGGGAGCTTCTCAATCGAGTCCACTCCCGGTGAAGGTACGACTACCCGCGCCTTCTGGCCAATTGAAGCTGTGGATCAACTTCAATAAGGCGGTGTCACACAATAGTCCGCGCATATTTGGCCGCTCCGCCAAACCCTTTAAGTTACGATCAGAAACAAATTTCCAAGCCAGCCTTACTCGCCGCCGCCTCTGGCGATGCCCAGGGGTTGGAGGATTTCCGATATGATACGAGCCCTCGCCCTGTCGGTCCCTGAGGCCTGCGCTTCCTGGTGGAGCCGCGCCAGAGCGGCCGCGTACCGGTACATGTTCCGTCGCCCGGATTCTCGGGCCGCCTCGATCAGCCTCCAGTCGCCTGTTTTCCGGAATCGGAAGAAGGCTTCCCGGATTTCCGGGAAAACCGCCCGCGAGATGGCGCGCTGGAAAGCGACGTAGAACCCGAGGGAGGATTCGACGCGGTTTTGCACGATGTGGCCGAGCAGCCCTTCCGAGTGGGTGTCCGCAAGAACGTCTTTCAGCACGCGGGCAAAGATTTCGACCGGGCTGTTCGCGTAGGCAGAGACCATTTCCTGCCAGAGGCCGCCGTCGAAGCCGGTCTCTAACACTTCCCCGATTTCGTGGTAGAGCCAGGTCTCGAGTTCCTGCAAGGCGATCCGTTCCAGCAGGTCCCCGAGGCGAGCCGCATTGCGGCGGATCTCGTCGAGACCCACCCCGTACCGGGCAAGACCGAACTCCATGGCTTCCCGCGCAGAGGGGAGCGCCTCAAGAATATGGCCCCACAGGAAAAAGAGCATGCACGACCGCCTGGCGAATATCTGCTCTCCCTGCCGCATCGCCGGGGTCATGAAGATGTCGCGGGCAAGCTCCCGGTTTACCACGTCGATTCTCAGCCCGCCCAAGGACCTCGATTCGGCGCATTCAGCAAGGAAAAAAGTGGGTTTCATGCCGATCCCGTAGCCCGCCCCATAGATCAGGCCCAGCGGGCGCAGGCGGACGTTTAGTCCGGCCATGTCGTAAGGATCGAACCGCTCAGCGCCCAGGACAACCGGCGCGATTTCTCCCTCTATAATTTCCTCCCAGTATTGCTCCCGGTCTTCTATCCACCCCAGAAGATCGGCCGGTTCAGGCTCCTGCCAGGGGACCATCCGGTGCTCCCATTTGTACAGGTCCCGCATCCTCAGCAGAAGGCCGCAGAGCGAGTACACCCCGGCGTGCCGGGCGTCCGATACATCGCAGTTTTTCTGGACCTGACGCTGCAGGTCGGATATTTCCGGTTTCATTGCGCTTTCCTGAAAACCGTTGCGCAGGAGGAAAACGGGGTTGGCGGTCCCCCCCCGGGACGGCCAAGCGGGAACCGTGCGCCATTGCCGGTTTCTCACCCCAGATTTTATCCATGTCGACAACAAATTAACTTTTCGCGCGGCTTTTTGGAAGCCAACAGGAGCATTTTAGGTTCTCACATTCAGGGCTGCTGAATCCCCAAACCAGATTCGTCTCAACCACTTTTCCATCCTGGTATCTTCATCCCATTCTTTGTATATATTTATCCAGCAAGAGTAGTTGGCTGGATTGACAAAAAATGATGCCCTACCCTCAGACCTTTCGGGAAGTTCAACTGCAGGCCCGGGCGGTCTGGTTCCGGGAGTAGCTTCGACGGTACTTGTCCCAGTCGCACTGATGTTACGTTAACTCTCCTCGTCGTTGAGAAATGAGGCGCCAAAATCTTCGCTGTTTTCGATTTATTTGTTAACCGAATCGCCCCAAACCGGTTTTTTCGCGATTGGCAAGATATCAAGGGTGTTTCGTTACGCGAATTCCCTTGTATCACCCCGTGTGTGTGGTTAGGTTAAATCTTGCATTGAAGCTCGGGTTCTTTTTGACTTTGCGATCCAAAATGACTTGCAGATTCCCCCTTTCGCTTGCTTCTTCTTTGCCGGGTCATCCAATATGATGCACTTTGCTCCATATGCAGGCGAACCTAATCATTTAGCTTCCGCGGAGTCGGAAATGCAGGATGAAGACAAGACCAAAGAACAACTCATAATCGAATTGCATGAATTGCGTGAACGGGTTGGCGAATCGAAGAAGGACAAGGATGAGCACAAAACGTGCGGAGGTGCGCCATGCCAGCGACAGTCGTGATCACGATCGCCCGTCAAATGGGCAGCGGCGGGTCCTACATCGGCCAGCAGGTCGCCAGGCGGCTCGGCTATGCCTTCATCGACCGCCAGATTCTGCAGCGGGCAGCAAAGGAACTGGGGGTCGAGGAAGCTGAGATCGAAGGTCTCGAAGGGAGTCCACAGAGCTTTGGGGAGGAACTGATTTCGGTCTTCAAGGTTGGAGCCCCGGACTATATCTACACGCCGCCGCCGCCGAGCTGGGCCTCCTATGAACAACTGGCGGAGATCGAGCGCCGCCTCATTACCGAACTTGCGGTTCAGGTGTCCTGCGTGGTTCTCGGCCGCGGCGCATTCCACCTGCTGCGCGGCAGGGCACGGCTCCTCAACGTTATGGTTCACGCCCCTCAGGGGTTCCGGGTGGAGCGGGTCATGAGCACCTATCATGCGCGAAGCAAGGCTGAGGCCGTTCAGATGATCGAGCGCTCGGACCAGTATCGCTCCAGCCATATTCGGGCCTTAACCGGTCTCGACTGGTATGACACCCGGAACTATCACCTGACGATCGACACGGCCAAGCTTGATTTCGCGACGGCCGAGGAAATGATCGCCTCTGTTGCCACGCGCCTGCCCGCAGATGAGGTCTGGCCCTGGGTGAACGAACCATCTGACTGAATAATGCGTGAACTTGACCACCAAGAGATCCGGAGGAGCCTTTCGGGGTGGGAATCCGCACGAAAAAGCTCAGGGAGCACCCCGAAGGCCTATGGTATCTTTTTGCCAATCAAAACACGCAAGAAATATTTAACACCTCCGTATCTTCTCGTTATGCTCTTCCCTCCGTTCAGAATTCAAGGTTCCGCCGCTCAAAGCTTGAACATCTGTTGGCAATAACATTCATCGAAATCAATGCCGTTGTCCTCTATGAACACCTGGTCGACAGAGCAGGAGATGCTTCCATAAATTTTGACGATAGGTAGTATAGATTTCTTCCGATACTTTAATGAATTGCCAACGGCGCTCTGAAAGAGCTGGTGCAGAAGTCCAGCATCAGCCACGATGACCTGAAAGAGTCACCTGCCTTTACGCTAACGACTATGAAGCAGTCTAATGATTTCGTTATGCCATAATTGACATAACGCTTTTTTTGAAGAAATCTTTCAGTGAATCAAGGCAAAACGCTTTAGATTTGAGAATTCTCTTAAAGAATAGCTTGCTTTTAGACGATATCAGTAATGAAGCGGTTCCATGCTCACATTGATCCACATCAAAGAGAAGGGAATCGCGGTAGAATAGTTGAAAGTATTCGATTATGAGTCAAGCAATAAAAATAATCGGGCAGAGCGGCCACTTGGTTCACAATCAGAAGATTTTACCTTAATTTCCACAAGGATGTCACATGTTGAAACTATCGAGAATCTCATTGTCAGGAAAAACTGTTAGCCTGGTTCTATTAACTACTATTGTTGTTGGTGGCGCAATCTTCGGTTCTGCCTATTACTTTTTTTCCAAGTCATTTGATGAGTATGCCGAAAAGCGAATTGACCTGGCTGCCGCAGGAGTCCAGGGAGTTATGGACGATATGGTGGACAAGGTGAAAAGGCATGCCGTCTCTTTCTCTGCCCGCCCTGATCTGGCTGAGGCTCTCGAGAGAAGGGATACCGAGCGATTGGAGAAACTTGGCAAGCAATTGATGACGGACAATGGGCTGCAAGTATTAACCATCGCGGACATTGAGGGGAATGTCGTCGCCCGTGGGCATTCGGAAAAAATAGGGGACAGCGTCGCAAACCAAATCAATGTCAAGAAGGCACTGGCCGGGGAGATCTCCGTGGGTATTGAAGATGGGGCAGTGGAAAGATTTTCCCTCCGGGCAGGGGCACCCATCAAGATCAATGATCGGATTGTAGGGACCATCACTCCGGGGATCGATCTGACTGCGGCGAATAAATTTGTCGATGATATTAAGAGGCGGTTTAATGTGGAATGTACCATCTTCAAAGGCGATGAGCGGGTCTCGACGACGTTGGAAAAGGATGGAAAGCGCCTTATTGGCACTAAAATGGATAACCTCAAGGTTATCGAGACGGTACTCCAAAAGGGCCTGAAATACCTCAACACGAACACGATTAAGGGAAAAATTTATAACACCGCGTATTGGCCTATTATCGGCGCCGATGCCAAGATCGCTGGAATGTTATTCATCGGCAATGACCGGATCATTATCGAAGAAGCGTGTCGCACCGTTATTATGGCTGTCCTGATCACGGCCCTCGCTATCGGTCTCCTTATGGTTGCCGCCGGCTATCTTCTCACACGTTCAATTGTCAGACCCATGTTAAAATCAATGTCTTTCCTCAATGGAGCTGTGAATGAAGTGTCCACAGCCTCGGATCAGATGTCATCGTCGAGCCAGCAACTTGCGGAAGGAGCATCCGAGCAGGCGGCATCCATAGAGGAGACATCCTCGTCCCTTGAAGAGATGTCTTCCATGACCAAACAGAATGCGGATAACGCAAGTAAGGCAGACCAGTTGATGACAAGCACAAAAGAGACGGTCTCTCGCTCCAGTCAGATAATGGATAAACTCACCACCTCTATGGGTGAGATTTCCAAGGCAAGCGAGGAGATTTCCAAGATCATCAAGACAATCGATGAAATCGCTTTTCAGACAAATCTGCTTGCCCTGAATGCAGCAGTGGAGGCGGCACGTGCGGGAGAGGCCGGCGCGGGCTTTGCTGTGGTTGCTGACGAAGTCAGAAATCTCGCCATGAGGGCGGCTGAAGCTGCGAAGAATACCGCCAATCTAATTGAAGGGACAGTCAAGAAAGTTAAAGATGGTTCAGAACTGGTCGGACAGACCGAAAAGGAATTCCGTGAGCTGGCGGTTAATGTTGAGCGGTCCAGCCAACTGGTCGGTGAAATCCGTGCGGCTTCCCTTGAACAGGCACAGGGAATCGAGCAGGTCAACAAGGCCGTGAGTGAAATGGATAAGGTGGTTCAGCAAAATGCAGCCAATGCTGAAGAATCGGCCTCGACCTCGGAACTAATGAACACCCGGGTTAATCAAATGAAAGAATATGTAGGCAAACTAATATCGGTGGTCGACGGCTCAAAAGGCTATAGTGATGTGAGAAGAACAGAATCGAAGAAAAACAAACCAATGGAAAACAAGACTAAGGGGAATCCACCAAAAAATTTTGCAGGACATCAGGACAAAGGGAATGGCCATGCCATGAGAGGTAATGAGACAGATCTGAGGAAGTTTAAGAAGGGAGAGAGGCGGCCAGAGCAGTTGATCCCTTTTGATTCAGATTTCTAAATCTCGGAACCGGATGGGAGGGGCAAGAGATGTAAAATTTTGTCCCTCCTGTTCTATGGCCATCCGCACTTCCAGGCCAATTTAATCTGAGGATCGACTTCAAAGGGCTGAATCATCCAATACACCTCAGTAAAAGATCAAGATTACCAGATCATATGGAGGAAACCTGCCGATTCACCTTACGGCAAGCTGTCTTTCCCGTGTATCCAGGTTCGCTCGCCTCCCTTGCGCATGTTCGCCAGGGTGGGGGGAATCATGGAGGAACCGCTAATTGCTTCCACTTTTTTCGAATGCTATCAGCCGGACGGATTTGGGGCTTGCTTTTAATAAAGCAGTCGAATAGAGGTGATGCAGGTAATCGGGAATTTCTTTATGACCGTAGGACATGCCGTTCTTTATCATCCAGCGCGCTTCATCTTCCATGGCAAGGAGCAAAGCCTGGTCAAGCGATAGTTCATATTTTGTCCTGGACCACCAAACATGGTTCAGGTAAGCGGAATCAAAGTTATACCTGTTTCCCACGATTGCCTTGGCCTCATCGCCTTTTTGCCTTGCAAACTCTTCAGCTTTTGCCAGCGCCGTCATGAAGCGTTCGGTGGCGCTTGCCCTTGCCCTTACCACTTCACTGGTGCTGACCAGCAGCCAGTAGTAGGGCTGACTTTGACCCGGCCAGGAAATCACCCTGTCGCCCATTTTCTCTTTCAGGCCCCACGCATTTGGTTCCCAAGTTATGACCGCATCCACCTTTCCCTCTTCCAGTGCATCCTGCATATTGAATGGTTTGACGTCCACCAGTTCCACGTCATCGAGAGCCAAACCGTTGAAAGTCAGAAAAACTCCGAGGTAGAAGGATGCAATGCTTGTAAATGTTACGCCGATTCTTTTGCCTCTCAGGTCTGCGGCATTGGCGATCTTATCTTTGCGCGCTATTACTTCGGTATTATCGACAGTGGCATAAGACCCCATGTACCTGAGGTCCCGGCCTCGCTGAAAGATCCTTTCGACCAGGGCAAATTCGGAACAGGACGCCAAATCGATCTGATTGTCCAGGAGCGCATCGACAGAGAAGTTGCCTGATTGATATTCCCGGATAGTGACATCAAGGCCATTTTCCTGGAAATATCCCATGCTTGCGGCAATCAAGACCAGGGTGGACGTTTCGTTGCCGACGGTGCCGATGGTGATCTTATCGATTGGACCGGTGTATCCAGGCTTGTCCTGCCTGCCTGCGAATAACCAGTATCCGCCGGCGCACAAGGCAAGCGCGAGGCCCATGAGCACTCCAACCTGTATGTATTTCTTACTCATGGTCCACTATCCTGGTAATGGTTCAGCGCGCTTTAAACCGAAGTTCCCCGGAAAATCCGACTACAAAATGGGATTAAGTTACT
>JBKQLC010000223.1:0-84017 GCA_052147195.1 Syntrophobacteraceae bacterium
CTATTCCACGATTCTCAAAAATGACCGATCGTGCGCCGAAAAAGGCCTGATCGGTCATTTTCGTTTGCCGTTCGCTCATGAAGAGTTGATCGATCTTTTCGGTTTTAACTTCGACATGAGCCGTTGGTGGCTCGGGTCTTTGAAAAGATGAGGAAATCGACGGGCTTTAGCCTCTCAAGTGTTGATTTGCTCCCTGACGAACATGAGTTAAACTAAACAGCCGCCGGGCACAACGGGAGCAGCAACCAATTTTCTTCCCACAGAAGCCGAAAGAGAGTCGAGAATGAATGCATACCTTGGATTTGGCCTATACTTTTGCGTCGGCGTTATTGGCGGACTGATCGGCGCTAAACTGAATATTCCAGCAGGCATACTTAGCGGCGCCATGCTCAGCGTCATTATTTGCAAACTGTTTATGCAGTCCGAGTGGGAGATGCCGGACGGCCTGAACTTCGTCACCCAGGTGCTCGTGGGGGTTATGGTGGCGTCTACATTTCATCCGGCAATGCTCAAAACACTCAAGGTGATTGCTCTGCCGGTAGTTTTGTCGTCGTTGATGCTGATATGCGCCGGCGGCCTGATTGCGCTCCTGCTTTCCCGCCTGAATCTGCTCGACTCTGCAACCGCGTATATTGCCACAAGCCCGGGAGCCATGACTGCTTTGATCCCCATGTCGATGGAAGGCAGCGGCAACCCCTTGATCGTGACCTGCTTTCACTTTTTCCGTCTTTTGTTCATCCTGTTTACAGCGCCATGGATCCTAAAAGCTTTATCCTCCTTCGCCCGCTGATACACGGAGAAGATCCGGCAGTTGCAACGAAGGACCGGCGGTAATCGTAGACTGGAGCAAGCCGGACAAAATTCACTCTCACCCACTCATTGCAGTCCGCAAAAGGCCAGAGCACTTGAATGTCACCACTCTCCTGTATGGCGGTGTAATCGGTTTCCCTGTCTCCGGATTCATGCCACTTTCAGAACATCACGATGCCGATATTGTGATTGTTCTTCCGGACAGACCTCAGATGGATGACGGGACTGCATGGGAGATGGGATAACTTTGCGCCGGAAAATCACCCGAACGGAAGATTATCGGGATCAAGACTGATTGCGGCCGGGCAGGGGAGAGTTAAGGCGCCGTTGTAAAAGCGATGATCGAGTGAGGGTGAGGTCGAGAGCGGACCTTTTGGTGGTTTTTGGCCTCTTGTTAGCGACTACTGCTAACGGGCCGATTTTGCCGAGACGAGGAGCATGGGAGAAACACTCATTCTCGTTCGTCCTCCTGCACGGCTTGCGCCGGGTCCTGTTGAAAATAGAGCTTCAGTTCTTCATAGAGTTCTGCGTGTTTCCTTTTCAACTGGACGGGCTTTTCGAAGAAACACTCGGTGGCAACAGCAAAAAATTCCGCCGGGTTGGTAGCGCCGTATTGATCCAGCACGGAGGAACGGCCCTCTTCTGCGTCCCGCTGCAGCTCTGCGTAGTCTCTTCCCAATATCCGGGCCCAGGCGACATACATCGATCGGTGAGGCAGAGGCGGAGCCCCGTTTGCAAGGCCGTCTTCGGTGTCCAGTTGATGAGCGAACTCGTGCAGGACCACATTGTGCCCGTCATGAACATCCCCTGCATTGGCTCGAACATCATCCCAGGATAAAATCAGCGCGCCTCGACTCCAGGATTCCCCGAGATGTACCTGCTTCGTTTCGCCATAGTAACCAGGGGCAAGTTCCAGGTATCCCTTCGCTATGAATGCGCTGGGATAGACAAGAATTGAGTAGAGCCCGGGATAATAATCGGTTTCCCGGTGCAGCAGCAGGATACAGGCTTGGGCGGCTATGGTGACCTTGATCTCCTCGGTCACCTCCAACCCTCCGCAACCCTCAAAACTCTTTTCGGCGAGGAAAACAAGGATATGCCCCTGGATCTCTTTTTTGTCCTCCCCGGATAACCGGTGGTAGATAGGCACATTCTTTTCGATTATTTCTAGCCATTCTGCCGGAAAAGGCTGGTTTCGAAGTTTTTCCCGCCGCCGCTTTTTGAAACCAAACATGTCACCGCAAACTCCGCTGTTATGATCTCGCCCGCTAAAAATGGTTTACTTATAGGATGATAATCGTCGATCATCACAAAGCCAATAAAATCATCCTATTTCAAGGTAGGCAGGATTGACCGCTCGGCCTTTCGCGCCGGCCGCCGGTTCAAATCCGGCTGGAGACGCTTGTAAAATCAAAAGGGTTAGGCTGAGCAGCCTAACCCCTTTTGCGTTGTGCGCCCGGCAGGGCGTGTTCACTTGGAGGTGCAAGTCCTTTAAGGCCCGGCAGGGGAAACTGTTATATCCATCAGGAAATGCCCTTGGTAAAATCCGTCGAGGACCGATGGAAAGAAGAACGCCTTACCCCGGGAAATCTTCCTGCCTGCAGGGGCGAGTCCGGCTGCCGGTTGGTCAAGTAACTAAGCGATTCCCGCACAGCGCCGCAGGATACGGTCAATAGCCCCGACAAGCCTGCAACGGGTGGCTCGAATTGCCGGGCTTCATTCAGAAACGCTTCAGGCGGCACGAGCGCGCAACAATAGTGCAGCCCCAAACCGTGGGTTCGGAAGTCTCCCCATCAGTATCAGGAACTTGCCCGATGGTGAGCAGGGCTCCTGTTATAATCGAGAGAACGGCCGGGAATGGCCACAATTCTCTCTTTCCACCGAGTTCGATAAAGGACCGGCCTTTGTCGAACTTTGGGTAACGCCGGATGAACCTTAATACTTGCCGTACTTCTTGCCGGCTTGCATAAACGCTTTGAGCGTGTGTTCCCTGGCCTCGTCCATGGCGCACCCGATGCTGAGGATGTACCCTCCGTCTCCGGCGGCCACTTCCAATAGTTTTTTTGTCTCGGCTTCCACCTGCTGAGCATCACCGGTGATGATCAGAGAAACCGGGAATCCTCCGCCGATGCATGATTTTCCACCGAGAATTTTTCTGGCCTTGGCCATGTCGGTTCTGTCAAAGATGAAAACGCTTTGGCCTTCCGGCACTTCTGTCAGGTATTCCAGCCGCTGGTTATATCCTCCCTCCACGAAGCAGACAGGCACACATCCGTTTTCAGCAAGGCCGATCATCACCTTTTTGAGACTTGGCCAATAGAACTTTTCGAACTGCTCGTTGGACATGAAGCCGTCGGCGCCTTTGTGCAACGGGATGAAAACCAGTGGATTGTTATTCGCCATGGCCCCGCCCACACCCATACCGACCATCAGGGGTACAAGTCTGTCGCATGCGTCCAGCACTTTTTGCGGTCTTCTGTAAAGGTCCATCATCAACTGCGTAGTGCCCCGGAAGGAATCTCCCAGAACATCAAAGGGGGCTTTTGTGGCGCTGCCGGCGTACATCGGATAACCTGAGCTCAGTATCTGCCCCATATAGGGCCCCAGTGCCTGGATCCACTCAAAGGCGATCCTGCCGGCCTCAAGAAGGGCTTTGTATGCTTCCTGGATCGGCGGGGCGCCCAAAGTACAAAGCCACGGTGCGGCCATGGGCAATTCCATCGTACCGTACAACGGTGGCATTTGGGCCAGAGGTTCCAAAGCGCTATGGGTCCGGGGCAACCAGACCCGAAACCAGTAATCGGTAGGGTCTGCTATAAAATGGTCATAATCCCCGGCTTTCATGTATTCCTTTTCAACGAACTGATAGCCCTGCTCATCCTTGATCCCGTGGCCGGGCCATTTGTAAAGATGGTAGCCCAACGCGTCTAAAATCGGGCCATGCATGACCATTGGAGGGATCATCGTCGCGTCGACATCGTAGTCCCTCGTGTAGTCCAGGCAGGCCTTTCCAAGGATGTGGGGATCATACATGGCCTGTTTCGCAGTATAACCGTAAAGCATGATGGGCGCAAAAACGGCTATTGGGGCAATCGGCACTCTATCCGGGGTTTTCTTGAGCTGGACCGCATCCTTAATGAGCCCGGCACGGTACTGGTAAGAAGCCCTTGCCTCATCGCCGGCGAATTCGATTCCTTCTCCGGAGGCCCATTTCGCCAGGAAGGCTTCCTGCTTTTGGCTTGAGGACATATTCTCCCAACCTGCAATCATGTCTTCCTCTCCTTTTTCTCAATCATGTGGCTCGCAGCACGCTGCCTTAGCTCACCCATTTTTTACAGAGATTGACTCCCGCCACCGCGTCGGTAACAAACGCGTCGGCTCCTATGTACTTGCAAGCGTGTTCGTCCATTTGTCCGCCGCCGATGATCACCTTCACCTTGCCGCGCACGCCCATCTCCTTGAGCCCGTCCGCTACTTCCTTCATGGACTCGAATGCCAGGGTGAGCAGCCCGCTCAGGCCTATGATATCCGGTTGAAAGTCTTTGTACTCGTCCCAAAACCGCTGAGCCGGCACATCCACGCCGAGATCTCTCACTTCAAACCCATTGATATCCATGAGCATGTGGACCATGTCCTTGCCGATATCGTGGATATCACCTGCAACCGTGCCTAGAAGGAACCTGCCGATTCTCGGTGTTTCCACATCCCCCTGACTGCCCTTCATCACCGGCTTGATGATCTCGGAAGCCGTTTTCATCATCTCACCCGCCAGAATCAGCTCCGGCACGAAGTAAGTGCACTGCTCGAAACGCTTCCCGATGATGCTCAGGGCTTCCTTGTAAGCGTCAATGATTTGTAGTGGAGGCACGCCCTGTTCCACGTACTTCTTCGTGAGAGCCGTAGCTTCATCTTCCATCATATCCGCGACCGCTTTTACAAGATCCTGCATTGTTTTTCCTCCTCTCTGGAGTCCGTACTCGTTTCACCGCACATACGAAAGGTTGATCACAAATCCACCTTGGGACCGATTTTCCCCGCCCGGAAAGCGCGATTGAAATTCATGCAGTGACGGTCCTTGCCGACGAGCGTTTCGGCCGCCATCATGATTGAGCGCAATTCCCGCTCTTCCGGATTGATAATCGTACTGTCCACCCCTGCCTGTATAGCAAGGACCATGAACGCCTGGTTCAGGATTGGCCGAAGCGGCATGCCGAAAGAGATGTTGGACAAGCCGCAAGTCAGATGGACCTTGGGAAATTCCTCGAGGAGCTTGCGGCATGTCTCCAAAGTGATATTCCCATTCTGCGTTCCTGTTGAAATGGCCATTACCAGAGGATCTACGAATAGTTTTTCGTCCGGCAGACCTCCCTTTCGAGTCATTTCCACAAGGCGGCGCACTATGTCGAGCCGTCCTTCGCTCGTCTTGGGGATTCCATTATCATCCAGGGCAAGGACGACAAGCTCGGTCTGAAACTCGCAGGCCAAAGGCAATACTCCTTCAATCCGGAACGTTTCCCCGCTCAAGGAATTGATCATGGGCGTCTTTGCCGCCTTTTGGATACCGGCTTTGAGCGCAACCTTGTTTGCACTGTCCAGGGCAAGGATCGCTTCCGGGACGGCTTGCTGAACGGTTTCCACAAGCCAGACCATATCCTCGGGTTCTTGTTTGGGCAAAGACCCCGCGTTGATATCCAGATAGGAAGCGCCGCTTTCAAACTGCCGCTCCGCCAATTGGCGTATGAAATCAGCGTCTCGATTCCGGATTGCCTCGGCTACCTTTTTTCTGGTGCCATTTATTTTTTCCCCGATGATGATCATGGGCGTCGCCCTTTTCGGCTATGGTCAGTGGTTCAGCGGTCGTTGGAACATCAGGTTGTATAGTTATCTAGTGAACTAGCTTATTTGTCAAGTCAAATCTTTCGGATGCCCGAAGATTTGATCCGGGATTGAGGAAAGACGCGGTGCATTGTGGCTGGAGTGGGTTATGCAACGAAGCGCACGGAGCAGGCGCAGTGGTACCTTTTGGACATATTGTCCATGTGCAGTGCCGGTCCCTTCAATTTTCAAAGCTCCCGTTTTGCCCCTGCGGGTTCTGCCTCGCGGGGCGCCTGTCCTGAGATATTCGTAGTGGTAGTTCGTAGGATGGCTGAAGTGAAGCGCAACCCATCACAAGGTCAATTTAATAAGGAAATTTCCTCCAAAATTGACATTGACATAGTATCGTGTCCGAATATGATATGCGAGATTCACGGGGAAAATCGCAAGAATGTTTTAACGTTGGTAACGAATTTATGGATCATCTCATTTAAAGATGCATTATTCCGGTTCAAAAGCCGGATGAAATTCTCGAGGTTTCCATGAATACCGTTCCCGTCGATCACGCTTCCGGGCCGAGGTATTACCGCATAAGTCCCTGGCGCCGAGGGGTCTTTCACGGCATCATGGTATCCATGGCGCTTATCGTCGCCCTTCTATCCTTTGGAAGTGACGCGGCGGACCGAAACGCGGGGTTTGCAGTGGCGGGCGTGCTGCTCCTGATAGGCGCGGCCATGGTGCCGCTGGTATGGTACCCCAGGCTCAGAGTGTCGAATGAAGGCCTGGAGCTTCGCCAGGTGGGATGGCGAATGACGGCCGAATGGCAAAACGTGGATCGTGTCCTGGACCCTCCGGCATTCGGCCTGGTGCTGAAGGAACCGATGACCGGCGCCGCGGTCCAACTTTGGAGCGTTAGCACGCGAGTCCCTTTTCTGGGCACCTTTCTCAAGCTGGACAGGGACCTGATCGAACAGGGTCGCCTGGTGCCTCTCGACCCCTTTGCGTACTATTGGACAAAAGGCGAATTGCAGCAGGACTTCAGGCGATATGCCCCCGGGCTTTTCCGCTCTTAGCCTGAATAATACATCAACTTGACTATCTGCGATGCTGAACCGCATTTTGAGGTTTATAGCATCTTGAACCCAAATCGGTATTAAACAAGTTCGGAAAGGTTACGCTGAAGGTAATAAGTCTATCTCACGAGGAGGTTATGGGAGAGTTCACTGTTCAGGATGACCGGAAACTAATTGCCGGCAGAGTTTTGCCCCGGTGGCGGCATCGGGTGCCCAATAATCCGACCCCACATATTTGAAGACTTTCTCATCGATCATCCCGCCACCGATGATTGTCGATACGCGGGGCCCGCTTCCCTGCGTATTTCCACGCAGTAAAGCGATAGTTTCACGCATGGTGTCCCACGATCCGGTCAATAGCCCCGACAAGCCTACAACGTGTGGCTCGAATTCCCGGGCTCCTTTCAGAAAGGCTTCAGGCGACACATCCACGCCAAGATCGTACAGCTCAAAGCCGTGGCATCGCAGAATTACTCCAACGAGGTTCTTGCCAAGGTCGTGGATGTCCCCCTGCACTGTCCCCAATACAACCCGCCCGGACGTTTTCCCGTGAATGTTCTTCTCGAGGACGCACTGCAACATTTCAGAGACCTGGCGCATTATTTCGCCCGCCATCATAAGCCCGGAGAGATAATAGCGGCCTTGTTCGTAATTGTCCCCAACGTAGCGGAGGCCTTTCTGGCAACTTTCCAAAATGTGCAACGGCGGTTCTCCCTTTTTCAGAAGCCGCCGAACTTCCTCCAGGACCTCTTGCTCATTCAACTCCGTGAGGAGGGTAATCAACTGTTGATGCCGGACATCCGGGTTCATAGTGCGACCTTTGCGTTCATTTGAAAAACCTCGCCTAATCCCAAATACCTACTCTCGCAGAAAACTTTAGCCTATCCGAGGAGCAGATGAAATACCCGTAGCTCACCGGCTGATTGTTGAAATCGAAAAACGTGTGCTCCAGGCAAAACGCCGGGGTCGACGGCTTCGCGCGCAACAACGCAGCGTTTTCCTCGTCCAGCAAAGCAGACCTGATTACCAGCAACCCTCTCTTGATACCGGTCTCTCCGGTACCGCTAAAAAGACCGTAGAGGGAGGTCACGTCCATTTCCGCCTCGACAACGGGACGCGTCGGATCGTATATCAAGTGTTCTTCATGACAGAGAATCGGGTCGTCGTTTTTTAACAGCAGGCGGCGAATATAGATTACCCTCGCTCCCGGCGGGATCGTCAACGCATGAGCGACGTTTTCGGAAGCAGGCACAATTCGTGTTCTTAGAAGTTGAACCTTCGAATGTTCCTTGTCGCGGAAGATGTCCTGCAACTCATCCAAAGCAAAAGTCGAGCTTCCTAATTCCAGGCTTTTGACAAATGTTCCGCGACCCTGGACTGTGGTCACCAGGCCCTGATCCAACAGTATGTTGACCGCCCGGCGCACGGTCATAGGACTGACTCCGTACTGGCTGCAGATGGCCGATTCCGACGGGAGTTGATTGCCGGGGCGAAACTGCCCGGATGCTATTTGCTGCCGCAAGAGTCTGACGATCTGCGCATAGGCGGGTTCGTATGAGTCACGATTTATGGTTTGCGGTGTATCCGTCAATTGAATTATGAACCTCCACTTTGAGCGCCATCCCTATATGTCTATACAGGATGAGCGGCAACGGTCAAGTCAAATCTAACATAACCCGCGTGATGTTTCAGGCGAAGATTCGACGAACCTCTCGCGTGCATGGCATGCGCAGGTACGCGGTGTTCGAACGGGCTTTCAGTTGTTTCCTGTGGGAGCTGAAAGACCTCGGGCGATACTTTTTTCCCGCTTGACAGAAGATAAACATCCCTATATAACTATATAAGAAATACAGTTGGCAGTCAAGCCCGGGTAAAACCACCTGCAGTGGGGAGCTTGTCATGGCCGCCACGCGATGAGATGAGGTGATAGGACACATAATATGGTCTGGGCAACCGTCCCAGCCATCACCATGGATGCTGAATGGAACCCTCGCGAACAAAAATAATCGCTTGTGAAGTGCTGATAAAAGAGATTCTGGACTTTATGCCGCCCGGTATGGAGTATGAGGCCCTCGACGTAGGTCTCCACGTGAATCCACAGTCATTGAAACAAACATTGAAGGAGTCCATCGAACGTTCGGCCGATACGGTCGAGACGATCATCCTCGGCTACGGTTTATGTTCCCGGGCGGTAGAGGGTCTAAGTTCCGCCGGAAGCTCAATCGTGGTGCCCCGGGTGGACGACTGTATAGGGATACTTTTGGGCTCCAGGGAGGCGTACCGGTCTGAGTCACTTCGGGAACCAGGGACATACTACCTGACGCGGGGTTGGGTGGATGCCGGAAAGCATCTTTTTGAAGAGTACCATTACATGGAAAAACGGTTCGGTCCCGAGAAGGCCCGGAGATTGATGGACACGATGCTGAAGCATTATACGCGGCTGGCCTTCATAAGGACCGGCCGGGACAAGGACCTTGATCGTTACCTGGAGTATTGTCACGGGATTGCTGTACAATTCGGGTTGCGTTTGGAAGAAATTGCCGGGTCGGCGGCTCTTGTGGAGAAGATGATCTTTGGTCCCTGGGACGAAGAATTCGTGATGGTCCCTCCCGGCCGGGAAATATCATATGAGGAATGGCTCAGATATCCGGAGCCTCCCTGTACCGTTCATTCAGGCGACGGCCTGCACTGAAGACCGGAGCGGTTTCGCCGCATTGAATGCTAGCTCTGACGGCCTTCGATAATTTTTTTCAAATCAGGTTTGGAAACCTTTCCCATGGCATTTCTGCACAACTCCTGAAACTCCAGCGTATCTTTGGGAACCTTGTAGGGAGCGAGCCGCTCTTTTGCCCAGGCTCGCAATGCCTCGGGATTCAAGCTCGCCCCTTCCCGCATCACAAGCGCAGCGGCGATGCGCTCACCCCAGACCGGGTCCGGTATTCCCACTACCGCGCATTCCTTGATGTCCGGGTGGGTAAGCAGGGTTTCCTCGATTTCCAGGGCTGAGACCTTGTAGCCGCCGGTCTTGATGATGTCCACGCTGCTGCGCCCGAGAATGCGATAGATTCCGTTCTCCTGCACGGCCACGTCGCCGGTTAAGAACCAACCGTCCCGGAAAGTTTTCCTGGTTTCCTCCGGTCTCTTCCAGTATTCCAGAAAGACCGTATTGCCACGCACCACGATCTCACCCGGAGTTCCGGGCTCTGCCGGCGCCCCTGTTTCATCTGTTACCCTCACTTCCACCCCCGGCAAGGGGGTCCCGACGCATCCGGGAAATCGCTCCCCATGCAGCGGGTTGGAAAGACCCATGCCGATCTCAGTCATCCCGTATCTTTCCAATAAGGTATGTCCGGAAATCTCCTTCCACCTCTCTAAAATAGGGACCGGCAAGGCCGCGGAACCCGACACCATGAGCCGCATCCGGCGGCAGCCCCGGGACATGCGTTCCCGTTCGGCAGCAGATGCCTTTTCCCAGGCGTCTATGAGCTTTACGTAGATGGTGGGGACCGCCATGAAGAGTGTCAGATCGCCCTGAGCGATGCGGTCCCAGACTTCGCGGGCGTCGAATGCGGGCAGGATCTCGCACACTGCCCCCACCCAGAGGGCGCAGGCGATGACGTTTACAATCCCGTGGACATGATGCAGCGGCAAGAATTCCAAGATCCTGTCCTGCCCGGTCCATCCCCAGGCCTCAACCAGGCTGGTAATCTGGGCGGCAATGTTTTCGTGGGTGGTCACCACGCCTTTGGGCTTGCCCGTCGTGCCGCTGGTGTAGAGGATCATTGCCCGCTGCGACTGCATCACCGGCGGCAGAGGACCCGCCGCGTGGTCGAGCGCCTCGGTGCTCAATGCAAATCTAAGATTGCGCTCCAGGGCCAGGGGATGGAGTCGATTCACAAAATCCGGATGTGCCACCGCTGCCGCGGGGGTGGTGTCATCGAGCACATATTCCAATTCCGGACGCGGGTGGAACAAAGACAACGGGACGGCAATCCCCCCGGCTCGCCATATACCCCACTGCAAGGCTACATAATGAAACCCCGGAGGGGCCAAAAAGGCCACCGGCCTTTCTCGCAAATCTATTGGGCCGTCCAGGAGAAAGGACGCTACCTTGCCCGAGGCCTCCAGGAGTTGCCGGTAGGTGAAACTGCCTTCCGGCGCGACGATCGCCGTCCGCTCTCCGTACTGTTCGGCTCGTTGTGCTAGGAGCATGGGCATGGCTGGCCCTCCTTTGAAATCTGTTTTAAAATCTATCTTTCCCGGTCTCAGCGGGATTGGCTGCCGGCGAGACCTGCCCGTAAATAAAGTGCCGGAAGGGCAGTTACCGCGCCGGCAGCGCCGATGGGTTCTGCTCTGTCGCCACCACCGGCTTGGGGGGCTTCAGGGCCAGACAACCAAGGCATGCGGCCAGGGCCACGCCCGCAAGAACATAAAAGCCGCTCACAAAGGTACCGGTTATATCCACCAGCCGGCCGATGACAGGAGGCAATATCATGACGCCGGCAGCGCCCCAGGTGTTCACGAATCCCATGGCCACGCCGGGGGTGGCCGGACAATTGTCTCTGGCACTGTTAAAAATGCCGGCAAAAGGCAAGCCGGCCATAATACCGGTAAAGATAATGGCCAGGGTGGCCATGCCCATGGTAGTGGACAAACCTATCCAGGCAAACCCCAGAGTCAGGCCAGCACTGGCTGATACCAGCAGTGATTTGGTAGAAAGAATCTTGTGCCCAAGGATGAAACCGCCCAGGGGCCTTGAGATAATCCCCAGCAACAACACGGCGGAGCCCACCACGCCGGCGGTTTTGGGATCGAGGTGGATGCTTTTGATCAACAACGTGTTTACCCATACCCCGGCGGCAATGATAACCCCAAAGCTGCCGAGTTGCGCCCATGACAGCAGCCAGATATTGGGGTTGGCGAAGACATTGGTCCAGTTGATCCGGGGGCTGGTGGTATGGCTGGGAGTATCGGGAGCGAAAAAATGCCACAACACCGTAAACACCCCCGCCATGCCGCCTGTGACGAAGAAAACGCCATGCCAGCCCACGGCAGCCAGGAGCTGGGGGACACCGTAGATGACGAATCCGGACCCCAGAAGAATTGAACCGCCATAAAATCCTTGAGCCCGCTGGATTTCTTTGCCGGCAAAGAATGTTGGAACATAGCGGGCCCCGGCGATAAAAGCCGAACCTGTCCCGATGCCGATGATGAACTTCAATACGACAATTTGATAATATGAGTCGGAGAGGCCGATAAGACAATTGCCAACGGTGATTATTATCAGCGACCACAGCGCTACTCTTTTGGCCCCAAACTTGTCGGCCAGCGCTCCGCCGGGTATCTGCAAGGCGCCATGCGTGAGAAAGATGGCCGTTGTCAGAGCCCCCGCCAGGGCCAGGGTGATACTCAGCTCTTTTATCAATGTCGGCACCAACGGGCCATGGTTGGTATAGTTAGCGGAAAAAACAAACCCCAAAGCAGTAACGAATCCAAGTGCCTTCCATCTCTGGGCCCAGAATACTTCCATGTCCATTTTTTCCCCTTTCTGAAATAAGAAAAAGCCGATCGATCGCTAAATCTCTTATCATGACGAGGAATAACGTTGCCGCGTAGTTCGGAAGCCTTGACGCCAGAAGGATCAAAATGCCCGGAATGAGGGCCGCCATCGGTTTCTGTCGAGTATTTGCGTGTGGAGACTTTTGACCGGAATAATGCTTAAAGTTGTGCGCTGTGCGTCCGAGCCGCAACTTGGAATCGGATTTTGCCCGAAAAAACTTCCGGAAGAACTGCAAGGCCCGTAAAACCTTATGATTTTCCAATCGAACATGCAAGTGATATGTTAATGAGCGTTATGCCAATAAGACCTGTTTTTGCAATTTCAGTATAAACCTCCATCTCCGCAGTTGATGATGAGTCCCCTTGCCACGGCATACTTGCGAGTGCTCATGCGAAAGTGAAGCGATAGTAACGGGTGAGAGGAAAAACCGGGGCAACATGAAAGAACAACATGCTCCGCGAGTATGGTGGACTACTTTTGTGCTAACCTTTACGACCCGCCTGATTACCGACTCTATGGATGACTTGACGCTCTCGCCCCGGAGAGCGCATCCTGGATCATTTGGATCAGACTACAAGAGGATGCCTTACGCGGTTTAGAGTTAGAGGGTAAGTTCTACATAACTCTATTCAGTAGTGCAGGTTTCTTATGCCGGCAATTGACAACTGCCAGGATCTCGGTCACTGATTGTGGTCACAGGCGATCATCCCCGGTTAAAACCACATCATCTCCGCCTGCGCGTCCGACGTCCCATGATACTCAACGAGTAATCTTGCCACGTCCGGCCAGACCTCCCGTAGCGCCTTTGACCCCATGAATAATCCAATATGTCCCGAATCCACCTCGAAACGATGCTGGAACCGCACCGCGGTCGAGACGCAACCACCGAGTGCGAACACCTGCTCGGGCAGGGTAATGTCGTCTTTCGTCCCGCCAATCATGATCACGGGGCACGCTATTTTAGACAGATTTACCTGGCGCCCTAAGACCGTCAGCTTATTTTTACAAAGGCCGTTTTTGTAAAATAAGCTCTCCACGATTTGCATGAACCATCGCCCGGGAAGGTCCTGAACATACTCATACCAGTTGGAGAAGAGATGGTTGCGCGCAACAAATCCGAAATCACCGTATGCCGAAAATAGTTTGAGATAATCGCCCCAGAACCTCTCGAGCGGATTCAGCAGCTTGAATCCCAGGAGCTGCATTTGCCCTGGATAGGTCCCGCCGTTCGCATCCACGAGCGCCTCAAAAAATGAAAGGGGCGTGAACTTCAACGCTTCCTGGATCTTCCCACCCCCGGCATGTGCATCTATCGGGGACCCTGCGGCTGTGAGAGTCTTCATATTATCAGGGAATAAAGCCGCGTAAATCGCCGCCTGCCAGCCTCCCTGGCAGAGGCCGATCAGGTTCACGGGCCTGCCGATGGCTGAAATGCACTGGTCTGTCTGGGAAATGAGATCATCCAGGGATTCATTTGCACGTTCGTGAGTGGCCGGCTTCCAATCAACCACGTGGAGCGATTTAACGCCGTTATCCAGCAGCGTTCCGACAAGCGAGTTCTCCCTGGAGAGGTCGCAAATGGCGGAATGATGGCCGGCCTGCGGCGGTAGAATAAGAGTTGGGACGCTATAAGGATCAGATGCGAACTCCAGGAGCCTGTAAGCTGATGACTCGCGAATCACGCGATGAGGGGTCGCGAACTCAGGGGCGGCTGGGACTTTGCAGGATTCTGCGAGCATCCCGAAATACCGGTGGGCAAAATCTTTTAGTTGGACGGTTGCATCAAACATGAGGGCTACCTCCTTGCTTTATTGATCGGATAAATCCCTCATCGCCTTGACATTTATTTTCCCGTTAGCTGTAAGATGCCGAATATGATGCATTAAATAGTAACGCTAAGCCGTCCTATACGGTTCGGAAAGGGGGAAACCGAAGCCATCGAAAGCATTTGGCCTGCCCCGGCCGATTGGCTTAAGGTCATTATTATTGGCCGCATTGGGGTCTCGGTATACGGAAGACGTACGGGATGGCTTAGCGCGCTGGTGCGTGGCGGATGTCCGGGCCTTACTTTTCAGCCGCGTGGTGAGCACCGATACTATGCGGTAAACAGTTGCTGTGTTATTCTTGGCTGGACAACCCGGCATCTTTGCTCTCATGACCGGCCGCACTTCAACCGATATCATAGTTCGCACGCTTGGCGTTTTTGTGGACGCCTTGCAGTGAGGCCCCCATCCTCTCTTTGTATTCAGGACAATATATGTGTGTGTTCTATAAACTGGAATTCTATCAGCTCTAAGGTTTCATGGAATAAAATGAACTTTCGTAAATGATCGATTAGAAATCAGATTATATATGCAAACTGCTATTAAGCCAGTAAAGGAATCCAGCAATCATAAGTATAGTCGTAACTAAAATGTAATATATAATCGTTTGACAAATTCGAATAAGCAGAATATGGTTCTCCGGCGAAAATAATCGGCAATACCGGTACCTTGGAAGCACTTAAAGAAGTCGGAATGCTCGATTTACGCAATCGTTTCCTATAGCAGGGAGGTCAATAGTGGCCGGTAAAAAGAGGAGAAAAATAAGAAAGTCACAAGAAATTGTGCTGGGCGTGGCTATGTTAAGCCTCGTAGCGACTGTGACCGGCTGTGATGACCCGACTCAACGGAGGCGATGTGTAGACAGCACTGGGAAGGTAGTCGCTGAAGATCAGTGCCGGGAAGCAGAAACCAGATATTATTATGGCGGTGGTCCCCCTATGTTCTTCTGGTACTTCGGCGGCTGGGGCGGATATGGTCCGGGAAGTTTTGTCAGTGGTGGCACTTACGTCTCGCCCCGCGGCTATTCCGGGGGCGGTCGTTTTTCAGGTTCCCCCGGTGTGGGCTCTTCAGGTGGAAACGTTTCGAGCGGTTCGAGCTCGGTTGGCGGGTCCGTGAGCAGAGGTGGTTTTGGCGGCAGTGCGAGCGCTCATGGCGGCGGCGGCGGGATTGGAGGATAAGGAGAAAACATGAAAAGAATAAAGATCCAGCCCCGCGACAACTGGCAAAACAAGGTGGAAGCCTCCGGATTGCTTTATCATCATAATCCCGAAGGGACCTACTGGAATGAAAGCGCCTATTACCTGTTTAATTCCGAACAAATTGACGTTCTGGACGATGCAGCCAACGATCTTCATCAACTGGCCATGAAAGCCGTCCAGCATGTTATTGACAACGGTCGTTTCGCTGAACTTGGCATTTCCGAGGAAGCCATTCCTCTCATAAAGAAGTCATGGACAAAAAAAGAACCTACGCTTTATGGCCGTTTCGACTTCGCCTATGACGGGGTGAACCCGCCCAAGATGCTGGAGTACAATGCCGACACGCCCACCGCCTTGCTTGAAGCCAGCGTTATTCAGTGGTTCTGGCTCCAGGATCTCTTTGGTTCCGCATCAGATCAGTTCAACTCCATTCATGAAAAACTTCTCGAAACCTGGCCGAAAATATCCCGGCCGTGGGAAGAGGGCAGCCAACTCTACCTGACTTGTGTCGCAGACAGTATGGAAGATCTGGTCACCACCACTTATCTGATGGATACGGCCATTGACGCCGGAATCAAGGCCGAGATGATCTTCATCAGTGATATTGGCCTCGGGATTGAACCGTTCGCTCGATTCACCACTTTGGATGACATCACTATTGAAAACATCTTCAAGCTCTATCCCTGGGAGTGGCTCCTGGCCGACAAGTACGGGGAGTACCTGGTTCAAACATTTGACAGGATGAACTGGATCGAGCCCGTATGGAAACTTATCCTCTCCAGCAAAGGAATCCTGCCTGTTCTCTGGGAACTTAATCCAGGACATCCGAATCTTGTCGAAGCCTATTTTGACGGGCCGAGGGGGATGAAAGAATTCGTGAGAAAACCTCTGCTCTCGAGGGAGGGCGCCAACATCACTGTGTACCGCGAAGGCAAAGAAGGATTTCATACCACGGGCGCTTACGGCGAAGAGGGCTACATTTACCAGGCCTTGGCTCCTATTCCCTGCCTGGATGGAAATTATCCGATACTCGGCTGCTGGGTGATCGGCGGTCACAGCGCCGGCATGGGCATTCGCGAATCGCAGACCGTTGTCACCAATAACCTGAGCCCATTTGTGCCGCACAGATTCGAATAATCAACACTGACGAACGAAAGGAGATCGGAGTGGATTTCTGGAATATAGTAGTTCAGATGACCGTCTATCCATTGTTGGGTATTCTGGTGGTATGGCTCGTCAAACTGGCCGACGACAAGCGTGCGCCTTTTGACGAGGATAAGGCAATGCTCCTGGAAAGCAATCTGGCTGTCGGGCTGAGAAAGGCCGGGACATGTCTCGGTCTGTTTCTGGCCCTTGCCGGCGTTCTTTCGGGCAGATCGCCAAGCATCCTGGCTGATTTGTTGAATTTTTTCAAAGCGACGATTATGGTCGTGATTTTTCTTTTCATAACTTTTGAGATCAACAAATGGATAATCCTTCGCAAAGTTAATAACGATGATGCGGTGGCCAAAGGTAATGTGGCTGTCGGGGCCGTGGAGTTTTCTATATTTGTCGGTACAGGCATAATAATGAATGGCGCCTTTAGCGGAGAGGGCGGGGGCCTTTGGGCGGCAGGAGTGTTTTTTTTCCTCGGTCAAATAGCTCTGGTAATTGCCTTCTATTTGGACGTGGCCATTTCAAGACGCAATATTCAGGAGGAGATAGAGTTAAAGGGTAACATTGCCGAAGGAGTTGATGTTGCCGGAGTATTAATCGCCATCTCGATTATTTTGAGGGCCAGTATTATCGGACCGTTTACCGGATGGATACCTGGGCTTGAAGGATTTGGAATGTACCTGGCCCTTGGTCTTTTGACTCTCTTCGTATTTAAGTATCTGGCTCAAAAGATATTTATGCCCAGGGTTTCTTATGCAGACGAAATGGATAAGCAGCGTAATGAGGCCGTAGCCATTCTCGCGGCCTGCATACAAATCAGTGTGGCTGTTTTCATTGCCAACACCATGTAGCCTGCGATTCAAACAAGAGGAAGAGGAAATGTCCGATCCTAAGGAAAGAAAGTCCATTTTGCTCGAGGAGGCGAAAAAGATCCGCGAACTCTTGGATCGCATGATCGCCCGATTGGAAAGCGCCGAACCGGACCCCGGGCTGCGCAGTGAGATCGATGAGCTTAAAGAAAAGGTCATCGAACTTCTCCAGGGCATGGAAGAAGTTCGGATGGAAGATATCATGGAGAAAGTGAAACAGCATACGGCGGATGCCAGAAAGAAATTCCAGGATGTTCTGGGAAACATCGGGCCATCGCTTGATGAACTGTCCCGAAAGGCCCATGGCATTTTCGGCGACTGGTTCGGCAAGGACACGATCAGCCGGGACGGCCTCAAGGCCGCCATTATGTCTGAAGATCTTGCCTCGGAGTATTACGAGACCATGCGCCGGAGAAACTGGAGTGACCAGGGCATACAGGAATCACTCGACGTCTTGCGGCAAATTCTTCTTTCCAGGATCTGACTCAGGGAGTTGACAAAATGGAATCGAAGAAAATCCCGAAACAGGTTTATTGGGTGCCGGCCGCTATCATGGTAGCGGCAATGTTTGTAGCCATAGATTTGGAACGGCCGCCATTGAGCATAGCCGTTCTGATCGCCGGAGCAGGTTTGGCTTACTGGGCCGTGCGCACCGGTTTGAAGAACAGGATGGAAAAAGAGGGCAAAGCGGCGGCTGAGACCGGAGCAGCAGCCGAAGCGGCTAAAGAAGGGCCGCTTAAAAAACTCAGAGCCGAGACAGGCATGGCCGATGAGCTGACGATGAAGCTTCGCTCGATTTTGGATACCGGCGACCGGCTTATCCATTACGACGCCGAAAACAGTCCGGTGGTGGCCGAAATTCTCAAAGCCTACAGCGGATTTGTCCGGGATTACCTGGAAGGGGCGGCCGATTTTGCCAAAAAATATCGCAGGGCAAAGGCCTTTATTAAAAGCACGGACCCTAATTCCCTTGCACTGGAGGTGCAGACTCTCGAAAAACGTATAGCGGACGGCGAAAAAGGGCTGGACAAAATGCTGACTGAAAAAAAGTCCACCCTTCACCGGCTGGAAGGAATGGTGGGCAATCAACCTGTCATACGAAACGGTTTGGAGACCATCCAGGCCACGCTGGAATCGTTGGACGCTTCCATTGCGGAAGCTGAAGCCGATCCCGGCCGGCAGAAGGAAATTATGGATCAAATTCAGCTCACCCTTTCGTCTACGGCAACGGCAATAGAGAAAACATTAGTGGCGGTGAGCAGTAATGACCAGGCTATCAAACAGGGTTGAAAGATCTCAATAGATGGAGGTTTTGAAGAATGGATAATCAGACCCAACCTGCAGAAAGCAAGGCATTGACCCTCCTCCCGATTTCTGTCGGCCAGTTGCAAAAGGCCAAAGACATGTCGGTAGATGAAATAAAGTCCGTTTTCCATGAGGATAGCGCCGCTGACATCGAAGCGCACAAAGCCACGACGCAGATGACCGAGGCCAGCCAGAACTATTTGAAAATATCGCGAGGCCTGGGAATCGCCATTCACGAACTGCTGGCGGAAAATGACGATCTCCAGAAGAAATGGTCTCAGGTCCTGGCCGCTCTGGCCACGCGCGAGGATGGCAGTGCGGCCGACTTCAAGCAAAAGCTGGCTTCGGCTCATATTCCATTTTTCAGCGACAGGGCAAAAAAATCAATCGATCATGAAATTGAAGTGAACATCCTTGAAATCCTGCCCGATCTTCTGCGCCAGCAGTGGGATGTAACCCAGAAGGCGGCTGACCGGATACAGGTGCAGAAAACCTTGCTGGCCGAGTCCAAAGTAGAGGCCGACCAACAATTTCGCCAGCTCGGAGATGATATTATTCGTTATCGGGACGAAGCACAAAAGGCAAGAGAAGCCTTCGATTCCTGCCGCAAAGAGCTGGCGGAGATCGAACAGAAACTCAAGGAAAACGATGAGCTGGAAAAACTTGTGGGGGAAGGCAAACCTTTGCCTGAAGGACAATCCATGCTCGGTTCCGAGGAATATTCGAAACTGCTGCAGAGGCGGACTGAACTCATGGCCACCGACGACGAAAGGGAAGTCACACTGCAGACAACCACTCAGGAATTCCGGGCTACAAAAGACGGCTATAAGCTCACTGAAGTCCAGATAGGCGAACTGGCCGTAACTTATAAAGCTATAAACGCAATCGGAATTATGCTGGATGCGTTTCTAAAAGTGACGCGGCCCATTCAGCAGCGAGCCATCGTCATCATCAACGCCCAGGCCGGCGGACTCAAGGGGGCGCAACTTCTCGCCGCTCTTAGCCAGACGATGAATGAAACTATCAAGATGTGCGCCTACGGCATGACGGTTATGACCGAACAAGCCGTGGCGCTTGGTCAGATGGACTTCGTCGATCCGAACATGGTGGAGGAAGTGAAGCGGGTTCAGGCGTCGAACGATGCTGTATGGAACGACTTCACAAAAACCCAGTACGACCTGGTAATGGAAAAAGCCCGCCCGCTCCTGGAGCACAAGGAATTGGCAGGGGGCTAGAGCAGTGCCTATAATGAGCCGCGCGTCAATGCTGTAGAGGCGGGTTTTAGTGGCTGTTGCCTAAAACATGCATTTCTAAAAACATCCCGGTCTGGGAGAATCTCACATTTCGTCATTCCGGCAGGGCTTTTGGGCCGGAATCCAGTGTTTTTATTAAGTAGCCGGATTAACGAGTAATTTCTCCAAAGACGCTGGACCCCGGCTCAAAAACCCTGCCGGGGTGACGGTTATGGAATCTCTCGGCCGGCCGAAAACTGTCGGGTACGGTGCTTATGGTCAGAAGGTGTATTTGGGCAACAGCCCGTTTATCCCCGCCCGGTCTTGAACTTGGTATGAGGCGGACTCCGGTACAGTTTGCCGTCCGAGGATGCAGCCTGCATAAGAGAGACAGCACCAGTTGCCGGGACTGGTGATTCATCTCCTGCCTGCGTATTGTTACATTTTTAGTTCGGGTATATTTCGTCTCATGGCATTTGGCATGGTCGATAAATGCAGATGAAATGCGGTCCTGCACCGGCATTTCAAGAGATGAAAACGCCTTGAAAGAAATGCCTCCAAAGATAGGAGAGCAAGATCTTCCAAGGGTTGCACGAATTAGCCGGCCTGAAAGTTTTTTCTTTCTTCTGCTTCCAGCTCCTTTTTGCAAGCGATGCATACGGAAGCAGTAGGTTGTGCTTTCAGCCTTTCCAAATCAATACGGCCTCCACACTCGTCACAAATGCCATACAGGCCTGCTCCCAATCGCTGGAGTGCATCCAGGATCTCGCGAACTGTCCGGCTGTTGTGCTGCCGTATCGTCAGGTGATACTCCTTTTGGGAACGCTCGCAGGCCAAGTCGGCATCATCCATCGGATCAGCAGAGCCTCTGTTATCCACGGCAGATACCTGGTCCCGCACGCCGGGCTTAAGCTTTTGAAGCTGCGCAACGAGAATACCGTTGAAAATCGTCAGAGTATTTTGGTCCATTTCATCCCTCCCTTGCCATATACCCCGGCAATATCAGGCTGCCTTCCTTTTATTGGTCTCCGCAACAAGTATTGGTTCTGACTCCGTTGGCGCCGAGTCTCCCTGGTACATCCCCCATGTTTGCTCAAAAGCTTTTTCGTAAGACCGATTCTCCATGTAGCGCCGTGCCGCTACGCCCATCTTCTTTCGCAATGCGGCATCGGACAGGAGTGTTTCAATGGCATGGAGCAGGCTCTCTGCATCTCCGGCCTTCACTATCAGACCTGTTTTGTTGGGGATGACGTTTTCCTGAGGCCCGCCGGAGTCTGTGACAATTACCGGCAGCCCCGAAGCCTGAGCTTCCAGAATCACGTTGCCGAAAGTGTCGGTTGCGCTTGGGAAGGCGAATACATCGCAACTGGCATATATGCCGGAGAGTTCTTCGCCTTCTTTGTAACCGGTAAATATGCAGGGCGTACCGTCCATGAATTCCTTTAACTCATTCAGGTAAGGCCCGTCGCCTACCAGAATCAGCTCGACATTTTCGACCTTCTTTATCAAGCTCTTGAAAGCGTGTCCCAGGAGAAGAAGGTCCTTCTCTTTTGATATCCTGCCGACGTAGAGGATTTTTAAACCCTGAGCGGCGCCCACAGATCCGCTGAGACGCGCGGTATTGCGCTTTGACGGGTTGAATTTCTGGGTGTCGACACCCCTTGGAAAGAGGCGAATTTTCTCGGGATTAATTCCTTTGCCGATCAGTTCATCGCCTGTACTATTTGAGGGAACCAGGATGAAATCGAGTTGATCGTAAAACCAGATAATGTATTTCCAGACGAGATCCTCGATGGCTCCATCACCGGTAAGTCTGTGAGCGTACTGCGGGATTGCCGTGTGATAGGTGCCGCTGACGGGGATCTTTAAAAACTTTCCGATTGCAAGAGCAGCGAGGCCCAGAGGACCAGGGGTTGCGGTATGAATTTGGGTGAACTGGTTCTCATAGCAGTAATTGAGCATCTCCAGGAAAGGCGTCAGAAACAGTTTTTGTTCGGGGTACTCTGCAAATTCGAAAACTCCGATGGGCTCAAAATTCAAGACGCCTTCGATGCTAGGGCGCTTTTCAGCATCACAGGTGATTACGGTAAGATCCTTACCGCTGTTTCTTGCGAGCTTGAGCTGGTGCTGGAGGGTCAGGGCGACGCCGTTTATTTCGTAGAAAGTATCGGTAAAATGAGCCATTTTGACGGACCTTCCATCTCCTAGGTCCGAAGTCGTCGGATTGAAGTGCGACAATGCGCTCCTGCTGAATGCCCTGTCTCTGGAAAAAACTGTAAAGGTCACAAAATATGGGGCCAAGACGGTCGCGAGCGCCCCTGCAGATCCGAGACTCTGAAAAATATTGAAAAAATTGGCGCCGGAGAGGTGGCCGAGAAGAGAGTTCCAGAAATGGAGGAGAACTTTATTCGATACCTGGTTTACAAAGTGGAACCACCTCTCGGCCCTGTTTTCGAGGTTGCCGTTTCCATTTTTTACAATGTCCATGAGGACAGGGTCGCCCTGCAGAAGCTTGTTTGCCTCAAATCGGAGCATGTCTTCAACCTTGGCTCCCTCCTGCTGCCTGGGAGTCCTGTTCTTCCTCAAGGAATACAAAACCCTGCTGACCAGCCCTGTCGCTTCTTCGGGGTCGGATTGCAGGCAGCGCTCGAGAAAGCGCAAGACAAGGTCCCTATTCACACTTTTTTCAAATTTGAATTTTCGTTTATAGAACTGGTAGGCGATACCATAGAGGTTGTGGGACAGTACCACTGGGCTGGACGCCTTGCCTGCAACCTCCGCCTGATGAGTTTCCACCCCAAGGAGAAATTCTTCCAAATCCTTAACGAATTTAACCTCAGTATACTGACGGGCGATATTCAGCGAGCTATGATCGTCGGAACCACCGGTCAGGTTTTTATGCCAGGGCTCGGGGAATGCGGGTGTTATCCGGTGCTTTTCGATCAGGTCACCGACAAACTCGGGTGTGAGATTTTCCACGATGAGCCTGACAGTTTGGTTTTGATACTCATCCCTCGCTCCGTTCAGTTCGAAATTCTTGAACAGCAGGATGAATTTTTCCAAATGAGAGAGCGAGAGTTTGTCGTTTACCGAATAGAGCGGATGAGCCAGGATGTGAATGATTCCGGCTTCTCCGAGATATTTTACAAGATCGTAGATATTTTCCCGAACCTTCTGTATGTCGGCATGGATCTTCTCGTCGATGTCGTAAGCAAGCACATGCGCCTTGCAGCCATCCTCGGGGAAGTAGGTCGTTATCTCCTCGCTGATAAAGGTGCCGTCCAGATGTGCGATCTCGAGCGCCCCGGAGATCGTGTTGTGGTCGGTGATGGTGACCATGTCCATACCTTTGTTCCGGGCTATCCTGTAGAGTGTCTCCGGTTCGGTGAAGCTCTCGGGGCAGCCGAGCTTTTGGAGTACCCATTGCGACGGACGAATTGAATATTTCGAGTGGACATGCAAATCGACTTTCATTTTCTCCCTCCCTATTCGATAAGAACGGTTTCACCCGCCCGTACTTTGGAGCCCGGACAGACTTTAATCTTCATCCCCTCCAAGGGGGTAACCAGCAGGTCAACCTGAGATCCTATGCGTATCATTCCGAATATCTGCCCGGCTTTGACGCGCGCCCCTTGTTCGACGTAGCTGTCTATCCCGCTCACGCTTTTCGCCGCAATCTGGACGACGTAACAGGAGAGGGGCTTTTCCCTATATTCCCCGTCAATCTTGGTAACGGTCCTCTCGTTGCCGATGATATGGGTGCTGTTTTTGTAAAGGGGCAGCCACTTGAGTAGCGTTCTGAGATGCATGGCCGCCATGCATGCATTTCCCCGAAGGGCGGGATAGTGATGGATGAACCGGACTGGGCCCGAAACCGGTGCGCGGTTGAAATGCACATTGAATGGGCTCATGAAAATCCCGATGAGAATCTTGGGGCGGGAAACATCCTCTTTGACTATGTCGTTGAGAGTGGCTTTAACACCTTGTTTTATCGTGAGGACCTCTTCATTTGGCGAGACTTCCTTCACATAAACGACGGTGCCGTCGGCCGGGCTGAGGATGCCGGAACCCTCAGAGGGAATGCTTCTGGCCGGATTCCTGAAAAACCAGATATAACGCCAAAATAGATACAACAGACCGCAAAGCGCTACGGTAGCAAATATGAGACTGATAGGATGCACTATGGTTTCGTACACCTCCATACCTCCTTTTGCAGAACGCGGACCAGCGCCATACCGGAGGAAAAAGGAAAGTTGATGACCTCGAAGAAGTCCTTCTCCTTCTTGATCACTTTCATCCATTTCTTAACCCCCGAGTGACCGATCACCTCACGGACGTAGATATTGGTGTCATGCAGGAGAATGTACGAGTTCTTGCGGACATGTTCGAGAGTGCGGAGAAAATCGTGCTTTACGTACTCATAGGCATGGCTGCCGTCGATGAAGGCAATATCTATTTCCGGTAAACCGAGATTGGCATAGGATGAAAAGAATTGATCGGACCGCAGCTTGTAGTGCGTTACGATCTCCTCCACGCCAAACTGTTGGAAATGCTGCCGGACCTTGTTGGGTTCGCTCCACTTGTCTGCTCCGCCGATTGTTTTGAACGGGCCGTTCTTGAGCAGGGAATAGGACGGATCGACGAAAGTGAGCGCACCTCCGCCGTTGTCCTTGATCCCGAGAGCGAAGCACACCACGCTGAACCCGAAACCGGAGCCGATCACCAGAAGATGTTTCGGTCTCAGTGCCCTGACCAGTCCATAGTACAAGAATCCAAATCCAAGGTTGAGGTTTTCCGGTTCTTCGTTGTGCCCCAAGGGTTTTGCACGCTCGAAGATCTCTTTCAGGAGTACGGTGTTCAGGCTGAAGTTTTCCAATCGATAATCCCTCCTTGTTTGAGTTGGCGGGACTTTACAGTAACAACTTTGCGGCTGTGTTACAGAGATTAGCGGATTTGTTACAAGGACGTGATTTTTCAGTTGCGAAAAGTACTTATGGGTAAAGCTCTCAGCGTGAGGCAGACTCATCTACACAGATGACACGAGATGATTTTATCGACGATTTCTTGTTCGAGGGGTGCAACTGAGCTTTTGAACTTAACTGCAGAGCATAAGAGGAAGGCTGTTCGCCACAAGAAAACCCTTGCGGGTCGGTTGGATTCTCCCGTTTGTAACTTTTACAAGACCCGATTTCTGCAACTTTGCCAAGGCCTCATCGATTCTCAAGTCAACTCCGAGTGCATGAAGATCTACGCCATCGCTTGTCCTTAAGCCAAGATCGAGGGTTTCAAGGTCAAGCTGCTCTTCAGAAAGAACCTCGGAGGCCTCCACAGGCGCCTTTCCCCCCGAGAGGAGCCGGCAGTATTTCTTGATCGATTTAACATTCCACCATCTTTTTCCGGCAAGGAATGAATGAGCTGAGGGACCCAAACCGAGGTAAGGAATATGGCTCCAGTATTTTCGGTTATGACGGCACATAAATTCCCGGCCTCGAGCAAAGTTGGATATTTCGTAGTGTTGATAACCGTGCTTCTCTAGATAGCGAGAAGTCCAAATGAAAAACGCACTTTCAAGCTTTTCACCAATGGATCGAACCCGGCCGGCCGCTTTCATCTTCCATAACGGGGTGCCCATTTCGATGGTCATCTGGTAACATGAAATATGTTCGGGATTGAATTCAAGGATTTGATCCAGCGTCCTTCTCCATCCTTGCAAGCTCTGAGTCTCCAGCCCGTACATAAGATCTGCGCTGACATCGGCAAACCCGCAGGAGCGGATCATATCGAGCGCTATGAGCGCCTGCTTGGAACTGTGACTTCTTCCCAGGTATTTCAGGTCCCTGTCATCTAGGGATTGAACACCAAGACTGATTCGGTTAAGGCCCAGATCTCCAATGGCTTTAAGCTTATCCTTGGACAGACCGTCGGGATTGGCTTCTATGGTCATCTCTGATCCGGGGCGAAAGGAAAAATACTTATGGATGCACTCCAGCAGCTCGGCGAGTTCCCTCTCACCGAGAATTGTAGGGGTGCCGCCCCCTAGATAGAGTGAGTCGAAATCGTGGAATCTTTCCTTGTATAGAAGTACTTCGCTTTGAACGGCTTGCAGCCATGCCGGGATTGCAGCAGTGGAAGCAACGGAGTAAAAGTCGCAATAAAGGCATTTTGAGCGGCAGAACGGGAAGTGAATGTAGAGTCCGGGGCGTGACCTCTTTTTTTGTTTTTCCCTATTCACCTATTCTCCCATTCACCCGTTTTTTTATTCATCTTTGGTTTTCAGGACGGAAACAAATGCGCTCTGAGGGATCATAACGGAACCCACCATTTTCATCCTCGCCTTTCCTTTCTTCTGCTTTTCAAGAAGTTTGCGCTTCCGGGATATGTCCCCTCCGTAACATTTGGCCGTGACATCTTTTCTGAAAGGAGAAATGGTCGAACGGGAGATTATCTTTCCCCCGATGGCGCCCTGGATAGCTATCTTGAAGTTGTGTCTCGGTATTTCTTCCTTAAGACGGTCGCAGACCTGGACTCCCCACTCCCTTGCCCGGTCGCGGTGCACGATAAGAGAAAGTGCGTCAACCCTTTCGCTGTTCACCAGAATATCCAGCTTTACCAACTCGCTTTCGCGGTACTCTATCAGCTCGTAGTCAAATGAACCGTACCCTTGAGTGACCGTCTTCAGCCTGTCGTAGAAGTCGAAGACGACCTCGGCAAGAGGCATATCGAACGTGATTTCAACCCGGGCCGGTGTCGGATAGGTAATCCTTGGATTGGCTCCCCGGCGCTCCAGGCACAATTTCATTACCGCGCCCATGTAGCGCTCGGGAAGGATAATCGTGGCCCTTATAAATGGTTCCGCAGAACTTTTGATAACGGTGGGGTCCGGATAGTATTGGGGGTTTTCCACTGTGACGGTAGTGCCATCGGCAAGTATAAACTGGTACTGCACGCTCGGCACCGTCATTATGATGGACTGATCGAACTCACGCTCCAGACGCTCCTGGACAATCTCCAGGTGAAGAAGTCCAAGAAAGCCGCAACGGAAACCCTGGCCGAGGGCTGCGGAGGAATCTTTCTGGTACACCAGCGCAGCATCGTTGAGCTTGTACTTTTCCAATGAATCGACAAGGGATGGGTAATCATCGGAAGAAATGGGATAGAGGGAGGAAAAGACGACGGGCTTTACGGCCTTGAATCCGGGCAGGGAAGATTCGACGGGATTGGAATCCAGGGTTATGGTGTCACCGATTCTGACGTCAGCCACAGTCTTTATTCCTGCGATCACGTACCCTACGGAACCCGCCGAAAGTTCTCCCTGAGACTCCCTGTTCAAGCGGAAGACACCCACCTCTTCCACCTTATGAGTTGCTCCGTTATACATGAGGCGGATGATGTCCCCGGGCCGAATTGTGCCGTCAAAGACACGGCAGCTCACAATGGTGCCCCGGAAAGAGTCATAGTGCGCATCGAAGATCAGCGCTGCAAGAGGTTTTTCAGCATTTCCCGACGGGGGCGGAATCCTGTTTACGATAGCTTCGAGAACATCTTCGATTCCTGTCCCTTCCTTTGCGGAGCACAGGACGACATCGTCCGAATCAAGCCCCAGGTCATGCTCTATCTGCTCTTTGACCCGGTCGATATCGGCAGAAGGAAGGTCGATCTTGTTGATCACCGGGATAATGGTGAGGTTATGCTCCATGGCTGCATATAGATTGGCTATAGTCTGCGCCTGAACTCCCTGAGAAGCGTCTACAAGAAGGAGGACACCCTCGCACGAAGCCAATGCGCGGGACACTTCGTAGGAGAAATCGGCGTGACCCGGAGTATCGATAAGATTGAGATCGAAGACCTCACCGGATCGGCTTATGTGGGAGAGCACCACAGTCTGGCTTTTGATGGTAATGCCTCTCTCCCTTTCGATGTCCATGTTATCAAGGAATTGGTCGCGAAACTGCCTGTCATTAACAAGGCCGGCGTGCTGAATCAGACGGTCGGCCAGGGTGGATTTCCCGTGATCGATATGGGCAATAATGCTGAAATTTCTAATCTGCTGCATGTTCAAGTTGATTTTTCCCTTCAAAGCAATGCTCAATGAAACCAGCGATCTCAAACTCGCAATATCCTACTCCATAACTTTGCCTTCGAACAGTTCTAGAGTGGAAATTCCCCCGGAAATCTGCCCTGGCGAAGTCCTAAAAACAAATCATCTCCCCCCGGTAGCGCTGCCTTCTACTGCCGCGTCCTGTCCAGGCGGCGTTCTGTCGTGGCTTTTCGCTCCAGATCCGTTATTATTGAAAGCAAATTGATTTCGCAATCGCGAAATCCGTCTCGGCGAAGACGCTGAGCATATGAGAGAGTGTATCGACTGAAGATTCATTTTTGGGGAGAGGTAAAAGGCCTGAATGGGTGAGGATAACGAAAAACTGGATGACATGAGTGAAGAGGAGAGCTTTGCCGAGCTCTTAGAAGGAAGCTTGGCGAAGCCTGTGCAGTTCAACGCCGGACAAAATGTGGAGGCAAGGATCGTTAAGATCTCCGCTGAATGGATCTTCCTTGATCTGGGTGGCAAGAGCGAAGGCTATCTCGACAGGAAGGAATTGCTCGATGACGAAGGCAACCTTTCCGTCAAAGAAGGTGACACGATCAAGGCTTATTTTCTGTCCGGGGGCGCTAACGAACTTCGCTTTACCACCCGGATCACCAGAGGCGAGGCCGGACGATACCATTTGGAGGAAGCGTGGCGAAGCGGAATCCCTGTGGAAGGGCTTGTCGAGAAAGAAATAAAGGGCGGCTTTGAAGTCAAGATAGCCGGGGGACTCCGCGGTTTTTGCCCCCATTCACAGATGGGGCTGCAACACTCCGGAAACCCGCAGGATCTAATAGGCCAACATCTTTCTTTCCGAATCACTCAATACGCCGAGAACGGACGAAACATCGTTGTGTCCAACAGGTCGGTTCTGGAAGAAGAGCGCCAGAAACAGAGAGAAGAACAGAAGGGGTTGCTGGCGGAAGGAATGAAGGTGATGGCAACGATCACCTCCATCCACAAGTTTGGCGCTTTCGTGAAGATCGGCAGCCTGGAAGGGCTCATACCCATCTCGGAAATCGGTTGGGACCGGGTGGAGGACATCAACGAAGTGATGGAAGTCGGCCAGGAAGTTGAGGTGATGGCCATGAAGCTGGATTGGGAGAAAAATCGTCTCTCTTTCAGCCTGAAACGAGCCCTGCCCGATCCCTGGAATAATATTGAAAAGGATTTTCCTCAAGGATCTCGCCAGAGCGGCACCGTGGTTCGATTGACGAATTTCGGCGCGTTCGTTTCGCTGGCGGCCGGAGTGGATGGTCTTCTCCATATCTCCAAACTTGGAGCGGGGAAGAGGATCAAGCATCCGCACGAGGTGGTGGCAAAGGGCCAGGTCGTTGAAGTGAGGATCGATCTTATCGACATGGAGAACAAACGTATTTCCCTGTCGCTGGCAGGGTCTGAAGACTCTGAGGATCATCAGGAAGGTGAGGACGATTATTCCCGATATTTAAAGGGAAAGCCGGATTCCATGGGAACTCTGGCAGACCTTTTAAAGGCAAAGCTCGGTGAAAAGAAGAAAAAGTAGAATCCGGGAGTTGCAGAGTAAATGGCGGTTCCTTTGAGACGGAGGCAGTGGATTTCGAGTTTTTGCGCAGCCCCTTTCTCAAGGAGCAGTATCTCACGTCCCTTTGGGACACCATGAAACCATGAAAAGACCGGTAGACCCGTAGGATGGGTGGAGCGGAAGCGAAACCCATCAGCAACTTTCTGGAACAACAATTCATTTCTATTTGGGACTTCTTCGCGTTCTCCGACGTCGAAAAACGCGCCTTCGCGTGAAAGACTGTCTTTTCGAGATAGTTATGTTGGGTCCTTCGTTTCTCTCCCCGGTCTTTATGACAGGCTATTAGCGATGGGTATTCGTTTCAAAAGGCCGCTCAGGTTCTCCTCCATTGGAAAATGATCCCTGGAAGCTGAATGCCGGGATATCCTGCATGGCTCCGCGAATGCTAAACGTATATCTGGCGTCTGTAGGGGTGCCGCGGTGTTGCGGCTGATGCGAAAACCTGCCTTCGGCCGACAATAGAAGAGGACTTGACCCGCTGATGTGCCAGGCTTTCGGATCTTCTGGCCCCACAATAGCCGAGATCGAAATATTCGTCGGTATTGAACCGCCGGGGAGTGTAAGCGTAATGAAGCCATAGTAAAAGTTTTGGGGTTCTCCAGTTGTAGTGACCGCCTGGTTGAGTGTGATCTGCGCGCCGGTCTCCGGTGTTACGGTCCCGGTTTCGTTGTCGATGAAATAGATGGTGCCTGAGCCTGACCATGGGTAGATTGCCGTTGGTTGGGATGTTGAAGCGGCCGATACTAGACTTGCCGTTAAAACCATCATAAAAACAATCGCGGTGCCGGTTAGCAGTTTCTTCATTTTGAGTTTCCCCTGACTTTAAAGGTTCGGGATTGCGCTGAACTCAAACAGTACGGCAGATGTTCGTTTGCCCCTGTCATCGATCGAAAAACAAAAAAGCCCGGCAATAGAGATTTACTCTTCGCCGGGCTTTCTGGGTCCCAGGTATGTATGGGTCAGCCAAGTCCCCGTAGAACATGCACACAGTTTAGATGGGAATGGATTACCGCTTCGTCACGGATATGTGACATTTTCCCGACAATCTTCGTTCCAGCAAGCTCTTTCGCATTCATGTGGTTCGATATGGTGAGGGCATCTCGCTCACCAGGCCCGCTGCCTGCCGGCCTTTTCGAGCAAAGGGGTCAGCCGGCATAATCTTGCGCCGTGCAAACTAATGACTCGCAAAAAACCTGGGCCATTTGTACGTGAGGTCGACCCAGGTGCGATATCGATCCAAATTAACGTTCCCCGGGGTTTGTGTTTCATATTCATATGATCCGGACAGTCTGACAAGGAGGTTTTCGGTAAGGTTTGTCTCGATTGATGGAGAGAAAATATAATAATCGACTGTCAAGCTTCCCTGGGAGAGCTGATCGTTCGTGTTATATCTGGCGAGGAAGTTGAGAGTCGTTACTTCAGACAATCTATATCTTGCCGTACAGGAAATGAATGTCGAATCGAAACTGCGCGCGTCCACATCATTATATTGTTGTTTGCCTGCTGAAAGAACCGTGGAAAATCTCTCAGACCAATCCTTTGTGAGGTCCGCCCCAAAGACAAAGCCGCTGTCCGTCGCTTTTTCCGGCAGGTTGACGAACCGGAGGAAGGGTGGGGTGCGGAAGAACTCCAGCGCCGGGGTGGTAAAATCAAGCATTGTATAATAATACCCTCCGCTCAACTTGAAGCTTAGAGTGTCTGTCATCTGCCTCTGCCAGAAGAGCGTTTCGGTGAGGGATTTTATGGTCGTGGCGTCGTTATATGCGGTATCGGCAAAATTGCTGCTAAGACCGATATTGTCCTTCAGGGTAACTGCCCAGGTCGGCGTAACCGTGCCCTGGTAAACATCGCTGTTGGGCAACGTTCCCGATGGGAAAATAGTGTCGGCGGCAAGACCGGATACAGCCAGACTCAATGATTCGCTCAGGTCATACTTGCCGCCCAACCCGAAAGTGTAGAGATAGCGCTCGGTCAACTGCGTAATAATTCCGGACGACTCGAGCTGTTCTTGGAGGGTCGAGTCATGGACAATCCCAAAATTTACGCTGGTTGAAAATCTTTGCGACCATAACTCGGTCAGGCTGGCGGCTGCGTTTTCGTTGATGATGTCAAACTGTGGGTTCAGAATATATGATTGAGCGTTCGTAGTGGTGTCGAATTGAAACTTGGTTTGCTCGGTCTCTCCCGTAACAGACAACACCGGACTCAAGCTGGTTACAAAATCGTCCTTGGTCGTGCCTGGGGCAGGTGTCGTGATAAAGCGAAAATTGCTGTCATAGCTTTGGGAAAGGCTTACCGATGGCGTGAACGACCAATCGGCGGCATAGGCATTTCGATTAACCGCACAGACGCAGAGAATGCAGAGCAGTGAGCAGTAAACAGTGAACAGTGAACAGTGAATAGTGAACAGTGAAAACGTCACCCTTCGCTGCTCGCTGCCCACTCTTTTGTCCCTGCTTTTTCTGCTCACTGTTCACCGCTCACTGTTCACTCTTTCGTCCCTGCTTTTTCTGCTCACTGTTCACCGCTCACTGCTCACTCTTTTGTTCCCTGCAATTCGTTGTACTTCCTGATAACCTTGTCGCTGATGTCAATGGTCTTCTGAAAGTAGGAAGTGCTGTCAGTGTTAAGCACCACGACGTATTTTTCCTCTGCCGCGACCGAGTCCACTATGTTTTTGATTTCCTTAACCAGGCCGGCCCGCAGCTCCGAGGCCTTTTTCTGAACTTCGGTCTCATATGCGGAAACCATCTTCTGATATTCGGCGCTCACCCGGAGAAGCTCATCTTCCCTGCTTTTTCTGGTGGCGGCCGGTTCTTTATCCAGGCTCTTTTTCAGCTTATCTATTTCCTCGGCCTTCTGGCTTACCTCCGCCCTCTTTCCCTTCACCAGGGCGTCAAGCTCGGCATTGGCTTTCTTGCCTTCCTGGGACTCGCTTATTACCCTGCCCATATCGACGACGGCAATTTTGGGCCCCTCAGCGGTGCACCCGGACAAAGAGGAAAGAATTACCGATCCCACAAGAACAAGACCCAATACTGCTTTCATAGCGTCTCCTTTGAAGTTTGTCGAATTCCAGATGCTCAGACAAGGGCTCGCTTCGCGGAGCGTCCAGATCCCGGGTGCGGCCCCGCCGCCCGGATTTGCTCCGGGAAACTGTGGCCCCTTATTCCTGCGTCCCGCTGCGTCTTTGCCGGCACAGAGCGACTTGTTCGGTGCAACCGGAAAGCCGCCTATAATATTGCGTCCTCATTACAAAAATGTTTCAGCAAAGTTTCATTCAGGTGTCGAGTAGGGGAGGGGCAGTGAACAGTGAGCAGCAAAAATAACTCCTATTGGTTCTATCGCTTCGCGAGGAGCGTGAAGCGGGAAGCAGGAAGCATTTTATTCACCCACTCACCTATTCACTTGCTTTTTTGTTCCTGCTTTTTCTGCTCACTGCTCACTATTCACTGCTTAACCTAATCTTAATTTGTACGTCACGGTTGTGTAACAATTGGCTGCTAATCTCAGCCTGCAATATTTATCGGTCATATCAAATTCGGCGTGCACTTTTTTGAAAGTTTTTAAAACGCGGCTTGCTTAACCACTGTGCCCCGTTTGTTTAACTAAGTCTCAATTAACCTGATCTTAATTTGTACGTCACGGTTACGTAACAATTGGCTGCTAGTCTCGGCCTGTAATTTTTATCGGTCATATCAATTCGGCGTTCACATTTTTGAGAGTTTTTAAATGCGGCCTTGCCTTGAGAAAAAAGAGGGCGAAAAGAAAAAGCCAGACAAGCTGTCAAGGCTTTGGTCGGTAATAAACGGCCTTATTACAAGCGAGTTCACGGGCTACATAAAATTGAACTTCACCCAGGGGAGTATCGGCAGAATAGAGAAATTTGAAGAGATTTTGAAAAAATAAAGTTCAGGGTACTTTGCTGTCCTAGTTTTTCTGGAGAACCAGAAAGCCCTAGTCATGAGCCTCGCGAGGCTGTGGTTAGGGTTTTTTTTTTGGCCCTGCGGCTCAGATACGAGAGGGGGTGAGCGTTACCACGCAAGGTTTTTCCCGTAATTGAATGGTTGAAGATTAGTGAAAACGAAGGGCCGAAAACGGCCCGCCCTTAGACAAAGCCAAAACCCGGGCGACCGGGTGACGGAAAGCTAACGGGTCCGATGACTAGCCGGACGCAGGAATGAAGGGGCTCAAAGCCCACTGAATAAAAGAGCCTGCACGGAAAAGGCGATGAGTCGGATGGCTGGGTTGCCTGAGGAGAATGCATGGATTTCTTTCTCAGGAGGAAAAGATGAAGAAGTTACTCGTAGTTTTGGCAGCAGGCTTGCTGGTGTTCGGTGTTGCCGGCCAGGCGAAAGCCGCTTTTTCCACCGGCGACCTCGTCCGGGTTATGTACGATGCCAGCACCGGCGTCGAAGTTGCCACCGACATGGGCTCGGTATCGAGCTTGGCATCCTCGACAAACAATACCGCCTTCGACGTGATCAGCCTCAGCACGTTCGGAACCACGGCCACGTGGAGTCAAGTCAACACGGCATATTTTGCGATCACTACCGGCAACCCGCTAGTCGACTTTATTGCCGGAACCGCCACTCCTACCGCGCAGTTGATCGTTGGTGGGGGGACTGGCGTCAATGGTACTATTGGTTCAATATTGAGCAACTATAGTTCATTGAGCGCCATCGCCGGAGATCCCAACAGCGTATCGGTGGCTACAACCGCCCAGAATACGTATTATAACAACCTCAACGCAGGCGGCGCCAAGACCGCTACATATAACGGAAATATTGTTGTTGGTACCATGAGCAATACCGAAGTGAACAACGCAATCGGTGGAACTCAGTTGCTGTATAGCTTCACCGGCCCCTTTCCTACCGGCCGCGGTGGTACGGTTAGCAACGGTGTACTGGTGGCGGCAGCAATACCAACTGGATTTACCATTGTGACCGACGTGAACGGAGTTAACGGAGCCTCGGAGATCAACCCGGCGGGCTCTGCGGCCCCGATTCCCCCGAGCATTCTGCTCATGGGCTCCGGCCTGCTCGGTTTGATCGGCGTTGGCCGAAGAAAGATTTTTGGTTAGGAAAAGTGAGCCTGCGGGCTCGCTTTTAAAACCGCTGAATTAAATCATGAACCAGGAGAATTAAGTCATGCGAAAATCAATAATCGCTGGAGCAGTATTGTTCGGTGCTCTTGCTCTTGCAGGGCAGGCATCGGCCGCAAACAGCTATAATTTAAACCTCTGGGGCGCCTCGGCGCAGTTCCAGCTCTACAACCAGACGTTAGCCACTTTCCTTGCGGGCCCCCCGTACAATTGCGCGCCTGTAAATCATACTGATAACGGCACGCTTGGAATTACACAAGGATTAAATTGCGACGGTGCTGGTGATACGATAACCGTGCGCGCCTCTTCCAAGGCTTCATTTGACGGTGTTCTTGCCCTGCAGGGCAAGGCAAAACCCGAAGATATAGCTGCCGCAACTTTTGCAAGTCCCGGCAACTTTTGTAATCCCGGTCCCGCCGTCGTGGCTACCGATTCCGCCAATGGCGTCTATCCGGTCTCCTGCAACCCTGGCGACTCCAATCTTGGCGCCGGATATGGTGATGTTTGCGACTACCATTTTCGTATTATGTACAGTACCACTGCAGCGGCGCTCGGTTGCTTCAGGGTCGACCTTGCACTTTCCGACGTATTCCCCCCCAGCTTTACCCAGGACACGAACCCGGGGACCCCGGTTACTGGTGGGAATGCGAGAAAGTTCTCCAACAATCCGATTACCGCAGCGAGCCTCAGCGGTTTCAACTCTTACAACCCGATGATAGTCCCTTTCGGCTTCTATGCACACACTGACGTGACGTACTCGACGTGTGCCGCCGGCGCTAATTCTGTTAATGCCGGGGATATGTGCACCGCGGGTTCCGGCGCCAACAGTACTGATTGCCCCCAGACCCCCTACCTCCCTTGCACCGCTGGTGCTTGTGTGGGCGGGATCAACAACGCCAATGCATGCGCATCCACTGCTGACTGCCCCACCTCCTACGGTGCATGCGTCGCCGCGCCGTTGAGCACTATTTCGAGGATTCAGGCGATCTTGATTTTCACGCGGCAGGTACAGCACTGGCAAGATCTTGGCTTGGGATATTCCGCCACCTCTGCGGTTGATAACGGCGAAAATGTCATTAACGCCTGTTATCGCGTCGCAGGTTCCGGTACGCTCGCCACCCTGGACTATGGCATCGTACATGCCCTGGGTTTTGATCAGGGCTCCACGGGTCTTCCCACCAGCAACACTGACGCCTGGATGTTCTTCAATGACGGCACCGGCGCCGAAATGAACTGCGTCAACAATAATCTGGGCGCCATCGGTTTCGCGGACTCCGACCAGGCTCTCGCTATGAATCCTCTGGCGACGGTCCTTAGCAGAACCAACAGCTATCCCAACGTTATGGCCCTGAAATATGAAGGCGTAGAAGGCAGCAGAAGGGCAATCCGGAACGGGGAATACGACAACTTCTTTTCGAAGGAGTGGGTGTTCCAGGATCCGACCAGCCCGACTTTCACCGGCGGAGCTATCGGGACTTTCCAGGCCAACCTGGTCACAAATGGTGCAAAGACTGGTTTGGTCGATCAGTTGTCAACGCCGTCGGCGATCAACGCTACGGACAGAAGATACTTCTGGGCTGCCTTTGGCGAAACTAACGGCGTGGCGGTCAACGAAGAAATGTTCTTTATGAAAGATACCGATCAACTCTATCCGCACCCTGTAAGCCCGGCTAATCCGCAGAACCCGTAGGATGCGCTGATGTAAACAGCCTTCCGTTTAGTTTGGAGTAAGTGTTCCAGGGCCCCTTTGCAAAAAGGGGCCTTTTTTTTCATGGGATTTAGGGATTGGGGAATTATAGGATTGAGGAATTTGGGGATTTAGGAATTTATGGATTTAGGCATTTAGGAATTTAGGAATCTAGGAATCTAGGGATTAGTGGATTATGAAGCCCTTTGGCTGTCCTGAGGTGCAGCCCTTCGATTTCATCGCCGTGAAGATAAATCCCTGCATTTTCTTTTCGCCGGAAAACAGCAATTTCACTAAGTCGTTCACACCTTCACGTCCGGAAGGTTACGATAGACATCACCCCGATGTCCTATCCGAACGATGAGAACAAGGAGCACATCGTCTTTTACCTGGTAGATTATCCGGTAGTCTCCTTCATGAAGCCAGTAAAGAGATTCCGTGTCGACCAGCTTTTTGCAGTCGGCGGCCGTGGAGTGAGGGCAAGTGTTTCTATATGATCGGAAACCCTCTGCCGGATATTTCGCGGAAGTTTGGCAAGCTGCTTGATGGCGGGCTTGGCAAACTCGATCCTGTAAGGGATCATTTCAGGCCGAGTTTCTTTTTGACCTCGTTAAAGGAAACGGCGCCTTCCTTCTCAACATCGGCGAGCACCGCAACCGAAAGGCGAAGACCATATCACGCGGAGACGCGGAGACGCGGAGACGCTGAAAAAACAACAACTTGGATAGAAATATTTACAATTTACAGAATTTCAAGAAGCTCTATATTAGCTGCACAAAAAGCACGCTGGAGATGGAGATTCCTTGGTCCCAGGCCAACTAATGGCAGGCTGGAAACGGGGTCATCGAATGCTGAATGTTTAAACGAGATCATCGGAAGCTGACAAGAGTCTGGAGCAGACGCCCGTGGGGCCTGTGCGGTGGTTATACCGTTCCGTGCCCTCCGAATGCATTCAAATATACATCACCGGGCGGGGGTTGCCGCGACATAAAAAAAGCCCGAATCATGAGCTCTGAATGGGCTTCTGATTTGGGATTAGAGCTTCTACGGGCGTTTATTACGTCGTTAATAAATACCCGGCTATTTCTTCTTTAGTCTCAGGCCGGTTAATGGCAGGCTGGAAACGTGGTCTCCACATGCCTGATGTCGGGCCTGTTTCTCAGGAAAATCATCCCGCAATCCCCGAGATGCGTCTTCGAAGAAGTAAAAGTCCAAGGCCGGCCGGCGCAAGGAGCAACGCGGTGGATGGTATTGGAATGCCGGTGCCTGTCGATGCTCCCGTGCGGTTATACTGTCCGGGATCGAAACCCCCGGATGAGTCAAGTATCAGAGTTCCATTCGGGTTTTGCCAGTGGCCGCCGAGCCACTTGAATTCCTGCCTCTCCACGACCGTGCTGCCATCCCAGAGTACAAAGTCCACTTCAAATTTGTCTCTACGGGGGCCGGTAAAATAAGTCGTCAGAATGGCTGAATCGGATTGAGGACCGGTTGAAAGCGAATACTCCGAGTTGGGAATTATGCTGGTCCAGCCGCCGGACGACCCGGGGGAAAGTGAAATCGACGTAGGGGCTTCGAACGTAACTGCACGGGGAGCATCGATTATGAAGAATTCGATTTTCGTAAAAGCGCCGAAATCTTCAGGGGGATAGTTCTGTGTCCATTCCTGGCTCCAATACCCGTAAGCTGACGTGCCGGCTCCGCAGCAGGCAAAAACGATACAGACTGACAAGCAAACTTTCATTATTTTGTTCATGCGGCATCCTTTGTATTTGAAGAAGTTGCGCACCCTTGCTTTTTCTATTCACTGCTCACTATTCCTCGCGAAGCGATAGAACCGAGAGGAATTATTTTCTTTTGCTTTTTCTGCTCACTGCTCACTGCTCACTGTTCACTGCATCGCGGCCCTAATTTTTCTTCAGCCTCTCCTGCTCGATTTTTTCCTTGTACTCTTGGGTGAATTTTTCCAGCTCCACTCGCCCGATCTGCGTCAGAGGCTCGTTTTGGAGCAGGCTTCCCATCGTGCTCCTGGATTGCTGTTTTTTCAGCAGTTCGTCCCCTATGAGGCACAGCCTGGCATTGTGATTTCTACAGGTGTCCAGGTCCTGGTTCACTTTGGCTAAAGAGGCCTCAAGGGTTTGTTTCCCGGACGCCAGCAGCTTTGCCTGCGCTTCGATGTCCCTGGCGGCCTGAAGAACCTGAGCGAGCTGAGCGCTCACTGCGTCGCGGGCCGCCTTCATTTGGACGACCTCTTCGGTAGTGCCTTTCAATTTTGCCTCAGACGATTGCGCTTCGGCCTCGAGTTTCTTTACTGCTTCCGCCTGCTCGGCATTTTCCTTTCGAAGCCTGTCAATCTCTGTCTGAAGGGACCTGTTGCGGCCCTCGCTGCCAGAGCGGGCCTCGCGCTCGTCCGAGGCTTTTTTAGACAGCAGGGCTATTTTATGGTTCATCAGGTTCATCTCCTTTTGATGGATCTGCTGCTCCTTGCCGAGCTTGAGATACCCATAGCCGAGACCGGCTCCCAGGCCGAGGCCCAGAATTGCAACGGCCAAGGCAATTCTAACCAGAATACGAACCATCAGTTACCTCCGCCGCAATCAAAAGGCAGTAAGCAGTGAACAGTGAACAGTGAGCTGCAAAATGCCACGTTCGCCGGCTATCGATTCTGCCCACCGCATTTGTTCTTTTCTGTTCACTGCTCACTGTTCACTGCTTTTTTAGAACGCTGCATGCGTATCAAATTCAACCACGTCCACGGAAAAAGGGCCCGTCGAATTCTGGAAAGGCGAAATCTGGTCCGACGTAAACCAGCGGGCGGTAAGCCACACATTTTTCATAAGGCCCAATTCCGCGCCTACGATCCACCCTTTTGCGTTCGTTCCGCCCAGGGCGAAATCCTGATCGTCGAAAGCATCGACGACCGAGTCAGTCCCGACATACTTGTAGTATGCAAACACGTTCCACTGCAGAAATTTGCGCGGAGTCGGGTAACCCACAAGCAAGCCCGCCCGGTATGCGTCGCTCTGCATATCTTGGACAGGTCTTCCGGATAAAAGCGATACCTGCTGTGCGTCGAAGGCGATGTTCTTTATGTAATCGCCCGATAAAACAACATGGATTGGGTCCCAGAAGGCCAGGTCCACGGCTATAAGCATATCCAGATCTCTGAATTGCGAGGCCAGTGCGAACTTTTGCGCAATGCCGCCGGTCTGGGGCTCGATATTGAAAACGGTATTCCCCTTTTGCATGAAGAGGGGCGCCGTCCAGTCGTTAATGGTCTCCCCTACGGGGTTTTCAACGCCGAGGGTGTTTTCATAATCATAGAGCGCGACGCCCAGTTTGGCCGAATACTGATTGTTGGGCTTGTATTCAACGGTCGCCTGTCCACCGAACAGCCACTTTTGCTCAGCCTGTGTTACCTCCTGCGTTATTGCCTGGAGAGGAAAAGCTCCTGCGGTAATGGAGCCCGTCAGGTCGCTGCATATATTCCTTGTGTAGTTAGCCGCCACACCCTCGAAATTCAGGTCGTTGGCCCATATAAGGTCGGTGTAAAACCAGGGGTTGGGAATACGTCCGGCCCATATTCTCAAATCACTTACAGGCTTGAACAGCAGATATGCCTGGTCGAGGAGAAAACCGTCCTTGATAAAATAATCACCCATGATGGCATTGTCAGACCCCGGGTTGGTTTGATTCCCGGAGGCGATTCTCACTCCCAGTGTCACCTCATCGTTGACGTCGGCCTCAATTTTGAGACGGGCGTACACATACTCAGCCTGGCTATTGAGGGTTGAGCGTATTTGCTGGGTCGGATTGTTAGGGTCGAGGATAAAACCGTTCGTGTTAGCGTAAAAAACAGGCTCATAGCGCAACCGTATATCGCCGCTGATTCGAAGCTTCCGGAGCCATTCGGGGACCTCCGGCCCAAGGCCGGCTAGGGTGCCGTCTTTGGCCTTTTGGGCGACCTCGGTTTGGACCTGCTCGTCGATGTTTTTCTTTACCTCTGTGACAACGTTTTGAGTAATCTTCTGGACGTATTCCTGATCTCTCGGGACGACCAGAATTGCCTTGGCGGCTGCCTGCTGGGACGATGTCGTCGTCCTGGCAAGCGTCTGATTGAGGCGGTCCGCCTCGCCATCGCTGACCAACCCCTTATTCTTCAGGAGATCGACGAGCGCCTTTACGCTTTCGGGCGACTCAGCTCCGGTCGTTTTCGCCTTAAGGGCTGCGGCTTCATCCGGGCTGATAACCCCCTTGGACTTCAAAATATCCGCAAGCAACTCCATGCCGGTCGGCTCCGCTGCTTTTGGTTCCTCGCAAAAGGCATTCGTTACGCAAACACATAAAATAAGCGCAACTATTCCCAGGACAACTATACCCCTTAACATCAAAACTCCCCCCCTTAACAGCAGTGAGCAGTGAGCAGTGAGCAGTGAAAATCTCACCCCTCACCCCTCACTCTTCGCTCTTTACCGTTCACTCCACTTGTCACACCCCTTAACGTGAAAACTCAGCTTTTTGCTGTTCACTGCTCACTGTTCACTGCGTTTGTCACCCCTGTGACGATATGCGGACGTTCACGCCTCTGGGCATTCCTTCGGGCGGCGGTTGACTGATGGAGCCGTCGCGCTTCAGGGCTTCCCTGACGACACTGTCCAGTTTGGCATCGCCCGAAGGCGAAACGATCCTGAACCTTACGATTTTGCCCTGGGCATCCACGTCGATCTGCACCGTAAGCTGAAGCTTTCCCTTGGGAATTCCCCCGTTACCTTCCAGCCGTTTCTTCACCTTGCGATTCAACTCGTCCTCGAGGAGCTTGCCATATCTGCCAAAGGGCGAACCGCCCCCGCCGCTGCCTACCAGGCCTGCGCCTCCCTTGTTTCCGATCAACCCGAACGCATCGCCTCCGGCGGTCCCCTCGGCGTCGAGACCGAGCTGCTTGCCGGCAGGCTTTTCGTCAGGTTTATTGGCGTCATCCTGGCGGGTGTCCGGTCCGGCTTCTATTACCTGCTCTTTCATTTTTTCTTTTTTCACCTGCGGTTCCGGCTCGGGGGGCTTTTCCTTGACGACCGGAGGCGGAGGCGGGAGCAGATTGACCGTTGATACCTGGTTCTTTCTCGTTGGTCCCAAATCCGACATGAGCAGCTTCGCCACGAATATGCAACCGCCCAACAACACCAGCCCAACGCACCCGCTGATAATCCAGGTCATTGTCGAGGAGGACTTCTTATTGGATTTCTTCATCTTCTAAAACCCCGTGAACAGTGAGCAGTTAGCAGTGAACAGTGAACTGTAAAATCCACGTTCGCCGGCTACCGATCCTGCCTGCCGCATTTGTTCTTTTCTGTTCACTGCTTACTATTTTGTTCCTGCTTTTTCTGCTCACTGCTCACTGTTCACTGTTTCATTTCGTAAGCTTTTGCGTAACAAGGCCCAACTGACTGATTTCGAGCCTCTGCAACACATCTAGGACCTCTATGACGCTTTTGTAGGAGATCTTTTCGTCCCCCTTGATCACGACGGGCAGGTTTGGATCTACCGCCTTGTACTGCCTCAGCCTCGTCTCAAGTTCGGCTATCGTCACCGGAAAGGTGTCAAGGAAGATATTCCCCTCGGCCGTGATCGTAATCGCCTTCGTGGTGGGCTTCACCGAGCTTGTCGCGGCGCTCGCCTTGGGCAAGTTGACATTGATGCCCTGAACCGAAGCCGTCACCACTATCATGAACACGAGCAAAAGATTCCAGGCGAGATCGAGCAGCGGAACGACGTTGATTTCATCGATGACTTCATGTTCGCCGTAAGGGTTTCTTTTCATTTTCAGTCTTCCCTCTCAAAACTCCACCGCAGAGCCGCAGAGAGCAGTGAGCTGCAAAATGCCACTACCGATCCTGCCTGCCGCACTGCCGCATTTGTTCTTTTCTGCTCACTGTTCACTGCTATTCTTCCTCTCCCTGGAGCTTGAGGATGAATTCATCGGTAAACTGGTACATATCGGCATTGAGGTCCTTGATGCGCTGCGTGAGGAAAGAGTAGGAAAAGAGCGCTGGAATTGCCACCAGCAGCCCGGCAAGGGTACAGGCCAGCGCGGAGGCGACGCCTGGGGCTATAGCGGTAAGATTCGCCTCCCCGGCCTCGGCCATGCTTGCAAAGGTGTTCATTACCCCCCACACCGTGCCGAGAAGACCCAGAAACGGTCCGCCGGAAATTCCGAACGTCAGTATCATCAACCCGGCGCCGAACCGCCTGCTTTCCTTCATTGTGGCCTTATCGAGCGCCGATTGAACCGAATGCAGCATGGACTTGGAGAGGCCGTTTTTTTCTTTGTCCATTTTCGATTGGGTTAACTTCAACTCCTCGAAGCCCGCGTCATAAACCCGGTACAGGGACGACCCTGCAAACCCGTTTTCTTCCTGATTGTAGATTGTGTCAAACTTCGGCGCTTCTCTTAGCTCCTGGGTAAAAGTGTTGTTCGCACGGCTGGTCTGGTACAAGCTCAACATCTTCGTCAAAAAGATAATCCAGCAGAATGCCCCCAGAATTACAAGGATGCCTATGACGAGCCAGCCGTCGAGAGTAATTGTCCTGGCGACGACTTTTATGAGGTGAATGGTAAGGCTCTCGCCGCTGCCGGCATTGCCTTCCTCCTCCATGAAAGAGGCAAGGACGTTATCCGGCCCCTGGCCCCTGAAGGCAGTCTTGAGCCACTCGGCCGACCTGGCCGTTTTTGACAACTCGATTTCGTCGAGGTCGCCGGCAAAAAAACCGGCTCCATTGAGGGCTGCGCCGATGCACAGGTCGGCGGCCGGTTCGGGCAAAGTACCGGGCAGATTCACCCAATTCATTTCCGTGCCGTCGAGGTATATTGTCAGACGCTTCGAGGGTTCGGCGGTCACGGCCAGGTGATGCCAGGATTGAAGGGGCAGGTCGGCGGTCTTTTCGGTTTCCACGGTCTGGCCGCCTGCCGTCGCCCTTGCAAATACCTTCGTTTGATCGATCCCTATGACGAGCGACTGATTCTGGTCTTCCCATGAGAGAATTCGGGCGTTGTTCTGGGGCTGAGAGATCCTTATCCAGGTCGAAAAAGTAAAACCGGTGGAAAAGTTCAGCGATGGGGACCTCGGAATGACTATCCTGTCGCTCGAACCGTTCAAGGTCAAGCCTGCGCCAATGACTGCCGGGACGCCCATTTCGGCGGAAAACTCGGATGGGTGGTTTCCATAGGCAGTTTCGTCCCTGGGTTTTCCTTCCGCTTCGTCGAGATGATAGACGAGCAGTTGATTGACATCGTAGACCCCGCCCTGGTCCTGGACCGGGACGGCGGATTTGTTCCCATAGTACATCCAGATGAAGTCCTGCTTCGAACCTGCCATAATCCGCGGGACCTTGACCCAGAAAAGGGCGATCTCATTAGCCGCGTCGTAGATCTCTTTCTGAAACTTCAACGGAAGTTTGTCGTCGCCGCTCATGAATCGAATGTCGGAACCGTCGTCTTTGGCGCCGGCAAAGTTGAAATTGCCGGTATGAAGCCTCAGGAGAACGGCGGTTTCGTTCAGGTTCTCCTTGATATCCGCGCCCGTGGCCGTGGTATCGAAGACGATTTTCCTTCTATATTGCCATTTGTCATCCCACCAGGCATGGGCCTGGATTGCGCCTGAGAAGATGGAGACAAGTACGATCGCTGCCGCTACTGCCGTAAATCTGGAGAAGAAAAACCTGCGCACTACATTACCCCCGAAAGAAGTGTGAAAAGATTAAGAGCAGTGAGCAGTGAGCAGTGAACAGATAAGAACAAATGCGGCAGGCAGGATCTGTAGCCGGCTAATATGGCATTTTTGCTGTTCATTATTCACTGCTTTGTCCCTGCTTTTCCTGCTCACTGCTCACTGCTAATTATCCGTATTCTCCCAGCCGCTGTCGCCCGGGTCTACCTCGAAGAAACTCAACACCCTGACCTCGAGCCATGCGGCGGAGAAGGCGTCGGAGGTAGTATCGCTCGGCGCCAGCTTGGCGGCCGCTGCGCTCATGATTGCCGCCTCCTGGTTTTGCAGGCCCTGTGTAACGGCGCTCGTTCCCGTAAGTGCGCCCAGGCCGGCAAGTGAGGTCGAGACAGGCACCCCTACCGATCCGGCTGAGAAGATGATGTTGCTCGCATTCAGCACCTGCACGGCCCCAAGGATAACGTTTCGCCCGGCGATTCCGGCCTGTCCGGCGTCGATCACCCCCTGGGGCGCAAATAGATAGACGTTCCCGGCCAGAGGCGCCGCTTCCTCCTCCCCTGGAGCGTAAGTGAGCGCGCGTATCCCGCTTCCCACCTCGGGAGGATTAAACACAAGCACCTGTTGACCGTTGGCATTTGTCTGCAGCGATGGAGGAGAAGCGTCTATTTCCGTTGTCGAACCACGGCCGGCATTGATGTTTCCCGTATCGCTCCACATAGTGATGTTTCCGCCAAAGAAGGTCATCACCCGCGACTCGTTCACGTTGACGTTTTTTACCGAAAAAATGTTTATAGCCCCGCCGAAGCCGGTAAATATTCCAGTGCTCTGAGTCTGCGCAGCGGTTACAAAGGCGGTCTGGCCGACATTGATATTACCGTTGGACAAAACGAATATGTCGCCTCCGCCAAGTGTGGAGATCTGCGAAGTCGTCATATTTATATCGCCGGCCCCCTTTGTTGCAGAGGTGCCTATAAACGGTTCGATGACGCTGCTCCTCGTCTCTCTGATGACCTCTTGCGCACCTGAGGTGTCCCCCTCCGCCTGCAATTTACTGTATTCAGTTCCCTGATTGCGCAGTGCATCGAAAAACGCGGTCGCGTCATCCCAGGAAACGTCCCTGGTAAACCCGGATATGACCATGACCGAAGCTCCCTGCGTATCGAGGGAAGCAAGCCCGGGATTGGAGGAATTTCCCAGAGATTGAATTCCGGCCGTTGTGCCAAGGTCAATAGAACCTCCGGCCTGGACGACGAGGTAGCCGGGGCCGGCCAGTTGGAGCCCGGTGTTAGCGGGAACGGTTCCAGGCGCGGAGCTGAAGGTTATGTTTCTGCCTGCCGTGATAGTCGTCACATCGGAGGGGGCTACATTCTGCCCCTGGTAGTAGATATTGAGGATGTCCCGGCCGGCCGAGATTTCAGCCGCTTTCGGTAAAATCAGGTTTATGTTTTCCAGGTCGCGGCCGGCGCTTACTATTACCGGGCCGGTCGTGTCGTTAAGATGGAGAACCTTCGGATCATGGCTGCCTGTCGACAACAAGGAAGTTATGTTGAGGCTATTGTTGGGGCCATAGACGAGGGCAGGGTCGGCGTCGGAGACTAGAATCTGTGACCTGCCGACCGCATTGGCAGCGGTTTGTCCATCTATATCCCTGCCGGCGACGAGGCTGAGAGTCCCATCGGCATAGGGCGCCAGAATGATACTGCCGGTGAGGAGGATGTCCTGGCCGGCGTTGACATTGAGTGTTGCCGGCATCACGCTGTTGAATGAGGAGCTGGCAATATAAGAGGTGAAGAAGGAGGGGACGTCGCCCGCGATGAGGACATCTCCGGTAACGGCGGTGAGGCTGACGGAAGAGGTCTGGGAATAACCGAGGTTCTGGCGGGCGCTACCGGTCTCAGCCAGCGTGGGATTGACCACTGCGGCGAGATAGAGGCCGCCCTGGGCGGCAACGTTTATCTGCACATTAATCGCAGGGATTTGACCGGCAAAATTCGTGGGGTATTCAGGCAGCGCGGGGGCAGCTTCTATAAGTTGCAACTGCTGGGAACTCCCGAAGTTCCCCATCGCGCTCAGTTCCGCGCTGCCATTGCGCACCAGGAACCGTCCAAGTATGTTGCCTCCCGAGAAAATCGTCAGATTGCCCTGCCCATACCCGAAAGTACCGACCTGGGAAAAGAAATCCCCCCCCGAATAAACAGTGAGGTTTCCCCCGGCCATGGTCGCCAGCCCTTCCGTGGCATCGGTACCGCTGTTTGCGTTGGTAACATACTTTGCACTCCAATTATCGTAAAAGCGGGATGAACGGCCCCCTGTGGATACTTGATAATCATTATCCCATGCATTGTTTTGCAGGTTCCCCTGGACCGCGCCGGCGACCCTGAGGGTGATGCTTCCGCCATTATCGTAAAGCCAATAGCTTGACAGGCTCTGGCCCGCGGGCGCAGACCCGGTGGTGCGAATCGATCCCAGGGCGCTCGGACCGCTGCCGTTTGGAAAGCCAAAGATCGTATCCGTTTCCAGACTCAGGTTTCCGCCCACTGTGATATCGATATCGCCTGTGGCCGTCTGGATAGCGCCGGCATCTATAGTGAGATTTCCCCCTACATTCCCGTGAACCGATCCGCTGTATGATCCCAGGTTGTACCTGATACTGGGATCGATCATGAGGCCGTTGGGGCTGCCTTTCCCGATCAGGGTGTCATTTCCCGAGGCGAAGCGGATGGGAGCGCTCTCGGTGTAGACCATCATTCCGTCTGCGATCCAGAGGTTACCTGTGCCCCTGACGGCGGCCATGAAGTTCGAGCTGCTAAAATCGGCCCCTGCAACAAGGTTTAGACCCCATGAAGGAGCACCCTTGGGGCCGGTGAGGTTGAAGTATGCAGTGGGAGCGTCCGTCAGGTTTTGGTTGATGACCAGATCGCCGCCGGAGCGAAGCGTCAGCACGCCGGGTACGGAATTGGCGCCAAAGCGCCACGATGTCAGGTTCCAGGCGGAGTTAAGGGTCAGACTGCCCGTACTGTCAATCTCCAGGCCCGGCACGAAGTTGGGTCCTGCAGACCCGCCGGTCAGAGTGAGATTCGTAAATAGCCCGAATGGCCCGGATTGTATGGCCGAGCCATAAGTATTCATGAAATTCTGGATTCCGTTTTGCCAACTCGAGGTGCTGGTGATCGTGAGGTTGTTATAAGTATACTGTTGCGCGGAAACTCCGGTAGGTGTGCCATACTGGAAGCCTTCCGCCAGAATTTGCGTTGCCCCGTTGATGGTGCCGGCAAGATTCATATTCACATCACTGCCGGCGGTATTCACGGGGGCCCTGAAATAAACGGTTCCACCTTGACCCGAACCGCTTGCGGCAACATCGAGGGTTGCGCCCTGCTGGAAAATCAGGTTCCCTTGCGTGGTGCTCAGCAGGATTGTTCCCCCGTTGGGATTGCCCTGCGAGCCGGCTGCGCTGATCAGCGACCCGTTATAAAGGGTGAGGTTTTGTCCCGCATAGAGTTGGACCGAGCCGCCACCCGCAGCATTCGAGGCATTGATCGTTCCCGACAGGTCGATGTTGCCCGAATCCGCCGTCAGTTGCACATTCTGCGCGGTGACGGTAACGCCGCTGTTTACAGTCAAATCGCCGGTGCGGGTCTCGATGTTCAGGGACCCGGTGAAGTCTCCCAGATTTGAATAAAGAGACGAGAAGGCCGTTCCGTCTCCGAGGTTGTATGTATCAAGCGAGAAAGAGCCTCCTGCGCCGCCTTGTGCGGCCCCCGCAAAAGTCCCCTGCAAGCTCGCGCCTCCCACCGGAGCGACGATCGAGATGGAGCCCGCATCTCCCTGGCTGCCGGCCGAAACATCGATAAGCGCCCCCTGTTCCATGGTCAGTGCCCCGTTACCCGCGTTGAGCTGGACGTTACCCCCCGGTGCATAGGCGCAGCCGCGGGCCAGTATTTCAGAGCCGCTCCTCAGGAAGATTCCGCTGCCAGGGCCAGATCCGGTAGCCGTAAACGTTATGTTGCCCGAGGATACGTCCACGACTCCGGAGTCGTCGATTGTCGCCGCGGTTATCCCCAGGGTCCCTCCGGGCACCGAAGTCGTGTCCGGCTGGCCGCCGCTCTTGGCGATCGTGACATTGCCCCCGGCTGTAATTTGAAAGCTTGCGGCCGTGTACGGGGTGTTTGCATCCTCGTACCAGGAAGTCGTAATGCGGGCCGATGTGAAGTTGAGGTTTCCGCCGGTGGAAAGAGTCCCCACCCCCCTGAAAGTTATGTCGTTTACTGCGTTGAAATTGGCGGAAGCAAATCCGTCGAGAAGCAGTGCGCCCTCTCCAACCGAAATCTCGTTCGCATTCAGACTTAGCGAATTCACGTTCTGCAGAGTGGGACTCAGAGTGAGTCCACCCGTGTTCAAAAGGCTGATGGTTGGAGCGTTGATAGCGTCGCTGACGTTGCCCGCCGTACTAAACGCCTTAATCGATGCCGCGTTGATGGTGAAAGAATTCTGAGCGGACAGGCTTATGTTGCCGGTGAATTCGACCAAACCCGCGGAAGCGGAAAGATTTACTTTTTGGAAGGAACCGAACCCGCCCCAGAACGCACTGGGAAGGTAGAGGCCCAAAGGATCGGTCTGCGGCTGCGAGGACCCCTGCGGCACGAAGTAGACATTCTGCCCCGTCAGGTTCAGCGTGCCGTGATCGATCTGCAGGCCGCCCTGGAAGTTCAATTGGCCGATTGTCATCGTCACCAGGTCCGATGCGTGGACCAGGGAATTGGGCTGCATATTGAGCAAACCGGTCGGGGTAATCAGGCTCGCAGAGCCGGTCCCCGTCGAATCGACCGCAATTATCTGCGCCCCCGCTTGGAGCGTTATGCTGTTTTGGGCCGAGAGGACTACGGACGCCGCATTGAGGACGGCGCCCTGCTCCATTGTAATCGTGCTGGTGACCGGCGTGCTCGTGCCGGTCGAGATGTTTCCGATGCTGATTTCCTGGAAGCCTTTTCCCGACAGGGTATCGGCTGCAACCTGTAGCGTTCCCTCAAGGCCCGGCACATCCGAAACCGGTGTGCCGAAATTGAAATTAGAGGGCAGTGGAACGGTAGACGCTTCGATGATGGCGTTGGTCCCGCTCAGAGAGATGAAACCGCCCTGATATCCAGGCAAAGCATTTGGCAGGATGTTTCCATCCAATACTGTGGTTTTCCCGTTAATGTCAACGCTTCCGGCATTTCCGGCGACAAACGACGCGGTATTGAAAAGCCCCTGCTTTAAAACATACGCGGCAGGCTGCACTTCGAAGGCCTCTATGAGAGAAGGCCGAATAGAGGTCCCCATGGTGGTAAAGTAACCGGCGACGATGGGAAAACCGCCGGCGGAAACTCTTCTTGTTCCCGAGGTAACATTGACGCCCGTATTAGTTATGACCATCGCTCCCGGCAAAAAGGCATATTGCTCGGGAAGAATGGAGTAGACGCCGGCCGGCAGGCCTTTAGCGCCTTGCAGATAGATGGCAGGACCTGGGAGTGAATAAGCGCCGGAGGGGACGATGACATATCGGCCCGCGGTTGGGTCAACGGAGCCCTGGATGCCCGGCTGAAACTGGTAGGCGAAGATACTGCCGCCACCGGAGATGTTGACTGTCGACCCTGTCTTCATAATCACTTCGCTGCCGGTAATAGTTACCGAACTTTGCGGTGCGCCCGGCACCGTAATGCCGTTGGTGTCCTGCGTGTTGGCTTTATCCGTAGTAGTCCAGAAAACAGTGTTCAGAGTTCCATAATCTACTGCAATCGATCCGGCGGTCGAGACGGTGCTGCCGGAGGCCAGATAGATACGCCCGGAGGGGGCCAGCAACGAAATCTGCCCCATTGGCGCCGCCAACTCGCCCCCCTCCATATCAATATTCTGTGCCTGGATGGTGAGGTTGCCGTTTGCCGAATAAATGGGAGACGAGTTATGCGAATCGCTGGGCAGGATGGTAACTGTGCCGCCGGAGTTTATCGTAAAAATAGAGTCCGCGGTGGGGTAGATGCGGTCCGCCTGCAGGGTCAAATCGGCCGGCGTTTGCATCTGACCTTTCCAACTCGAACTCGAGCCATATGCATGATCGGACAATGTGAGGTCGTGTACCGCCGATAAGGTGACGTTCTGAAACCCGGAAAGGGAAAAAGCGCCGTTCACGTCTATCCAGCCGCCGGCCAGGGTCAGTTGAGAAGCGCCTGATGAAGTCTCCGGCGTCTGTCCGGCGCTTGAAGAGAAGTTCTGAAGCGTAATCAAGGGGGCCTGGAAGTTTAGCTGGTCGTTCCCGAATTCCGTAAAACAGGGCGCATCGAATGTCAGGCTCCTCCCGACCGTAAAATTCATGGGACCGGAGAAAACCAGCGCCTTGTTACTGCTGAAAGTGAGCGCATCAAACCCCCCGGCAAGGTAGTTTCCGAAAGCCGAATTGGATATGGTGTAATCGGCCTGTGCGTTCAAGCTCGAGATCGCCAGCGTGCCGCCTTGCAGACCGGCCAGTTTGGCGGCTCCTTCGAGTGTTCCGTTCAGGGACGGCGTGAATGCGGAAATAGTTACGCTGCCGGGGTTGCTCGCAACCATCAGAGCTTTGGGGACCCCGCTGCCGTTCAGGAGCCAGGTTTTGACCGGGAGGGAGCCCGAAACGTCCACCAGGGAACCGGCCTGCGTGGTCACTGACCCAAGGGGAGCCGACAGTATTACGCTGCCTCCGGAAATGGGCGCGTACCCGACAGGCAGACGGAGGAAGATCGGCTTCACAGCCGGTTGGTTGTAGCCGCGCGCAAGTATCTGCCCTGTTCCCTCCAGGGTCAGGTTCGCCGCCTGGGGCGCCGTAGCCGTAAGAATTATCTGGCCGGCCGGGGCATCCAGAGTGCCCGCAATATCGATACTCGGTGCGTTCATCGTGATCGAGCCACCTAGGGCGACCTTCAGGTCTGCCCCGTTGGAGACGTTCACTTCGGCGTTCGCGTTGCCATTACTCTGAGAGGTGGTCACTCCCGCAACCGCTTTGATCGAAGACGCTCCAACGAGACTTTCGGTGACGGTGATAAGGCCGTTTCCCCTCTGTCTAATCCCCGGAGTGGGTGTTGCGAGCTTGACCAGGGAAGTGGAAAGGAGCGCACCCGGGTCGAAGGTAAGGTTATTGACCGCCTCCAGATCGATTTGCGTGAAACCTGTGCCATCCAATTGATGTGACCCGAAGATCAGCCCTCCGCTCCCGATGTCCTGGGGCGAAGCGGTTACCTCAACCGACGAAGCGATCAGTTGGATAGTTCCGCCATTATTTCCAACCAGCGAATACCCCGCAAGGTTCCCCTGGAGGATAATATTCGACCCCTGGATCGACAGCTTTCCCGCATTTCCTCCGGTGAGACTTCCTTTTTGATTTATACCGTATCCGCCGCTGACATTGATCCCGGCGCCGTTTTGCACCTGAACGCCTTCTCCTGATTGTGTAGTATCGAGGAGTGTGACCGTACCGCCCCCGACAAAACTAAAGTTGTTCGCGGTTCCAGCCCTGCGGTTCAGCGAGGAGTTGTTTATTCGCTGTCCGCTAACATCGACGTTGCTCCCACCGGCAAGGATTATTTGTGAAACGAGTGACGGATTCGAAGCGGAAATCGGCGCAGTGGTGGTAACATTATCCATAAGTGTCAGGTTGACCAGCCCCCCGGGGGCACTGATTGCGCCCTGGTTCAGTATTTGCCGGGCTACAGCAGTGAAGCTCCCGCCGGGGCTGACGGCGATTTGAGCGCCGGCATCGATTGCGAGCGTGGTATTGGAGTATATCTGAAGATTGCTCAACCCTGCGGCGTTCAATACATTTGTGGACAGAATGGTCGGTTGAGGACCTGCATAGGGCTGGTCCGAGGGGCCGAAGTCTGCAGGCAGGGGGGGCACATCCCGCGCAAAGACCACTGAATTCAACTGGAAATCCCTATCGCTCGACTGAACGTTCAGCGCTTCGGCATTTCCTATAATCAGCGTACCGCCCTTCGGCAAAGCCAAGCCAAGGGTTTTCTGGTCCCCAAAGCTGTCGTAAACTTCAGAGGTCTTTGTCTGATAAACGCCGGGAGTCGCCGATCCTTCGAGCCGGCCGTCCAGGACTATGTGGTAGGCGTTTGTCGTTAACGTCCCGGCATTGGACCCTTCGAGATAACTGCTTTCGTATGTGCCCGTATTGATTATTCGATTGTAATGGAGATCCTCGGGCGCATTGCTGATGTCATAGAGTTTGTATCCCGCGGCCAGTTCCGTCGTTGGTACATACCCGGCGGCGTAGCGAACCCCCCCTCCCGCAAAGTCGATCGTCGCCCCCTGCTTAACGATGATGTCCCCTGAGGAATCGATAGTGATTGACCCGCCTTTCAGACTGCGTTGCAGGGCCGTTGTATTTTGCGTCTGGAGGGCGCCGGATATATCGCCTATCGAAGAGCCAAACAAGGGATTTACCCAAATCTTTGCGCCCAGCAGGATGCCGTTTTTCTGGATGGGTTCATCGCGGAGTTGCTCACTGTTCATCTGCACCTGGATAGCGGCCGCAGAAGCCGGTTCCTTGATCCAAGAGCCGCTGACATCGGTGCGGCTGCCCTTGGCCATAAACACCCTCTGGGCGGCATCCAGGGTGATTGAGCCGCTTTGCGCCTGCAGAAGTCCGCCGAGCACGATCGTCTGGACCGGCGTGGTGGCACTCATTCCCCCTATGTCGATCACTCCTCCCTGAGACGTAAAGGATTGATCCACTGTTTCCTTTGAAGTCGATATGGGTGTGCTCGTGATGCTGCCGGCACCGGTGGAGACCGTGTCAACCGCAAAGAGGTCGATTGCTCCGTTCTGCTTGATTGCGGATACGGCGCTGATGACGCCATTCTGGGTGACATTTTCGCCGTACATGCCGATCAGGCCGTTATTGGCTGTGATCTGGCCGTTATTCGTCGCCTGCCCGGGGTTTTTGTTGATCGAAACCTGCAAGTCGGTTGTGCTCAGGGCCGCGTTGTAGGCAAGGGTTACACCCGTTCCCGCTGCCAGGCCGATCTGGCCGACCTGTGTCTGGATGGTCCCGCTATTGGTGACGCTGGGCGCCAGCAGGAAAACCGAACCCAGGGCATCGGTAGTAATTTTTCCCTGGTTTATGACGGAAGCGTTGAGATAATTGGTATTGCCGGCCAACTGGTAGTCCTGGGCTGTGAAATTAAGCGCCCCGCTCGTGAAAATTTGATCGGAGATATCGAGCGACGACGCTATCAGGGTATGGACATCGACCTGCGATCCTCGCCCGAACAGGATACCGTTCTGGTTGATCAGATATATCTGGCCGTTGGCGGTGAGCTTTCCGAATATCTGAGTCGGGTTCAGGTCGAAGATGCGGTTCAAGGCAACCGAACTCGAGTTTGGCTGTTCGAACTGGACCCCGCCGTTGGAGCTGATATTGAAGGAACTCCATTTTTGAATCGCCTGCGGAGCGTCCTGCGTGACGACCATTTCGTTCTGGTTTGGGTTAACGGAGATACTCGATATGCCCGGCCCTAATATGATATTTCCGGAACTGTCTTTCACGGCCACGGGAAGAGTGGCGGGAGAGGACGAAGCCAGAACTGAAGCACCCTTGTGCTTGGGCTTTGGGGCCACCGTCAGTCTCAGTTCCGGGTGGGTTTTCTCCGTTGTGTTCGGTATTTTTGGCTTGGGGAGAGGGGGCAAAAAAGCCCTGTCGAAGCCCGGGATCTTCGCGCCTGCTCCAGCATTGCTGATTGCCGGCAGGAAGGTAATCCCCAGGCACAGAAAAACGGCCAATGCTCTTTTAACCATGGCTCTCCCCTAAAGGCAAAAAGGCAGTTCTTAGTTAACTGAAAACTAAAAACTAAAAACTTCGTCAGTACAGATACTTAACCCTGAAATGGACCATGCTGTCGCCGGCCTTGGTATGCTGCGTGGTGGACAAGGCGGTCGCCCAGCAGGTTTCATACTCAAAACATTTATCGTAAAGTCCTTTTACTCCGACGCCGGTTCCCTCGAGATTGAAATTCGGTTCCTGACCCGGCAATGGATCAATCACATAAACGTGTGCCTGATCGTAGAAGATATACGGCGTACACTGCACTTTTCCATCGCATAGGCCGTGAGATGCGGCTATTTCGGGGGCACGCAATTCGACGGTGCAATGCACGGCGCTGTCGCCCAGCTCTTCGGTTTCCCTGTACCCCCGTACATTGTCTATTCCCCCTGCGGAATATTGCTCATTGTTGATGAGCGGCGCATCGGAGACCTGGCCGTCCGCTTTGACATACAATTTGGTCCCGGCGAACAGGTCCTGGGTCCGTTGCACGCCGCCTGTGGCATACAGGTAGTCCCCTCTCGCATCGAACCGGTTTCCGGCGAATGCTGTGTCATTGGAGATCAATCCGCGAACGGCCATGTTCAATCCGGTGCTGAATTGTGTTACGCCGCGCGGGTCAGTGAGGAAGGAGGTATAGGCAAAGGAAAGGGGAAAATAGATAACCTGCGGGTTCTCCCCACTGCTGTTGGTGCTCGGAGTGTTAGTGAGTTGCGAAGTGAGATTCTGGAAATCCTTGTAATCCACTCCGATGATCAGGTTCTGGGAGTAGCTCGTCAAAGCCGGCAGGGGCAAAACGTAGCGCAAGCCAACCATGGTTCCCTTGCCCACGGCACTGAACCCTTCGCCAAATGCCGTATTACTGTTGTTCACTATCGCGGAGAAGAGAATAGTATGGTTCGCAGCCCAGGGAGCGGGCAGCGAATAGGCAGCGGCTCCGACCTCTACCTGGTTTGGATCTTCCGGGGAAACCTGATATTGCAGCGAAAGGGAATGATCGCTTTGCCAGAGATTATCATAATGGATAACGGCGTTTAGCCTGAGCGGAGTCGTATCGGGACTGTAACGGTTGCTCAGCTCGAGGGTTGCGTGAAGGGGCAATGTATCTTCCACTTTCAGGTCCACGTCAACGGTACCCGGTTCATTCCCCTGGGAGAGGGAAGGGGTCACCTTGACGTCTGCGTTTTCATTTGCCTTGGTTATCTCCTTTTGGACCTCTGGAGTATAGAGGACCGCGCCCGGCTTCATCGATGGAAGGCTGTTCAGAATCTTTTCAGACGTTACGTAGCGATTCCCAACGGTCGCCAGTTTTGCGACTTTGCTCTCGGTTACGTCGAGCCGGATGATCCCTTCCTGGACCTTCTGCTCGGGAATGCTGACCAGAACCGTGGGATACCCTTTGGAGTGATAGAGCTTCTCCAGAGTGTCTCTGGCCGTTTCAACGTCGGATGCCTTTTTGTCGAGACCGATCATGGCCTCGAGCGTGTCCTGAATGACATCCGGCGATAGAAGCGTGTTCCCTTCGACCAGAAAGCCTGAAATTGGAAAAGCAAGCTCCTGCGCCGGCTGCTGCTGTGCAGGTTGCTGCTGGGCCGGTTGCTGCTGGGCGCAGCACCGGCAGGCAAAACCCGGCAGAACGCTTAGCAGCAGGGCGGCAATGAAGATAAATCGTTTCCGGTGGTTGCGAGAGCCCATTGCGTTTCCAAATTCGATTCTAAAGCAAAATTAACTGGACCCCGGCGTTCTCCGGGGCGACGTTTATAAGCCTTTTGAGCCTCGTAGGGTGGGCTAAGCGGCAGCGCAGCCCACCAAAACTTTTCCAAACCGTAATTCACGTCTCCCTGGGACTTTTTCGCGTCTTCGCGTCTTCGCGTGAAAGACTGTCTTTTCCATACAGGGTTCGGAACTTCACCTTTTCTCCGGGTGACGTTCATAATCCCTTTTCAGCACCTGCTAGAGAGGTTTTGACGTTTTGACCAACTCGTTACGCAAGGCCACACCATCTCTGAACCCGTCCAAGCGGTCCAGCGGCTCTCCTTCCAGGTTCAGAATAACGATCAAAGGAAAGCTTTTCTGGGCAAACTGTTCCTTGAACTTTGCATTGGCGTCCGAGTTGACCTTGATCCAGACGAACCGATCTTTGTAAGCTTTTACCCGCGGGTCCTGAAGAGTTTCGCCAAAAAGCCTCTTACAGAAACCGCACCAATCGGCATAAAGAACGAGGACTGCGGGTTTTTGCTCCTCTCGGGCCAGGGCGACACCCTTGTCATAATCCTCGACCCATTTGATTTGAAGGGAGTCCAACTGGGCGGCCCTGGTTACAGAGGCTATCTCGCAGTCGACCGTTATAGGCATTCCGGCAAGAGGGTTGTTGGAATCCACGGTAAATGAGGTGCCGTCGGTCGCCACTATTTTTCCCTGCTGTCCTCCCTCCATCGGGTAATTCGATCCAAGACGAGGGGTCAGGGTCATGGAAATGTCCTGCCCGTCAACCTTTGTTTCCACTGTACCGAAGCTTTCTTCAAAACGCTCTCCGTCCGTGACGTGACAATCGAGGAGTGCAAACTCTTCTGAAATTTCGACCACGGCAGCTTTGAAGTAGGGCGTGACCGCGACCTCTTTCCCAACGATCGGAAAGGAATGGAAACTCCCCACGTAGTCTAGAGGGGATATCCGGATCGTTTTGGGCATGGTCCTGACACAGGGCATTTCTTTTCTTTTTGCAGGGTCTATCGGCCCGTATGCTTTGTCGGGTTGCAAGACGACTCGTTTCTTTTCGCCTGCCTTCATCCCAACCACGGCTTCCCCCAGGCCGGGGATGGAGGCGGGGTGTCCGACCCAGACGTCTTCGGGCACATAGTCCACAGCCGCAATGAAACCGGATGCCTTCCGCAGATTGGGATCGTTGACCACCTTAGCGTCCGTCGTGCGGACGATTTCGCCTTTCTCATTCGACGCGGTGAAATTGAGCTTCACCAAATCGCCTTCCTGCACTTTGCCCGGGTCCTGCACTTGCTGGCCTTTCGCGGCAGGTTTAGCGGGCCCGCTCTTGTCCGTTTGAGCGCAGTGGGCGGGTAATACAGCCGGCGAAGGCCCTGAAAAGAGAGACAAGGCCGACACAACGGCAATCAAGGCTACAAATTCTGTTCTATTCATCGTGGGATTATTCCTTTGCACTCGCTACATCGGCAGCGGGCGCCGGTTCAACTTTGACATCGCAGGTGAGCGTCTCCCCACCGAAGGGATGACCGTAATCTACGACCATACTTTTTTCCTGCACCTCCGAGATGCGGCCCACTAAACCAGCAGACCTCACCAGCTTGCCTACGGACGCGTCGATCACGATCTCGTAGTTTTGCCCATTCTCTCTAATTGTTCCTTTTCCGAACGGCGTGTCGACCACCGATCCCGGCTGAGTAAAAAACCGGATCAGCACCTCGTTTTCCGAAACGGAGGTCACTTTGCCCGGAATTGCAGGATCAGACTTGAATTCTTCCCCCACTTCGGGTTCCTTGCCCGTTCGGGCCTTGAACTCGCCGCTGGTCATCCTCACTTCTTTCGGGCGCACTCTTACCCGCGCCAATTGCAGGAATTCATCTTGAGGCTTGAGACCCTTGATCCTGTCGGCATGCAGCTCGATTGTCCCGGACCCGTTCATCTTCATGCCCGTGACGGATCGGGAAAGCTGGGTGGCGATCTCATCTTCGAACGCTATCAAGTCGTTGGGTTGCAGGTCCTTCGAATTGTCCACGGCAGTAACGGCAAGGGGATCGTCTATGCTCCTGGGCAGGAAAATAGCGGACTTCGGCTCGGCATTCTTGGCCACGGCCGTCGAAGTGCTCGAAGCTATCTCTCCATTCTTGAACCTGCAGGTAAACTGGACCCCTACCTTATCCCCGGGTTTTATGAGATCTGTTCCCGCTGCCGGAAGGGCCGGGCAATGAAAGACAAAAATGACGTTCAAAAAAAACACTAATGTGAAAATAATTTTGAACCGATAAACCATTTTGACGTTCCCTTTCCTTTTTTCGAAAAATAAGCCTTGCAGCGGCATGCCGGTCGAGAAACGTTTGTCCCGGCCGGCGGGCCGAAGCAATCCGGAAGCTGCACTCACAAAATCCCCCGGCCCCCTTTAGAAAATGGGGGTGGAGACCGGCATCCCGGGCAATTTCGCCTGTTCGGATCGTAGCTGTGAAGGCCTGGCAGGCAAAACCTTTCACGAGCAAGAGAGTATGCAACAGGAAGTGTTACACGTTCATGACGGTTTCATGAAATTTCTTTGGGGAACGAAAATAACAGAGAGACTCTGACAGGCGGGCGGGCATCCTTGAGGGAGGTAATGAAAATTGACGCAGATTGGAGCCATGCGTACCCTTTTATGTGGAATTGAACCTGGACCCCGTTACCAGTTTATCCCCTGGCTTTTCAAGAAGTTCTTCGCATCTTGGCTGCCAAATCGTGCCGCTGTTTTCAAATCCTCAATAGCGTGCCTGTAGTTGCCAAGTTTGATATAGGCAACACCACGGCTGTTATATGCCTGCGCAGTGTCAGGATGAATCGCGATGGCCTTGTCGTAATCTGAAATCGCCTGCCTGTGGTCGCCAAGTTCGCCATGGGTAAAACCGCGGTTAGTGTAAGCCTCAACATAGCCAGGATTGATCGCGATAGCCCTGTCAAAATCCTCGATAGCCTGCCTGTAGTTGCCCAGTTTGATATAGGCAACACCACGGTTGTAATAAGCCTCTGCATACCGAGGATTGATCGCGATAGCCCCGTCAAAATCCTCAATAGCCTGCCCGTAGTTGCCAAGTGTTGCGTAGGCAACACCACGGATAGTATGGATAGTATCGTTATGATTGGTAACTTTCAGGGCGTGATCGCACAACGCAATGCTATTGCGCCAGTACCCAAGCTGTGTCCATGTAATAACGAAAAGGCATGAAAGGGTTAATGCCCACATAGCAAAAAGCGCCTGCTTGTTGTAGCGCCAATTCTCAAAAAGTGCCGGAATGCCCCAAGCCGCCATGATGAACAAGCCGATGAGAGGGACATAGGTATAGCGGTCGGCCATGGCCTGAGCGCCGACCTGCACAAGCCCTATGACAGGCACAAGGGTACCCGCAAACCACAGCCATCCTACGGCCAGGTACGGAAATCGCTTTGCCGTGCGGATAACCGTGAAGGTTACGGCGGCGAGGAGAAGAGCCGCTCCCAGGACCTGCCAGGATTGCCTCAAGCCCGGATGAGGATAAAAAACAGCAAGATTATCCGGCCAGATCATCTTTCCGATGTAAATGATATAGGAAACAAAGGCATTAGTAATACGAACACACGGCGCAATTCCCTCAAGAGATGTAACCGATCCTCCTTTTGCCTGAACGACGAATGTTACGATACTTGAAATCGCCGCCAGAGCGAAAAGGGGGATTTTTTCCAGGAGCAGGGGGCGAATCAACGCCCATTGATATTTATCGGCCGGCGTTTTTTCCTCTAATTTCACGCCCCGCGATGTCTGCCCCGGACTTGAACCGGGGGCTAGCTTTTTACCGGATTTGCCCTTTTTCTTATTCGCAGAGAGCGCTTCCCGCACTACGCTGGTATTTTGCTTTGTGCCCGCTTCCCGCTCCGTGCTCCGTGCTCCTTGCATTCGTCCCAGAGGCCAGTAGTCCAGCAGGAGCAGGACAAAGGGAAGGGTTACAAGCATTGGTTTTGCCATCAAGCCCAAGGCAAGAAATGTAAAAACAGCCAGGTAGCTCCTGAGCAGCGGATGCTCGACGTAATGGATATACGCGCCCATAGTGAGCATCCAGAAAAAAGTTGAAAGCACATCCTTTCGTTCGGCCACCCAGGCTACGGATTCCACGTGCAGGGGGTGAAGAGCAAACAAAGCCGCCACGAACGCGCTCTTCCAAGGCGCTTTGGTCATCCGGTGCAAAACGAAAAAGAGCAACAGTGTATTTGCAATGTGGAATAAAAGATTGGTCAGATGATGCCATCTCGGGTTTAAACCAAAGAGTTGAACATCGAGCATGTGGGATATCCAGGTCACCGGATGCCAGTTCGAACAATGACCGGTCGTGAATGCCCACCGGATTGCCTGTATCGTTATGCCTTGGTGAATATGGATGTTCTCGGTCACGTATTTAGGATCGTCATAGACAATAAAGTCGCAATGACTGACTTGCCAAAATGCTACAAGCGTAGTGCACGCCAGAAAAACGAATATCACCAGAATCTGTTTGTTTTTTGGCACGGAAGACATAGTTACCCAAGACCCCAGGCTGCTACCAGCCTACCGCTACACGTAAAACGTTACTGTTTGGCATGAACCGGATTTTTCAGGCGCTCTGCAAAATCGGGGTCCAAATCCTTGATCCTGGCATATTCCCTCATGGCGGATTCCCGGTCTCCGATTACCTGGTAGGCAGTCATCAAGTTGAAGTGGGCCCCTACATACTCGGGCCTGGCATCGACGGCCAGCTTCCAGCACTGGATGGCCTCATCGCTCTTGCCTTCCTTCATGAGGATGGTTCCCATGTTGTTCAGGGTTTGGGAGTCCCGGGGGTAAATGCGCAAAGCTTCCCTGTAATGCTGCATCGCTTCGCCGGTCCTGCCCATCAAGGCAAGCTCGACGCCGAAGTTGTAGTGCGCTCTCACACTGCCGGGCATGATTCGAAGAGCTTCGGTGAAGTGTGCGATAGCTTCCTGATGCTTGCCTTGCCGCGACAGGTCCGACCCGATGTTGTTGTGCGCAATTTCAGATTCGGGGTTTTTGCGCAAGGTGTCGTTCCACAGGGTCCAGGAGTCGGCATAGGCGTATCCCTGAACCCATGTCTTACCCGCCAGGACGACCAACACGACAGCCGCTGCAGCCAAGAAGCACCTTTTTTTGCGCTGAGAGTATACGGAAACCTTTCGGTATGCCGCTGCTGCAATGAAAGCGATGGGGCCGATACTGGCCAGGTACTGAAAATGGTCTGCAACATAGGAATAACGGAATGGAAAGACATTGATGAAGCCCAGAGCGGGAAAAAGAGTGACGGCAAAAAAAAGCGAGGCCGACAAAGGGCCCCGCCCGAAACGATCCCGTTTCAACCAAAGCAGCAGAAATAGAGCGGCCGCCGAGATTAGATACAAGTACTGCCACCATACGCGGTCATCGACGTTCCAATGCGGGTAATTGAAAATAAGGTTTACAGGCCAGAGCAGCTTCCACATGTAGAAGCACAGGGCCCTTCCCGCCACAAGAAAGCGTCCGATTATCGAGATCTCCCACTCCGCACCCTGCGCTCCCACGTGCGAATGCTCCAGCCATGCGGTCAAAAGGCCCATAGCCGCCCCCACAATAAGCGGCGGGATCATGGAGAATGCTTCTTTGGGGGTGATCCGCCCTCTTTTCCACCAAAGAACCACAATCAACGCGACGGGCAAAGTGCAGGTCACCGTTTTGCTCAAAAGAGCACAGATAAACAGCACCATCCCGGCGAGGTAGTACCGCCATTGTTCATTTCCGGTGTCGCTCCCGTGAGCATCTCCTGCCTTGAAAAACCTGAGGAAAAAGACTGCCGAACACATGTAGAACAAACCGGAGAGCAGGTTCTTGCGTTCGCTTATCCAGGCCACGGTTTCGACGTGAACGGGGTGCAGCGAGAAAACCAGCGCAGCCAGCCACGCTCCCGGCACGCCGAGATACTGAAGGATATAGAACAGAAAACCAGCCACACATATATGAAGCAAGACATTCACAACATGATAGCCGGTCGGATTCAGGCCCCATAGATGGTGCTCCACCCAGAAGCTGCTAAAGACAAGAGGATAGTACTGAGGAGTCGCCGCGGGCTCAAGCCATATGCGGCCCAGGCCCTGCAGGGATTGTAACGTATGATTCTGAGTCACATACTGGTCGTCGTCCCAAATGTAGTTCCCGCCAATGGCCGGTATGTATGCAAAGAAAGTTATAGCGACAAGTATTATGAGCCGACCTGCATTTTGCCTCAAGAAACCGGCAGGGGCATCTGCAGCCGGAGGAGACTGTTGCCTTGTGGAAGCTTCTTCAGAATCGCTGCCACCTCGAATCGCGTGTGATTGCTTCTTTTGGCGTTTCAATCTCTTGTTCCGCTGCATTCATGGCCTGATGAATATGGACAAGCCGGACTAAAAAGAAATGAAGCCCCTCAGGCTTACGATCGCAAGAACCGAAACGAATGCAAGTGCAACGTTTCTGTAATCCCCTCTGAGTTCTCCCATGAGAACTTCGTAGCCAAAGAAGAAGACGATAATTTTTGCCGCAATGAGGCTCATGTGATAACTTTTCACAGGTCCACCCGGAAGGTTCGGCACGATCAGCGCTACAAACAGAACAATAAAATCCATAGGGGTTGTTTTGAACCCCTTTTTGCGCCGCGTGAACTTGAGGGTAAGTACTATGAATAGGACGAGTATTGCGAATGATAAGTCGTAGGCATCGGCCAATCTCGTGCCCACCTGCGAGGCCGCATCCATTTCGCTCAAATAAACGACAAATGGGATGAACAAGTAAAAACCCAGCCTTAATGCCCCCCCGATCCATTTCTTTTTGGTAAACCAGATGGAAACAATGAACACGATCAACACGCTCGAAAGGGCGGAGACATAAACCGGCACTTCGATCGGCAGCACTGCAGTTAAAACAAGCAGCAGGGCAAGCCCCGTTTCGCAGACCTTGAAGGATATCTTGATGATTATATTAAGGTTTTTGATGCTTTGGGTCAGAGTTTCCAGCAAAGAATACCGTTTAACCTGCCACCCGGTTCTTTTCGCCTCGGCCAGTCCCAACAGAGCAGTTGCGCCAAAACAGAGGCATGAGGCAAGGACGAGCCATTCGGTACCCTTACGCATCAAGTAAGCCGAAGTCACCATGCAGGCCTGAAGGGCGTAGATCAGGAAGACCGTTTCGGAATGTGAAAAACCGAGTTTCATGAGTCTGTGGTGCAGGTGATTTTTATCCGCCACGAAAGGAGATTTTCCACTCGCGATTCTTCCAAGCATGACCGAAACGGTGTCCAGGATGGGCATACCCAGGATCATCATGGGCAGCAGCCGGTTGAACTCATGGTTTCCCTGGGTGATCTTCAAAGAGAGACTTATGGCCCAGAAGCCCAGAAACTGGCTTCCGGCATCGCCCATGAATAGAGTGGCCGGGTGGGTGTTGAACCGTAGAAATCCAAATATGGCGCCTATCATTGCGATTGACAGGAGAACCACCATGAGGTCGCCACCCAGATAGGCCAGGTAGGCGATGCAGATGAAGCTCATTATCGAGATCCCCCCCGCCAGTCCGTCCAGGCCGTCGGAGAGGTTGATTGCATTCGTTGCGCCCACTATCACTATAACGGTCAGTGGAATCCCGATCCAAACCGGCAGATGAACACCTGCAGGCAGAAGAGCGCCAAGATTGCTGATCCAGACTCCCCCATAGCAGGTCACGACAAGGGCCGCCGCTATTTGTGCGGCAAATTTCGGCGCATAAGACAGTCCCCTGGAATCGTCTATAAACCCAAAAAAAACCACAATCCCGGTCCCGGCGACGATGGCTTTCAAAGCGCTATCGAAGGGGAGCCAGAGAACGATGGGGATAAGGGCGCCCAAAGCCATCGCGAGTCCGCCGCTCCTTGGAATCGGGTGCGAATGGACCTTTCTCTCATCGGGAATGTCCAGAATCCGCAGGTGTACTGCGAGACTGCTGAAGACCGGAATGAGCGCGATGGTAGTGAAAACCGAAATAAGCAGGGTCGAAAGAAAAATCACAGTCGCATTCCTGGCCCTTCGAGTAGCCGGTGGCTTTCGTTGAAGTTAAAGGCGGGTGATCAGGCCCACAAGAGCGGCGTCAGTGCGCTGTTGCCTTGTCAGGGGATCCGCTAAGGAAAAAAATCTTTGGTTCATGCATGCCGGTCAGTATGAACGGGAAGAGCAGGGGAGGCTGGTTAGTTGTTTGGCTGGTTCATTATGACAGGCCCTGCGTAACAGGAGGGCTTCGAACAACGGGAACGAGGCTGCCCGACCGGCAACTTTTACCTGCGCAGCTTTTACTCAGCGCAATCCATAAGCGCTTTCCAGATTCTCTCCGATGCCTTCCCGTCCCATTTGGGAATCATTTTTGGTTTGGCTCCTCCGTTAAGGCTCTTCCTGTAAGAGTCCAGAATCCCCTCTCTGCTCGTTCCCGCTAGAATGTTGGACCCCATTTCCAGCGTGATCGGCCTCTCCGTATTCTCCCTGATGGTAACGCAGGGAACTCCAAGGGCAGTTGTCTCCTCCTGAAGCCCTCCGCTGTCGGTCAGCACCATCTGTGAATCTTTCCACAGGAAAAGCGACTCCTGGAAACCCAGGGGGCTCAAGAGATGAATATTGCTCGACAAATTGATTCCAAGCTCTGCGATCATCTTGCCGGTCCTGGGGTGGACGGGGAAAAGGATCGCCCTCTCCGAAGCTATTTGGTTCAGGGCCGAGGCGATGGTTTCGAAGGTTTCCATTTCGTCTACATTAGATGGTCTATGCAGCGTTAGAAAAATATAGTCCTTCACCTCTTCCTTCAGTGCGAATGTCGCAAAGAGCTTCGGGTCTGTTTTGTCCAGCTTTTCGAGCTGGTGGAAAAGGTTATCGATCATGACGTTGCCTACAAAATGAATACTCCCGGGGTTTTTTCCTTCCCTGAGAAGGTTCTTTACAGCACTTTCTTCTGTGACGAAGAAGTAATCCGATAGGGAATCCGTAACCATCCGGTTGATTTCCTCGGGCATTGTGAGGTCGAAGCTCCGCAGCCCGGCTTCCACATGAGCCAGCTTTGCATGTCCCTTTTTCGCAACAATACTGCACGCAAGGGTGGAGTTGACATCGCCGACCACTATCACCAGGTCTGGATGCTCTTTTCGACACAATTCCTCAAAGGCGGTCATGATCCAGGCAGTCTGAGCGGCATGAGACCCTGTCGCGGCCCCCAGGTGAAAATCCGGCGCCGGAATGCCCAGATCCCGGAAGAAGGCTTCGGACATTGCATAATCGTAATGCTGACCCGCGTGTACAACCCGGCATTCAATCCGCTCATGGTTGAGAGATTCCCGGTAGATGGGCGCAATCTTCATGAAATTGGGCCGCGCACCAGCAACCAAAAAGACCTTCAGCCCTGTACCTTTCTTCATAATACTCCATCCATTTCAGATCAGGGGGCAACACGATGAGGGTAAAAACCGACTCATAGCCCCGTGATTCTGGGCAGTTCAGTTATAAGTCCGTAGAGCCATCCCGGCATTCATTGTAAAAACCTGGCCGGATCAGTGCGCGGAACGGCCTGGCAAAAAATCCCGGAGTACCGGAAAAATCAGGCAGGTGAACTCCTGGAGCCTCTTATCCGCGATCTGTGCATCTTCATTTTTGGACAGGGGAGTGATAATACGCACCAGCGCCCCGTCGGTCCGCTGCATGGTGAGCGCGTCCCAGAAGTTAAAGAATTTCAGTTGCCAGATGTTGTGCAATATACGCCCGCGCAGGGGGAACCAGTAATATGCGACCTGTCTTTCATTCAACTTCTCGAAAACCGCGCGATTGACGGTGAGCCCGTTCTCGCGTTCAGGCACCGGAAAGTTTATCAAACCTTCTTTTGTAAAAAGCCAGCCGCTTGCGGGCAGACATGTTTCAGGCGAATGAATGGATTCGCCCTTGCTTTGGCTCTGCCAATATGCAACGTAAAGACTGACGAGCTTTCCCTCGGGACTTACATAATCGATTATCGTATAGTCGCTGAAATACAAGCCTGCAAGAGTGTCGGCATCTAGAAACGCTCGCTTACCATGCCATGTCTTGACATCCAGAGGGAACTGTGCAAATGGTTTTTTTATTGGTACTATTTCACTAAAATTTATCCCATGGCTAAGAATAAGAGTTGATAAAAGCAGGAAAAGTACTACCGCACTCTGCGGTTGCCAGGGAAACGCCCTCTTACCTGCAATTGTCACCCTGTAAGGGGCGGCTTCGACTTCGCCATGCCTTTCCTCGATGGACTGGGGATCTTTCAACTTAGAAGCATCAGACGCTTTGCCAAAAGGCTTGCCGAGTTTCCCAAGCACTATCACTTCCCCTACAAGTAAGCCAAAGGATGCCATAAAAAACACGAACCCGGAAAAATCATGCAGAATGCCATCTGAGATTTCAGGTCTCAGATATGCCGCGGATATCGCTGCAAGGGCTATGCGTATCCCATTCATGAAGATAGCCAGAGGGATGGTTGAAAAAACAAGTAATATTTTTTTCCAGAACGAACCCTTGACAAAATAGGCAACTATAAGACCTAAAACCATCAGCGGCATGAGATAACGAAGTCCGCTGCATGCATCCACTACATGTAATTTCCTAAACCCAAGATCGATGATATTGCCTTCCCGATAGACAGGCAATCCAACGAGCTGAACCATAGCAGTTCCAATTTGGGACGAAATCAGTTGAAGATTAACCGAGAGCTTGGAATAAACAAAAACTGGAAAGGGGAACATTGCCATAATAAGAATAAATATGAATATAAGACTTTTTGTCCTATTACAGCCTATATGGAGCATAGTAATTCCAATAATGATGAACAACAATGATAAATATAATGTGTAATATTCCCCACCAAGTTCACCAAGCCAATACATTAAAATACCAAATGTAAGAGGTATAATTCCAAACCATGGATGTGTAATATTAAGTTGTTTAATAAGTTTTCTTTTTTCGTATATCAAGTAGGCAATGATTACAGGAATGAAATAACAATAAGTATAATCGTAGTTATCTAATTGTGATATCAATGTGCTTAATACTTTATGGAAAAGACTTAATCCTAACAGACAATAGATGATCACCAAAACCATGCCTGCCAAAGGCAATGAGTTTCGTATGGTCTTGTGAAAAGCAGTCATTGAAGTCGTCATTTGTTGTTCTCTCTTTCGCGTTGCTAAACGCTTAAGGATCGGCAGACTTTGCCCGATATTTTTCCCTGAACCTTGCTGACTTCATCGAGGATGCCCAGATAGCTCCCGGCGAGGGTCTCCCGGTTGTATGCCGCGGTGACACACCGTCTTCCGTTGCGGCCCATCCCGGCTGCCAGCTCAGGATCGTTGAACAGTTTCAAAACCGCATCCGCCAATTGTTGATGGTTCTCAGGTTCAATACAAATACCGCAGTCCGCCTCCTCAATAATTCCTTTACTCTCGCCTGCTACCCCAAGGATAACAGGCCGCTCCATTCCCATTGATTCAAAGATCTTCGACGGAATAACGGTCTTAAAAATGTCTCTCTTCTTCAAAAGTACCATGCACGCATCGGATAGAGCGAGAAATTCTGGCATCTTCTCTTTGGGCTGCTGTGGAAGCATCAAGACATTCTCAAGACCTGCTTCATTTCTTTTTCTTAATAACGTTTCCCGTTCTGCTCCGTCTCCAATGAGAAGAAACAGGATATTAGCGTAGGGCCTGAGAATTTCGGCTGTTAGCAAAACGGTTTCCAGTCCGTGTGCCATTCCATGTGTTCCAATGTAAGAAACTACAAATTTACCGGCAAGTTCCGTGTGCCCGTTCCCACTTCTGATCAAGTCCTTTTTGCTCACAGGTTGAAAATGTTCAAGATCGACTCCGTTTGTCAGCACCGAGATTCTTTCCCCTGGAATGCCCCTTTTCCCTATATGCTGTTTAAATGAATGAGTTACTGAAATTATGTGATCGGCGCTTTTGTACAAAAAGGTTTCCAATCTTTCCAGAAAGCGAAGCAGGATTGGATTGATTACCTGCCCAACGGCCGTGATGCTCTCGGGCCAAAGGTCTCTTATTTCCAGCACCCAGGGCTTCCTTTTCAACAGACTGACCCATAATCCGGCCATTCCACAGAAAAACTGAGGCGAGGTAGACACTACTACATCTATTTCAGAGACCAGGGGGCACAATAGAGTCGCCGAAAGCATATAGGAAAAATAGTTAAAGATGCGTTTTAGAAACCCCGCGTTGGGGCTGAGGAATGTGAAAACCCTGAGTATTTGAATGCCTTCCAGCGTGTCCCACTGAAAGAGCCGATTCTTGTAGCCGGGGTAAAGAATGCCGCGTGGATGATTCGGGGCACAGGTGAGAACTGTGACCTTGTGGCCGGCACCTACCCATCTCTTTGCGTTCTCAAACGTGCGCGAAGCGGGGGCATTTACCTCAGGCGGAAAATAGTGTGTAAGGAAAAGGATGTGCATGGAGCTCTACTCCAATGGTTCAAGTTCGTATAATCCACCCTGTGTCACAGGGCAGGGAAGCACCGGGAAGTGAAATTCTCAAGACGCAACAAGGTTCTTTAATTCCGAATTCGGAACAGTACCATCCGTCTGTTTTTTCAATTGTCTGAATGGATGAAATGACTGCGAGGAATTCTTCCTGGTTTTTTATGACTGCCCCTTCAGAGGTCAAATCTACGCTAAGAGCCGGATGGATATGGAGCCTCGATTCTATCAGGTGAATACCGCGTCCCTCTACTGTGTCTTTGATGGCATAAGTATTCTCAGACAAGAGAACCCGTCTGTGATGAACGGGTCTTCCTTTAAGTCGTCTATAACCGTCGTGAGCGCCTTCGAAAATTATATCTCCACGGTTGCTCTCCAATCTGGCATATAGTGGGCGCGCTCTCCTGGCGCAACGGTGCGCGCCCCAGACCTCCGACTGGTTCAGTCCATCGATGCTAACTGTATTATGCCCGGAATTGCCCCGATTATATTGACGAATTGGTCCATCCTCATATTGAAAACAGCCCGAGTCTACGATCACACGATGCCCTTTGATCGAGAGTTCAAAGCTGAGTGTATCGCAGTGCGCATGTCCAGGCTGATAATCCGGGCCTATCGGACCACAGTCGATGATCATGCGCTCTCCGGCGCGGGGCGCCATGATAAAATATCCCGAATCGGGAAAAGGCCAGGATGAATCAATCATGGCGGGAGGGGGTTTTTCAAGCAGTTTCAGATAATAATCAGCAAGGTGTCGATGCTGCATCTCTATGCCGAAAGCCGCGTCATTGAACAAAGCGATCCGGCCGTCAGGATGGGTCATACCGGAAAGAAATCTCATCATGGAGGGAAGCCGCTCCTGAAGCCGCTCCGATAATTTCTCAAGCCCCGGGTGCGGCTTATTTGCACATACATTCAGCAAATCGAGGCAATCTTCGAGGATCATGCTGTGGTACATAGGGCTCCGCTCGAAGTGCCCGCCGTCAGGGAGTATCTGCTCAGCCAGTTCATCGCTTAAGATGCTTATTCCTTTTGAGAGCCATCTTTGTGCGTCTTTCCCTTTGAAGAAGATGCCACAAAAGATTAATGCCTTGGCATTCTTGAACAAATGGTTCCCCAGAAGGTGGTATTCCAGGGACTGTTCGAGCCGGCCGGCTTGCAGGTACGCCGATTGGACAGGCGAGCTGACCTCGGGGGGCGTGGGGTTTATCAGGCTCAGGTATTTAATCCAATTGACAAGCCTCAAAGAAGCCGGATACGGGTCCCAGGCATCCGGCGCTCCTGGTTGGTTGTTTTCTACCCAGTCTTGAATCAAGCCGACGCCGGTTGCCGGGTCCAGGGGATCGGCGGGATGGAGATAGTCGAAGTAGTGCAGGTTATATCTCCACAGCCGGTTTAGATCGCGAGGATTCCACTCTATGCGTTCGCCGAAATCCATAGATCGATTCAGGAAGCGGAAGTTATTGCGCGATGTTTCAGATGAATCTATCCAGTGTCGAGACAAAAAAGGTGCGGCTGGTTCGACGCCGGCCCATTCAACCGGACCCAGGACATTAACGGTACTTAAAAAAGGGAATCCGTTCGCCAATTTATGAATGGCATTGCGGCCGCGATAGACTACCTGTCTTGCGCGCAGGTGTGCAATAGTGCGCAAGTAAAGGGAAATCAGCTTAACTTTCGTCACTGCTGGTCTATTTCTTCACTATCGAGATGGATAACTCGCCCAGTATTGAGGGCCTTATGAACGGCAAATGTGACCTGCGTGGTCTCGACAATCTCTGCAAAAGGGATCGGAGCAGGTCCTCCGTTTACGACTGCATTGACGAAGGCATCGATTTCAGCGGCAAACCCTTTGTCCTGCTTCGCCTTGATCCGTTCTCTTTTAGGTCCGAAGATTTCCAGTTTGCAAAAATCTTCCAAATCAATGACTTTGCTCTCTGCTGCAATTTCCACCTTCTCTTTTGGAAATCCCGGATTTCCCAAGGCATGATAGAGAATGGCGGCAACCGAGCCATCCTGATATGACAGAGTAATTGAAAGTGAGTCGCGGCTTGTGAGCTTCGAATTATCCGTCTGAATAGAGGCAGCCTGGACCGAACGGACAGGCGAGCCTGTCAAAAATCGCAGGGTATCCACGAAGTGGCATACTTCACCGATAATGCGGCCCCCACCCTCGACCGGGTCCTGGACCCACGAGTCCCTGGGGATAAATCCGGCATTTACCCGGTAAGAAGCCACGATCGGCGTGCTCCGGCTTGTAAATATCTCACGGATATGCTGGACGAGAGGCGAGAATCGGCGGTTGAAACCGACCATCAGGACAGGGGCCTTGCCATCTTTATTGGATTCCGCGTACCTTCTAACTATCAGGTTTAGCTCATCGGAATTAAGGCATAAGGGCTTTTCGACGAATATGTGTTTTCCGGCGGCCAACGCCTGGTCTACAAGAGGGCCGTGGAGATTGTGCCGGGTGGCTATCAGCACGGAATTGACCGCTCTGTCCCCGATGAGATCACCGGCACCTTCCGCGCAATATTGAAACCCGAACCGGTCATGGGCTGCTTTGGCGCTTATTCCTCTTGCAGTGCAAATTCCCTGAAACGCTACAAGCTTATGAGCTTTGAATCCGGGGAGCAAAACGGCTTTGGCAAAGTTTCCTGCGCCGACAACTCCTAGAGCGACACAAGGGCTGGGAAGGCCCACCAGGTTCTTTGTTACCGGAGCTTTTGGTTCTTCCCGCTTCTTATCATAGCCCAGCACAACGCCCAATGAAGGTTCGCGGCCGGTGGTGATCAAATCATAGGCCTCGATGGCCTGCTCGAATTGATAGCGGTGCGATATCAGTGGTCTCACATCCAGGCTGCCTGCGGCCACAAGCTCCAGGAAAGCCTGCATGTTTCGTTGTTCGGTCCAGCGGACGTAGGGCAACGGATAGTCGTGCCCCCTTTCCTCGTATTCCGGGTCATAGCGGCCCGGCCCGTAAGACATCGAAAGGCGAAGGTCCAATTCTTTCCTGTAGTAGACGTCCCTCGGCACATCGAGGCCGACAAGACCTACTGCGACCACACGGCCCTTGAGGCGCGAGATCTCACCTGCTAAGGCAATGAGCCTGCTATCTTTGGCGGCGGCGGTGATGATGACGGCATCGGCGCCGGCGCCGTTTGTGAATTGCCATATTTGCCGTTCCAAATCGTTGCTGTGGACGGCCAGCTCTGCGCCGAATCTAACGGCCATATCGATCTTTCCGGGATCGATATCGGCGCCGATCACCCGGCATCCGCTAGCCTTGCAAATTTGAACGGTGAGCTGCCCGATCAGCCCAAGTCCGATGACACAGACGCGCTCCCCGAGTGTGAGAGCAGCCTGGCGCACACCCTGGAGAGCAATCGCGCCCACGGTGGCAAAGGCGGCTTCTTCGAAGAGCAATGCGCTTCCACCGGCCGTATCGAGCCTGTTCGGGATTTTTACGCAAAGATTCTGGGGGACGATGTTAAATTCCGAATGATTAGCGTAGCCGGCCCCGCCGCAGGCGACGGCATCGCCCGGCTGAATAGCGTCAACGTTGCTTCCGATCTCGCAAACCACACCCGAGCAGGAATAACCTAAGGGAATGAGCGTGTCGATTTTGCTTCTTACTTTCTGGAGAGCCTGCGCAATGCCTTCCTTTTGAATGCTTTTCACTACCTTCTGCACCAGGTCGGGTCGCGATCTGGCTTTCCCGAGAAGCGATTTTCGCGCAAGCTCCACGATCATTTTTTCAGTGCCCGCGGAAATAATGGAAGCCCTGGTTCCGACGAGAATCATTCCGGGCTGAACCTGCGGCCTCGGGACTTCCTCAACGGCCATCTGTCCGGTTTTATATGATTGGATGATTTGCTTCATTGCACATCGATCTGCTGTGAGGAGTCGGTTATGGAGATGATGATTCCAGTTTGCCTTCCGAAACATGGGATATAACGAAACGAAGTTTTCCGGAGGACGTGCGGGCGATGTGATCGGTGTATTCGATCTTTATGGCTATTTCGGAGCCGAGCCTTTTGCGTGCCTCGACGAGAACCCGTTTTTCCTCGCCCGAATCGTCATAGGCGGCGCCTTTGACGATTCTGAAAACAGCTTCTCCCGGCTCAAATTGAACGATCTGTGCTTCCAGGATATGAACGAGGTCTTTGAAAATGTGATCAAGCCGCCCTACTCGCACCCCATTTGGCAGAATAAGGTAATCTTCCTTCCTGCCATCAACGGCATCCACCAGACGCCCCGATCTGCCGCACGGACACTCGTCATTGGAAAGAGCGGCAATATCTCCCGTGTCGTACCGGATCAGAGGGAAAGCGGAATTTGTCCAGTTTGTGCCGACGATACGGCATGCATTGTTTTCTCCGGGAATCGGGATGAATTCGACCAGGGAGAAATCCTCATCCACATGGAGCCGCCCGTACTCACATTCGGATAAATTCGCAGCGCCTTCAGCCTGTCCATAGTGCTGAAAAACCTTCGCCCCGAAGACTTCCCGGATCAATCCCCGCTGATTCGGGAGCAGGCTCTCAGCCCCGGTTGTTATCACCTTCACCGGTGGCAAGTTCGTGATGCGTTTATTCCTGATAAAGCCGGCAAGGAGCGCCAGAATGGAAGGGTAGCCATGGAGCCAGGAGATGCCGTGCTCAATGAGAGCGCCGATGTACGCCTCTGCTGTATTCTCGCTGAGGTGATATGCGCTCAAAATGAGTTGATGCCCGGCGTGGTTGATGCGCCAGTATGGAGGACGCTTCCGGGCGAGAGGTACGATCGACCGGCCACCGAAGTAGCCGCACCATGTATTCCGGTCAATGCCGTGCCAACGCCTGTATCGCCACCACGTCGCCCACTGCTCCTGTTCCGCGCCGCGCGTCACTGGAAACACCAATCCGCTTCCCGTGGTGCCGCTGGTATGGCAGGAGACGGTCTTTTCCCCGGATTCCCTGTTCGTGATCCGATCCTGGTTGGCCTTGACTTCTTTCTTGCTCAAAATGGGGAGCTTGTTCAGCTCCGCCATAACGTCGGATGCCCGGATATCGACCTCGTGCCTACTGAACTTTTCCTGCCAGTAAGGGACCTTGCCGGCAGCCGCAAGGAAGTGCCGAAGCCTTTTAATGCGATAGAAGCTCAATTCCCGGGCGGGGATGAATGTGCGCTCGTTGAGCTCCCGGAAGAGTTCTTCGAAAGCGGAGTCATAGCGCCGGTTGATAAGCCGCCTGCCCTCGAAGGACACCACCAGGTTCTGGAGAAACCCCGGCAGAAGAAGATATACCTGCTCGCGGTCAATGGCTCGGTTCATACTCGATATGTCCTGCCCAACCGAAGTGAGGTCTGAAGGTGAGAAACTCTCTTTTTTCCACATGGAGGAAGGTCCCGTTCCAATCCGGAACATCGCTGACTACATTCACCTCTGCGGGCGTGCTGCTCGTGATGGGCATTGCGCCAATCGAGAAAGCCTCGCGGATGAGCGGAATTTTTCTCCAGTCAAATCCCATCACCCTCGCGGCAACCATATCGACTGCAACCGGGTCGGTACCCCCGATCACCACATCGCTTCCGATCGGGTCCCCCTGCATAGGCCCCATTCCATCCATGCCGACAATTCCATCGATCAGCGTATAGTAGCGTTTAGGGTTATCCCTGCGCAGGGTCCCATCGGGGTTTCCATAGAGAAGGCACCGATTGAGGTCGAGCACCATGCGCCAGGTAGTATCGTTTCCATGCCAGTTGCCGCTTCGGATGACTTTGTCACCGGCGCCGAATGCCGCGGCCCCCGCCCCCCGAAGTTTTTGGGAAATCTTTGGCCCAAGTCCCGGGAGGCCTAACGCCAGCCGCCGTGCAAAGCGAACCGCCGACTGCTCGATTATTTGACTGGTACCCATATCCGGGAACTGGTCGCCGCCGTCACGGGGCGAACCCTCCGTATGGTGGGGCAGCCAGTTCTTGTCGGCATTGATACCGACCAGGTTTTTCAAGCTCAGGGTCACGCCGGTTTTTTTGTGGGTTTTGAGCTTGGGGAGATTGATGAAAACATCGGCCAGAACGGGAGTGGCGCAGATCAGGTATTCGTGAGTCTCCCCCCGGTGATGACCGTTTACAACCTTGCTGTCATAATCGGCCCCATAGTAGCGCCCCTCGCCTTGGTGACCGTACAGCAGACTCTGCTCCCCCAGGTTGAATACCAGGGCCCCTCGCGGGTCGCCGCGCAGCCGGTTTCGCCTGGTGATGATGCCCGCCTCGTTCACCCATTCTTCATTTCGAAGGTCCAGGATCTCGACCTCGATACGATGCTCTTTGCGGCAGCGGGCCGCAATGTCTTCCAAATCCAGCAACTGCGCTATTTTCTTAAAAGATGAATCCGTCTGGGGTGCGTCACATATCGTGACCCGGCCCTTTCCGCCCAACCTGCGGCAAACGCGATCACAGACCAGGCTGATGAGGGCAGGCGAGGTAATGACGCTCTCCCATTCCGAAGGGTCGTTGTCCTTCGATTCCTTCACCAGGTTAGGTTTGATGACGACCCAGTCGCCGGGGCGAATATTCACGAACCCGATTTCGGGTTGTGATCGCGTTACGAATACGTCCATATGTGAGCCAGTTTGGGTTTAGTGCAAGAGTGAGGGTCTGCTGCGGAACCACGATAAGGGAGAAATCACCCGTTTCCGGTGGATTGGTCCGTAATCTCCCGGAAATTGTGAATTGCCCGATTAAATATGATGACTGCGTTCTATGTCACGTCCCACATGGGCTGGTGGCCAAGGGGTGAGAGATCTACGATGCTGAGTCGCCGGTGAGCCAGTCCAATCCTCCTCTCAGGCAGAAAGAGCGTTCCTGGGTCAGCGGGACCGTGATGGGCGACCCTGTCGTGCATTCGGTTGTTTGGCCTCATCTGCAACCTCGTGCGATTATCACCGCCTCGTCCCCTGCCCCCACTCGCGATTGCAGCAGACGAAGCGGAAAGGTCAGACCGCCGGCGGCAACCATTCCAATCCGATATGCATGTTCGGTCATCGAACCGCAGGAGCTTGATTTTCTTTCAGCGCGAGTCTCTGCACTAAGCTCATAAGTCCTCAACACTGTCCTCAGTACAGCGAGAAACCAGCCGGAAAAGGACTCATGCGTGGCCTGAAATTCAATCGTATAGCCGGAGGACTCTACCGTGTGCCGGAGAGTTTCCGGGCTGAAATAGGTCAAGTGATATGGCTCATAACTGGTCCAGCCCGGAAGATGAGCGCTCCATGCATTGATATTGGGAACTGCCAAATGGAGGATCCCGTCGGGCGTTATCCGTTGTCTTATTTCCCGGAGAAGGCTCAGTGGGTCCGCCACATGCTCAAGAACATGATTCATGACAACCACATCAAAGAGGGGTCCAGTCGGCATCTGCCAAACGTGACCGTGATGCATTGGTATGCCGTACTTTTTTTTAACAAGTTTACATATGGATTTAGATAACTCACAACCATGTACCGCATACCCTGAAGTTCTCATAAGATTCGAGAAAGAGCCGCTGCCTACGCCGATCTCGAGAATGCGTTTTCCGGACGGGGAGAACGCCATGATTCGCCTCCTGGTGCGCAAGTTGTTCCATCGCTCAAATATGTCGATCCATGGCGAAGCATCCGCTTTTTTATCTGTTTCGAACCACTCCTCCTCCAGATTTTCGTTGGTACGGATTTCCTAGACTCCGGGATTTATCACCAATCCACATCCGTTGCAGCGGAGCAGATCCATCCTGAAGTCGGTGTATTCACTTTTACCACAAAGGGGGCATTTGCCGGTCATGATCGCCCTTCCGCTTCTTTAGTTTAAACACCAGCTATAAACGAGAAAGTGTCACGCGCGGACCGTTGCCACCTATACTGCTTTGCGTACTCATAAGCCCGGGCCGCGCATCCCGAGCGTTTCTCGTGGTTGCTCACGAGTTCTCTTCACGCCGGAGCGAATGTCCATGAACCCGATATCGGGTTGTGATCGCGTTACGAATACGTCCATATGTGAGCCTGTTTGGGTTTAATGCAGGAGTTAGGGTCTGCTGGGGAAACAGGATAAGGGAGAAATCACCCGTTTCCGGGGGCATGGTCCCGCATCTCAAGAAATTTGATGTCGATCAACAGTGGAAACCAGAGGGCCTGCAGGAAGTGAAATATGAATGCCGCATGGCCGTCCAGAAATCCGCCGCAAAGGATATAGCGGTATATGAAAAAGATAAACGGCCTAATTATGGGCGGCAGGTGGTTCCAGACATAGTGGCGAAGCCACCTCTTGCGCTGCGCCTGGGTGCCGAAGAGCCGCGCGTCAATTTCGTCTGTACTTGATGACGCCCTCAAAAGCTCTAGCGCTTCCATGCCGGCGTAGCGATTGTGCTTCAGTATCCAGTCCGAAATGCCCTTCCTGTCTTCGTGGATGAAGTCGTGCTCGAGATGCCCCACTGCTCCCTCCACGATCAAGTGCTCATTCACGGATCTTTCCTCGCAGCGCGCCTTGCCGAATCGAAAGAGCCTGAGAATCCAGGTCGGGTAGTAGCCTCGCTTGATCCATTTTCCCATGAAAATGAAGCGCCATTTGATGTAGAAGCCGTTTTGCACGGGGTTGTTTTGGATTAGGGAGGAAATCTCGTTTTTCAACTCGGCCGGCAGCCATTCATCGGCATCGAGAAACAGGACCCACTCACACTGAATATCGAGCTCGTCGATTGCGAAGTTTCGCTGTTTCGCGTAATTTTCAAAGGCGTGTTGAACGATCCCGCACGGATAGTTCCTTGCAATATCGAGTGTACGGTCAGTGCTGTGGGAATCGAGAATGAATACCTGCCGCGCCCAACCGGCAACGGAATCCAGTGCCTGGGCAATGTTTAGTTCCTCGTTGCAGGTCAGAATGACGACCGCGACATTGGCTGTGCATGAAGTGATGTGATTATCAGTGCTAGGCATCGGTTTTCTCAAAAGCCGTGAAGTCGTCCTTGATTTGCCGGATCAAAGTTTTCCCGGCTCAATCCAGCCGCACCCATGCAGGTGTTTCGCCACCGAAAAGAAGCCATCTATAGGTCAGATGCGTCATCTGTCCGATTCTTGCCCACGAGTAGTCTCTCACCATCCACTCACGCCCGAACCGGCCCCGGTTTATCAGTTCACTTCGGGACTGAGACATAGCCTCCTCCAGGCATGCCACCAGGGGATCGACTCCAATGTCGATCCACCACCCTGCCCGGTTCCGTTCCAGGCTGCTCCAGGGCGCCCCTTTAGTGACTATGGCGGGTGTTCCGGCGGCCAGGGATTCGGCGACAGTTATCCCGAAGTTCTCCGAGTGAGTGGGCAGCACGAAAAGTTCTGCTTCACGATAGGCCGCCTGCTTAGTATCGCCGTAGAGAGGACCGCAAAAGACCACACGCTTGAGTCCGAGTTCTTCAGCGAGACTCTGCATTTTTGGCAGATAGCCGTTGTTGTTCGGTCCCGCTATGCGCAGTTCCCATTCAGGAAATCTGGGCTCCACAGCCGCCCATGCCCGAAGAAGCATGTCCACACCTTTCACGGGATGAATACGGCCCAGGAAAAGGAGAGTGCGCGCGTCGGTGTGAGGTCGAAGTTTGGGGGGTGGAATGTCGATGCCGTTGGGGATCACGCATGCAGGCTGCCGGAAGCCCATACGGCGGATGTCCTCAAATTCCGACTCCGCAGTTGCGTGAAAGCAGGCAGTCGCTGCCAGCGCCGGTTTCTGCACCAGCGGCCAGAATACCCGCTTCACTCTTGCACCGCTTTTGAACGCCCACTTCGAGAGCGTCCCGCGTGGCGATACTACCAGAGGAACGTCATACTTCCGTGCCACTCGCCCCGGGTAGACATTGGGCATCATCCACAGGCTATGGTTGTGAATCAGATCTATAGTCCGCGAGTGGGCGTGATCCGCCAGCCAGTTTAACATGGCGGGCGAACGCCCCAGCCGGCGCGGACCCAACCCCAGCGAAAAGGTTTTCAAGAAAGGCGGCGGAGAAGGCAACGGGCCCCAATCCAGTGCGGCAAGCGTCACCTCCAGGCCCTGCGTGATGAGCGATTCACACAAGCGCACCACAGAATAGGACGGGCCGCTTGCTTCTTCAAAGATGGATGGTACTACATGCACCAATTTCACTTTAACTTTCTCCAAAGCACTTCGCCGGCATTGGGGATGCGGGAGGACGAAGCAGCTTTTCGTGGGAATCGCTTTCACCTCTGAGGCAGAATCGTCAGAAGCTTACTATGTGCAAGTTCATCCAGTGCCGCAGTGTGAAGATGTGCCACACACGGCTCCAGTTGGTCCGGCCCGCGAGGAATTGATCCCAAAGCTCCAGCGCCCCGAAGGATCAAATAGGCAGGCTCCCCCCCCCGGGAAACTATTCACGAACCAATACAATATATCCCCGGTGACAATCATGTTTACCAGGACTTATTCAGGTTCGACCCGGTTCTGCTGCATCCAGCGCGACAGGACGAAAATCGCCCAGACCCTGCTCCAATTCACACGGCCCGATTGATATTGCGCCCACAATGCAGTAAGTGCCCCGGGCTCAAAAGGGATGGACTCTCGGGAGGCGGCACCCGTTAGTGAGGCCTGCATCTCACTTTTAAGGGCACCACTCAGCCAGAGCTGGAACGGGAGCTCAAAGCCCCTCTTGGACCTGTGTACACAAGCCCGGGGCAGGAGGTCGCCCAATGGCCTTGTGAGAAGCGGCTTGGGTTGGCCATTCTCAATTTTGCGGTTTCCCTGAACGGTAAAGCAAAATTCGACCAGCAAGGGATCTATAAGAGGGACGCGCACCTCCAGGGCATGAGCCATGCTCATCTGATCGGTGTCCCTGAGCAGAGTGCTCAGCATGTACGTCTGCAGTTCAAGAGCAGAAATACGGTTGATAGGGTCGTAGAGACGAATCTCCGCCTCAAGGCGACCGAAGGCTTCTTCTTCCCAAGCGCTGGAAAAAGGGATGCTCTTGGATAGGAGCAGGCCTAGCTGTCCGTCGCTGAACAATCGGCGTGACAGCAGATATGAGTGGCGAGTGGTAATAAGAGTATCTGCAACTTTGCGCATAACCTCGCTGCGACCCCATTCCCTGAGGGCACTGGAAAGTATCCTGCGGGTAAATAACGGGATCTTTTGGGTCGCGAAGCGAAAGCGTTCCATGAGCAGGGGTTTCCGAAATGCGCCGTAGCCGCCGAAAAGTTCATCTCCGCCCACACCTGAAAGGGCTACCGTGAGCCCTGCCTCCCGCACCGCTTTGGAAATGAAGTAGGTATTGAGCCCGTCGACGCTCGGCTGGTCGAAGCACTCCAGCGCGTGCGGCAAATTATGACAGACTTCCTCAGCCGTGAGTGTCAGCTCAGTATGCTCCGTTCCGATCTCACTCGCGGCAAGCTGTGACCAGTGACGTTCGTCATAAGCCTCCTCGTTGAAAACGACAGAAAAGGTGCGGACCTTCCCCTTGTTTGACTGCCGCATGAGGGCAGCTATGGCTGTAGAATCGATGCCGCCGCTTAGAAAGGCCCCCAGAGGTACGTCGGAGATGAGTTGGCTGTCTACGGCATCGAAAAGGCGGTGAGCTGCCTCCTCATAGAGTTTCTTGGAGACATTGTATGATCCCGGCTCCGGCTGCGGCAGCTTCCAATAGCGCTCTGTTCGTACCGCTCCTTTGTCCCATACCATGAAATTCCCGGCTTCGAGCGAACGTATGCCCTGCACCATCGTAAAAGGCTCCTGGACCGAGCCATAAGCGAGATACGACCGCAATCCATCGTAATCCAGTTTGCTTCCTGTGAGGCCTGTAGCAAGCAACGCGCGAACTTCGGAGGCAAACAGAAATACATCGTCTCTGCGCCAGTAATAGAGAGGTTTGACACCAAGGTGGTCCCTGGCCAGGAGGAAGCGCTTCCGGGAGGCGTCCCAAATGCCAAAAGCGAATATACCGCGAAGACGCCTGACACATTCGGTTCCCCACTCGGCATATCCTTTGAGGATGACCTCCGTATCCGTCCCGGTTCGAAATACATGCCCATTTTTCTCGAGTTCGCACCGCAGTTCTCTGAAATTGTAAATTTCCCCGTTGAAAGTAATCCAGTGCCCCGTCTGGACATCGTTCATAGGTTGGTGGCCGGCCGAGGAGACATCGATTATCGCCAGGCGCCGGTGACCTAAACCCAAAGAAAAACCGTCAGCCTCAATAAACTCCATACCACCGTCGTCCGGTCCACGATGCCTTTGGGAGTGATTCATCGCGGGGATAGCCGCGCGCACTATTTCTGGATTCGGATGAAAAACTCCTGCTATGCCGCACACTATTGTATCGTCCTCCGCTATACCGGCAATAAACTCAATCCGCCTGCAAAAAGGTTTGGTGATCGGCGGGCATTCCAGCGATCCAGGGGGCTTCGGGCCGTCTTCCGCTTCCGTTCTCAATATATTCGATTATTTCCAGAAAATATCTGGCTACGGCCTCACCTTCGATGCATCGCGACCAGGTTCTGATTTGCTCTCTTTTTGTTTCGCTCAGCGGCCCCTTGGAAACCCATCTTTCGAGGACATTTGTCAGGGATTCGAGGGAATCACATCGAAACTGCTCTCCGTTGAAGCCATTATGAATCAAATCCCCCGCTCCGCAGTGATCGCTGCATATTACCGGCACTCCACTCATCATCGCCTCGTTAACCACCGCACCCCAGCCATCCCACTGGCTCGGCAGGACAAAAATATCGGACTTGGTCAGTTCGCATCTGGCAGTTGTATTATCTAGAATTCCGGTAAAATAGACCATTCCGTCCAATCCAAGGCGCCTGACGAGCTTTTCCAGGCTGTGCCTCTCCTTTCCGTCACCGATCACACGCAACAGCCAATGTTTGGCTTCAATTTTGGATAAGGCATAGAGCAGAAGATCCACCCTTTTCCGTTTGATGAGCTGTCCCACGAAAGACAAAGTGACTTTGGATGCTTTGGGACGATTTCGCGGTGCGGTCTCAACACTATCGACTACATAACAGAAGGGGAAAATTTGTTCCTCCACATAACCGCACATCCCGTACCACCGGGCCGCCAAGTTGCCTAAGGCCAGTACGAAGCTTATTTTATCCTGCAAGCTTCTTTCGTTGAAAATGCTATGCCCCTGGCGCAGTAATCCTGTAAGTCTGCGCCAATCTCTCCCCTCCGAGAGTATGCCCACCAAAGATCCCGCCGACAAAGCCTTCCTGATGGCGCTATTGAGCTTCGCGTTATGTCCGCCCGAGAATACATGGACCGTCCGCTCTGGGTAACCCGATACAAGCCGTTCTATCGTGGGCCGATCGGGGGATATCAGCACTTGCGCTTTTCCGTAATCCGGCGGATGCCAGCCCAAATCCAGTCTGTGCCGGGTGAGGTCGTCATTAAATACTCCAGTCACCATCTGAGCCGACGATATGTCTGCCAGCGCACGAATCCAGGGCGCCTGGTGCGGGCTTGGGTTTCCCTGCCAGAAGACTATGCGGTCATGCTTCATGCTGCACCTCGGCGCCTCTCGCCGTGGACAACCCGATGAGGAGCCAGAGATAGCCTCCCAGGTACCCCGGGGAGAAAAAGACGGCCTCCCCGATATTGATCAACAAACAACTAAGGCACATAGCAATAAGCCCGATATCCCGCTGACTAAAAGTTCCAAGGATGAGGAGCAGAAAAAAAGGAATGAAAACCGCCAGGCCGATCAGCCCAATTTCCTCCAGAACTGCAACGGGCAGAAAGCCCTTTTCTACCGACGCTGAAACGGGAATGCCCAAGAAGGTGACGGTATTCCTGGGATCGATACGTCCCACATCGACTCCAAAACCTATGCCTGTCAGGGGTTGCTGAAGGAAGTGCTTCCATTGCCAGGCCATGCCGGCGCCGCGGGAACTATAGAAGGCCTGCTCGACGCTTTTGCCTTTCTCGCCTTTGAGCCAGAATCCCTCGACCCTCTTGGAAAAAACCGATGACGCTGCGACCAGTATGATTAAAACGGCGATAGAAGCGCCTACCTTTAACAAAGTGCTGCCGGGCACAAGTTGCATTATTTCACGGCGGGAAGTGAAGATCCCGAAAACCATGGTCGCTGCCAGGCCGAGGAGGAGGGCCAGCATGCCTGTCCGGGCCCGCGAGAGAACTATCATTGCCGTGCAAATTGTCCCGAGCACCCACAGCCAGCGACTGTGAGGCCCTTTGTGGAGTAAAAGCCGGGCGAATAGATAGCTCGCTGATGGCGCCAGGAAAGTACCGAAAGTTTGAGGATGTGTGAAAATTCCCTGGAATCCTGCACCTTTGTAAGCTACACTTAGAATGATCGTTGGCAAGGACAACACTACCACAACGGCGGTCAGGCTCAAAAACCATACTTTTAGTTGTTCCCGGTCCTTCTCGCTGATTGAGTCGTAAGCTGTCAGCACGGTGGCCGCAGTGTAGGAGAATATGGTTACTTTCAAGAAAGAAACTATGAAGTCTCGGCTGGTAATGCCGGCGAGCGCGGTTACTACCAGGAGGAAAAGCACCAGGGGAAAAATATAACGCCAGGCACTCGAAGAGGCGGCCGGCAGAACTCGAAGTCCCGCCAGGAAAAGTATGAGCCATCGCAATATTCCCAATTCAGCCGGATGGTGAAAAATGCCGGGGTTGAGAAAAAGAATTATGTAGTTTAATGAGAGCGCCTGAATGGCCTGCCTGGGACCAAAAAGTGTCCATAGACAAAGAAGTATAGATGCTCCGGCAATAACAAGGCTGTGGATCGCCAGCGCAAGCAAGAAAATAACGAATAATGCAGCCAAAACTGGAGCGGAGTATGATCCATCCTTTGTACGTAATTTGATCATCGTGTTTTGCGGCTCGAACCTAACCCTTTCAAAGTATAATTCAGGTTGATTCATTCTTGTGAGATGTGAGGGCTATTCATCAGGATCAAAAGTCCCACTCATTTGATCAGGTGAGACCTTTTGGGTGACCGGATGTGAGCCACGAACTCATATGCTCCAATGTCGGGCGGATTCTTCACTGCGTTGCCCGCGTAGTCAGTCGTAAGCCCCACGATCTTCCCCGCTTTGATTGCAGGCGAGCCTGGCTCGAGCATGAAATCCGAAGCTTCAGAATATGAACCCGAGCCATTTGTGAAGAGAGGATTAGAAGTAATAGCGTCGAGATTGAATGATGTCATATTTTCCGCTTCGTAGTATACCCCATTGTAGTAAACACTTACTCCACCATCAGGATGATAGTATATGTTATTGGTTGTTGTAAAATTAGCTGTCACACTCCACGCAAAAATGTCCCCGCTTGTGCTATTATTGTTAGAAAAAATGTTATTCTCGACGATAATCCCAGGATTATTATAATACGCTAAATTCAATCCGCAATTTAAAGCTCCATAAATTACATTATTAACGACTATATTGTTGCTATTATATGGTTGACCACCAGTACCTCCAGCATCAAAATTATCCTTATTGTTGAATAATATATTGTAGCTAATTATATTATCATTTAAACCTCCATTTGTACCGCCAATTGTAAATCCAGTACCTTCGGTCTGATTATATATAAGATTGTTATAAAATTTATTTCCGTTAGATGGGCCATATGAAGTAGTGGTATCTCCATAGAGATCAATGCCTTTATTGCCGTTGTCATGGATAACATTGTTATATAAATTAGAGTTATTGCAACTTGCAACACCAATGCCATATACCTCATTAGTATATATATTATTGGAATTGTTATAAAGTATGTTGTTATAGATATCGGAATTATTCATAAATTCCGTATAAAGTCCAGAACTGTTATTATAGCTGACATTATTATGAATTCCTGAATCCGTGAACTCAAATTGAGCGAGGTTACTTATCGAACCCTTCGGATTCATTTTTTCACTAAAACACGGCGCCGGAGCCCAAAAAATTAC
>JBKQLC010000224.1:0-41715 GCA_052147195.1 Syntrophobacteraceae bacterium
AGCAGTGAGCAGTGAGCAGTGAGCAGTGAGCAGTGAGCAGTGAGCAGTGAGCAGTGAGCAGTGAGCAGTGAGCAGTGAGCAGTGAGCAGTGAGCAGTGAGCAGTGAGCAGTGAGCAGTGAGCAGAAAAAGCAGGAACAAAGTGTGTTGTCAATCCCTGTTACGAAAAATTTTGGTGGGCTGGGCTGGGCTTAGACCCCCTGCGGGTTTACGGGTCTTTTCATGGTTGCAGGGTGTCCCATGGGGCATGAGATACCGGCAAGGAAATCGGATATTCCCCCCTGTCTTTTCTCAGCACCAGAAGAGGGACCGGGGTGGACAGGGGGGATTTTGAACTCAACCTGGTCTTAGACAGATTTTCCCGAACCTTGGAGAGTGCACCTGGTGAAATCGATTCTCTTATCGCAACCTTTGCAGATATGTTCCTTATCGAACTCATCGGAGAAAATTTCCATTGATTTGCCGCACTCCGGACAGCTACATTCGAAAGACGACAGCGTCTTAAATCTTTCCCATCCGGGGCAAGCTTTCGGCGTGTTCATTTTTTGTCTCCTCTCATGGTGGGATCTGGTTTCAACGTCCTTCTGCTACTTTTTACCCTCAGGCTCAAGTTGACCCTTGATTTTGGTCCCGCAGGCGGGGCACAAAATCTCGATCTGATCTGCAGGGCCGGAATATTTCTCTTTGAGTTCCTCGGGCGGTATGAATGATACATCTCCGCATGCGCACTGGGGGCATTCTCCCCGGACCAATCGTCTTTTCTTGCTGTCCATGTTCTTCCTCCATTTCAGTTATTCAGTTTGTCAAGTTCGGCCATCAGCGTTTCCATTTTCGGTCTCTCGTTTATGTCGTGAACGTCGATGTACCGGATTATACCCTTCCTGTCGATTACGAAAAGCGCGCGCTCGGAAACACCGGTTGAGCGGAGCACTCCGTATTTGCGGGCTACTTCCCCGTGGGGCCAGAAATCAGAAAGCACCGGGAACCAGACCCCTCCCATTTCCGTTGTCCAGGCAAAAAGAGTCGGGATATTGTCCACCGTGATCCCGAGCATCACAGCGTTTTTTGCTTCGAACATTGCCCGCAACACATTGTAGCCGGGCCACTGGTCCGAACAAACCGGCGTCCATGCAGCAGGGACAAAGGATAAGACGACATTTTTCTTTCCGGCGAAACCGCTTAGTGTAACCGGCTCACCGGAAAGGGATGGCAGAGTGAAATCCGGCGCCCTGTCCCCTTCTTTCAAGATGCTCCGGCTGTCGATCGGCTTGAGCTGGCCAGGGTTATATATCATTCCATGGTATTGTTCGGACAGGGCAAAAGCCGTGGCGCACGCAATGAGGGCAAAGAGAAGCGTTGCTGAAAAAAGATATATTTTGCTCATCGAAAAAACCTTTTCAAATGTGAAAGCCTATTTGCCCCGGGCGTTACTGATCTTCGCGCATATCTGGTCCAGAAAAGTCCGTGGGTCTCCGATGCCGCCCACCCTGGAATACACTACCAGCCATCCGGTGGGCACCTTCGAGAGCACCAGGAAATAGGGAGTCCGAACCTGGCCCAGCATTTTATGTACAGTGAAATCCGAGTCCGGGATGAGAGGAAACTCTATCCTGTAAAGATCCCTGAACGCGTTTACCTCGAATAAGGAATTCCCAGCGCCAATTCCAAGAACTTTGACGCGCTGTTTTATTTCAGGGTTGGCCGAAATCGCTTCGTAGAGACCATTAACATTGGGCGCTTCTTTCTGACAGTATGGACAGTACAAGCTGAAAACTTCAATGATCAATACTTCGCAATCGACCTCGGAGAGCGAAAACGGGTCGCGGTCAACATTAAGGTATTCCCTCTGCTCCATTTTTGAGGGAATTGAGAGCTTGAGTTCGGGAAACATTTCGCCTTCGTCGGGCGTATTTTGCGCAAAAAGGGCGGGGACCGGGCAAGTCGACAAGCACGTTAAAAAGAGCAGCAGCACGGGTATTCTCAACAATTTCAGTCCCATATACTTTTATTCCATTAAGTTGGGCGGCAGGGTTGAAATACTAGTTATCCGGTACCCGAAAAGCGTTGCCGAACGAAAACAAAGATCAACCGATAAACCTACCTAATATAGGTTCTGACGAGTCGAATTGGAAGGGGCGCCGCAATAGGAGGAACCAAGAGACTGGGGAATTGAGGATTAGTCCCTCAATTCCCCAGGGCATCAACCCGCCTGGAAACTCACTGGGTCTCGATCTGCTTTTCCTCACCCAGGTTGAAGCTGTTAAAATCGGGGTAGTCCTGATCAAGCGCCACTATGATCGGGATCTGTTTGCTGGTCGGCCCCCAGTACTGGATGGCCCCAGGGCTGCTAAAGAGGTCTTCCTGTGCCCACTTATCACGGTTTTGGGCAAAGATTTTGAAAGATGGCGATTCCAACGTGACAAGTGACTTCTCAATAACGAACTCCTCTTTTCCCTTTCGCATTTCGACCGTGATCAGTCCCGCGAGCGGCAGGCCGAGCACTCGCCCACCCTTGTCAAAATCGGTTACAGCAGCCATGTAGCCCGTTTTTCCGGCAAGGACCAGAGAACCGGCCGTCAAACCAAGAACAAATGTAAACGCAGCGTCAAACTTCGTGGGCTTCGAGCTTCTGCCCTCATATCCAAGAAAATGAGACTGGGTTGACAGGGTAACCTTTTTGAAATCCTCGACCTGCTCGGGAGTGGCTTTTATTTTGCCTTCTCCATCCCCGAAGAACCGGTCAGCGTGGCGTTTCATCTCCGATATTCGATAGCGGATCTTTTCGATCAACAGCTTTTCGGTCTCGATTTGCGAGACCTTCACGTTTCCATGATCGTCGCGGTCAAGGATGAGCATCTCCTGAAGATCGGGCGGAAGCGAGGCCATCAACTGCGCCGATTCGGCCGTCAGATGCGGCAAAAGGAACTCCCGCTTGTTCTCGAGCGAGGGCAGGTCCGCTATATCCCTCTCATACTCGGCAAGCACTATATTCAACTCGCCTATAAGCCGCCTCATCTCCGGAATGAACTCCACGAGCCCCTCCGGAACGAGAATCACGCCGTGGTTTATGCCTTTAGCGCGGCGCAGGGTAATGATCCGGACTATATAATCGACGATACTGTTCAGGGACATGTTTTTCTCGGCGATTTCCTCCGAGATGAGCGTAATCGCGGGCTTGGTCTGGAGAGCCACTTCAAGGGTTATCTTGCTGGCTGTTCGCCCCATCAGTTTTACAAAATGGTAGTATTTCACAGCCGATGCGGCATCCTGGTTCAGATTTCCCACGAGTTCGGAAAATATCTTGGTGGCCGTGTCAAAGCCGAATGAAATGGGTAAATATTTCCCAGCCGCCATGTCGCCATCTATCGTCTTGGGGATCCCGATCACGCTGCAATCGATCCCCTCGGCCTCCAGGTACTCCGCTATGAATGCCGCATTCGTGTTGGAATCGTCGCCCCCGATCACTACCAGGCCATCGAGCCTGTTGTTGACAACTGTCTGCCTGACCTTTTCAAACTGTTCGGGGCTCTTGATCTTGGTCCTGTCAGTCCCGAGAAAATCGAACCCGCCTATATTGATGATAGACCTGATGTTTTCCTTGTTTATTTCGAAGAGGTCTCCATTGATCAGGCCTTTTGGTCCCTTTCTTATCCCTAAAAGGGTGTTGTCGTTTCCAAGCACTGCCGAAAGACCGGCGAGCACGTTATGACCTCCCGCCGCCGGACCGCCCGAGAAGAGCACTGCGACTCTTTTCCCCTTGACCCTGTCGGATTCATCTGCTGCAACGGCCTCCAGTACGGTGTTCCCGTTCTTTGAGATCGTTTTCGCAAAAACCTCTCTGATTCTATCATACCCCTTGCATGTAAGAGTCATGTCGGTTTCCCTGAAATCGGCTGGCCTTATTTTGCCATCTTTTCCAATAAAAACGGAGCTGACGGGAATAGGCAGCTTCCGAATTTCTTCTTCCAGTGGGGAGTGCTTTCCGGCTGTCAGGCTTACTTTGGAACTCAAATCCATGGTCTTCCCTTCGTCTATATGAGCAATAATAGTTTTCGGTATCCTGTCGACGGACACAGATATAAGATTATCAAGGATTTTTCAAAACAATAAGTATATCTTGCCGGAAGACAACCCGTCGCATAGATTGCCTTTGGCCGCCAGGAGGCTTTGTGCAATTAAAATCGGGAGGTCTTTCCTTGCTAACGGGATACCAGTCTGTTATTGCTTAAGCGGCGGACCTGCCCCGGACCTGGTCCTGGGGTCCCGGGGGTGGGCGCTGCCTGCAGAACGAAACCATGGAGGAATAATGATGTTCGGTGACCAAAGCGTCGGGTTTATAGGCGGGGGAAACATGGGGGAGGCATTGATCAGGGGTCTTATCTCCGCTTCGCTGTTTAGTGCCGAAAGAATTTTTGCTTATGACGTGATCCCATCCCGTATTGAATACCTGGAGAAAGAGTTCGGAATAAAAGGACGCCGGAGCCTCGGCGAGCTTACCGAATCCAGCGGCATAATCGTGCTGGCAGTAAAACCGCAGGTTATCTCCGGGGTGCTTGATACGCTGGGAGCTCATCTCTCGCACAATCCGCTCGTCATATCCATCGCGGCTGGAGTTTCGCTTTCAGTGCTCGAGGGACGCCTGCCCGAAGGGACCCCGGTGGTCCGGGTCATGCCTAACGCTCCGGCCCTCGTACAGAAAGGGGTTTCGGCTCTTTCGCGTGGGAAGGCGGTTTCCGCTGCACAGATGGAGTTGAGCCTGGCTCTTTTCCGCGCTGTAGGAAAAGCGGTCGAAGTCGAGGACAAGCTTATGGACACAGTGACCGGTCTCAGCGGAAGCGGGCCGGCATACGTACTGCTCGCAATCGAGGCACTTATCGATGCGGGGGTCTTCATGGGATTGCCCAGGCAAACCGCGCGTGAACTGGTGGTTCAGACCTTTATCGGGACATCCATGATGCTCGAGATCACAGGAAAGCACCCCGCCGATCTTAAGGACATGATTACGTCCCCGGGGGGAACAACGATTCACGGGCTCCAGGTCCTGGAATCATATTCAGTGAGGGGCGCTTTGATGGAGTGCGTGGAAGCAGCCTCAAAGCGATCGGCAGAACTCGGGAAGGGATGATTTGCAAGCCTGCAGAAAAGCCGCCGGCGGGTGAATCAGGCGAAGAGCTTAACAATTTGCTCAGGAGGCATGCCGCTTTTGCGGCGTCTCAACCCGACGGCGCAGCCCCTCTATGACCCCCGGCAGACTGTTTTTGATGAGCCAGGTCTTGACAAAACCCGGTACGGAGGTTCCCGGATCACACAGGGTATCAAAGACTACAAGCTGCATATCGGCAGTGAGGGTGATGATCCGGTAATACCCCTGGTTTTCTTTCCCATCCCCCCCCCACCTGCTTCCAGCCAAGAAAGTTAGGCGCCTCCATCGTAGCTTCGTTTACGATCCTGGCGGTTTTTTTGAAAAACAGGATACGGAAGCTCAGCCCCAGTTCTTCCCATTTTTGGTTCGGCAGCAACGCATGTTCGGGTTGGACAAGCACACAGGAGTCTATGTGCGGCATAAATTCGGGCGTTCGGCCGCAATCCGTGATGGCGTTCCACAGCCTGTCGACAGGACCGCGTACAATGCCGAAAGACGCCAGATGCACCCCTGTTTTCCCGGCAGGGACCGGCCTCTGCTCCGTGACGACATCACCTGGAGCAAGCTGCTCATACATTTCTTCCCGGATGCCTTCAGCTTTCAACGCACTTGCTGCGTCCGCATCGAGACCGCTCCAATGGGGCGCCGGGGGCAGTGTTGCCAAGGCTGCGCCCAGAAACAGAAGCGCTATCATCATCTTCTCCTTTCATAGGCCTGCGTGATATTCCGCGTGGCGTAATACGAGCCGGCTGCCAGTGTCACCTTTTCACTTTTTTCCCGTAATAAAGCCCATCAAAATTGCCATTCGAGCAGACATGGCAGTTGCTTATCACAGAGGCATATGCGCGCCCGTTAAATGCTGTCACAATCATTTTCGCTGCGGTACTGACGATCAGTCTGCGCATTCCCTAATCCCTCCGCTTCAAAAACCCCCACCTTTCTTTCGGTGGGGAACCGTTTTTTTCGGCTGTCTTATAATTTGATAATCACAATGAAAGTTTTTGTCCGGTCCTGAAGTGATTGTTCAAACCCTTTTAATTGAGAACTATTAGCAGAAATGATAAGTTAAAAAATTAGTCACTATCACTGCCTTTGGTTCAGCGAGTACTGGATTGTAAGTGGCCGTGTGTCTATATTGCTCTGAGATATATTTTCCGTGACTTTGCGCTGGCGGTGCCAAGGAGGGTTGCCGATGCTTCCCATGGAGTTGGACCACAAGGTTCTGAGTGCTATCCCGATTCCCACTGATAAGTCGATAAACAGAGTATTTCAGACGCTGCAGACCATATTGAGTCAGGCTATCATACCTTACTTCAGAAATGATAGAGGAGTGAGCCTTGTACAGCTTGCCGATCTCCGCCAGTCGATTTTCCTTCGCCGCATGGAGGACGAGGAAAATAAAGTAGCCATGCCGACCCTCCTTTTGCGCCAAGGGCGGAGCTGGACTATTCTGATTCATGAGAAGCTGTTCGATTACCTGGCGTTTGTCCTTTCGTTTCGGCCGGAGTTCAGAGGGCCGGATGGAGACAGGGAAGAGCGCAGGATGCTCAAGTTCTCCGAGTTTTTTTTGCGGCATCATTTCGAGCATCTTGTTTTTCCCAACGCAAGCGAGCTTGACATTATCCGCTCCGATATCGAGTTTGCTATAGCCTGGAGGAAAAAGGACCCGAAAGGCTACCAGGCATTTCGGGAATTCCTGAACAATCCCCTTAACGGAATAAAGGGGAAGGGTTATACCGAACTGCTGAACTTAGTGGAGCGCGATGAGAAGTGCGATTTCAGGCTCGGGCGAATGGCCGCAGCTCACGCAAGGCAGATCTCAGAGCTGCCCATGCGGTTTCTCATCGATGTTTTTCCGGACCTGGATTTCGAAATGAAGGTCAGGGTCCTTAGCAATTCATACCGCAGCAGCATTATTCCCGGACAACCTCTCTCAAGAACCAGCTCCGGCCTGAGAAAGGTTTTGCGGTTGTTTGGCGGTACCATTCACCGCGACTCGATCGAAGGAATGGAGCTGTTCAAACGGTTCAGGAAACGATGGGGTGTAGAGTCGCTTTTCAATGAACTGGACCTTGACGCAAATTTGGATCCGGGCAAATCTCTTCCTCAGCTTTTCGAGACTTTCAAAAACAATCTGGAGGAATTCGTGGAACCAGGAGACACTGTAGATCAAAAGGGGCAGCAGCAGATGTTTCCCCAGCAGAGGACCGAACCGGTGCCTCAGACAAAGACTCTCAAGGAGCGCATCGATGAGGCTCGAACCGACTCTGATGTACCGCAATCTGTAATTGAGCTTATTGAAAAGAACAAGATGAATGCGGCTGGACAGAGCGGAGCAAAGTACACGGAACTGATCGAAACCCTGCTCGCAATTCCCTGGGGAAAAATAAGGAAGATCTGGGTATCTGCGGAAGAATTCGACGAAGGACTCAACCGCTCTCATTACGGTCTGAAGACACCAAAGGAAATAATATCCGATTTTTTCGCCAACCTGATCTGGCGATATCAGCATTTCAGGGAATCCGAGAAGAAAAACTGGCACAGGACCGGGAGCGCCCTGCTTTTTGTGGGGCCGCCGGGAGTAGGCAAAACGTCTCTTGCGATTTCAATTGCGCGCAATCTCAGCATTCCGTACCACAAGATTTCACTGGGCGGCATGAAGGACGAGGCGGACATCAGGGGCTACGGTTTCACCTACGAAGGCTCAAAACCGGGCCCGATAGTGCAGGGCCTCATAAAAATGGGTGTTATGAACGGCATGTTCATAATGGACGAGGCTGACAAGACGGAAAAGTTCGCAATCGCGACCCTGTTGGAGATACTCGACCCGGAACAAAACCACCTTTTCCATGACAAGTACACCCAGAGCACCGTGGATATAGATCTGTCGAACTGCCATTTCATACTTACCGCCAACACGGTCGACACGGTCCCGGCTGCAATCCTCAACCGCTGCGAGGTCATTTATCTGGACAGATACAGCGTGGATGAGAAAATAGCCATTGCCAGGGAGTTCCTGGTCCATCGTATCCGGGAACGTTACCTGATCGGTCAGAATGAAATCTTTTTCGACCCCGATGAGGAAAGCGAGATTCTGCGCCACCTTATCCGCGACTACACCTCCGAGGCGGGTGTACGCGACCTCGAGAGAATCATCCGAACACTTTTTCTCCGTATCCAGCGAAAGGAGATAATGGGCGAGGGCAAAAACTCGGCAAAAATCAACTTTGTCAAGATACATAAATATCTGGATGTGCCCAATCGCCAGCGCTTTATTAATGAAGATGACCGCATTGGCGAGGCTATGGGGCTTGGGGTCAACATGGAGATGGGCGTCGGCTCGCTCATTCCGGTTCAGGCCACCCCGGTGCGGATCGGCCGGGACAGAAATGGGGCCTCTTCTTACCTGAGCATGGTCCACACCACCGGAAATATCGAGCGAGTGATGGACGAGAGCCGAAAGGTTGCCTCGACCGCCATCCTGCACCTGGCAGAACAACTGGGCATAGAAGCTGCGGATATGTCGACGCCGGTACACCTGCACTTTATGGGCGGTTCGACCAAAAAAGACGGGCCTTCAGCCGGAGCAGCGATCGCCCTTGCGCTCGCTTCGCTTTTCGGAGAGCGAAAAATCCGCCGCGACGCAGCAGTAACCGGCGAAATCGATACTCAGGGACGCGTTACGAGCATTGGCGGAATGGGGGTAAAACTGGAAACGGCTTATGCGGCGGGCTGCAAGACCCTGATTATCCCCAAGGAGAACCTCACCGGCATAGAAGGCATAGACAGGCTCCCGGACGCCCTGAAACAGGAACTGCAGATTCTGACTTTCGAGCAGTGGAAAGCTCCCCACGAACCCTTCGATTATTCTCGCCACATGCTGCAGGTGGTAGCAGTTGACGACATTGTCCAGGCAGCGAAGGTGGCTTTTATCAATCAGGACGAAATCGATTTGCTGGACCATCTCTTCGAGGAGCACGCGAGAAAATGGCTGGCGGAGGCTAACAGCGCCAGGGCTTCCGATTTCAGGAGGGTGCGGGTACTTTATGTGGACAGCGCCGAGGAGGCCGATCCAGGCACGCTTCGGACCGATTTTTGCCAGGATCACGGGTGTATCGTCCTTGTGCGCAACGATTTAGGGGAGGAAGTTTTCGGGAAACTGGGGGAACTGCCCGGGAAGATCGTGACAAGGCAATTCGATCCGGAGGCCGAGCGCCTGGTGGACGTGCTCAGAGAGATAAAAAACGCTAATTGGGACGCTTCCGCTCCGCCGCTGACAATATCGCTGATAGCCCCTCTGCCATTCCTGAAAAAAGAGGGAATCCGTCCCGAAGACCTTGAAAAGGATGCAGGGTTTTTGGGGCTTCGGATTTTCGCAAGTTGTTGTACCGCCGAGAATGTGCCGATCCGGGACTGCCGCATTATGCTCGCAAGGTTTTTTTCCTTCCTGGTAAAATTCACCGACGAACTCCTGGAACAATGCCCCTTTCTTGCCACCAAAGACGGAGTCTATGCCCCAACGGTCGCATTCATTCCGGAAAAATATCGGATCGATGCGCGGCGGGCCGAAGAAATCCTGGACCGCGGACTTTTGAAATGGTTAAATATAATTACTGGTGAAAGCGAAGAACCGGAGCAACCGATGGTCCAACCCACCATGAAAGTATGAAACCGGAAAGACTTCGACGGCGTTCTTACCACGAAGGACGTATGACCATGGACTCCAGGTTTGGCAGTGATTAGATTACAGGAATAGTCCGAGCCGTTTTTAAATCGGATTTTCCCTTGTGATGCCTCATTTCGGCAGGGTCATGAGATGAACGAGCTCCTTGCGCCAGGCGGAAGTCTGCAGATGGTTGAGGAAGCATTTGCCTCGGGGGCCAACGCTGTTTACGTCGGCTCAAAGGGGTTCAGCAGGCGAAAGTGCGTCTGGGAGCTTGAAGACTCCCATATACGTGAAGCAATTAGAATCGCCGGCCGATTTGACGGGAAGGTCCGGATTGCCATAAATGCTGAGGTTCCACCTGAGAAATGGACGCTTGTACTCTCAAAGATCGCCAAATACGCATCCTGGGGCGCTGAAGGCGTTATAGTAAAAACAAGCGGCATCATGGAACTCGTCAGGGATAATTTCCCCCAGATGGTCATTCACGCAAGCGTCGGATGCAATATTCGGACGGCGGCGGAAATGGTCCGGTACAAAGAATTCGGCGCCACGCAGATCGTTGCCTCCACCGAGATCGATACAATCCCCAAACTGAAGGCCTTCAAGGAATCCGCCGATAAGCTCGGACTTGCAACCGAGGTGTTGATACATGGCAACAGGTGCGTCGGCGGGGTCGGAAACTGCCTCTTCCATGAATTGATCAGCGACAGCTATATAAAGCGCATATATCAAGACGAGGATGGAAACGAAATAGTCGAATATGAAGGCTGGCCGGACCGGAGCGGCAGTTGTTTCAGGTTTTGCATGCTAACCGATGAGCAACGGCGTAAAGTGCTTCGGCAGCGTTCCGTCGGCAACGAAAAAATCGAGGAAATCAACTGCCGCATAAAGCGCAATCCAAACGTTGCCTTTGTCATCAATGGAAAAGAGCTTTGGGACTACATGGACTTGGGTCTGCACACCCTTAAAGTGCAGGGTAGAGAATATGCCGCCGAACTGATCGGCCGGATGATCTCCATTTACCGGACGATGATAGACGCCCACAGGGAAGGCAAGTCCTTTGACGATCCGGCTGTGGTGCGACTCCAGAATGAATTGGACCTGATCGGGAAGGATCGAGACCGAGCCCGGATGCAAAAGACAAGCGAGCTGCAAGCTAATATACAAGGTTTGTTTGCTTGAAATAAGAACAGTGAACCGGGTAGCTTCGCTCTTCACTCTTCGCCATTCACTTAACTCCGCTCACCTCGCGATGCGTGGAGCCTTTTCCCGCAAAAGTTTCAGGTTTCAGTCTCCGACGACGCCTTTATAGAAACGTTGACCCTGGTAGCTGAAAATTGCCCCATCCGGGGTGATCTCCTCCACTTTCAGACCTGAGGAGATTTCCTGACCTTCCCTTCTTTTGGCTCCGTTTACGTTTATCCATCTCTCCTCGGGTTTCCGAGAGTAGACAAGCATTGAAACAGACATGTTCGGCATAGCATCCTTGACTTGAGGAGCCAGTTCGTGCCACTTGGGCTCCGGACGCGCAGCCGGTTTGGGCAGGCCCTTCAGATCTTCAACTATTCCACCGCCTGCACTTGGCTGGATAGATTGTTCAAAGCGTGCCGGCGGATTTTGGACGGCCGTATCCGCTTTTGCAGTCTTGAGGCTCTGTTTTGTTCCGGCACCTCCCGTGTTTTGCGGCGGTTTCGGGCTAACCGGCTTTTTTACAGCGGCTGAAGTTGTTTTCGATGCGCCGGGGGTTGCGGAAGGCAATTTGGCCGGCACCGGATCTGTGTGGACAGGCCCCGTTTTCGGACTTTGCATTGCCCCCGGGTCTTTGGGAGGTACTTTAGTTTCGACCACATGATCCTGAGCAGTCTCATGGATGCTTTGTGTTCCATTCACCGCCGGACTCACAGCAGCGATTTTTGAGGGTTCAACCGGATTTGCAGTCTGACCTGAGCTTTCCGTTGTGCTTAGTTCCCCTCCCCTTTCCCCCCCGGGAATCCGGGGAGCAGCCTTCGGGGCTTCAGAGACTGGAAGATGCGGCGGCGCCTCGGCTTGGCTTTGTGCGTTTCCCTGATTCTCAACTGCCTGCGCGAGGCGTGCCGGCTGCGTTGCAGGAGCGGCCTGAGGGCGCGTTTCCGGAAATGACCCGCCGGTGATGCGACTGCTGGAAGCATCCAGATTTCCGTCCCCTTGCCATGGGTGCAGCCAGAAGACGAAGAAACCGGCATTTAGAAACATGATGAGCGCGATAAGATATGGCCAGCGACGGGAGCGTTTCCGTGGCTGCGAAGACCTGATGGGTACGTCAAGGAGTCCACGGGTCTTTCGTGGTCCGCGCGCCTCTTCAGATTTTTTCAGTGCATCCAGTATGTACGACATTCTTAACCCTGTTGAAATTCAGCTCAAAGCAAAAAACGGGCTCTGCCGGTCCATGGCGCATATTTTGATTTGGCCTTATTATTGGCAAACTTAGTTGCAAAACAAGTGCCAATAATATCAAGCATTCTTTTACAATCAGTCATGCGGCCCCGGTACCCCTACTTCCCGTGCTTGCTCGGCGGTTTTCCCATCCGTATCATCGGGCTGCATCCCGGATGCTTTCGCCTCGGGGGGCTGGGGTATTGCCGGCAAAGGCTTCGACACGACTCCAGGTTGAGTCGCATTCGGCTTGTCCGGCTCAGTCCCGGATGCGTTAGCTTCGGGGGGCTGCGGCATTGCCGGCAAAGGCTTCGATACGACTCCGGGTTGAGTCGCATCCGGCTTGTCCGGCTCGGTCCCGGATGCGTTCGCCTCGGGGGGCTGCGGTAGCGCCGGCAAGGGCTTCGATACGCCCGACATATGGCTGGTCTCTTCACTGTCCGGGGTTCTTACGGATTCAAAAGCGTCAAAAAAATAATACAGCAGGCACAGCCCGGTAATAAACACGATTCCCGCCAACAATGCTGCTTTCAATTTCCCGTTTGTTGCGGGCAAATCAATTCCAAGCACCTCGCTGGCGGCTCTTGCCAGTGTGGCTCCGTCCACGTTTTCCTTTTCCTGGACAAAAGCGCCCAAGAGCGCGCGGTCGCAAATCAAGTTAATCAACCTGGGGATCCCGCCGCTATACTTGTATATGCTGTTCAACGCGTCGTCTGAAAAAAGATCGCTTCTCCCCCGGGCAACCTCAAGTCTGTGGTTCACGTAATTGATGACCTCGTCCTTTGACAGAGGACCCAGGTGGCAACGAGCCACGATGCGCTGGGCAAGTTGACTCAACTCAGGTCTTGCCAGCTTGTCTTTCAGCTCAGGCTGCCCGATAAGAATTATCTGAAGAAGCTTCCGTTCGTTTGTCTCAAGATTGGTAAGGAGCCGGATTTCCTCCAGGACTTCATTGCTGAGGTTCTGGGCCTCGTCAATAATAAGAATTGCCTTTTTACGCTTGGCGTTTAAATCCAGCAGGAAGTGGTTTATTCGGTCAACAAGGCCCTTGATGTTCGTTTTCTTCGGATAGTCGATGCCGAATTCGTCGCACACGGCAGCAAGCAGTTCCGCGACCGAGAGCGAGGGATGTATGATAAAGGCTACAACGATATTCCTGGTGAGTGTTTCGAGAAGGCGCCGGCAGATGGTTGTTTTGCCAGTGCCAACCTCGCCCGTGAGCAGTACGAACCCCCCGTCGCTCCTGATTCCATAAAGCAGATGAGCCAGGGCCTCCCGGTGCTGCTCGCTCATGTAGAGATAGCGAGGATCGGGCGCAATGGAAAAAGGCGATCGTTTCATGCCGAAATATTTTCTGTACATATCTTTTCCACGCGCGCGGCTGTTATGTAGTCAAATTATACCTGAAGGTTCCAAAATCCTACACTTTATTTTCCGAGCCCCCCGCAACTGCCCACCGGAACCGAAAGACCCCCTTCGTCGTGCTACACTATAGTATTGTCTCAATGGACGACAGCCGTCAAGGCTATGACGACCTCAGTCGGGAAAAAGGGTTCATCCGGAAAACGAGTACCTCCAATATTTTTCACGCGAAGCCGCGAAGAAAGAGAACAACAATAGCAAGCAGCAGTGGGCTGGAAGACCGCTTTTTTTGTGCTTCGGCTCTTTAGGTTCCCGCTACTGCTTACGCAACTTCTGGTAAGTCATCTAACCCGTTTCCTCTTCATTCCACTTGAGCGTAATCCGTTCATTCCTCTTACCAGCACTTCACGTCGTTTATCGTAAGCGTTAAGCCCAAAACTCCTTGTCCAAGCAACACAGGTTCATGTTTGACCGAAGACCCACAAAACCTGTTCTTTTGCGCCGCCGTGGAAGACGGCGCTACCGCTTCTTCGCGTTCTTCGACGTCAAAAAACGAGGCTTCGCGTGCAAACCGTCCAGGTACGCGTTTGCCGGAAGACCCGGAAAAAGCAGGGCGAAGACGGGCGTGAGCAGGGCGCCCGGGGCAAAACCCGGGAACAGTGTTAGCCCCGATGCTATTATGGCTGCCATCGCGATCAGGACATATTCCATGGCTTCAATACGTACTTTCTGCCGTTCGGTTTAACTTCTTGCGCAACACATTCCCACCACCCGGGCTTCATTTATCCCATATTGGCGTTCTTTGCCATCTTCTTGGGAAACTATTTCTTCGAGAGCGCGCAACAGGGGCAATTTTAGCTCAATTTTTGCTTGACTCGACTGAGGGGAAAAACTACTTTTTGTTTGACAAAAGGATGTGAAAAGTAGTACTGGGCACCTTATTGCTGGTGGAATCCTCGGTAGGCGAGGCTCCCGCATTGCACACAGGCCACTGCCCAGAAGCATCCAAAGATGCGGCTTAAGGGTAGAGCAGGCACTCCCGGATTAAGGGTTTGCCTAAGGTGGCTGAGGCGATGGCGCCTCTTACGGCATGCGGTGCTGAAACTTGGACGAGTGGGGAGATAGGTTTAGCGGCAGTTCGTTTGCGCGCGTTGCCCCCTTCCCTGCTCACAGCCATTGGGAAAGGGGTTTTTTATTTCCGCATGGCGTATCGAAAACCCCCGAAAGAAGGATGGTATATGAAGCAAGAAGACGGCCAACCTCCCAGTAGCGGCGGTTGCCGTTTATCTCGTATGGAAGTTGCCCCTGTGAGACGATAGCCTCTTTCCTGCCTTATCGCCTCACCTGGCCGCTTCTTCCATTATGTATTGATGGTAAAGGCGGAAGGTAAGAGGCGTCTTATTTCCTTTCTTTAGAAATGGTCCGGCCAGCCTCTGACTTCCCAGTGGTAGCCTTTTCCGCCGTGATTAGTTGACTCGGACGGGTGCATCCTGCCTTATGGCTTGATCAAACTCCGAAACGTCACGCGCGAGATAAGGGTCCATTAGAGAATAGCATCCGGTATAGGCGGCGGAAGTTATCCTGTTATGGACCCCAAATCAATTGGCCCGGCAAACGCTGCACTGCCGTAGACGGTAATTTACTTCATTTGATTTGAGGGCATCGCCTTGTATGCAATCAGCAAAAGCTTTCATATAGCAAACCGCATGGGCAAGCAGCCCATAATCTTCCTGCCGGTCTATCCCACGAGCGAAAAACCTGGGGAGGCAGCGCTATGATCAAGGGTTTGCTCGAAAAGTCCGCCAAGGTTTTCCGCGCCGGCTCTCCCACTCCGAAAGTGCAGCAGGAAGTTTCCGAACAAGAGCGCCGATTGATCGATCTTTGTGTTCTCCCGGTCCGGGATACCCTGGCTGCTCTCGATACCGGTTTGCGCGGCCTGATTTCGGAGGAGGCTGAGAAGCGCCTGGAAGAGTACGGTCCAAACGAACTCTCACATACCAGGCGTATGGGTTTCTGGGCCGACATACTCCAAAGGTGCAAGAGTCCTCTGGTCGTTCAGTTATTGATCATTGCCCTGATTTCCGGCGCTATCGGAGAGATCAAATCGGCGATTATCGTGAGCGCGATGGTTTTCCTGAGCGTCGGGCTCTCTTATATCCTGGATCGCCGCTCTACCAACACCGTCGAGATGCTTGGAAAGCGTGTGCAGTCACGCACTCTGGTTTTACGCGACTGCGAGGAAAAGGAAATCCGGATATCAGAAGTTGTGCCGGGCGATATCGTCCTGTTGCATGCCGGCTCAATCGTTCCGGCTGACTTGCGGCTGCTCACTGCAAAGGATTTCTTCGTGAGCCAATCGGCGCTCACCGGGGAGTCCATGGCGGTCGAAAAAACGATTTCCGCCAAGCGCGTTACCGACCGCACCGCTTTGGAACTGACCAACGCCTGCTTTCTGGGCACCAGCGTCACCAGCGGCACAGCGCGCGGTGTAGTCGTGAACACCGGGACGCGGACAATTTTCGGCTCCATCTCGGAGCGGCTGACCGAACGCCGTGAAGAAACCAGTTTCGATATAGGAGTGCGGTCTTTCACATGGCTCATGATCCGATTCATGTTAGTCCTGGTTTGCGCGGTGTTTCTTATCGTGGGCATGACCAAGGGCGATTGGGTGGAAGCTCTCCTGTTTGGCCTGGCCATAGCCGTGGGTCTTACCCCTGAGATGCTGCCGATGATCGTGACGGTGAACCTTGCTAAGGGCGCTCTGACCATGGCCAAGAAAAAGGTCATCGTTAAGCGTCTGCCCTCCATCCAGAACTTGGGCGCCATAGATGTGCTGTGCACGGACAAGACGGGGACCCTTACCCAGGACAAGGTAATTCTCGAGCGGCATGTGGACATCACCGGACACATAAGCGGCGACGTTTTGAACTATGCTTACCTCAACAGCTACTATCAAACCGGCCTCCGCAATCTGCTCGACCGGGCCGTGGTCGATCATTCCGATCTGGATGCCGAACAGTACTGCACCCTGGTGGACGAACTGCCATTTGACTTTCAGCGACGGCGCATGTCGGTCGTCGTCGATTACGAGGGCGATCACGTTCTGATATGCAAAGGAGCGGTCGAAGAGATCTATACCTGTTGCAACCAATATCAGATAGGCGACGAAGTGTATCCCCTGATCGATATGATCAGGGAGGACCTTTTTGAGGAAGTCGAACGACTGAACAAGGACGGCTATCGGGTGCTGGGAATCGCCTATCGCGAATTCCCGCGTACGAGAACCACCTATACCGTGGCGGATGAAAGCGAACTGATCCTTTTGGGGTATATCGCTTTCGTCGATCCGCCCAAGGAATCGGCCGGCAAGGCCATCGAGCTGTTGAGGCAGGCCGGCGTTGAGGTAAAGGTCGTGACCGGCGACAACGGCCTTGTTACCAGCAAGGTCTGCCGGGATGTCGGTCTGCAACCAAAACGGATCATTACCGGCGCTCAACTCTCACAACTCTCGCCGGTAGAGTTTTCACGGACCGTACTGGATGCGGATGTCTTCGTAAAAGTTACCCCGGCCCAGAAGGAGCAGATTGTCAGGGAACTGCGCAGCAGCGGTCGAGTGGTGGGATTCATGGGAGACGGGGTTAACGATGCGCCTGCCCTCAAAGCCGCTGATGTCGGGATTTCCGTTGATTCCGGGGTTGACGTTGCCAAGGAGGCCGCTGACATCGTGCTTCTCGAAAAAAACCTCCTTGTGCTCGAAGAGGGGATTATCGAAGGCAGGAAAGTCTTTGCAAATATCGTCAAGTATATCCGGATGGGTGCGAGCTCCAATTTTGGAAACATGTTCAGCGTTGTCGGGGCGAGTTACCTGTTGCCGTTCCTTCCAATGCTTCCCGTGCAGGTCTTGACGAACAACCTCCTCTATGATTTTTCCCAGACTGGAATTCCCACAGACAATGTGGATGAGGAACTGATCGTTAAGCCTCTCAAATGGAACATCAATACTGTCAAGCTCTTCATGGTCTTTATCGGACCTGTGAGTTCCATATTCGACTATGCGACCTTTGCGCTTATGTGGTTCTTTTTTCATTGCAGCGCCTTTGTCGATCCAGCCACAGGAGCGCTGCAAAAAGAAGCCCTGGCGAGTCTGTTCCAAACCGGGTGGTTCGTCGAATCGCTCCTTACTCAGACTTTGATCGTGCACATCATAAGGACCAGAAGGGTCCCCTTCTTCGGGAGCCGTGCTTCCCTGCACCTGACCTTGACAACCTTGACCATCATGGGCATCGGCGCGTGGTTGCCATATTCACCCTTCGCGGAGAGCCTCGGAATGGTTCCCTTGCCCTCCATATACTGGGCCTGGATTGCTGCCTTCCTTTTTTCATACTCCGTGTTGACGCACATTATAAAGACATGGTTTTTCAATCATTATGGAGGTGAGTGATTATGGATACCTTACTTGATGCACTTCAAGAAGGACGATTGATAGAACTGCCTGACAATAATAAAGATGACGCCCTGCAATTCCTTGCTCATATTATCGAGGCAATACCATCTCTTCCCACCGGCATCGATGTGGTCGGGCTGGTCATGGCAAAAGAGCGTTCGACGACTTCGGCGCTTGGCAGCGGCTGGGCCAGTCCCCATGTACGCGTGCCATTTGAAGAGGACCTCATTTGCGTTGTCGGGTGGAGCCCTATGGGCATTGAATACGGAGCCCCGGACGGAAATCCCGTATCGATTATCGCTTTATATCTCGTGCCCGAAAACCAGCGAAACCATTATTTGCGAGAAGTATCCATGCTGGCCAAGGCTTTAAAATCTTATCCCGGGTTCGAGAAACTGCATGCGGCCAAAGAGCTGAACGAAGTCCGTGATCATCTGCTCGATATGATCAGTACCAGCAGGGAAACGGTAGGGCCGGACACGCGGGCGCGCATGATTCAACTGCAGGCCAGGCAGATCGTTGCGTCAATTCCAGCCTATGACCTGGCAAGCCTTGTTCTGGAACCTGTAACCATTATATCCGGCCCCGGGCTCAAACACGTCGTGCTCGCTCAAGACCCCCAGCTTGTGGAATATCTCGATGCCGCCCCCCGGCTGGTCGAGCGTCTTGCCTCCGAAGGCGTTTTCCAAAACGGCGGATGGCGCATTCTGAAGCGGGGAGAAACAACCTATCAGGGAGAACGTATTTTGTACGACTGCCTTGCAGTAAGGGTTGCAAGCATTAATTTATCAACAGTTACAAAGTCCTGATAAGAATTGAAGTTACGTTGAGTATTATGCGGCCCTGAAGCAAATCGCTACGTTGGTCAGCCGCCTTTTCGGGCGTAACCGGTATCAGATGAGGAAGAAAGAATCCTGGAATTCATTCGTTACCGTGACAAGATGAACCTGGAACATAACTTTATACAATAACTGGATATACACCATTGGAAATTCTAGCTGTCCAAAGCTGCTGATATATTTTTTGCAGACAATTCCAAGTCAATATGTTGCAGTTATTTTTAAATTCATAAATATTCCCCGCGCTCGTTTTCGGCATTTCTCAGGTAGGCAATTTGTCCAAATCGTCGTAGTACATTTGTTGTATTAAAAACCCTTCATAAAAACCAACTGCTTTCAAATACCCGCAATCCACTCCAATAACTCATTTATTTCAAGTTGTGTTGTGAGATTTCAGTAAAGAGTCTCTCGACCTTTGCCGTCTTATATGATCGGGAAATGAGAAATCCGATGTGAACTATTAAATTTTACGATCCGGCTGAGCCTGCTGAGCTGCGGAGGAGAAAGACCTTATGCTGACAAGAATATTGAATGTAAGGCTTGGGACCAAAATATTCGGCGGATTCGGGATGCTTTGCTTCCTGCTTCTGGTCGTCGCATCCGTGGGATTGGGCACATTGAGAATCATCGTGGACAACTGGCACAAGGCCGATATTGCCGATGAGCAGATAAAAACCATACTGGAAGCCAGGCGGCATGAGAAGAATTTTGTGATACGAGGAGACTCCGAATATGTGAAGAAGGTAGAGGCCCTGGTGGCGGATTTCCAGAAAATGGCGGAACAGAGTGCAGGCGGGAATGCCTCCCGGGAAGAAAAGAAGGCTCAGGACCAGAGCCTGGAGGAAATGAACAAGTATAACAAAGCCTTCCATGATTACGTGGCCGGCAGGAAAGCCCAGGATGAAGCGGTTGCCGACATGGAGTCCAGGTCCCTTGAGGTGCTCTCGGAGGTGGAAGCGATTCTTGCCGATCAAAAATCTCAGTTGGATGAACTTCTGCAAGGCGCCAGGGACGGCGATTCGAGCGTACAAATCAGTGATAGAAGAAGCAAGATGGAGGATGCGAACCGAATGGCAACGGTGTTCCTGGAAGCCAGATCATTTGAGAAGGAATACGTCGCCTCCGGGGATGCTAAACACAGAACCCAAACAGAAACACGGATAACGCAGATTCTCGATATCGCAAAAGACCTGCGCTCCAGGATGAAGCAGCAAACCAATATCGCCCAGATAGACCAAGTTAGCGCTTCCATTCGGGCATACTCGGGAGGCCTTACCAAGCTGACCGAACTCGCCGACAGGAAAACAACCGCCGACCAGAAAATGGTCGATGCCGCCAGGGCTTTACAGGGGGTGTGCGACAAAGCGAGAGCCGAGTTCATGAATGAAATGAACCGCCATGTCAGCCGAGCCATGTTTACTCTAATAGCCGGCGCCGGTTCGGGGCTCGTGATTGGAATCTTACTCGCCTGGTTTCTTACGCGGGTAATTACCAAACCGCTGAAAGAGTTAATCAAAGGGCTTTTGAGCGGGGCTGAACAGGTCTCCGACGCCGCAGGCCATATCTCCGATGCCAGTCAGCACATGGCCGAGGGCGCCTCAGAGGAAGCCGCATCGATAGAGCAGACCTCATCCTCATTGGAAGAGATGTCCTCGATGACGAGGCAGAACGCAGAAAACGCAAAACAGGCCAATATGCTAATGACCGAAACCAGGACAACCGTAACCGAAGCCAGCGGCTCGATGACAAGGTTGACGGCTTCAATGTCCGAGATATCGAAGTCGAGCGAGCAAACTTCCAAAATAATTAAAACCATCGACGAGATTGCATTCCAGACCAACCTGCTGGCGCTCAACGCGGCGGTTGAAGCCGCCAGGGCAGGAGAAGCCGGGGCCGGGTTCGCAGTGGTGGCCGATGAAGTGAGAAACCTGGCAATGCGGGCGGCGGAAGCTGCAAAGAATACCGCTGAACTAATCCAGGCCACCGTGGTCAAGATAAACGACGGCTCGCTGATTGTCGAAAAAACAGGCAGGGACTTTTCAAGGGTTGTCGATGGCGCGGTTCAAGTTTCCGGGCTGCTAGGCGAAATGGCCGTGGCTTCCGATGAGCAGTCACAGGGGATAGAGCAGATAAGCAAGGCCGTGACCGAGATTGACAAAGTCGTCCAGCAAAGCGCGGCTAACGCCGAAGAGTCGGCTGCAACTTCGGAGGAAATGAGCGCGCAGGCCGAGCAGTTGATGGGTTTCGTACAAGACCTTGAAAAGATAGTTAACAGCTCTTCAGGCCGGCGGTCCGAGGAGAGAAGCAATTACGATCTCCGTTCCGCCAGTGCGCCTTCGATTTCGAAAAGCAAGAAAACGATCTTCGACAGCGGGATAACGGGCAAACCGGGCCTCGTCAACCATGGGAAATCAGGTGGCAACGGAGCATATGTGGGAAACCAAAAACTTGCTCCGGCACATGTCATTCCCTTTGAAGAAAAGGATTCCGATTTCTAGATCTGCGGCCTGCCGCAAACGGCTTCCGATCTCCCGGGGGGTTGGCATAAAGCCATCCCCCTTCTTAATTACAGAGTACGCGTCAGCCGCTTCCCACCCTGCAGCTTGAATCCAAAAGTCTCGCCCGACAGTGCGCGGGCACGAAATGCGATTACCCTTGCCCGAGCGGGCGTAACTCTGCATAATGTGACCCCGGCTCGCGATGTAGCCGAGGCAGTCCACCCTGTTCCGGCTGAAGACCGGCAGCGATAGGAAATTTCATCTTTTCGGAATCAACTTTAAAAAAGGAGGAGTCTATGTTTACGGGAACGCCTACGTCACGGCGTAGGTTTTTGTACCTCACCGGCAGTCTGGCTGCGGGTATCGCTCTGCCGGTTGTAGCTGCCGGGAAAAATGAGGGCAAAGAGAAAGAATCCGAGGTCAACCCCGTGGAAGATCTCATGCGTGAGCACGGAGTCTTGCGCCGTGTGCTGTTGATCTATGAGGAGGCGATAAGCCGCATCCATGGGTTAAAGGGGGTGCCGTCCGGAGTTATTGCGGATTCAGCCGGCATTATCCGCCGCTTCGTCGAGGACTACCATGAAAAACTCGAGGAAGAAGAGATTTTTCCACGTTTTGAAAAGGCCGGAAAGTTTAACGACCTTGTCAAGGTGCTCTTGTTGCAGCACCAGGCGGGACGCCGCCTGACCGATTCCATTTTGAAATTATCGGCGCCTGAGGAGCTTAAACCTGCTGAAGAAAAGGAAGAGTCGTCAGCGGCCATGAAGCAAATCTATACAGGGACCCCCTTGTTTCAAAAGAAAGGCCCGCATGCAAAAAAGCATGAGGTGGCTCCGGCCATGCAGGAGTTCATTAACATGTACCGTCCCCACGCAGCCTGGGAAGATACAGTGCTTTTCCCTGCTTTCCGCTCGATAGTGTCGCCCAGGGAGTTTGATGAGCTGGGCGAAAAATTCGAGGACAGGGAAAAGGAGCTTTTCGGAAAAGACGGATTTGAAAAAATGGTGGAATCGGTGGGGGAGATAGAGAAAAAGCTTGGCATCCATGAGCTGTCAAAATTTACGCCAAAAATATAAACGGCCTAATAGTTCACCGCACTTTTGTACCTGCTTCGAGTGCCCTTGGATTCGCATGTCTCGCGAATTCCAGGGTGTTGGTGCAGGTGAAGTCACTTGCTGAGCATCAAAGCAGGTGAGGATCTTAATGAGAAAACTTCTGGTTACAGGTGCGAGTGGATTTCTGGGCTGGAATTTATGCCGTGCGGCATAGGGCCGATGGGATGTATATGGCCTCGCCCACCGGAATCGGAACCCGATCCAGGGAGTAGACCTTCGGCGGACCGATCTGACCCGCCTCAGCGAGATGAAGAGAAATCTTCAGGAAATTCGTCCTGACGCGGTAATTCATGCAGCCGCCGAATCCAAACCGAATTTTTGCCAGCTAAATCCGGGAGAATCTCACCGAATCAATGTTGAAGCCAGTGTAAATCTCGCCTCCCTTTGCGCAGACCTCGACATACCATTTGTTTTTATCTCATCCGACCTGGTATTTGACGGTCTAAAGCCGCCAAATAAAGAGGATGACCCGGTCTGCCCGGTCTGTATTTATGGCGAACAGAAAGCGGAAGCCGAAAGGTCTGTCTTGAACAGGCATCCCCGCGCGTTGGTATGCCGTATCGCACTCATGTTCGGCGATGCCGGAGCGGGTGGGGCCAGTTTCATACAGCCGATGATAGAGGACATGAAGAATGGCCGGGATAGCAATCTCTTTACGGACGAACACAGAACGCCCGTGAGCGCGGCGGATGCCGCACGGGGGATTTTGCTCGGGCTTTCCAAAACGACAGGCATTCTGCACGTAAGCGGTTTAGAGCGCATCTCCCGCTTTGAGTTCGGAAAACTGCTGCGGGATGTGCTCGGGATACACAATGCCCGGCTTTCTCCATGCGCGCAAAAAGGCGTCAAAATGCCCGCTCCCCGCCCACCGGATGTTTCGCTTGAAATCACCAGGGCCACCATTCTCGGATTTAAACCCGGTTCTTTGCGCGACGAACTCGAGAATTTGTTTTGCACCCATTTGACAAGTTATAATTGACGGACTGAAGGATGGAAGCGTACGTGGGAACAGGTGCAAACATCACTGTTTCCCTCGCGCGCGGGTGGGGGGGCTGAAGCCGGGCCATGGGAAGGACGCTATTTTGTGATCAGCCCTTTATCCATGGCAAATGCCGTGAGTGACGAAGCGCTGTGCAAATCGAGTTTTTTCATCAGATTTGCGCGGTGTTTTTCAACTGTCTTGGCGCTGATGCAAAGATAATCGGCAATGTCCTTGTTCTTGTAGCCCTCGGCGATCATCTTGAGTATCTCACGCTCGCGCTGGGTGAGGGTGTCCCACGAGGTAGACGACTTTACGGTCTTTCTTCCCTCAAGATATCCTTCGATCACCTTCTCCGAAATACCGGGGCTCAGGTAACTTCTGCCCGAAAAAACATTTTCAATTGCGAGCATCAGTTCGCTGTGAGTGGCATCCTTGAGAACGTAGCCATCCGCTCCCGCCTTCAAGGTGGTCAGAATGTACTCCTCGGTCTTGTGAACGGTAAGCACGAGGATTTTCGTGGAGGGGCTCTGTTTCTTTATTTCCTGAATAGCCCCAACTCCATTCATCCTAGGCATCGAGAGGTCCATCAGGACGAGGTCCGGCTTGTATGCTTCGACCGAGCGGATTGCCTCCAAGCCGTCCTGTGCCTCGCCAACCACCTCGAAGTCAGGGTTGGAGGATAGAAGCATTCTCAATCCTTCCCTGAGGATCGTGTGGTCTTCGGCAATTACGATTTTCTTTCTCTCTCCCATAGGATAACCTTCCATTATGTTACGGCATTTACACACAGTAGCTCGGAACAACCCTGGAAAGAGCCCATCCCAATCCAGTCTTCCAGGATTTTTATCCCTCCGGAAAACCTGCCTTTTTCGCAAACTCGGGCATACGCCGCTCTCCGCAGGAAAATAAGAACGGCAGTCTTGACTTATTTGACGTACAGTATTTGATTATATTACACCTTCGCTTATATGTCTTCAGTATTTGATATTCTTTTCCAGCCGATGCAGGGCCGGACTCTGTAGGGTGAAATACAGTGTCCCCCTATCTCGATTACCGTGAACTGTGTATTTACCTCTCCGGAGTACTGTCAGAAAATGTATATTGAGGGAAATAATGGCTGAATCCATTCAGATTTTCAATAGTAAAGAAATGGCCCGGAGAGAAAAAATGTGTTCCGTTCTACTGGTTGAAGATAATGCTACCTTCCGAAAATCGCTGAAAGAAATGCTGGCGCTTCGCTTTCCGAGACTCGAGATCGGAGAGGCATCCGATGGTGAGGAAGCGCTTCAGGAATTGGGGAACATCAATCCTGACATTATCTTCATGGACATCAAGCTGCCAGGCAAAAACGGTCTGGAAGTTACCAGGATAATAAAAAAGGCTCGTTCCGAGGTGGAAGTCATCATTTTCACCAGCTATGACATTCCCGAATACCGGGAGGCCGCTTTCGACAGCGGCGCGAGCTATTTTTTCACCAAAGGCAACGCTGGGAGCGACGAAATAGCCGATATCGTTAGATCCTCGTTCCAACAGAAGGGTAAGGACCCGGGTCCGGACCCTGATTGCAGTGATCCTCAAATCATGTAGCTGCTTCTGCATTCTTCGATACGTTCTCTCTACTATCAGCGCTCAAAAATACAAGGATGATATACTATCATTAAGTGAATCACTTTATTTAGGTTTCATTGATTTCCCTATATAGATGGGCTCAATACAATCTTAAATCTATTGCGATGAATATCTGAAGCACTGGGAGGGGAAGATGAAAATGAAGGGAGCAGATATCGCAGATCATTTGTCAGCCGACGAGATCAGGATGAAAATGCGGATGTCCACCGGCTTCCTCAAATTTCAAAAATGGATGGTGATCTATAATTTGCTGGTTGACCCGAGGCCGCTCGCGGAAATCGCCAGGCATACGGGCCTCTCCGAATCAAGTGTCTACAGGATCATAGCGGAGTATAACAACGATGGCCCGGATTCGATCGATGCCATCAGCAAGATGGGCCGCTACGCCTGGTTCGAACAACCCAGAGCGTATTCAATTTAATTCCGGATAGCTGGTTCTTGGGATCTACTCGGGTCCTTTGCCGCTGGTACATCCAACATCGTTAAAGCGAATCAGGCTCCGGTTTATTCCAAAATCAGCTTCTCATGAAAGCCGCCTGCGGTATTCTTCGTAGTCGAATTCACGCACTATTCGCAAGCCCCCTCCACGCTCCCGTATCGCTATGGAAGGGAGCATTACTCCATTGAACGTATTATTCTTCACCATCGTGTAGTGGGCCATGTCCAAAAAGACCAGCTTGGAACCGATTTCAAGTGGCTCGGGGAAAGAGTAATCGCCAATGACGTCCCCGGCCAGGCAGGTCAGACCGCCAAGCCTGTACGTGTGCCGATAGACGCCTGGTTGGCCAGATCCTGCCACTTCCGGTCTGTAGGGCATCTCCAGCAGGTCCGGCATGTGGGCGGTTGCCGACGTGTCCAGAATGGCTATGTTCATGCCATTGTCGATTAGATCCAGGACCGAGGCTACCAGGAATCCGGCGTGGAGGACTACGGCCTCGCCGGGTTCGAGATATACCTGTACGCCATACTTTGCGCTGAATTGGCTGATCAACGAACAAAGCAGGTCAACGTCGTAGCCGGACCTCGTAATGTGATGGCCGCCGCCGAAGTTTACCCAGTCCATTCGGTAGATGAATTCGCCAAATTTAGATTCGAAAACCTCAAGAGTCCGCGCAAGCGAGTCTGAGTTCAGCTCGCAAAGGGTATGGAAATGGAGGCCTGAAATCTCGTCGAGTTCCTCCGGCTGGAAATTTGCCCTGGTAACTCCCAGGCGAGAAAAAGGGGCACACGGATCGTAGAGGGCGGTTAAAACCTCAGAGTGCTCCGGATTTACCCTGATTGCGAATTTCGTCTGCCTGGCCTCCGCCTGGATCATTGGCCTCAAAGAGATCCACTGGGAAAAGGAATTAAAGATGACATGGCCGGCCAGGGAGAGAATTTGTCCGAATTCGCCTTCATTGTACGCGGGAGAGAAAATGTGGACCTCTTTTCCGAATTCCTCAAACCCCAGCCGCGCCTCATGAAGCGAGCTTGCCGCGATTCCGTGAAGATAGCGCCCGATCAGCGGAAAGAGGCTGAACATGGCGAAGCCTTTGAGCGCCAGCAAAATCTTGCAGCCTGTCCGTGCCTGTACGGAATCCAGGATCAGCAGGTTTTTTTCCAGGAGTTCCTCGTCAACGACATAGCAGGGGGTCTTGACCTCCTGCAGGTCCCTCATCAACCGAGGGCTTGGTTTCATTTCGTTTTGCACCTCTACTCCGGGAAAACTTCGGTCCACTGGAGGCCGTACCTGGCGAGATCTTCCATGAATGGATCGGGATCGAATTGTTCCAGGTTAAAAACGCCCTTTCCCGCCCACTTGCCGGTCAGCATCATTTTAGCTCCGACCATTGCGGGGACTCCGGTCGTATAGGAAATCGCCTGGGCGCCGACTTCCCGGAAAGCCCTCTGATGATCGCACACATTATAGACGTAGTATTTGCGGCGCTTTCCATCTTTCAGGCCCTCGAGCATGCACCCGATGTTCGTCTTTCCGGTATAGCCTGCTGCAAGTGATGCGGGATCAGGCAGAAGCTCCTTCAGGAACTGCAGCGGAACCACTTTGCACCCGTGGAAATCTACTGGATCGATCCGGGTCATACCGACATTCTGAAGGACCCTTAAGTGGGTCAGATATTCCTGTGAGAATGTCATCCAGAATCGAATTCGCTTAAGCCCAGGGATGTGTTCGACGAGCGATTCCAGTTCCTCGTGATACATCAGGTACATCTGCCGAACGCCGATTTCGGGAAAATTGAAGGATTGGTGTACGTAGAGAGGCTCGGTCTCTTTCCATGCGCCTTCCTCCCAGAACTTGCCCCTAGCCGTGACCTCACGGATATTTATCTCCGGATTGAAATTGGTCGCGAAAGCATGGCCGTGCTTCCCGGCGTTGCAGTCCATTATGTCGATATAATTTATCTGGTCGAAATAATGCTTGAGAGCGTGAGCGCAAAACACGTTGGTAACACCGGGGTCGAAACCCGAGCCAAGAAGCGCCATGAGACCGGCCCGGCGGAATTTTTCATCATAGGCCCACTGCCACTTGTATGAGAAAGCGGCCTGCTCGGGAGGTTCGTAGTTGGCCGTGTCCAGGTAGTTCACACCCGTCTCCAGGCAGGCGTCCATAATCGAGAGATCTTGATATGGAAGAGCCACGTTGATGACAAGATCGGGCGAAACCTCGCGGATGAGAGCGGCTGTTTGCTCCGTGTTGTCCGCGTCTACTATCGAAGTCCTGATGGCGCGCGGAAGCAGGCCTGCGACTTTTTTACATTTTTCGAGCGTCCGGCTGGCAAGCGTTATCTCTGAGAAGACCTCAGGTACCTGAGCGCATTTTTGAGTAACGACGCTTCCAACCCCGCCTGCGCCTATGATGAGCACCTTGCCCATAAGTAACCCCCTGGTAATACTCGAGTCAATCACGGGACGTGCTAACCTTGCCCGACCCTGGCGCCCAGCTCTGCAAGCAAACCCAGATGAACCTTCTCCTCATCACCCAGCCCGTAAAAAATCTCCTTTGCGGCCGCATCCGAACATGTTTGAGCCATGCGCAGATACAGGTCAAGGGCTTGGACTTCGATCATCATGGCCAGTTCCAGACATCCTTTGGCCGACTTCAGGTAATCGCCGTTGCGGGCAAGAAAGTCGTCGATTTTAAATCCTCCTTCCATCCGGCCCTCGGATGCGCCGGCAGCCCCCGGCCCTCCGCCAAGCGATTCGAGCAGCCGCAGAAGTTTCAGCCTGTGGCTTTCCTCTGCCCCTATCAGTTTTTCCAGGAGGTCGCGTACCTCAGGGACCTGGCTCCCGGCACTTGCCGCCCTGTGAAACTGCTCGAGGCCCGCTTCGAACCTGTAAGCGATCTCAGCGGCCTCCTTTGCGGATTCATCCCCCCGTATGAATTCGAGGTGCAGTTCGGGGGAACCTGTCGCGGTCCTGTCTTCCCAGGCTTCGATTCCGCCCTGGAGCTGGAAGACGCGTTGAAACCCGCGCACTGCCAGAAACTGGGCAGCCATCAGGCTCCTTCCGCCAACTGAACAGTAAAGGATTGTATCGCTTGTGCGGTCAAGCTCTTTCATCGACTCTACGAGCAGAGGCAGAGGGATGAGCCTGGAGCCCGGCAGATGAAATTCCTCGTGCTCTTCAGGCTGGCGAACGTCGATGAGCTGGTAAGTGCCTTCACTGTGTTCGGCGATATATTCCTCAAGATCGTCCGGAAACATTACAGTGAACCCCCGTGGGCGTTTATCGTTCGCCATATGACCGCCTCCTTGAAGCCGGACTGAAGGAAAAATCAAAGCCCCTGAAGGCCTTTTAGCAATGCGAGCACGTTTCGTCCCAGCACACTGTGATTATAGCCGCCTTCCAGCAGGCCGAAACAGCCGCTCCCGAGTCTTTTGCACGTATCGTGAACCATCCGGCCCATTTCCCGGTAGTCTTCAGTATGGAGCACGTGGCCCCAATCCTCGATATGATTGTCAAACCCGGCGGACACACCGATCACGTCCACATTTTTCAGCGAGTCGAGCCGGGCCGCCACTTCCGCCAGGTAAAGTTTGCGGTCGCTCTCATCCGGATTGTGAATGGAAACATAACCTTTTCCGCCCAGAATGTTCACGGTGCCGTCTCCATAGTGCAGGTCGAAGTCCAGGACGTGCGCCGCTTTGATATGGCCGTTTAGCCGGAGGTGTTCCAGCGCTATGGCCATGTTGTTGAAATAGCAAAACCCCCAGTGATAATCGGCTGAAGCATGGTGCCCCGGTGGACGAACGAGCCCGAAAGCGGGCTCGTCGAGGCCGGCGACAGCGCTCTGAATGGCCGCTCCAGCGGCGAGCGCGGCGATATTGTAGAGTCCTTCCCTTTCCACGCTCTGCACGTGTGATTTGGTGTGGACCGCCATAATGTCGTCCTGGCCGGCCGGGAAGGCCAGCTCGAGCTCGACCTCGCCACGAATGGCCTCAAGGATTGCTTCGATCCTTCCCGGAGACGCCGCAGGATCGCGCACATAGACACTCAGAAAATCATCGTGGGTGAATACTTTCATAGTCAGACCCTCCGCTCGCAGAAAAAGTGCCCGGTTGACCATATTTCCGGTTTAGTCATGAGCAAAGGATAATTTATCAGAAGTACGCGCAAAATGTGAGAAAATTGGAGAAAGTACACTCCGGATGAAGGCTGTACAGCTATTCTGCCTGCGCGAAATATGAAAATTCTATTTCGACTCGCTTTCCTGGTTAAGGCTGCAGGTGAAGCGTCCCCTCGGTCTCACTTGGTTCAACCCAGAGAATGTGGTCCCAGTTGAGAAAATAGACCCCTTTCTCCTTGCCTTCACCGATAGTGGCCTCGAACATTACTAAGAATAGGCTTTCGGATTTTCTGAAGAAGTCGGAAAGGCGCCTGCACGAGCCGATGTTGATGAAGCCCCGGAAAGCGCTTCCGTCTCTCATCATGATGGTTACCCGCTGGGCGTTCATTTCTCTCATGGATTTCACCCTTTAGAAAGCAGTTGCTCTTAGAGGATCTGCGTCGATGATGCCACCGCGTTCAGCAACGGCTCAAAACCGACCCTCTTTTTATCGAGACCCTGGTGAGCCCAAACCAATCTTTTCCGCCTTGACCTTTTTTATTATACACCCGAGGGATTAAACCATTCTCTTTTGCGTTTGTCGTGGATATATAGATCGGAAATTATACTGAGTTACTTGAATGAGCAAAAACCGCCACAGGTTCAATTGACTTTCCGGAGAGTTTATGGGCGATAAGTCTTTTGATTTCTACCGGGCCGTATCCGAGGAACTCGATCCCGAAAGGCTCCAGAGAAAATTCCTGACGGCGCTTCTGGATTTGCAAAACGTCGAGCGCGGCTCAATATGGGTCAGGAGCGACAAAGGCTATACATGTATCGAAGCTGCCGGAGCACAGAGCGAGTTCATCAGGGGAATGAGCATCGACTCCAGCCAGCCCAGCATTGTCGGCTGGGTTATAGAAAACGGCAAAATGACGGTTGCCGAGCCTGGCAAAGATGAGCGTCACTACGGGCGGGCCGAGGAAAGAATCGACATCAAAAGTAGGCTGATCCTCTGTTTCCCACTTTTTCTCAGGACCGGCGAAGTCTATGGGGCAGTCCAGATTATCGACACAAGCGCCGGCGGAGACCGCCTCAATCTGCAAAAAAACTATCTCGAACTGCTCCAGCAACTGATAGACATCGGATCGATTGCCCTTAGCAATTCGCTGGTTTTCTGCGAGCAGGTCAAAGAAAACCTGAAGCTGAAGCAGACCCTGAAAGCGATCCGCGGCCAGGATATCATTATCGGGAAGAGCGCCGCTTTGCTGGGGGCGAGGAAAAGGGCCGCCGAGTATGCAAGGACAGATTTTCCCGTGCTGATTACGGGCGAAAGCGGCTCAGGCAAGGAACTTCTGGCCAGAGAAATTCACTGGCTGAGCGGCAGGAGTGGGGGTCCGTTTCTGGCTCAGAATTGCAGTTGTATTCCGGACACGCTGCTTGAGAGCGAGCTTTTCGGCCATGAAAAAGGGGCCTTCACCGGGGCCTCCAAAACTAAATTGGGGCTTTTTGAAGCCGCAAACGACGGGACTGTTTTCCTCGATGAGATCGGCGATATGCCCCTTCAGCTCCAGGCCAGGATTTTGCGAGTGATCCAGGACGGCGAAATAAAGCCCGTTGGAAATGTTCGCCCCAAAAAAGTGAACGTGAGGATCATATCGGCGACCAACCGGGACCTGCAAAGTGAAATCGCCAGGGAAAACTTTCGCGAGGACCTTTTCTACCGGTTGAACGTTTTGCCCCTGCGTGTTCCCGCTCTGCACGAAAGGCTGGAGGACATACCGCTGCTCCTTGATCATTTTCTTATCAGGGAGGCGCTCAGGCTTGGGACCACCCGCAAGACCTTTTCCAAAGATGCGCTCGATTATCTTCTTGCATACGAATGGCCTGGAAACATTCGCGAGCTTGAGAACTTTGTCCGGCACATCATCGTAATCACCCCTGGAGACCTGATAACGCGCAAAGACCTCTCCAATCACTTCATTTCCACAACCCCGGATGCCCACAGGCCGCCCGCGTATGAGGGGACACCGAGGGTGGAGCAGGAACCTGCCCAAAGGAAAGGGGCCGGTGAGGAAAACAAAGCCGCGCCGGGCAGTTTTTTTGACGGGTACTCCTGGGAGGAGTTGGAGCGCGAGTATGTTCTGTATCTTCTCGAAAAGAACAAATGGCACATAACCCGCGCCGCAAAAGAAGCGGGCCTGAATCGTTCAACTTTCGATTCCAGGATGAAGAAACTAAACATCCGGAAATAATAACTGATAACTGATAACTGAAAACCCAAAACTGGAAGCTAAGAACTCTTCAATGCTCCAAATAAGCGAAAAGATCGCTATCGCCAAAGACCTGTATGGCCGGTGGTGCGATGCTCTCAGCACCGATTCAGGAATAGCTGCCCAACTTCGGGAGCTTTCGGCACGAGTGGAAGCTTCGGGCGCCTCCTGCATTCGGTCGGGGGTTGCCGGGACATGTGGGCTGTGTGAACGGGAGGAGGGTGGAAGCTGCTGCGGGGCCGGCATCGAGGACCGCTACACCCCGGAACTCCTTCTGATAAACCTTATGCTTGGAGTCAGCCTGCCCGAATCGAGGCATTCGGCAAAGAGCTGCCATTTTCTGGGCGAGTGCGGCTGCCTTCTCCTGGCCCGCGACATTATTTGCGTAAATTACCTATGCGGGAGGCTGAAAAGAACCATCCCGCCCGAAAAGCTGCTGGCGCTGCAGGAAACGAACGGAACTGAAATGGAACTCCTTTTTATACTGCATGACAGGATAAGGAACTTTATCAGGCTTTTGAAGTGTAACAGCGTATAGAAACAGTTCGCTTAATCTATTGCCCCAAGTCCCTCTTACGAGCCCAAAAAGCACATGAAATCTTTCGAATTACACAAAACCATGAAGCTCACGGCCGACTACTTTGACGGCCGCAAAGTCGGCTGCTTCGGCAACACGGGGTACCGCAAGACCACGGACCTCTCCAAATTGTGCGCCTGTATGGACGACCTGGCGGCCTCGGGAATTATCAACTCCGAGAGCACCGTATTCGCCGATCTGGGGTGCGGGGACGGCAGGGTAAATCTTTTGATGAGCTACTTCGTCAGGGTGTCGATCGGAATAGAAATCGATTCGGAGATTCTTTCCGAATATGGTCCCGGGAAAAACGAATTGATTTCCATTCTGAAGAAGGAAGGCTCGATCCTGCCGCCCGAAAATATTTTCCTCTTCAACGGAAGCTCGTTGGACGACAAAACCTTCGATGAGATTCGGTCCAGGACCGGCGTGGATTTTGGGGACGTGGACCTTTTTTATACCTACATTACGCTCCACGACGTTTTTGCTGAAAAAATCGCCGAGCGCGGCCGCCCCGGGGCCTTTTACATGGTCTACGGCTTCAGCCGGGTCCTTCCAAGCTACGAATCTTTTGAGCTGGTAAACCCGGATGTCGGCTCCCGGGCAATAGCCGCCCTGTTCAGGAAAAAAGGGTGATCAGGGGGCGCTATGCCAGTGCCTGCTCGATAGGGCCGCAAAACTTAAAGGAGAAAAGATGGAGTATGATTTTCTTGTAGATACTTATGAGACAGAACGGCTAAAAACCCTTGGTGTTTGGAGCACGTTCATGGACGAGGATCTTCCAATTCGCCCTCATCCGTTGGACAAAAGAGACAGAAATGCCCTCGAACACATGGTGCACCAGTGTTTGAGTGAAAACAAGTGGTTTTGCAATATGTTCGGCATTGATGTTGGAGCGCCTCCCCTGCCTGATCCGGAAACACGTCTCGAGTTTATCAAACGGTATGCTGAAGATAGTGGAAAGCGGCTTGCCGCTCTTAAGAAAAAGGATAAAGCCTGGTGGGAGATCGAGGTATCCTTTTTTGATGTTAAAAGAACAAGAGCCTGGATTATGCTGAGGAGGATAGCACACACTGCGCATCATCGGGCGGAGCAGGGAGTTTTGCTTAGAATGTTGGGAAGAGAAGTCTACAGCGTATACGGATCATCGATCGATTCAGGATGTTTACCCGAACACGGAGCAGTTACCATATACCCATATCCTGATGTTGAATCTCTTATTAAAGGAGAATCAGCAGGTGGGCGGAAAGCGAAGTTACCGGGACCTGGAGATAAGCCATTCACGGAAAGGCCGGTGAACAGTGAGCAGTGAGCAGTGAGCAGAAAAAGCAAAAGAAAATAATACTTTTGGGTTCTATCGCTTCGCGAGGAACAGTGAGCAGTGAGGGTACCCGGCCACCCTTTTTTATGCAATGTGTCAACTCAAGTCCGCCTTCGGACATATAAACCATAACGGTAAGAAACCGCCTTGGTACTCGGGCGCAAACGGACAACTCGTTGTCCGTTTGCGTTATTATTGATAACCCGGTTGCTCGACCTAACAAGGTATCTTTCCCCTAATCCCCTATGGGGGCTCTTTTCGATCTTTCACTCTTCCTTATTGCCCATCCTTTTCCTGTCGTTTCAAAATATCGATGATTTTCTCGGTGCTCGCGGCCTGTGCGTAGACCGAACCGAGAGCCGCCATAAACGCGGCATGGACTTTCTTTGCGGGCACATCGACGCCGTCGAAGTTCAGATCCCTTGTAGCACAGGCGTCGTGTGCGAGCAGACACTTATACCCCGCATCGAAGGCGGCCCTGACCGAGGCATCGACGCACATGTGCGACATCATTCCACTTACGACAATCCGGCCGATCCCCTCCTGTTCGAGGAAAGCAGCGAGCCCCGTTTCTCTGAAGCTATTCGGGTAGTGCTTCTCGATGACGGTTTCATCGGGCAGCGGCTTCACGTTTTCGTTGAAATCGATCCCGTCGGTGTTCGGTAAAAAAAACCCTGCCCCTTCACCAATCGATATGTGGCGGATGTGAACGATGGGCAGGTTTTCGGCCCTGCAGACCGCCAGCAGACGACCTGCATTCCGGCCTGCTTCGAGCGGCCCCACCAGCTCCATTCGTCCGCCCGGGAAATAATCCTTCTGGATATCGATCAAAATCAATGCGGTCTTCATCTTTAGGTTCCCCTCTCCTGTCTGGTTGTCTGGTGTTGGAATCTTTGCCTTTTCGATACTCCCATCCCGTAAGTCTCTTTTCACGAAATAAGTTATCATTCTTGCGCTCTGTCAGAAATGACAAAGAACCCACGATTTCTGCCACAATTGCATTGCAGAACCTGGAGCGATCTTGTTATTCTCTTTGCCTTACAGGCTCACAACCCATACCCGCTTGATCCTTCGCAAACAGAGGAGAATTCTTGATCGGCCGATTGCCCCTTCCGACCTCACAAGAGAAACCCACTCATAGAACGCGCCGAGTGGTCCTGCTGGCGGCACCGCCAGCGATGGAGATCGATATCGTCGGCCCAATGGCCGTTTTTGCCGCCGCAAATCACCTGATGGGCCGGTGCGGGACGGAATACGAGGTCGAACTCGCAACCACCGGGGAGGGTTTTGTCATCGAAGGATCGACAGGGCTCTCGCTTGTGGCTCACCGGCACTATTCGGCAATCGGCGCGGGAATCGATACGCTGCTTGTGGTCGGCGGGCCTGGGGCTCTAGCGACCCATAATCCTGAGGTTCTAAACTGGCTCCGAAACACCGCCCCTCAGGTCCGACGGTTGGGAGCGGTCTGCACGGGAGCGTTCCTGCTGGCTGAGGCCGGCCTTCTCGACGGCAGACGGGCAACGACCCACTGGGCTTACGCCGTGGAACTTGCCTCGCGCCACCCCGAGGTAAAGGTCGATCCAAACCCCATCTGGGTGCAGGACGCTCATGTATATACATCGGCCGGAGTGACCGCCTGCATGGACCTTGCCCTGGGTTTTGTAGAAGAGGATCTCGGCAATGGCGCAGCCCTCGAAGTAGCGCGCAACCTTGTGCTGTTCCTCCGGAGGCCGGGAGGTCAGGCTCAGTTCAGCGTATCCCTTTCCGCTCAGGCCTCCGCGAGGAACTCGCTTTTTGAACTCCAGGTCTGGATGGTTGAAAATTTAAATCAGGACCTTTCGGTCGAAGCCCTGGCTGCCCGATCGGCAATGAGCCCCCGAAACTTCGCACGAGCCTTCGTGCGCGAACTCGCGATCACACCGGCGCGCTACGTCGAAGCCCTGCGCCTTGAAGCCGCCCGCAGACACCTCGAACAAACGGGCAGCGGCTTGGATGAAATTGCTTCCACCTGCGGATTCGCCGGCTACGAGCCGATGCGTCGAGCCTTCCTGCGCTCGCTGGGGATCACACCGGGCCGCTACCGCGACCATTTCGGACCCCTAAAGATGCGGAATACAAGCTCAAGTTCCAATAAGGATCCAAAAGAGCGCAAGAGGCCGCCTGAAAAAGGGATAGGCCAGCCACATAGAACCACAAAATGATCCGAGAGCTTACCTTGTTAACATTTTAAGTAATTTAACCAGGCTATGGTGGCCGATTTAAGGCCAGTATTAAATTGACAGATCCTCCTGTCCGCAAGTATTTTCCGTTCACATTGATTTGGTTGAAAATTGCACTCGAATCGACCAGGGCTAAACTTGAAAAGTGAACTCTGCCTCGGGGCAATCATCACCCCAAGAAGTAACCGGTGGAGGTTCCAGCACCTGGCTTAACTGACTGCAGCGCCGCTCTTGATGACGCGAAGGAGAATACATTGAATTTTAAGGCAAAGCAATTTACGAGAGACGGTGTTATTCAATGCAAAGCAGCAGTTGAGGAGGTATTCCCGCTTCTTTGTCCGAAAAGTGAAGAAGAATGGATCCCCGGTTGGGAGTGCGAAACGATTTGGTCAAACTGCGGCTACAACGAAGAAGGTGCTATTTTCAGAACCATGAAGCCTTACGGTACTGAATTGTACTGGACTACCCTCCAATACGATATTAGAAATAATATTGTCGATTTTCTGATCACAGCTCCGCGTCTCTATATGTTTCGATTCAAAATCCACATTCATGCGATCGGCAACGGGATTCTATCAATGACATTTACGCAGGTCTTCACTTCGATTTCCGAGGAAGGCAATGCCTTTCTTGAGCGTTATGAAAGTGAGGATTTCAAGGAAAGGTTAAGAGCCCTTGAAGAGTTTATGAATCGTCATCTTGAAGATAAGAGAAAAAATCGAATAAAGGATTAACCTCTTGCCTAATCCTCGACGGGCACATTTTTCGGCCTTTCACCTTTTAAGATGCCGTGCTGCCTCTTCTCCTCAAGCCGTCTGAGCTTGGCTTCCTTGCTCACTCGTTTCTTCTTTCTTATCGGAACCTGCTTTATTGCACCCTGCTGCAGTTCAACAAAACGCTCTATGGCCGGTTCCCAATTAGCTGCCTGGCTGCAGGTCTGTTGTGGTAGGACTCGAACAACGCCGTCCTTCATGACACGTTTCCCAAGGCGAATCAGGCCATGCCCATCCCTTTTTTACTTTGCAAGACATTACTGATTTAAGCTTTTGCCTAGGACGTCCCGGCGCAGTAGAATATCAGCTTTCGGGCGTGCAGAAAGAAAATTGCTGCTCGATGAGCGAGGATAGGTGAGGTGACCGGGGGGCAAAAGGACGCAATATGATGAAGATCGTCCGGGGCAGGGCTAAAATACTGAAATCAGCCATCGAAGAGTGGATGCGCCGGGAGGTGATCACGCGAGATGAAGGCGCGAGGCTCCTTCAAAGCTATGAGGTCGTCCCTTTTGATTGGAAGCGGGCGACGAAATACTCATTCTGGATCGCTTTGATCTGCATCGTGATCGCAGTTGGTTCAGTCCTGGCCGATGAAGCGCTGATGAAACTATTAGCCAGAATCTTCAAAGCTCCTGCCGTCGTGAAGAGCCTCTTCTTTGCTGCAGTGGCATTTGCCTTTTATTACTGGGGCTTGCGGAGAAAGAGGCGCCGGCCGGAAAAGATCTTCAGCACCGAAGCCATTCTCTTTTTGGGGGTCCTTTCCACAGCAGGATCTGTCTTCTTTTTCGGCCAGGCGATTGACATGGAAAGTGGACACTTTTCCATTCTTCTTCTGATATCGGCCCTTATTTATGCTGCCGTCGGTCTCTTAGTTCAATCCAAGCTCATCTGGATATTTGCTCTTTTATCGATTGGAAGCTGGTTTGGGGCGGAAACCGGCTATGTTTCGGGTTGGGGGGCCTACTATCTGGGCATGAACTTTCCCTTGCGATTTGTCCTCTTTGGGGCGGCACTAACAGGGTCGAGTTTTCTTTTTGGAGTTTGGGACAGAACGGAGGGCTTTGAAAAGTCCACCCGAGCCATGGGACTTCTCTATTTCTTCATTGCCCTTTGGATACTCTCGATCTTTGGAAACTATGGGGACTGGACCTCGTGGCATGAGGCAAAGCAGATTGAACTCTTCCACTGGGCTCTTCTCTTTGGGATCGCCGCGATCGCCGCACTCTTCCATGGGGTACGAGCAGATGATGCGATGAGCCGAGGTTTTGGGCTAACTTTTCTCTTCATCAATCTCTACACCCGATTTTTCGAACACTTCTGGGATCATATGCATAAAGCTATCTTCTTTGCTCTTCTGGCCGTGAGTTTCTGGTGTCTTGGAACACGGGCGGAGAGGATCTGGAATCTGGGACGCCAGGACAGCCCGAAGCCCTGAATCTCCGCCGGGTGGGCACGGTCTTATAGAGAATATCAATCAAAATGCAGTTCGTAGAATAAAGCGGCGGCAGGCCCTGTGGACATTCCACCCCCGGGTCCGGTTGAAAGACCGCTTCCAGGTCCACTGCTTTGGTTTCGATTTCACATATTTCAGGTCGCCCTTTTCTTCTATGTTCGAGTTTGTCAGTGCCCGCGGGTAGCCCGGACAATCTCGTTACCGGGGTGCGCAGAGGCTAGCGGCTTTGGAACGCCTGGACATTCGTTTTTCCCAGAGGCGAAAGGTAAGGGGACATGCTCTTGTAGGGGACAGTGATATCCTGGATACATGCGGAAGAAATATATGGCGCCATCGGCTGAAAGGTTATTCCCGTCGAGGCCGGCCAGACGTATTCACCCGACAACTCGATGGAATCGGCACATTCGTCTTCCTGAGAATAGAGTTCCATGATGATTTTTCCGAGCGGAGAACCTTTCGGAATTTCCTTCCTGTACCGGTCAATCAGCCATTGTGATGCGTCTTCGGCTTTACCGGTCTGGAGACCATAGGCCGTCGCTCCTGCCCCGGCTAAAGGGTGCACCCCACCGCAATATTGTGAATAGCTCTCACCAATGACCACGAAAGCCTCGTTCCAGGCGATCATGCTCATTTCCGACTCGTAATAGTATCCATGCTCCTCACCTCTCTGCCATCGACCCGATGCTATGCAATCGATCGCTTCATCGAGTCTGTTCGTGAAACGTTCCATGAGAGCGCTATTGATGTCGGCCACGATTTTGCCGTCTCCCATCAGGCGTAGCCCTTTAACGGCCCCGAAACCTTGTGCCGTGAAAAGCTCATACTTCGATTTACCTACCGTCCCGCGTTTGGTTGCGGTCGTTTTGAGACCAGCCAGACGTTGTCTCGAAAATGAGTCCTCTGGTTGGACCTCAGCGCTGATCGGAAGTGTTTTGGATCCGTCAGGCGAGGACCAGGTCCCCGACAAAGAGTTTTCTTTACAGCTCAGCGTGAGATAGCCGGTAACCGTTCCTTTGGGGTCTAATTCCTTCCATCGATCCGGCTTCGTACTGTCGCTCACCAGCAAGAGGTCGACAATACTTGTACGGTAGTAATAACGACCGGCCAACGAGGCGTCTTCACCAATGTAGTCGAACTGCATCGTTACGGGAACGGCGCCGATCGTTCCCTTCCACGTCTGCGCGATGCAATCCTGCGCACCCGCAATACGGGCGGCTCCTGCAAGAGCTGTTGCGAGCGACAAGAAAGCAAACAGTAGCCTCATAACTTCCTCCCCAATAGGACCCGACACGGCCTGACAAGAAGTTGCGCATTCTACTATTGAAGCCCGGCTTTCCAAAGAGGGAATTTGCTCAACTACCATTGAATGGCGCGTTGTCGCCTCTTTGCTGCAAATTTGGTTCTCCACCAGGTTTATGCGATCGGCCGTGCGCTTCGGGGAATTAATTTTGCGTTTGAAGCTGGTTTCAAATCCTTCACACGGGTTGCCGGCCGGAGTCCGGCAACTGTCCAATCTCTTGTCTTCGTTCGCTGATTGCTTTAAGCTTACTGTCCATTCTGAGTTCCATTTTCTCTGAAATCGCCCTCTCGCATCGGCGCTGTGCGCAAAGGCGCGTTTTTCACCCTCCGCACAGCACAGGAGATATTGCATGAACCGCCTCTGCTCCTATTATTGCGGCCACGAACCCGGTCAATCGGATTGCTGCGCTCTGGAGGACATTCTCGAGTCTTCCCATGACGGCCTTTTCATAACCGACGGCTACGGAAACATTGAAATGGCCAACAGCGCATGGGAGCGCATTTGCGGGGTTTCCAAGGATTTCGTTATCGGGAAAAACGCGCAGGACCTGGTAAATCAGAAATTTTACACTGAATCCTCGATCATGGCGGCAATCAGGGCCCGAAAGAAAATGACCGTAATGCTGGAGATGACCAAGGGTGAGAAAATCGGCCAAAAAATCATGGCAACGGCTATTCCCATCTGGGACGAAAACGGCAATATCAGGCGCGTGGTGGCAAATATCAGGGACATAACCGAGATTCTCTACCTCAAGGAACTCCTCGAAAAGACCCGGCAGCTAAATGAAATCTATGCCGCAGAGATTGAGCAGATGCGGTTTCAGCAGATCACTAAAAACCATGACATCGTAGCCCGAAGCTCCGAGACAATACGCATTCTCGAGATGGCGGCCCAGGTGGCGAAAGTGGATTCCACCGTTTTGATAACAGGAGAGTCGGGCTCAGGAAAGGAAATTGTTGCAAACACCATTCACCGCCTCGGGCACCGTTCCGAAGGCCCGCTTATAAAAATCAACTGCAGCGCTATTCCCGAATCTCTTCTCGAATCCGAACTCTTCGGCTACGAAGGGGGCGCCTTCACCGGGGCAAAGAAACAAGGCAAGCACGGCATGTTCGAGATGGCAAAGAAAGGGACCCTGTTTCTCGACGAAATAGGTGATATTTCCTTCAGCATTCAGGCAAAGCTGCTCAGGGCGCTTCAGGACCATGAGATAATGCGTGTCGGCGGCCTTAAGCCCATCCCCGTGGACGCCAGGATCATCGCTGCCACCAACAAGAATCTCAAGGAAATGGTCAAGGCCGAATCTTTCCGCGAAGACCTCTATTACCGGCTAAACGTCGTCTCCATCGAGATACCGCCCCTGCGCAAACGCAAGGAAGATATACCGCTCCTCGTTCAGCATTTTGTCGAAAAGATTAACGGGAAATATCAGTTCGCAAAACGGGTTGTTCCGGAAATTATCGATAATTTCATGCTCTATTCCTGGCCCGGGAATATACGCGAACTGGAAAACGTTATCGAACGCATGCTGGTCATGACAGAAGAGGAGCAGATCAACACCATGCATCTGCCCGTCTATATACGCAACCAGGTGCATCCCGGCAGCGATAACGTGGTCCTCTATGACAACATCCCATTCAAAAGGGCCATGGAGCGCACCGAAAAGCAGCTTCTCGAACAGGCCGTGAAAAAGCACGGGAGCACCCGGAAAGTGGCAAAGGCCCTTAGAATAAATCAATCCACAGTGGTGCGAAAGATCAAGAAATACGGCCTGGGTTCGCTTTGCCAGGACCTCGATGAACCTGAAAACCCTTTTGAAGATTTTGCGTTTCGAATCTAGTTCGGGTTTTGCGCCATCCTGATCCAGGCAGAGGATGATGCGAGATAGCATCTTCGATGCTTTTGTGCATCGAAGATGCAGGAGACCTGATACCCTTATGCCAACCGGTTTTTATGAGCCGGAGTAAATTTACCTCGATGAAAAATTGCATCACTACTCGCGTCTCAATGCTCCTCATCAACTCGCACTTTCCCCTGATACTCCACGCCTCTCCCGATTCGCGTTTTTTGGCACGAACATTGCCGTTCCAAGAGAGTGCAACCCTCCACAAACTTGTATAAGCCCCACTTTAAACCACTCACCTGCATAGGAGGTCGAGTCTATGGCTGCA
>JBKQLC010000225.1:0-3038 GCA_052147195.1 Syntrophobacteraceae bacterium
CATTCGCAGATGACGCCTCAATCTGCGCGCACGTGAAGATGGAGATAGATCAGCAGATGACGATGGAGCGGGAGGCCTTCGATGCGCACCTGCAGATAACCGACGGTCTGACCAATATTTCGCTTACCAATGTCAACGTCAGCATCACTATTACCGATGCCAACGGCAATCCCGTTCGCGGGACGACCGATCCTGCGGTATCGGGCCTTGCGGGATCGGCTCGGCGAAGTTAAGTTGCCAAATTTACATATGAACACTCAAAAACAGGGGCATTTCGAGCGCGGAAGCGGCAAATTGCCAATAAACCATGATAAGATGCTGTGGAGACCGAATTTCTGTTTCTCTGCGGCATGTTCCGTTCATATCCATTGAGAGAAGGAGAATAATCCATGTTTAAGAGACCGTTGCGAGTGGGAGAGTCAGCGTGCTGATTACAATAGCACTGACTTGAGATACGCTTCACTGACGATGCCTTGCCACTGTGCAGAACCCTGTTCAGACCGAGGTGCATAACGACTATGATAGTAATATGTTAATCAGGTAACCGGCCCCCCTTCATAACGCCGCATAGGAGAGATATCTTCGGCTCGGTTAGGACCGGACCGCAGTTTCCCGCCGGTAATTATTAAGCTTCCGAACTCAACGGCACATACTCGACCAATTGGGATAAATATCTAACTACCAACCTGTTGCCCTGGCCCGATTCCGGTAACACCGGAGATCTTGTGTTTGCGGTGGATACAGAGGGGGCGCAGGTTATGATTCAAGCGCGTCGGGCGCAAGCTTCCAAATTCTACCATCCTTTATGGCCAATCCTTTCTTTTCGAGTTTAGGCGCCAACCGGCGGATTCGGCTTTCGTTAAGTCCTTTCTTCTTCGCAAGGCTTTGAGGGGTTTCAGTGAAACGCATTCGGGCTATATAATAGTCGTAATACTTTGAGAGATAGCGGTCTTCCATGGCCTCTGCGAGGACGTCTAATTTCCTTCCGTTGACCAGTATTTCCCGGTAGCCTGAATGCAAAGCGTGAACGAGGATAGCGCGAAGCGTTTCTATCCCATTCAGTTGCTCGTCGCCGTCAAAACCTTCACCAGTCACATGCTGGTATACATTGGAACTATCCGTCCAGATTCTGTACTCTTTTAGCGCCATAGAGGACTCCCTGTGGATGATATGCGGTTCTATTGAGTCTTGAATCCACATTAGCGTAGCGTAGCTGCATTGCAAGGTGAAATTACAAAGATGACATCGGGTGAGCGGGATCGATCCCGCTACCGTCCCTATTAGCCAGGCAACGCTGTGCACCTCGTGCCCCATGCCATGGACCGCGAGTAGTATCACAAGTTAGGAAGCGCCCGCCGGTAAACACCAAGGTCATCTTTCCAATGCTTGAAGGCGAGCCTCGCCGGGATGGCCGGGACCGGAATGTGCAGATTGCCGCATCAGGATGCTTCGGACCATATCTCGATGTGCTTGGAGTTCAGGGTTCCGGCAAACTGCACTTCTCCTATGGGAATTATTTTCTACATCGGTATTTCCTATTAGACATATTGGGAATATTGATTTAGACTGGCTCGTAAAGTTCGCGTGAACGCCACCCGCGCAATGAGGCAGGAAGGATGCTAATCATCTGTCAGGCCGACTGCTGCCAGGTCCTCTGGGAGCGAACTTGACACAAAGATGAAGCGCTGAGGCAACTAAAGATCCCGTCTATGGAACTTAATATTCTTTCCATTAACATTCCACGGCCTCCCCTTCGGGAGAGGCCATTTTTCGCAAGGAGAAGCGTCATGGCGAGAGAAAGGGAGGATATCCTCAAGGATTTGTCGGACTCGGTCCTAAACATGAATCTGAGCCTTGCCGTTTCAACGGCTCGGGAGGCTATCGAATCAGGGTTGGATGCGTTTGATGCTATCACTAATGGGCTGGTCGTAGGGATGAATAAAGCCGGTGTGCTCTACGAGGAGGAGGAATATTTTGTTCCCGAGCTGCTTATTTGCTCAGACGCCCTGTACGCTGCTCTTGATATTCTCAACCCATATCTCAACCGGGAAGAAGGGCAGGCAAAGATCGGTTGTGTGATCGGGGTGGTCGAAGGGGATACCCATGACATCGGCAAAAATCTTGTCAAAATAATGCTCGATGTCGCCGGCTTTGAAATTCACGACCTTGGTCGAAATGTTCCCCTGGCCAATTTCGTCGAAAAAGCCAAGGAGGTCGATGCTCAACTTATCTGCCTTTCGACTCTGATGACGACAACCATGGACGAAATGTCCAGGGAGGCGGCCCAATAAACTCAATTAGATGGCCATTCCCGCCTCTTTATTTCTGTGATTGTGCCCGTTTTTGTACCCAGAACGGCATTTAGGTAGGCTTCCTGCTTGGTGGCGGCAAGCGCCAGATCGGATTCACTCACAATGTTGTAGCGGTCGAAAATAGAGCGGGTCCTGTGTCCTGAGATCATCATGGCCACGCGCTCAGGTATCCCGGCCCGGACCATGTTGCGGACAGCCGTTCTCCTGAGATCGTGAAAGAGCTTCCTTGGTATTCTAGCCGCAATGCAAGCCGCATCCCAGGCGCCTCGAAACCTTCCAATCTTCTCCGTGCCCGTTTCGTTCGGGAAAACATAGGGACACAGCGTCCCGCTTGCTTTCCTGGTTGCCAACTGTGCCGAGAAGATTTCTTTTAGTTCCGCGTCGAGGTAAACAGTGCGGCCCTCGTCGTTTTTGGTCTCTCCCGGATTTAGTCGGACGGTTCCTCGCGGCAGGTCAACCTCTGCCCATTGCAGGTCCGATATTTCTCCTTTACGCCACCCGGTTTTATAGGCGAATGTGACCAGACCTTTTAGGTAAGACGGAAGAACGTCACGAACCGCTAAAAAATCCCCATGTTCAAAGAAGCCCTTGCGCGGGTTATTTTCTTTGAGCATTTGGATATGGGGCACGCGGTCAACTTTTGGCGGGGTGCACTGAGCGCCCAGGTTGAGCATCCTTTTAAGCGCTGCCAGCTCGCGGTTGATCGTCGCCTTTGCCGGCTGGTCC
>JBKQLC010000226.1:0-46204 GCA_052147195.1 Syntrophobacteraceae bacterium
AACGTCGGGACGATTGGTCATATTGACCATGGGAAGACAACCCTTACCGCCGCAATTACAAAGCAACTCGCAAAGAAGGGCAAAGCCACATTCATCCCCTTTGACCAGATCGACAAAGCCCCCGAGGAGCGTGAACGCGGCATCACCATCGCAACCGCCCACGTCGAATATGAGACCGACAAGCGCCATTACGCGCATGTGGACTGTCCCGGCCATGCAGACTACATAAAGAACATGATCACGGGCGCCGCCCAGATGGATGGGGCAATCCTTGTTGTTGCCGCCGACGACGGCCCGATGCCTCAGACCCGCGAGCACATTCTTCTTGCCCGCCAGGTTGGTGTTCCCTTCATTGTTGTTTTCCTGAACAAGGTAGACATGGTGGACGATCCCGAGCTGATCGAACTCGTTGAGCTCGAGCTTCGCGAGCTTCTCACCAAGTACGGGTTTCCCGGAGACGATGTACCGATCGTCAAAGGGTCGGCATTGAAGGCGCTTGAGACCGAGGATGGGGCCAGCGAGGCGGCAAAGTGTGTCTTCGAGCTGATGGATGCAATCGACGCATATATTCCTGACCCCGTGCGCGACATCGACAAGCCTTTCCTGATGCCTATCGAAGATGTTTTCTCGATCTCGGGCCGCGGGACGGTGGTAACGGGCCGTGTCGAGCGTGGTGTCGTGAAAGTCGGCGACGAGGTTGAAATCGTCGGATTTCGTCCTACATTTAAAACGGTTTGCACGGGCGTTGAAATGTTCCGCAAGACCCTGGATTCGGGCCAGGCGGGCGACAATGTGGGCGTGCTTCTGCGTGGACCCAAACGAGACGAAGTCGAGCGCGGCCAGGTTGTTGCAAAGCCCGGGTCGATTACGCCCCACACAAAATTCAAGGCGGAAGTCTACGTGCTGAAAAAAGAGGAAGGCGGGCGCCATACCCCCTTCTTCCCCGGCTACAGGCCTCAGTTCTATTTCAGAACCACTGACGTTACCGGGGTCATGACCCTGCCCGAAGGTGTCGAGATGGTTATGCCCGGAGACAATATCAGTTGTGAGGTCCAGCTTATAACCCCGGTCGCACTTGAGAAGGAACTGCGATTCGCTATTCGTGAAGGAGGCCGCACCGTGGGTGCGGGCGTTCTTACCGAGGTAATCGAATAATTAATTTCGACAGAGGGCAACCGGAGCCGGGCTCCGGTTGTCTATTTGATAGGAAAGCAAATGGTGACGAATCAAAGAATTCGCATCCGGCTGAAGGCTTACGATCATAAGCTGCTCGATCAATCCACAAACGAGATCGTATTGACGGCGAAAAAAACCGGGGCGCGGGTAGCCGGACCGATACCGCTCCCAACAAAGATTAACCGGTACACCGTTTTGCGTTCTCCTCACGTCGACAAAAAGTCGCGCGAGCAGTTCGAGATACGTGTTCACAAGCGTCTGATAGACATTCTGGATCCGACCCAGCAAACGGTCGATTCACTTATGAAACTGGACCTTTCCGCCGGGGTCGATGTCGAAATCAAGCTCTAGGGTTTCAGGCGGCAGTCTCAGCGAAAGAGAGTAATAGATCATGATTACGGCAATTATTGGACGCAAACTCGACATGACACAGGTTTTCGCAGACGACGGCACCGTCTATCCGGTAACTCTCGTCCAGGCGGGTCCCTGCACCATAACCCAGGTCAAGACTCCTGAAAACGACGGCTACTCTGCCCTGCAGATAGGGTTTGGGACGAAGAAACTCAAAAATGTAAACCGTCCCATCAAGGGCCACCTGGACAAAGCGGGCAAAGGCTATTTTGAGGTCCTGCGGGAGATCCCGGCTGAAAATCTCTCAGAACATAATCCTGGCGATCAGGTGCTTGCCGAGATATTCGAGATCGGCGATCACGTCGATATAATCGGCAAGAGCAAGGGCAAGGGGTTTGCCGGCACCATCAAGCGCTGGAGATTTTCACGGGGACCCGACGGCCACGGATCCAAAAACGTCCGTGAGCCCGGTTCAACGGGTATGGCGACTTACCCGGGGCGTGTCATCAAGGGAAAGAAAATGCCTGGACAAAAAGGCAACAAGCGCACGACCGTTTTGAACCTCAAGGTCGTGGACGTCCGTGCCGAAGACAACCTCCTCTTGATCCATGGCGCCGTTCCGGGCGCAAAAAACGGGATCGTAATCATCCGCAAGACAAACAGGGTGAAATAGAGGCGCCGGCTGAGGCGAAACTGATTTTTGAGGATTACCATGCCAACTGTGGATGTATTTAATTTGAACCACGAAGTGTCGGGGCAGATCGAACTGAGTGAAGCCATTTTCGGCGTGCCCGTGAAAACTCATGTGCTCCATGAGGTCGTAGTCTATCAACTGGCCAAACGCAGGGCCGGGACCGCGAAAACCAAGGGCCGCAGCGAAGTTCGCGGCGGGGGCAAAAAGCCCTGGAAACAAAAAGGAACGGGACGCGCGCGCGCAGGGACCAGCCGTTCCCCGATTTGGCGTGGCGGCGGGACCATTCACGGCCCCCATCCCAGAGACTACGAAATGCACATACCCAAAAAGGTAAGGCGTCTTGCGCTCAAGATGGCGCTGAGCCAAAAAGTGCTCGATGACGAGTTCAAAGTGATCGACCAGTTCAAGCTCGACAGGATCAAGACCAAAGACTTCGTCGAACTGATGGATAGATTCGAACTTGGCAAGACCCTCATCGTGCTGCCCGAGCCGGATGAAGTCATAGAAAAATCAGCCCGCAATATTCCCAACGTTAAAATCCTGCGCTCGGAAGGGCTCAACGTCTATGATCTGCTCGATTATCATGTGGTGATCCTTAGCCGGGAGTGCGTCGGCAGGATCGAGGAGGCGCTGGCATGAACGCCAAGGCATACCATATATTGAAACGCCCTTTGGTAACAGAGAAGAGCACAATCGAAAAAGACCTGAGAAACAAGCTTTTCTTCGAAGTGGACCGCAGGGCAAATAAAATCGAAATCAAGGGCGCGGTAGAAAAAATTTTCAAGGTCAACGTCCTCGATGTGGCCACGATGAGCATGAAGGGTAAGTTGAAAAGGGTTGGCCGTCATTTTACGAAGTCGCCTGACTGGAAAAAGGCTGTCGTAACTATCAAGCCCGGGCAGCGGGTCGAGTTTTTCGAAGGCGTCTAGCCGGGAGAGGAAAAGGGTAAAATGGGAATCAGGACTGTGAAGCCGACGTCCGCCGGCCGCCGGTTTCAGACGTATGCCACCTTTGAAGAGATAACGACCGACAGGCCGGAGAAGAGCCTGGTGGAACCCCTGCGCAAATCGGGGGGCCGCAACAACGTGGGCCGCGTTACCGCGTGGCAGCGCGGAGGCGGCCACAAGCGGCGCTATCGCATAATCGACTTCAAGCGCGATAAGGAAAATATCCCGGCCAAGGTAGCAACTGTCGAATACGACCCCAACCGTTCGGCCCACATTGCCCTGCTGCACTTCAGCGATGGCGAGAAGCGCTACATTCTTGCTCCTGTCGGGCTCAAGGTCGGCGATCAGGTCATGACCGGTCCGGAATCCGACATCAAACCCGGCAATTGCCTTAAGCTTGCAAACCTGCCGCTTGGCACCGTCTTGCACAATATAGAGATGCGTCCGGGCAAGGGCGGCCAGTTGGCGCGTTCCGCGGGTACCAGCGCACAGCTCATAGCCCGTGAAGGTAAGTACGCCACTCTTCGCATGCCCTCGGGCGAGATGCGCATGATCTCGGTTGAGTGCAAGGCGACCGTCGGCCAGGTCGGCAACATCGATCATGAAAATATTTCGTACGGAAAAGCCGGGCGCACGCGCTGGAGAGGTAAAAGGCCCCACGTGCGCGGCGTTGCGATGAACCCTGTGGACCACCCGATGGGTGGCGGTGAGGGTAGAAGCTCCGGGGGGCGCCATCCGTGCACTCCGTGGGGTGTTCCTACCAAGGGATATCGCACGCGCAAGGCAAAGCAGAGCGACAAGTTCATACTTCATCGCCGGAAATAGGAGTTGGCTCCCGCCCGGCGGGCTCACGCTGAAAACCAGGGTGTAGCCGAACAGCAGCGATACAGGAGGATAAAGTGCCTCGGTCTTTAAAAAAAGGGCCATTTGTAGATGGACACCTGTTCGATAAAATCTCCAAAGCCAAAGACATCGGCGACCGCAAGGTAATAAAGACTTGGTCGCGCAGGTCCACCATCCTGCCCGAATTTGTCGGAGTAACCCTTGCCGTGCACAACGGTAAGAAGTTCATTCCGGTTTTCGTCAGCGAGAACATGGTTGGGCATAAACTCGGTGAGTTCTCTCCGACCAGGACCTTTCATGGTCATGCCGGAGATAAGAAGTCCAAAGTAAAAGGGAAAAAATAATGGAAGTGCGAGCCGTTAGCAAATATCTGCGGGTCTCTGCGCAGAAGACTCGACTGGTCGCCGACATGGTTCGTGGCAAAAAGGTCGATGAGGCGCTGATCATGCTCAGGTTTACGCCGAAAAAGAGCGGGCGGCTCATAACAAAGGTGCTCCGCTCGGCCATGGCAAACGCCGAAAATACTAATGCGGGCGACCTGGAGAAGCTCTACATTAAAACAATAAAGGTCGACCAGGGGCCGCGGCTCAAGAGGTTTCGTCCAAGAGCGATGGGCAGGGCGACCAAGATTATCAAGCCTTCAAGCCACATAACCGTGGTTTTGGATGAGAAAAAATAAATCCCCGGGCAAGATGCGCAACTCGTTCGTCTCGGGTTATAGTTATCTTTTGAAATCGCGCATATGGAGGTGAAGTTTGGGACAGAAAGTTCATCCGACAGGGTTCCGGCTCGGGATCCTTAAGACCTGGGATTCGAAATGGTTTGCAACCAGGGGCTATTCCAAGCTTGTTTTCGAGGATCGGAAAATCCGTGATTACATTAAAGAGCGGCTGTTCCACGCCGGTATCTCAAAAGTGGAGATCGAGCGGGCCGCCAACAAGGTAAAGATTCGGATTCACACGGCTCGGCCTGGAATCGTGATCGGTAAGAAGGGCGCTGAGATCGAGGTGCTTAGACGCGATATCGAACGCCGGTTCAAGCGGGAAGTCCTTATCGACATCCAGGAAGTACGCCGTCCCGAACTCGATGCAACCCTGGTTGCGGAAAATATAGCTCTACAGCTTGTGAGGCGCGTGGCTTTCCGCCGCGCAATGAAGCGCGCCGTCAGCTCGGCCCTGAAGTTTGGGGCCAAGGGCGTAAGGGTTGCCTCGGCAGGGCGGCTGGGTGGAGCTGAAATGGCCAGGCGCGAGTGGTATCGCGAAGGCAGGGTGCCCCTTCACACTCTTCGGGCCGACATAGATTACGGCACGGCCCTCGCCAGGACCACCTACGGCATTATTGGCGTCAAAGTCTGGATATTTAAGGGTGAAGTGTTGCCCTAAGGAGTTGGCAGGTTTCTGCGCCGCTGATTTGCGGTTTCGGATTTTTGGCGGATCGGCGCGCCTGCGGGCGCCTTCGGGGTCCGGTTGTATAGCGGGAGACATGAAATGTTAGCTCCAAAAAGAGTCAAGTTCAGAAAAGTGCAGAAGGGCCGCATGAGGGGCACTGCATTCCGGGGCAGCGCCGTAAGCTTCGGCGATTTCGGACTTAAGGCGCTCGAGCCGGGCTACGTTACGGCCAGGCAGATCGAGGCCGCCCGTGTCGCCATTACGCGTCACGTGAAGCGCGGAGGCAAGGTTTGGATTCGAATCTTCCCCGATAAGCCCTTCACCAAGAAGCCCGCCGAAACTCGAATGGGAAAAGGCAAGGGTTCACCCGAAGGTTGGATGGCCGTTGTCAGGCCGGGCCGGGTTCTCTACGAAATAAAGGGCGTAACTGAAGCCATTGCGCGCGAGGCGCTCAATCTCGCCGCCCACAAGCTTCCGCTGCCCACACGGTTTGTTTCGAGGCAGGATATACTATGAAAGCCAGCGCTCTGCGGGAAATGACTAGGGACGAGTTGATCGAGAAGCTCAACGAGATACAGGAAGCCCAGTTTAATCTCAAGTTTCAACATGCTACGGGACAACTGGAAAACACCGCGCAGCTTCCAAAGAATAAAGCGGACATAGCCCGGATTCTCACGATTTTGGCCGAGATGGACCGCAAAGCCGGGGCATAGGCGTAGAGAGGTATCATGGAAGAAAAGAAAACAACCAGGAAAACCTGGGTCGGCAAGGTCATGAGCAGCAAAATGGACAAGACCGTTGTGGTCATGGTCGAACGGCTGATTCAGGAAGCGAAATACCGCAAGTACGTCCGGCGCAGGAACACCTTTAAGGCGCACGACGAGCAGAATGCCTGCTCGGTTGGAGACCGCGTGCTTATCGAGGAAAGCAGACCTATCAGCAAGGACAAGCGCTGGCTGGTTGTAAAGATCCTGGAGAAAGCGGCTGTCTAACCGCTTGGCGGCTCGTCTCCCTGAAAAGATGTGGAGTAAGAAATGATTCAGTCGGAAACTCAATTGAATGCCGCTGATAATTCCGGCGCCAAGAGGCTTTATTGCATCAAGGTGCTCGGCGGAACCCGCAGGCGATACGCTTCGGTGGGCGACATTATCGTGGTATCGGTTCAAGAGGCCATTCCCAACGCGAAAGTGAAGAAGGGTGACGTTGTAAAGGCGGTTGTCGTGCGCACAAAGAAGGAAGTCCGTCGCCCGGATGGTTCCTATATCAAGTTCGACGATAACTCGGCGGTCCTCATCAACGCCGCGAAGGAACCGATCGGCACCCGCATTTTCGGACCCGTTGCCAGGGAGTTGCGCGCAAAACAGTTCATGAAGATTATATCGCTCGCTCCGGAAGTTCTTTAGCGAAAAGGGCTCACGCCATGAAACATCAGGTTTATCATATAAAGAAAAACGATACGGTGAAGGTGATCGCCGGCAAGGACAAGGGAAAGAGCGGCAAGGTCCTGCGCGTCATTCCCAAGAAGGAGCGGGCGATCGTGGAAAAAATCAACATGGTCAAGCGCCATATGAAGCCCAGTCAGCAGACGCGGCAGGGAGGCATTCTTGAAAAGGAATCCCCCATTCAGATTTCGAATCTCATGTTGATTTGTTCGAAGTGCACTGACCCGACCCGGGTGGGCCATAGAGTTCTCGATGATGACCGCACAGTGCGGTACTGCAAAAAGTGCAAGGAAGTCATCGACTAAGGACGTCCACCGCAAAGGCGGGAGTGGAGGTAGAATGGCAGTACTGCGCGACAGGTATTTTCAGGAAATCGTTCCCCAGCTCCGGGAGCAGTACCAGTACAAAAGCCCGATGCAAATCCCCAGGATTGTCAAGATCATACTCAACATGGGTCTTGGTGAAGCTATTCAGAACGTGAAAATCCTGGATTCGGCGTCGGCCGAGCTATCGCAGATAAGCGGACAAAAGCCGGTTATCACCAAGGCGCGCCAGAGCATCGCCGCCTTCAAGCTCAGGAAGGGCATGCCGATCGGGTGCATGGTTACGCTACGAGGCCACCGGATGTACGAGTTTTTCGATAAGCTCGTAAACGTCGCCCTGCCCCGTGTTCGCGACTTCCGCGGTATTTCTCCGAAAGCTCTGGACGGCAGGGGCAATTACACCCTTGGAATTAAGGAACACCTCATTTTCCCCGAGATCGACTACGACAAGATCGATAAAATCAAGGGGATGAATATCACTATTGTTACTACGGCCAAGACGGACGATGAGGCAAGAACGCTTCTCGCCCTCATGGGCATGCCATTCAAGCGCTGAGAAGGAGGCCTCATTTGGCTAAGAAGTCTCTAATAGCAAAAGCAGCACGCAAACCCAAATTCAAGGTTAGGGCCTACAACCGGTGTCCGTTATGCGGTCGGCCTCGAGCCTACTACCGCAAGTTCGGAATCTGCCGGATCTGCTTCCGCAATATGGCCCTCAGGGGAGAACTTCCCGGCGTGGTCAAGGCAAGCTGGTAGGACCGGAGGAGAGCATAAATCATGATGGTATCGGATTCGATAGGCGACTTCCTTAACCGCATTCGCAATGCGCAGAAAGCACGGTTTGACAAGCTGGACATCCCCGCCTCCCGCATGAAAGCCAATCTGTGCCGCATTCTTAAGGAAGAGGGATACATAAAGAACTATAAATTCATCAGAGACGACAAGCAGGGAATTCTCCGGATTCATATCAAGTACGGTGAAGGCCGTGATGGCGCTCTTGTCGGAGCCAAGCGAATCAGCAGGCCCGGCCGCCGTTCTTATGTAGGCCATGAAGATATCCCCCGCGTGATGAACGGGATGGGAATTTCCATCGTCTCCACCTCCAAAGGGGTGATGACCGACAGGCAGGCCCGCAAAGAAGGCGTGGGCGGCGAATTGCTCTGCGCTGTCTGGTAGGTCGTGTCGCGCTCTTCGGAGAACTCATAAAGGAGTAATTGCATGTCACGGGTGGGTAAATTACCCATAGCATTACCGAAAGGGGTGGAAGTCACCCTCACGGATTTGGTGCTTACGGTGAAAGGTCCAAAGGGGACATTGCACAGATCTATTCCGGCAAGTCTGGATGTAGAGATTGCAAATCAAGTCGTCGAGTTCAAGCGCAGGGACGATTCCAAGGAGGCCCGCTCCACCCATGGGCTGATTCGCGCACTGGTAAATAATATGGTTCGGGGCGTGAGCGAAGGATTCAACAGGGGACTCGAGATTCAGGGGACCGGCTACCGGGCTGAGGTGCAGGGAAACAATCTGAACCTGAGTCTGGGGTACTCGCATCCCATTCAGTTCCCGTTGCCCGATGGGATAACAGCAAGTGTGGACAGGTCTAACGTTGTCCGGCTGGAGGGTATCGATATCGAGGTTCTCGGGGAAACCGCAGCCCGTATTCGCGCCCTGAGACCGGTGGAGCCATACAAGGGCAAGGGTATTCGATACTCCGGCGTGCACGTGCGCCGCAAGGTCGGCAAGACCGGTTCCAAGAAGTAGCTACGGAGGGATCTCAAATGGCAACAGGCAGCACAAATCCGCGCGACGTCGCCCGGCTCAAGCGAAAAAAACGCATAAGAAGAAAACTCGAGGGCACCGGGGTGCGCCCCAGGCTGACGGTCTTCCGCAGCGACAAGCATATATATGCCCAGATAATTAACGACGAGACCGGGGCAACCCTGGTATCCGCGTCCACCCTCTCCCCTGAATACAGGGAAATGGAAGCGATCAAGGGAAAAGTCAGCGCCGCCAAGCGCGTCGGGGAACTCGTCGCCATCAAAGCCCTCGAGAAAGGTATCGCCAAGGTCGTTTTCGACCGCAACGGCTTTATCTATCACGGGCGCATTCAGGCCCTTGCGGATGCGGCCCGCCAGAAGGGTCTTGATTTTTAATTCTTTCAAGATCGGAGGCACACACATTGATAGCTGCGGATACAAGCCAGCTCCAGCTTATTGACAAAGTGGTCCATATAAGCCGGGTGGCCAAAGTCGTTAAAGGCGGCCGCCGTTTTTCGTTCAGCGCTATTGTCGTTGTCGGGGACGGCAACGGCAAGGTAGGACATGCGCTTGGTAAGGCGAACGAAGTTCCCGAGGCCATACGCAAAGGAATGGAATCGGCCAAACGAAGCATGGTCGATCTCCCACTGAAGGAAACTACTATTCCTCATGAGGTCCTTGGCCGATTCGGGGCTTCCTCGGTCGTTTTGAAGCCGGCTTCCCCCGGTACTGGTGTTATCGCCGGCGGCGCCGTGCGTGCCATAATGGAAGCGGCAGGCATTCACGATATATTGACGAAGTGCGTCGGATCGAGAAATCCTCACAATGTCGTCAAGGCCACCATCGCGGGGCTCAAGATGCTCCGCAGCATCGAGCAGGTTTCCAAGACCAGAGGGAAGAATCTTCTGGAAGGGGCATAGCTCATTGCAAGGGCAGTTTTTAGTTTTTGGTTGATAGTTTTGAGTCAATTAAAAACTAAAGATTAAGACTACGCAGTTTTTAGCTATTGGTTGATGGTTTTGAGTTAACTAAAAACTAAGAACTCAAAACTTAAGACTACAAGGTGCATCAATGGTAAAGCCAATTCAGGTAAAACTGGTTCGAAGCCCGATAGGGCGCCCCGAAAAGCACCGCAGGATTTTACAGGCGCTTGGGCTTACGCGGATGCTCAGGCCCGTGAACCTCTACAGCTCGCCCCAGGTGCTGGGTGCTCTCAAGAAAGTGATTCACCTCGTTAAGATCGAGGAAAGATAGGGGTTTTTGATGAGACTCAGTGATCTGGCTCCGCCTCCCGGAGCAAAAAAGAATACAAAGCGCCTCGGCCGGGGTTCGGGTTCCGGCCAGGGAATGACCGCCGGCAAGGGAACAAAGGGACAGAAAGCCCGCTCCGGCGGTGGCACGCCTCCCTGGTTCGAAGGCGGCCAGATGCCGCTCCAGCGCAGAATTCCCAAACGCGGTTTCACCAATATATTCAAAAAAGAATTTTCGATCATCAACCTCGGCGATTTGCGCGATTTTCCTGCTGGAAGCGAAATCGGCCCTCTCGATCTGCTGGGCTCAGGGCTGCTCAGGAAAATCCCCTATGGAGTCAAGCTGCTGGCCAATGGCGAAATTACTCAGCCCATTACCGTTCGCGTGCACAAGGCGAGCGCATCGGCCTCTCAGAAAATCGAAGCAGCAGGCGGTAAGGTTGAACTGATACCGCTCAGGGAGGGGAAATAACAAGTGCTTTCCGCCTTTGCGAATATAGGGAGAATTCCCGAGCTTAAACGCCGCATAGGAGTGACCCTGATGCTGCTCGGCGTTTACCGCATCGGGGCCCACATTCCGACGCCCTATATCAATACCAGGGCACTGGAGGCCTACTTCAACGCGGCCAAAGGCACGCTCCTGGGTCTTTTTGACATGTTTTCCGGGGGTGCACTGAGCCACTTCTCCGTTTTTGCCCTCGGGATTATGCCTTATATCAGCGCATCCATTATCCTTCAGCTCCTTACGGTGGTTATTCCCACCCTCGAGAGGCTCAGCAAGGAAGGAGAATCGGGGCGCCGCAAGATCACCCAGTACACCCGCTACGGTACCGTGGTGCTAAGCACCATCCAGGGCTTCGGTATAGCCGTCGGGCTCGAGACCCAGCACGCTCCGGGTGACATTCCGCTGGTTCTGATGTCCGGATGGGGATTCCGCCTGATTACGGTGCTGACATTGACTGCCGGTACCGCGTTCATCATGTGGCTCGGCGAACAGATAACCGAGCGCGGTATCGGAAATGGAATATCGCTTATCATTTTCGCAGGCATTGTCGCCGGCATCCCGAACGCCCTTATCAGCACGGCAAGGCTCGTTCAGGCCGGTGAAATGAGTATCTTCATACTCGTTGCGCTTGCGGTGATGATGCTGGGCGTGGTCGCTTTCATTATCTTCATGGAGCGAGGTCAGCGGCGAATCCCGGTCCAGTATGCCAAGCGGGTGGTCGGAAGGCGGGTCTACGGGGGGCAAAACACCCATATACCGCTCAAGATAAACGCCTCGGGGGTTATTCCGCCGATTTTCGCATCGTCGATCATCATGTTTCCGGCCACTGTAGCCAATTTCATCAAAGTCCCCTGGGTCCAGTCGATATCGCATGGGCTTGCGCCCGGACACTGGGCCTATTCCGTACTCTACGTTGGGTTCATTATCTTTTTCTGCTTCTTCTATACGGCTATTGTCTTCAATCCTGTGGATGTATCGGAAAACATGAAGAAATATGGCGGGTTTATTCCCGGCATTCGTCCGGGGAGGCCCACCGCTGAATATATTGACAAGGTCCTTAGCCGCATCACTCTCGGTGGTGCCCTCTACATTTCGGCGGTTTGTGTTCTGCCTACCATGCTGATTTCAAGATTCGGCGTGCCTTTCTACTTCGGAGGCACTGCTCTGCTGATCGTCATCGGCGTCGCAATGGACACTTTGGCCCAGATTGAGGCCCACATGCTGTCGCGCCATTACGAGGGTTTCCTGAAAAAAGGCAAGATGAAGGGCCGCCGCTAATCTCCATCCCCCAATGGAGCAGCGGGTGCGATCGATAAACTTTTACGCTCACTGTTAACGGGAGGTAAACGATGAACATTATTTTACTCGGACCGCCGGGGGCCGGAAAAGGCACCCAGGCCAAGCGTCTTGTGGAAAAGTATCACATTCCGCAGATTTCCACGGGCGATATGCTCCGCGCGGCCCTGAAGGAAGGGACCCCGCTTGGGCTTGAGGCGAAGAAATATATGGATGCCGGCGGCCTGGTTCCCGACAGCGTAGTGATCGGGTTGGTCAAGGAGCGTATACAAAAGCCGGACGCCAAGGGCGGCTACATGCTGGACGGATTTCCACGCACAGCCGCACAGGCGCAGGAACTGGACAAAATCCTGGCCGCAATGTCCCAGAAAATCGATCACGTGATCAGCGTCGAGGTTCCAAACTCAGAGCTGCTTGGCCGCCTTACCGGCCGGCGGACCTGCCGGGCCTGCGGGGCCGGGTTCCATGTAATGTTCGATCCTCCAAAGAAAGAAGGCGTCTGCGATAAGTGTGGCGGCGAACTCTACCAGAGATCGGATGACAACGAAGCGACGGTGAAGTCCCGGCTCGAAACTTATGAAGCGCAGACAAAGCCCCTTATTGACTACTACGAGAAACAGGGCAAGCTCCGCCACATTGACGGCGTGGGCAAAATGGATGACATCCTGCAGCGCATCCAGAAGGTCCTTGGCTAGGGGGCGGTTCTATTGATCATCCTAAGGTCCCGTGCTGAAATAGAAAAAATCAAGACCTCCTGCCAGATAGTCGCCGAGATCCTCGATCGGCTGATCGAGCAGACTAAGCCGGGGATTACCACCTGGGAACTCAACGCGATAAGCGAGGAACTGGCTTCGAAAAAGCACGCAAAACCGGCGTTCAAAGGCTATCACGGGTACCCGTTCTCCCTTTGCACCTCGGTTAACGAAGAAGTGGTCCACGGAATGCCGTCCAGGCATTGCCGGCTGAAGGAAGGCGATATCATAAGCCTCGACTTCGGCGTAGTTTTGGACGGTTTTTACGGGGACGCGGCCGTAACTGCGCCTGTCGGTAAAATCTCCGAGGAAGCCGCCCGGTTGTGCGCGGCAACGGAGAAGTGCCTCTACGAGGGGATTTCGCAGGCGATTTCCGGCAACCGCCTCTCCGATATATCGCATGCTATACAGGATTACGTGGAGAAGCTGGGTTATTCGGTAGTGAGGGAATTTGTGGGGCATGGAATCGGACAACATCTGCACGAAAGTCCCCAAATCCCCAATTACGGGCCGCCCGGCAAGGGCATCAAACTCAAACCGGGAATGGTACTGGCGATTGAGCCGATGATAAACTGCGGCGGACCGGACGTCGAGATACTCGAAGATGAATGGACGGCGGTGACGCGCGACAGGAAACTTTCGGCTCATTTCGAGCACACTATAGCGATAACCGATGATGGTCCGGAGATTTTGACCCTGCGCGAAACAGCTTTACATTAGTAACGTGATCAAGTATAATAAAAAGTTCGCAAATTGACTTAAGGAGAAGCGGTGAGCATGGCCAAAGAGGACGCTATAGAAGTCGAAGGGACCGTCGTAGAGACCCTTCCCAATGCCATGTTTCGCGTCGAACTGCCTAACGGCCATCGCATTCTCGCCCATATCTCCGGAAAGATGCGCATGCATTTCATTCGCATCCTGCCCGGTGATAAAGTCACGGTCGAGCTTTCTCCATACGATCTGACACGGGGCCGCATCACTTACAGGTCCAAGTCGTAAGGTGTAAGAGGCGCTTGCTTGTGGAAAGGAATTGTCGAGATGAAAGTGCGAGCATCGGTTAAGCGCATTTGCAGAAAGTGCAAAATAATTCGGCGCCACGGAAATGTGCGCGTGATTTGTGAGAATCCCAGGCACAAGCAGCGCCAGGGCTAATGGAGGAGTAAAACATTGGCACGAATTGCAGGCATCGATTTACCTAAGAACAAGCGTATCGAAATCGCTCTGACATATATTTACGGTATCGGGAGACCTACGGCCCTGAAAGTCCTGGAGATGGCCAAGATCAACCGGGATACCAAGACCGACGATCTGACCGAAGTCGAGGTAAGCTCGATCAGGCAGATTATCGATTCCCATTTGAAGGTGGAAGGTGATTTAAGGTCCGAGGTCTCGATGAGCATCAAGCGCCTCATGGATCTGGGCTGCTATAGGGGGTTGAGGCACCGCAGGGGGCTTCCGGTCCGCGGCCAGCGCACTCACACCAACGCCCGCACTCGTAAAGGTCCGCGCCGCTCCGTAATGGGCAAGCGCAAGAAAGCGTAGGACGGAGGAAACATGGCAAAAGAGAAAGCCGCACCCAGAGCCAAGAAAAAAGAGCGCAAGAACATTCTCAACGGCGTTGCTCATATCCGATCGACCTTTAATAACACGATCATCACCATCACGGATTTGAGCGGTAACGCTATTTCATGGTCGAGCGCGGGAAGCCAGGGGTTCAAGGGCTCCCGGAAAAGCACGCCATTCGCCGCGCAGGTCGCGGCCGAGATAGCCGCCAAAAAGGCCCAGGAGCACGGAGTCCAGAATATCGAAGTCTTTGTGAAAGGCCCCGGTTCCGGCCGGGAAGCCGCTCTTAGGGCGCTTCAGGCCGCAGGCTTCAATATCACTTTTATCAAAGACGTAACCCCGATACCGCACAATGGCTGCAGGCCTCCGAAGAGGCGCCGGGTATAACGTATAGCATCGCTATCGTACTCATATAGTCAGGAGGAACATTTTGGCCCGCTACACTGAATCCCAATGCAGGCTTTGCCGTCGCGAAACGATGAAACTCTATCTTAAAGGCGACCGCTGCTATTCGGATAAATGCGCGATCGAGCGCCGCAACTACCCACCTGGACAGCATGGCCAGGGCAGGGGCAAGCTCTCCGACTACGGACTCCAGCTTCGCGAAAAGCAGAAAATCAAGAGAATATACGGCCTGGTCGAAAAGCAGTTCCGAGGTTATTTCAAGGAAGCCGATCGGCAGAAGGGCGTTACCGGTACAAATTTTCTGGTTTTGCTCGAACGCAGACTGGACAATACGGTCTACCGGCTCGGTTTCGCCAATTCCCGCAGCCAGGCCAGGCAGCTCGTCAGACATGATCATTTTCTGGTGAACGGCAGGAAAGTGAACATTCCCTCGTATCTGCTGAGACCGGGTGATGCGATTTCCGTAGCAGAGGGCAGCCGCAATCTGCCTGCCATAAATGAATCCATGGGGGCTATGCCGCGAAGAGGCCTTCCCGTGTGGCTCGATCTCGACACGTCGAAGTACGAGGGTACCTTCAAGGTCTACCCCGCACGCGATGAGATGAACCTGCCGGTTCAGGAACAACTGGTAGTTGAATTCTATTCGAAATAAAAAAGAGCAGCGATTTACAGGAGTCTGGGCGGTGAAGGGCCTTTGGAGCTTAACGTTTCCAAGAGGCCCGCTTGAGTTTCCAGACCGGGGAGCCCCTGTACTGATGTTTCTTTGATGAGGATAAAACATGCAAAAGAACTGGCGCGAACTAATTAAACCGAAGCGCTTGGAAATCGAATCAACAGAGCCGAATACTTACGGGAAATTCGAATGCGAGCCCCTGGAGAGGGGTTTCGGTATCACGCTGGGTAACGCGCTGCGGAGGGTATTGCTTTCATCCCTTCAGGGTGTAGCCATAACCAACGTTAAGATAGACGGCGTTTTGCACGAATTCTCCACCATCCCCGGTGTCCTGGAAGACGTTACGGATGTGATACTCAATTTGAAGGAAGTGCGCTTCAAGATGAGTGGGGACGGAAATCTCCGCCGGGTTCATATCGAGAAGTCGGGAGAAGGCCGCGTCGCCGCCGGAGACATTCAGGCGGGGCCTATGGTCGAGGTGCTCAATCCAAACCAGCACATCTGCACCCTGGCCAAGGATGCCAAGCTCAGAATGGAGCTGACCATCAGGCAGGGTAAGGGTTACGTTCCCGCCGATAAGAATATCGAGGAAACTCAGCCCATCGGAACGATCCCCATCGACGCTATCTTTTCGCCGGTGCGCAAAGTGAGCTATACGGTTTCCCAGGCCCGCGTCGCCCAGATTACCGACTATGACAAGTTGACCCTGGAGATCTGGTCGGACGGAAGCCTTAAGCCGGAGGATGCGCTGGCCTACGCAGCCAAGATTCTCAAGGACCAGCTCACCATCTTCATTAATTTCGAAGAGGAAGCTGAGGCCCAGGAGGAAGAAGTCCGGACGGAACCGGCCTTCAACGAAAACCTCTTCCGCAGCGTTGACGAACTGGAACTCTCCGTTCGGTCGGCAAACTGTCTGAAAAATGCCGATATCCGGCACATTGGCGAGCTTGTCCAAAGAACCGAGCAGGAGATGCTCAAGACCAAGAATTTCGGCCGCAAGTCTCTCAATGAGATAAAAGAGATCCTGAGCGAAATGGGACTCTCTTTGGGAATGAAGATTGACAGCTTTCCCGGCCGCGATGAAATCGAAGAGCGAAGAAAAGAACAGGAGTAATCCATGCGCCACGGAGTTTCGGGAAGAAAACTGAACATGACGACAAGCCACCGTCTTGCCATGTTCCGGAATATGGTTACCTCGCTTCTCAATCATGAACGCATCTACACTACGGTGCCGAAAGCCAAGGAGATGCGCCGGTGGGCTGAGTGGATGATTACCCTGGGAAAACATGGCGACTTGCATTCCCGGAGGCGGGCACTTGCGGTTATCCGTGAAAAAGACGTCGTGCACAAGTTATTCGCGGAGCTTGCCCAGAGATACCAGAACCGGGCCGGAGGGTATACCAGGATCGTGAAAGTGGGCTTCAGGCGGGGCGATTCCGCTCCCATGTGCCTGCTGGAGCTGATAAACGATGGCGCCGAAACCGGTAAAAAGAAGAAGGGCAAAAAATCAGCCAAAAAGGCCGAAGCCTCTCCGGCAAAGACGGAAAGCGCTACGAGCTGAAGAATAGAACCACGGATTGACACTGATAGACACGGTTTTTTCGACCGTTCATTAAAAGCAAAAAACAACCCGCTTCGGCGGGTTGTTTGCTGTCATACAAAAATAAAACCTCTCGGGGAATTGAACCACGGATGAACGCGGATAGGCACGGATTTTCAGTTTTCCTGTAGTAAACCATCTCGGGGAACAGGGCTACTGTTGTTTTTCGCTTCTTGCTCCCCGCTTCTCGCTCCTTGCTCCCCGCTTCTTACCCTCAGCTCGGATTTTCTTCTTCTTTTTGGACGTAAGAGCAGCATTCTCTACACGTAAAGCCGCTCCACATTCCTTTGGCAGCCCTATCCAGGCAGTTGTCGTAATTCGGGCAGGCGAAATTGCGGACCCCTTTGCCCTCCTTGCACATCATGGGATAAGGGGCGTCCTTATCCACTCTCTCGGGTTGAATGGGCTGTCCTCGAGTGCCTTTTTCCTTCGCCATGAGCACAAACTCCTGTATCTATACCCCCAGCCCGACAGGCTCGGCGCAAAATAATAATGCAAAATCGCGGTACGGAAAATCGCGGGCTTCACTACTCTGCTGCAAAGCCCATTATAATCTTTTATATTCAGAATTTAACCCGTTCAAGGCTTTTTATTTAAACAAACGAATTTCATGGCCACCGCCGCAGAAGAGAGCGCGTAGAACGGGTGGAGCGAGGCGAAACCCGTCACTTAGAAGAGAGTCTCGAAAATGAATGAGGAAAACAAAAGGGCTTTGGCCCGCACCCTGATGCCTGCGGCCTGTCTCTTCTTTGGGATTTCCACAATCGGCATGCTGTGCGGATTCGAGCCTTTTTTTTCCTTCTATTATACATTTGCCTGGTGGAGCTACATTATCTTTATCGACTCCTTTCTCTATTGCCGGGGAGGAAAATCGTTCCTGTTTGAAAATCCCTGGAAATTCCTTCTTCTTCTTCCCCTGTCCACAACCGTGTGGCTCGTCTTTGAAGCCTTGAATTTCAGGCTCTCGAACTGGCATTACGTAAATATACCTTCTGATGCGGTGCTAAGATGGACGGGCTACCCTTTTGCCTTTTCAACGGTTTTGCCTGGAATTTTTTCAACTGCTGCACTGCTGGAATTTCTTGGAGTTCTGAAAAATTCAAGGACGGCCCCCCTTGCTAACCCTCAAAGGTTATACATTCCCTTCATGATCGCAGGAATACTATTTCTGGTTCTGCCGCTCGTCTGGCCGGGGTACTTTTTCCCCCTTGTCTGGGGCGCTTTCCTGTTCCTCCTGGAACCGGTCAATCACAAGGCCGGCGCCCCTTCCCTTCTGCGGGAATGGGAAAGGGGGTCGCTGCGAAAGTCTTATCTGCTGCTTCTGGCCGGGGCCATTTGCGGTTTTTTGTGGGAGTTGTGGAACTTCCGGGCCGGGGCGAAATGGATATACACCGTGCCTCACCTCGGCTTCCTGAAGATTTTTGAAATGCCTTTGCTCGGGTTCCTGGGATTTCCGCCCTTTGCCCTCGAGTGCTACGCAATGACTGCGGGTTTTTTCCTGCTGATCTCCAAAATCAGGGGAAAATACCCCCCGGGCCGGGCGTTCGGCATATATGCGGCCATGGCCCTTTTGATCCTGTTCTTCGACCTCCTCGTTTTCGTCGGAATAGACCGCTTCACCATCATCTCTTTTCAGCATTTCAACTTTATCGGCATGCGCCCGTGAGCGTTTTGTCCGCCCCCCGGGATTTTTCCCATATTTTTTTCATACACCCATTACCCGCTCCTCTCCCCTACTCACCTGCACTTTGAAATAGTTTGAAATGTATGACATATTGAGTGAGGCGATTGGGATTTCGGCCACGTGGTTACAGACCGCTTCGCTTGAAGATAGAAGGAGGACAAGATGAACGTGAACTGGAAAGATCATATCGTGAGCACTTCCGACGTACTCAGAGGGAAGCCACGCCTTAAAGGAACGCGGATTCCGGTGAGTCTCGTGCTGGGATACCTGGCGGCAGGGGCTTCCCATGAAGAAATCATCAGGGAATTCCCGGATCTTACAGGCGAACACATCATGGCGTGCCTCGACTACGCCCGTGAATTGGCAGAATTCGAGGTGGCTGTCTAATGGGGCTGAAATTCTTTGCAGACCACTGTGTTCCTGCCTCAGTGATTCAATCAATGCGAGATGCCGGTCACGAAGTCTTGCGGCTCAAAGAGCATATCGCTCAGGATTCCTCCGACCCAGCCGTGATATCGAAAGCTCGGGAGTTGGATTCCATTCTGATTTCCTTGAACGGCGACTTTGTCGACATCGTTACGTATCCGCCTCGTGGCTACAACGGCATCATCGCCATCCAGGTGAGAAACCATCCGCAAGCTATCATGGAGATTGTCGACAGGCTGATCATCTACCTTTCATCCCATCCGGAGATGAGCCATTACAAAGGAAAGCTGTTCCTGGTGGAAGCTCACAGAATCAGAATACGCGAGTGATCCCACTTTCCTATGTACCTGAAACATTTGGAGGTCAAATATTCCATTTTCAAGGTATGCTCCGTTTTGGTCCTATTCACCTACTCACCTATTCACCTGTTCCCCCTCCCCTATTCACATTTGAGAGCATTGATCGGCATCGCAATCCGTGTTATACATAATTAAGAAAAAGGTATAACGCCACACACTCGCAGGATGGATCGTATGGGTACTTCAAAATTTATGCAGTCGAAGGTGTCCGCGAAAGGCTGGGTTGTCATTCCCGCTGCCCTGCGCAAGCGTTATCGCTTGACGCCTGGAATGGTGGTTGAGTTTCAGGAAGAAGGCGAAAAGATTCTTCTTGTCCCCAGAGACCCCGATCCCGTCGAGGGGTTGTTCGGGAAGCTGGCGGGCCGTGTTTCGCTGACGAAAGCTTTGCTTGAAGACAGGGCAGCGGAGTTGAAACGTGAAGAAGCCGAACTTCGTTCTGGATAGCTTTGCGCTTCTTGCATATTTACAGGCCGAACCGGCTTCTCTGAAAGTCAAAGAGACGCTCAAGCTGGCGCGGGACCGGGACGCACAGGTTTTTCTCAGCCTCATCAACCTCGGAGAAATCGTCTACACGGTTGAACGGAAACTTGGCGAGGACACTTCTCGCGAGGTCTTGCAAGATGTTTTGACACTACCCATCGAAATATCCGAGGTCACAATGGAGCGGGTTTTATCGGCGGCACACATCAAGGGAAAGTTCCCCATTTCCTACGCTGATGCCTTCGCTGTGGCCCTCGCCCAGGAGATGACCGCAACGCTCATCACCGGGGACCCGGAATTCAAGCGAGTGGAATCCCTGGTGAAAATCATGTGGCTTTGATATCATATTCTTCCATTTTCTCCCGTTCAGCCCATCTTTCTGCTACCGCCGGCAAGCAATGGACCGCATCAATAGTCAAATATCCCCTTTTCAGGGCCTACCCCCTTTTTGGCCTTACGAGAAGTACTGCCATGAGACGGAAATAAGGGTTGAGCCGTGGAGTTGTGACCCAAGTTGAATGAGCAGTGCAGCCGCTCTCAGAATGTTTGCGAATCCAGGTGGGATAGGGTAGAGTAAATTCTTGGCCATTTCCGACATTTTTCGAAATACAATCATGAATTCGTTGTTAACATGGCACCGCACTTCTGAAGGGGCCTCTCCGTAAAAAAATGCAATTTTGACGGGCGAAACGGGTAATTGTATGAGTGCTTTCCAAGAACTGCAGTCTACATGTCCCAGTCTCGCGGTTCTGCTTACTGAGGCTGCGAAAGCACTACCAAACGAGCCCCTGGTTACACTGAAGAGGTTGACCCTTCTTGGTGACAGCATCACTCAGTTTATTCTGGCTTTCGAAGGGCTGCGGGAACCTGCCGAAAACTCACAAATCGCTAGGCTCAACACCCTCAGCAACCGTGGATTCCTGCCCTCGATGCTCCTTCCTTTCTTTCGCGTTTTAAATGGTGCGGAGCGGGTGGAGAGTAGTGCTCCACAAACTGTTCAAATGCGAGCTGCTTTGGTGATGAAGCTTGCATACCGTCTGGCAACTTTGTTTACTAAGGCCTATGGTACCCATCTCCCGCCTGCCGCCATCAAGGCGGTGAACCCAGACGACGTTGTCAAAACTATCAGGGTCAGCGCTATACCTGAAACCGTTCGGCGCTTGGCCAGGAAGGAAGCAGCACGTCGAGCCAATACGTTGCAGCTTGCCGAGGAGGAAACAAGGGTCATAATAGATTTTCAACTACGAGTTGCGGGATGGCAAGCCGACTCGATAGCACTGCGTTATTCTCAAGGGTCTCGCCCTTTGAAAGCCGCTAACCAAGCTATAGCCGAGTGGCCTACTGAGACTGGTCCTGCTGATTACGCGCTGTTTACCGCACTTGATTTCATCGGATTTATCGAGTCCAAAAAAATGGGGAAGGATGTCGTTTCCGACCTCGAGCAGAGTAAAAGATACTCGAAGGGTGCCAAACTAGACGGGCAGGCCCGATTCATAAGTAAATCATGGGAACAGTATCGGGTCCCATTCCTGTTCGCAACAAACGCTCGTCCTTACTTAGATCAGCTTAAGGACAAATCCGGCATTTGGTTCCTGGACACACGTTCCCCGACTAATCACCCACGACCGCTTCAGGGCTGGTATTCCCCGGAAGATCTCGTCGCTTTGTTCAGTCAGGATATTCCAACAGCTCATAAGAAGCTCGCCAAAGAGACGATGGAGTATCTTGGGCTTCGGGACTACCAGGAAAAAGCCGTCAACAAGACTGAAGCCGCGCTCGATAAAGGATCGAAACAGATTCTCATTGCCATGGCTACCGGAACCGGCAAAACTCGGGTTGCCATTGGACTCATATATCGTCTCCTCAAGGCCGAGCGTTTTCGGCGAATTCTGTTTGTAGTAGATCGTACATCACTGGGCGAGCAGGCCGCCGACAAGTTCAAGGAAACGCGCCTGGAAGAGCTCAAGACCTTCGACCAAATTTATGACCTGAAGGAAGTTGACCATAGCGTCATCGAATCCACAACCAAAGTTAACATCGCCACGGTTCAGGGTTTGATGCATGCTATCATGTACCCCTCAAGTGCCCGAGAGGTCCCGAGTGTTGGACAGTACGACTGCATCATTGTTGATGAGGCGCATCGTGGTTATACCCTCGACCGTGAACTAAGTGAGGAGGAAGTTCTTTACCGGGATCAGAATGAATACTTGAGCAAATATCGCAGGGTCATTGACTACTTCGACGCAGTCAAGATCGCCCTGACCGCAACACCTGCACCACACACGACAGAGATCTTCGGAAAGCCTGTTTTCACATACACCTATCGGGAAGCTGTCATAGATGGCTGGCTGGTGGACCACGAACCTCCGCATCAGCTAATAACGCGTCTGGCAAAAGAAGGCATTAAATGGGCAAAAGGCGACACTATCCCCGTCTACGATCCGGCAACTGGCCAAATCACGAATATCGAGGACATTCCCGATGAAGTAAAGCTTGAAATAGAGCACTTCAATAAGCTCGTTCTAACCGAAAACTTTAACCGTACTGTCGCTAAGGATTTGGTTAAATATCTCAACCCTGATGGTGAAGGCAAGACACTCGTGTTTGCCTCCTCCGATGATCACGCGGACTTGGTTGTGGGAATTCTGAAAGACGAGTTCGAGGCGAGTGGGGTTCCCACCCTCGATGACGCCATTCTTAAAATCACCGGCTCCATAGATCGCCCGGAAAGCGCAATCCGCAGATTCAAAAACGAAAGACTTCCCAACATTGCTGTAACGGTGGACCTGCTCACCACCGGTATTGATGTCCCTGAAATCTGTAACTTGGTTTTTTTGCGGCGCGTTCGTTCGCGCATTCTTTTTGAGCAGATGCTCGGTCGCGCAACACGGCGATGTGATCGTATTTACAAAGATCACTTTAACATCTTCGACGCTGTTGCACTTTATGAGGCTCTCGAACCCGTTTCAAATATGAAGGCAGTTGCGGCCGATCCATCCACAACGCTGGGAGAGCTGGTTGCCGAGTTGGACCAATTGTTTGAAGATAATCCTAAGCCGTGGACGCTGAAAAAACAGCTCGAACAGATACTTGCCAAGTTTCAGCGTCTCCTTCATGGATTGGATGAGAAGACCCAGGCCGAATGGGCAGCGTTGGCCGGCGGTCAAACTCTGAAACAATTTCTCGATTCACTCGATATCGGGGATCCGGGAGAATGCCGCAAGAAGCTTGCCGGCAAACGTAATCTCCTGTCCTTTCTCGACGAAAACCGATACCGTCCCAAAAAGCAGCTCATCTCTCATCATAAAGACGAGCTTCATTCACATCAACGCGGGTACGGCAAAGCCGAAAAACCCGAGGATTACCTTAATGCGTTCAGAGAATTCATCATTAACAACATGAACAAGATTCCTGCCCTGGCTATCGTCTGTCAACGGCCTCGTGCACTAACACGCCAAGCACTCAAAGAATTGAAGTTCGCGCTCGATCAGGCTGGATTTACTGAAAGAAATCTCCGGGTAGCATGGGAAGACTGGACTAATGAAGACATAGCTGCCGATATCATATCATTCATTCGCCGCCAGGCATTGGGCGACCCCCTCATCAGCCACGAGAAGCGTATCCGCGATGCCCTGGCTCGAATCTATGCTGCGCGGGAGTGGACTGCTGTTCAGCGCCAGTGGCTTCAAAGAATTGAAAAACAACTTGTTGCCCAGACGGTGGTGGATCGAGAAGATTTTGATCGAGGTGAGTTTGCAGCGCAGGGGGGATTCAACCGGCTAAATAAGATTTTTCAGGGCAATTTTCAGAAGGTGTTAGATGATATCAACGAAAAGCTTTACCCAGAGGAGAAACAGACGGCGTGACAACAAGTGAGATTGTACAGAAACTATGGAATCTCTGTAACGTTCTGCGCGATGATGGCATCACGTACCATCAGTACGTCACGGAGCTGACCTATATTCTTTTCCTCAAAATGGCCGAGGAAACCGGTGCGGAAAAAAACATTCCCGCGGGATATCGCTGGTCAGACCTGACAGCCAGGAAAGGAATGGAGCTGCACCAGTTTTACCGCAAGCTGCTGCTGGAACTTGGCACTAGAAGCCAAGGCCGAATCCAACAAATTTATGTTAATGCTCATACTAATATCGATGAACCAAAGAACCTGGAAAAAATTATCACGGCGATTAATGAACTTGATTGGTACGGCGCTAAGGAAGAAGGTCTGGGTGATTTATATGAAGGCCTGTTGGAAAAAAACGCCAACGAGAAAAAATCCGGTGCTGGCCAATACTTTACGCCACGCCCCCTGATCAACGCCATCGTGCAGCTCGTGAAACCCGAAGTGCGTGAACGCTGCGGTGATCCCGCCTGCGGGACATTTGGATTCATGATAGCTGCCGACCAGTACATCAGGTCGAAAACAGATAACTATTTCGACCTTACCATAGAACAGCAGGAATTCCAGCGTCGGGAGGCATTCAGCGGCATTGAGCTAGTGCCCGATGCTCACCGGCTCGCCCTTATGAACGCAATGCTGCATGGAATCGAGGGAAAACTTGTTCAGGCCGATGCTCTCTCAAGTGAGGGCAAGTCTTTCCGCGATTATGATGTTGTGCTGACCAACCCGCCTTTCGGCACTAAGCGGGGCGGCGAGCGTCCTACACGCGATGACCTGACGTACCCTACATCCAATAAACAGCTCAACTTTTTGCAAGTAATCTATCGTTCTCTTAAACCGAATGACAAAGCACGAGCCGCAGTTGTGCTGCCGGACAATGTATTGTTCGAAGGCAATACTGGTAAGCTGGTCCGCGCTGATCTGATGGATAAGTGCAACCTGCACACTATTTTGCGTCTTCCAACAGGGATATTCTACGCGCAGGGCATTAAGACCAATGTCCTCTTTTTTACCCGGGGGAAAACGGACAAGGGCAACACCAAAGAGGTGTGGGTATACGATTCGCGAGCCAACATGCCCCAATTCGGCAAACGCACTCCGCTCACCTTTGAATATTTCGCTGAATTTCAGGCTGCGTTCGGTGACGACCCTTTGGGTGGGGCCGATGCTCTTGCACACCGTACTGACTCTGGCGAGCAAGGCCGTTTTCGCAAATTCACTCGCGCCTGGATCGCTGAGCGTGGTAACAACCTAGATATCTCCTGGCTCAAGGATGAGAGCGAGGGAGGCAATGGTGAACTGGCCGAACCCGCCACGCTCGCACAGCAGGCGGTTGGTGAACTCGAAGCAGCATTGGAAGAGTTACGTGAGATCTTAGAGGAACTCGGTGGGGAGGTTGACGCATGAACGGATCACCTCCTGGGGATTGGCCTGTCGTTCCACTCGAAGATCTGGTCGAGATACTTGATGCTCAACGTGTTCCATTAAATGCAAAGGTACGCGAACAAAGGGTTTCGGGTAAGTCGATAAACGAATTATTTCCGTACTACGGTGCGACCGGGCAAGTTGGTTACATCGACGATTATATTTTCACTGGCCCTCTCGTGCTTCTTGGAGAAGATGGTGTTCCATTTCTTGACCCTTTGCGACATAAAGCGTATCGAGTTCAGAAGAAATGCTGGGTTAACAACCACGCCCATGTGCTTAGGTCTAAATCTGAATTAACCAATGATGGATACATCTCTGCTTTCTTGAATGCCTTCGATTATACCGGATACGTGACCGGCTCCACCCGACTGAAGCTAACGCAAGCTGCTATGCGATCAATTCCGGTGCCGATCCCACCCTTAAACGAACAGAAGCGCATAGCCAGCAAGCTTGACGCGCTGCTTGCCAGGGTGAACGCATGCCGCGAGAGACTGGACCATCTGCCGATCATCCTCAAACGTTTTCGCCAATCGGTCTTAGCCGCTGCTACATCAGGGCAATTGACTGAGGATTGGCGTGAAAGGGCAAGTACCTTGACTTCGCCTCGATTTGTCAGTCTAGGCGATGTAGCTTCTGAGCTCAGTTACGGCTCTTCAGCCAAATCTTCTCCAACCGGTTCAATCCCAGTCTTGAGAATGGGGAACATTCAAGATGGGAGATTGGACTGGTCTGAGCTTGTTTTCACCTCAAACGCTATGGAGATCAACAAGTACGCCTTAAGGCCTGGCGATGTGCTCTTTAACCGCACAAATAGCCCAGAGCTTGTTGGGAAGACTGCTGTATACAAAGGAGAGCGTCCAGCTATTTTTGCTGGTTATCTGATTCGTATACGATGCGGGAATTCGTTGCTTCCTGATTACCTAAGCTATTGTATCAACAGTCCTGCGGGGCGCGATTTCTGCTGGCGCGTTAAGTCCGACGGCGTCAGTCAGTCAAACATCAATGCGAAAAAGCTCTCAGTTTTTGAGTTCGAATTACCCTCCACCGAAGAGCAACACGAAATCGTCCGGCGTGTTGAAACTTTGTTCGCCTTTGTTGACCGCCTCCAAACTCGTGTCGCCACTGCGAAAGCTCACGCCGAGAGTTTGACACCTTCACTCCTCGCCAAAGCTTTTCGGGGTGAACTGGTGCCGCAAGACCCGACTGATGAACCAGCTTGGGAACTACTCAAACGTGTTCGCAAGGAAAGACTAAGTAAAACACAAGAACACAAAGAAGGGCCGAGGCCAAGGGGCAGCAAAATGAAGAAAGAAAGAGAAAAGCAAAGGGATATTCTAGCCGTACTTCGGGAGGCTAACCGCCCGATGACTCCCGAGGAAGTGTTTGCGGCGTGTGGCTTCGATGAAGAATCTGTTGATGAGTTTTATGAGCATCTTCGAAAAGCAGTTGGTATGGAGCAGATTTATGAGAGCCGTCGGGGTGATTTGGTCCAGTTGGAGGCAAGCAAGAAATGAGAATCCGCAGGCTTCGTATCAAACGCTGCAAGGCCGTTTCCGGATTCAAGAATCTGACGGACTTTTCGATTGATTTCGACGCGGATTCGCCAATGACTGTCCTAGTGGGACGCAACGGTACCGGTAAGTCGAACGTTCTAGAAGCGCTGACTGCCATTTTTCGCGATCTGGACCTGGAAGTATTAAACCCTCAGTTCAGATATTCACTTGAATACATCTGCAAGGGGCGCAATATCTGTATTGATGCCGATCCCGATCGCCCTTCGAAAAGGCTCCATATTACAGTAGCAGGGGAAACCCTCAGCTGGAAGGCATTTAGAGACAACAAACGAACCTTTCTTCCCAGCTACGTATTCGGATACTATTCCGGGCCAAGCAACCGAATGCAGGAACATTTTACCAAGCACCAGGAGAGGTTTTACGGTGACCTGATTAACAGCTCCGAAGATGACAAACTGCCTCTTCGCCCATTGTTCTTTGCCCAGCACATCCACAGTCAATTTGTTTTGTTATCTTTTTTCCTAGAACAGGATGCCGAGGCACTCAAGTTCCTAGATGAGCACCTCGGCATCACCGGCCTGGATTCAGTGTTATTCGTTATGAAAGAGCCGCCCTGGAAGAGCAATGAAGGTGACGAACGATTTTGGCGGGCTCGTGGCGCGGTTGCCAGTTTACTAGCCCGTCTATACGAACAATCCTTGGCACCGATGCGCCTAAAATGGCGTGTGCCTCTCGGGTTTCGAAAGGCTACTGAACTCGAGCATCTATACCTATACCTTCCCAATCCCGCGGCTCTACAGAAATTGAAGTCAGCCTACGCTACGTAGCAGGATTTTTTCAAGGCTCTGGAGAGCACTTACATATCAGAACTAATCCGCGAAGTACGCACACTTGTTACTGCATGTTGCACTGATGCTCCGCTTACCTTCCACGAACTAAGTGAGGGAGAGCAACAGCTTTTGATGGTTCTCGGGTTGCTACGTTTCACACGAGAAGATGAGTCTCTGTTCCTTCTCGACGAACCCGATACTCACCTAAACCCAGCCTGGAGCGTCCAGTACCTCGAATTTCTCAGGACTATAGGGGGTCTGGGTGATAATGGACACGTTATAATGTCCACACATGATCCGCTTGTCATATCGGGCCTGACCCGCCAGCAGGTGCGCATAATGATGCGGGACACGCTTGAATCGCCGATCCGGGCTGAGATGCCCGAAACAGACCCCCAAGGTATGGGGATAAACGGCCTGCTCCGCAGTGAACTTTACGGCTTGCGCTCGGCGCTTGATCTCCCGACTTTGAAGAAAATCGAGGAGCGTGATGCGATTCGGGTTATGCAACAAGAATTACTAAAGCAGGGAGAGGATCTGGAGCCTCAGGAAAGACTACGGCTCATTCAGCTCTCCGATGAATTGGCTCATCTTGGATTTTCTCGTGATTTCCGCGATCCAGCAGAACAGCAATTCGCCGATGCATTGGCGCGAAGGCGTGCGCGAAAGGAGCCTATAACGCTTACACCTCTGGAGCTAAGAAAACAGGAGAAAATGGCAGATGACTTGCTCAATGAGATTCTCAAAGGCGATGAGTAGATGATTCACATCAAGTTTGGCGATGAGCTACCGCCTAAGGAGTGGCTGGATGAAGCCCAGAAGCTCACTAAACAATTAGATGCAGCAACTTCTATGGAAGAGCGGGACAAGATCATCGATGATAACAGTAAAACGTGGGGTAAGCTGAAAGACTGGCTGCTCAAGTTTTCTCACGGCAAATGTTGGTTCTCGGAAGCCAAGGATAGCTATTCTCATTGGGATGTGGAACATTTTCGACCCAAAAAAAACGCTAAGAACCTAGATGGAAGCGACAGAGAGGGGTATTGGTGGTTAGCATTTGAGTGGAGGAATTATCGGATTTGCGGGAATGTAGGCAATCGGAAGAAAGGGGGCTATTTCCCCTTACATCCACAATCTCAAGTAGCTAATAGCGGTGCTCGGAATCTGGTAAAGGATGAAATATTCCTTCTGCTCGATCCAACCCGTTCAGGTGACGCTGAACTCCTGTCATTCGACGAGGAAGGAAAGGCGACTGTGATGCCAGGCTTAAATGGATGGCCTGCCCAGCGGGCTTCAGAATCAATCAAGCGCTTCAAACTTAATGAGCATGAACCGCTGCGTGAGGCTAGACAAAGGCATTGGATTCAGTGCCGAGCGCTTATCGAGCAAGCTCGGGAAGGTCTGGAGTCAAATCCTCCTTCCGCAACTGACCAGGAGCGAATCAGTGCTGCCTTTGATCGACTTAGAAACATGGTGAGGGCTGAGGAAATCTTTTCTGCCGTGGTAAGAGAATGCCTCAACGTCAGTGGCTATCGGTGGGCCATGCGCATTGCAAGTACCTAATATGGTGGCCAATTGTTTCGACTGTCAAAATAAGAGGAGAAGCAGATGCCCTTTGGTACAGTCGGTGATGTGCTCAAGAGTAAATCCCGTGAAGTCAGCCCCGTTCTTAACGAGGTTGCTATTTTCAAGCACTTGATCAAAGAACGGGCTCACGCGCTCGATCTAGTTCGTGAGCTGCTTTCTAACTCAGGCGCTGAGCAAGTTGAATCGACCAAAATAGAGATTAACTACACGCAGGATAAGGACGGTCATATTTTTGAGGTTACCGACGACGGTTGTGGGATGAGTTACAGTGGTGATGCCCAGATCCCTGGCAGACTCGATAAGTTCTTGGGTTTGGGTTTATCCGGCATTGTTGGAATAGCATCTGATGAATTTTCCTGGAAAGGGTTGGGATCTAAACTGGCTTATCAATCCAGGAGAGTTGAGATTGAGACGTGTGCGGGCGAGCCAAATTTGACATACGACGTTCGCGTTAATGAGCCGTGGGAAACTCTTAATAATAACAACGTTCCCAAGCCTAAAATGAGCGAATACCCTCCGCAGCAGAAAGGCACAAAGATAAGAGTCATTGGCCATCCACCACATCGGAAAGAAGAACCTTTCACATTTGACCAGATCCGCACGTATTTGCTTCATCGGACTTTTGCCGGATTTACGAGACAGCGCAAAAACGAGCCTGAAATACTGCTTTCTGTCCTGGGTAGGACTGAACGGATACCTTTTGGATTCCCGGAATTCAAACTAATTGATTTTAATGGATTTGGCCCTGAAGGACTTGTGCTCGATGAGTTGGAACAAACCCTGTTCGTAGATCTTGTACCAAAAAGCTCAGTTGCAATGCGGGTTCGGCTCAAAGGATTTCTAACATGGAATCCAGCTCACTACGATCTTTCAAAAAAGAACCTGAACACTGGTCTTGTTCTATCAGTTAAAGGAATACCCTATTTTGATCTGAATATGGAGCAATATGGTGCGGCGTCGATTCCAACAGCCAGACCTGGCGAGGAGCGGACCTGCCTGATTGTGGAATGTGACTCAATTCAAGACGAGTTAAACATTTCGAGAAGCGCCCTTGTAGACTCAGCCAAGACAGTCGAGTTCAAAAAAGTCGTTGCAGAGCTTTTTAAAAGGATTGAGACATCTGAAGCCTATCTCGTTTTTCGCCGCATTCCAGAGCGGGGAAAGGTCGAAAAACAAGGTGCGGTGCTCGCAGAGGAAAAAAGAAAGATTGAACTCCCCGAACAAAACTGGGTCATCCTGGAGAGGAGCGAGGGTGAACCCATTCTGCTCATTCGTGAGCCGCAAAATGAGATGGAAGTCAATGCATTGATTTGGAAACTAGAGGCTTTAGGTGCTTTGCCTTTCGAGACTTTCACGACACTCGGGTACATAGGGGCTGCAAAAGGACCAGACCTTTTGGTAAATTTTCAGGAAGATCGAGCTAGTGAACCTTTCCGGGCAACCGTAATTGAGGTGGAGAACAATTTCTACAACTACAAGACTCACGGACATACTCCATCGCAGTACCCGAAAGTTATCTGTTGGGAAGTCCCTGCTAGTGGCCGCAAGGCTAAAATAAATAAAACCCAAAAACCCTACAAGTTCACTTTGAGCACAGACGAATATCAGGTACACATTTACGCAATCAAACACATGGAAGGAATTAAGGTACTCTCCCGAGAGGAACTGAAGAAAAGGGGTATCAATCTGTAAGGCAGCACACGCCCTGGCGGTTTTGCCTCCCGGGGCGAGCCAAGCTGAGCAGCTAAATCAACACTCAAGAGGTTGAAACGAGTGCTGATTTTCGTACCTGGAAGCTCAATGGGTGAAAGGGTGAATAGGTGATCGCCAAATAGCCATCGAGACTCATCACAGAGACACAGATAATATTAAGCAAATTGAGGACTTAGGAATTTGGCTTCCCGCCTCCGCGCATCCGCACGAAACATTTCCTTCTTTTTCGTGTTACAATATGTCTTTCCGATTATCTCTCTTGGGATTTCATAAATGAAATACGCCTCTCTGATCAGCCTCGGATGCGCAAAAAACCTCGTGGACAGCGAGCAGATGGTAAAACAGTTGCTCGATATCGGCTACAGCATGACGGCAAAAGCCGCCGAAGCCGAACTCATCGTGGTAAACACGTGCGGGTTTCTGGAGAGCGCCGTGCAGGAGGCAATAGGGACGATCCTCGCGGCGGCGGCACACAAAGAATCCGGAAAGTGCCGCATGCTGGTCGCCGCAGGATGCATGGTCCAGAGGTATGGGAAAAAGCTCCTGGAAGAACTCCCTGAAGTCGACATTCTCCTGGGGACCTCCCATTATCATGCGCTGAAAACCGCCGTGGAATCCAGGCTCGGCGGCAATCCGAGGCGGCTCTGGATCGCAAGGCCGGGGCAAGTTCCCGAAGATGGAGCGGGTCGGGTAATTTCGACGGGGTCTTTCTCAGCGTACCTCAAAATTGCCGAGGGATGCGGCAATTCGTGCTCTTTCTGCATTATTCCGCATCTGCGGGGGCAACTCAGGAGCAGACAGGAAGCAGACATCGTCGCTGAAGCGCTCCGGCTGGCATCAGAAGGCATAAAGGAAATCAACCTGATTGCCCAGGACACCACGGCGTTCGGACTTGACCGGAACGATCCTGAAGCTCTTCCGAGGCTGCTCGAAAAACTCGATGAGACGCCGGGCCTTCAATGGATACGGCTCCTTTACTCATATCCCGACCGCATTACCGACCGGTTGCTCCATACGATTGCAAATTCCGGCAAAGTTGTGCCCTACCTCGATATCCCCATCCAGCACAGCGCGCCGGCTGTCCTGACGGCAATGGGCCGCCCTGCCGGCAGCCTGGAGAGGATCATCGATAAAATCCGCTCCATCGTTCCCGGCGCAGCACTGCGCACCTCGGTCATGGTAGGCTTTCCGGGTGAGACCAGGGCGGAGTTCAAGTCGCTGCTCGCCTTCATGGAACAGGTCGAGTTCGACCACGCGGGAGTTTTTGCCTATTCGCCGGAAACCGGGACTCGGGCCGCGAGGCTTCCCGGCCGCCCGGGCAAAAGGACCGCGGAAAACAGGCGTGCCGTCCTGCTGGAAGCCCAAAGAGAGATTTCCCGGCTGAAACTGGCGCGAAGGGTGGGAGAAACTCTCCCGGTCCTCATTGAAGGCCGGCATCCCGATACCGATCTGCTCCTTGTGGGACGCCTGCCCACCCAGGCGCCGGAGGTAGACGGATGCGTGATACTCACGGAAGGGCATGCGGCGGCGGGAGAAATCCGTCGAGTTCAGATCACCGCCGCGCATGATTATGACCTGGAAGGGGTTATATTGAATTCAGCGCAATAAGTCACAGCGCGCTTAAACAGCGGGGCATCGGCTATGCAACCCACAGGGTAAGAACCGGTTTTTGTTGGGGTCATAACCCCAGGGCAGCGCCTCGCGGAGCGTGGAAATCGGGGCTATTATATGCAGCCCCTTCGGTGCAAAAATCCAAACCACAGGTACTCGTTTGCCGGATAAACAATAAAAAAAGGCGGGGGTTATCCCGCCTGATGTACTTTTCAAAAGGTCTTCCCGGACCGGCTGCTTTTGGCGCTCTACTCGATAAACGTCTTAAGGCATGCCTGCCTGTTCGGGTTTTTCAGTTTACGAAGGGCCTTTTTCTCGATCTGGCGTATCCTTTCCTTGGAGACATTGAAAATTTTTCCGATTTTCTCCAGGGTCTCAGCCGGATGGCCGTCGAGGCCGAACCTGAGCCGAAGGATTTTTTCCTCTCTGGGCTGCAAGGTCGAAAGCAGGGTCCGCGTGACCTCTGCCAATTCCCTGTCGGAGCACTCATCGACCGGAGAGAGCGCCCTCTCGTCTTCTATAAAGTCCCCCAACCTCTGCTCATCTTCTCCTATGGGTGTCTCCAGAGAGATCGGCTGAGCAGCAAGCGTCAAGACCATCTGTACTTTTTCGACCGGCAACTTCGAGCGTTCGGCAATTTCAGCGGGCGCCGGTTCGCGCCCCAGTTCCTTGAGCAGTTCGTAATAGACCTTGAAGAAAAGGTTTTTCAGCTCGATAAAATGCACCGGCAGCCGAATTGTCCTCGTCTTGTCGTAAATCCCCCGAATGATGCTCTGCCGGACCCACCATGTCGCATAAGTGCTGAAACGGTTCCCCTTCGTGTGGTCGAACCGGCCGACCGCTTTGAGTAAACCGAGGTTCCCCTCCTGGATCAGGTCATCGAAAGTCATGCCCCGGCCCCTGTAGCGCTTGGCTATACTCAGGACCAGCCTGAGGTTTGCCCTGACCATCTCCTGCTTCGCCGTGTCCACGGCCTTCATTATTGCCCGCACCCTTGCCAGTGAGGCCGAGAAGAGCGGATCTTCCGGCTGGTCGATGGTGGCCCGCTCCAGAGTGCGCACAACGACTTTAAGCACCTTATCCCTTACACCGGGGAAGGTTTGCTCGTGCTCCAGGAGCTTGTAGACCTTTTCGCCAAGGTCAGCCATGATCCTGTTCGAGGATGCATGTTCCTCGACGATATGCACGAGTTCGTCCTGCCCATGTCTGATTATCTGGGCCAGCTCGGTTTCTCGCTCCTGGGTGAGCAAAGGGTAGCTGGACACTTCCTTTAGATAACAGGTGATGTGGTCTTCTTCAAAGTCTTGTACCGGTGCTGCAGCAACTTCGGTTTCGGCCAGATCTTCTTCCTCTTCGGGTTCCAATCCGGGCGCAGGAACATCATCCATCCCTTCGGCTTCAACGTGGTCGATCTGCTCTAAATCCAAACCGGGGCCGCCAAACCTGCCTTCTATAACCTGCCCGCCGATCAGACGCTCAAATTCATCGTCCGGATCTGATTTTTTCACGTAATAATCAAAAGGAAGGCACTTCTCAGAGCTATAAGATTTCATATTTCTTTCTCCTTGGCGGCAACCGGACAAGGAACTTACCGGCTTTTACCGCCCCCCTTCTATAAGTAGAACCCGCCGACAGGGTACACCTCCGGCACGGCGACTTCAATAGGAAACAAGTTAAGATATTTTGGGTGTTTAGTCAATACTTAATAATTGATGCTTAAATATGGGGCGCCCAGGCAGGGTTTGTAAAGAATATAAACTGAGGAAAATATCATCAGGTATGTATTTCCACGATATTGCCATCCTGCAGGACGTAATCCCGCTGGACCATCTGTCCGTCGAATACGGACCGCCCGCCCCATACCTTTGCAAACTTGAGCCTGGATACGAAATCCTTATGGATTTCTTTGGCAAGTTCTTCAAGCGTGCTCTCTTTGGGGAGCACGAAGGGTGACTTGAGGTCGGGCTCCTTGCCGGGCGACTTCGTATAGACCCGTATCACACCGGCCATTTCATAGATTTTCCTGAGAAACTTCGATAGATTGTACCCGGCCAGAATTGAAATGGGGATCGACGGCAGGGGCAAATCGCAGAGTTCCTGAAAGGCGCGGTAATCCCTCTCGGCCGATTCATCGTCAACCTTGTTTACCGCCAGCAGGACATTCTTGATGAACGGAGCCTTCTTCAAGTCCGCTGGAATGGGCGCTCCAGGCTGGTATATTCTAAGGCCGTTCAGAAAAGCCATTGTATCTTCCATCTGTTGAAGAGGGTCGGCCTGAATATCTAAGACCGCCACGATTATATCCGTTCGTCTCAGCAGGTCAGTCAGTCCCGGATCGATGAATTCAGTGGGCACGGGCGGGGTATCGATAAGCTGGAATTGAATATTTTCAAAATTGGCCATGCCGGGAGTGGGCTTCCACGTGGTATGGGGAAAGTCGGCCACCTCGGGTTTTGCGTTTGTCAATGCGGCTACAATGGATGATTTTCCAACATTGGGCATCCCGACAATGATGGCCTGGGCCGCCCCCTCCTTTTCGATGCTGTAGGCTGTGACCCCTTTTCCCGAACCTTTTTTCTGTTGGACCTCGGACTTATGCTTTGCTATGCGTTTTCGCAAATCGGCCCTGAGCTTATCCGTGCCCTTGTGCTTGGGCATGATCGTAAGCATCTCTTCCAGGGCTTCTATTTTCTCATCGGAAGTCTTTCCTTCCCTGTAGCGCTTTTCGGCTTCGAAGTAGGGGGGAGGCAGATTGGCTGGCATGTCCCTTTCCCTTTACACCGGCCCGGTATTAAAGCTTGAATTATTAACGCAAGTTCAATATAAACTCGGCTTCCGTTCTGGATTTCAAATTCATTCCGATTGAGGAGAAACTATTGCTTTGCAAAAAATGCAACAAAGAACTCGAACTGGTAAAAACCTGACGCAGGACTTACCTGCGCTGCCGTGAATGTGGCGCAATATATAGCATACTGGATTTTCGTGAAGAACTCACGGACGAACTGGAAAAGGAACTCTCTTATTGCAGCGTGGACAGGCTGTGATACGGAGTTGCGTTCAAATCGTGTGCTAATGATCGACTTGGCCCCCCCCCAAACACATTACAGGATTTTGTGAGTTGTCGATCGGGAGGGCATAAAGCCCTCCCCTACGAATCAGCCGCGCGACATAATGCTGCAGGGGTGGGGTTTATTACCATAAGCGCTCGAATAAGCGGCCTATGAACATTGCCTGTAATTTCAATGCCCCTACGGGCTGCATATAATAGCCCCAATCTCCACGCTCCGCGAGGTGCCACCCCGGGTTTTGGCGTCCCCCAAATAGATTGCCCTGAAAAGGCTACATAGAAATAGTCTCGCGTTCGAAGTCGCGTTTTGCAACGGGGATTTTATGTAACCCCTTCGGGGTACAGAAAAGGATTATGGCACCGCACACCCAGGGTGACGCTCCCGCTTACCCTGGGCTGAATTATTCAGCCCTTTCAGGGCTTAACACGCTAATTCTGAAAACACCTGGGGAGCTTTCCGGTTTTGCCAAAATACGGCAGAGCCGGGACAGTCTCCTGGTCCTGCCGGTTTTTACGCGCCGAGCTTTTCGCGGATCAATTTTTCGGCGAGATGGAGAGCATCCTTGAGCTTATCAGGCCTGTTCCCCCCGGCTTGAGCCATATCCGGCCGTCCACCGCCGGAGCCGCCCACTTCCTTGACGATCTCTTTGATAAGATTTCCGGCGTGCAGCCTGGATGTCAGCTCCTGGGTCACCCCGGCGAGCAGGAAAACCTTGTCGCCCGAGACAGCTCCGAGAACGGCTACTCCCTTTGTAAACTTCTCCTTGAATTTATCATTCATCTCCCGAAGAATCTTCGGATTATCGGCTTCGATTTGAGTAACCAGCACCTCTACGCCATCTATTTCTCCGGTCTGATCGAAAAGATCGGCTGAGTGCCTGCTGGCAACAGAGGCTTTAAGGGCGTCGAGTTCTTTCTCCATTTGCCGTTGCTGGGCAAGCAGTTTTTCGATTCGTTCTGCCACCTCGGAAGGAGGCACTTTGAGGACGGCCGCGGCGCGGTTCAGGATTTCCCTGTTCCGGTTTACGTACTCGAACGCATGTCTGCCGGCAAGGGCCTCGATACGACGGACCCCTGCGGCGATGCCGCTTTCCTGAAGGATCACAAAGACCCCCAGGTCTCCGGTCCCGTGCGTGTGCGTACCACCGCAAAGCTCGCGGCTGAAGCCCGGAATTTCAACCATCCGGACGCGGTCTCCGTATTTTTCTTCAAAAAGCGCCATAGCCCCGGTTTTCAGGGCTTCTTCCAGCGCCATTACTCGAACGTTGAGGTGCTGGTTTTGACGAATTTCATCATTTACCAGCCGCTCGATCCGGACAATTTCTTCAGGGGTCAGGGCGGCAAAGTGGCTAAAGTCAAACCGGAGGCGGTCCGGGGCGACGAGTGATCCCGCCTGCTTCACGTGATCTCCGAGAACCTTGCGCAGGACCGAGTGCAGGATGTGTGTCGCGGTATGGTGGATTTCGGTGTCCTTGCGCAATTGGGCGTCGACGGCCAGATGGACGGTATCGCCGACGTGGAAAGAACCGGACTCAACCTTGCCGATATGTACGATCAGGTCTCCGGGGAGCTTCAAGGTATTGGTAACGGAGATTTTTCCGGATGCTCCGCTTATAACACCCGTGTCGCCGACCTGCCCGCCAGCCGCACCGTAAAAGGGGGTGCCGGCCGTAATCAACTCGACGGCCATTGCTTCGGAGGCCGAGCCGATTTCTTCTCCTCCGCTGATCATCGCGATAATCTCGGAATCCGCCTCCGTGGTTTCGTATCCGAGAAATGCGGTGGTGATGCCTCGAACGGAAACCTGCCGGTAGACTTCCGAGATTTCACGATCCCCGCTCCCCTTCCATGCCGCTCTTGACAGCTCGCGCTGCTTTTCCATAAGGGCCTGGAAACCGGCCTCGTCTGCTTGAAGGCCAATGTCCCTGGACATGTCGGTAACAATGTCGATGGGGAACCCATATGTATCGTGGAGCTTAAAGATAAGCGCCCCGGGGATGGTTTGGACTTTTTCATCCTGCAGGCGCTTTATTTCGGTCTGCAGGAGCCTCAGCCCGTTATCCAGGGTTTCGTTGAACCGTTCTTCTTCGTTCTGGATGACGCGGGTTATGAAGCTTCGGTTGTCCAGCAACTCGGGATAGGCGTCCTGCATCGATTCCATTACCGATAGGGCTACTTCCGACAAAAACGGCCTGTCCAGCCCGAGAGTGCGCCCGTGCCTCAAGGCGCGCCGAATTACGCGCCTCAGCACATACCCGCGGCCTTCGTTGCTGGGCAAAGCCCCGTCTCCGATCAAAAAAGCCGCCGCGCGGCCGTGGTCGGATATGACTTTGACCGAGACGTCTTTTTCCGCCACAGTTCCATACCGGTATCCGGTAAGTTCCTCGATCTTCGCCCTCATAGGCGCAAAGAGGTCCGTGTCGTAGTTTGACGGGACCTTCTGGATTACGGCGGCTATTCTCTCCAGCCCCATGCCGGTGTCGATGCTGGGTTTGGGGAGAGGCTCGAGGACGCCGTCCTGCTTGCGGTTAAATTGCATGAAGACAAGGTTCCAAAGCTCCAGATACCGGTCGCAGTCGCATCCCGGTTTGCACTCCGGCCGGCCGCACCCGATACCCGGCCCCTGGTCGATGATGATCTCCGAGCATGGCCCGCAGGGGCCGGTATCGCCCATGGACCAGAAATTATCTTTTGTGGGAAACAGGAGAATCCGATCCAGCGGGAGATATTGCGCCCAAAACCCTCGGGCTTCTTCGTCCGCTCCGAGGTTCATCTCCCGGTCGCCTTCGTGGATCGTGGCGTAGAGCTTATCCTTTGGAAGGCCCATAGTCCCGGTCAGAAACTCCCATGCGAATTTGATCGCATCCTCTTTGAAATAATCACCGAAGGAAAAATTCCCGAGCATTTCAAAAAAGGTATGGTGCCGCGCCGTACGGCCGACGTTTTCAAGGTCGTTGTGCTTGCCGCCCGCGCGCATGCATTTCTGGCTGGTGGTCGCACGTGAATATGGCCGCTTTTCCTCGCCCAGGAAAGTCCTCTTGAACTGCACCATGCCTGCGTTGGTAAATAGCAGGGAGGGGTCGTCGTGAGGAATCACCGAGGAGCTTTTTACAATCGTATGCTCACGCACGTTGAAAAACTCGAGAAAGGCCTTTCGGATTTGGCTCGCTTTCATCGATAAAATCTCCTGACTTTCCAGTTTTCATCCGGAAACACGGATGATACGGGCAGTTTCCGATTCGGATTCTTTTACGTCCAAACATTTTACATCGGAAAATTTGACATCCGGAAAATTTGACGTCGAAAAACTTCGACGCAAAAGAAGGATTTTCCGTACCGGCGAAGAAATCACGTTTGAAGGACGCCAGGGCAGAAAACCTGAAAACCCTTTCCGAACTGAAACTTTCTAAGGTATCTCTAATTATACCAAAGAGAGGAAGGCCCTGGTACCTTGTAACTCTTGAAGCTTCCTACGGGTAAAGACATACACCCCGGCTTTCGCCGGGGAGACGATCCATTGCAACATATCATCACTTTGTTGACAGCTCTTCATGTCCCTTCGGGACACCCTGAAACTATGAAAAGACCCGTAGGGTGGGCTAAGCGCAGCGAAGCCCACCGAACTTTTTCGTAACAGGAACGCTCGGACTTCTTTTGATTTCCAAATAGCTGGGATTTCCTGTGGGCCGGGATTATCTTCAAGGGTGTAGAAATAGACATCCACTCTTGTGCTCACGGGAAAACCCATGACCGGATTATTCGAATTCGCGGCCGTTTTGAGCGCACTCTTTTTCACGGCGATAGCGATTTATGTAAACATTGGCGAGCATCCGGCGCGAATGGAGTGCGGACAGGAGGTGGCCGCAACGGTTTTCGGTCCCAGTTACAAACGGGCTTCAAAAATACAGGTAGGACTTGTTTCAGCAGCGGCCATATCCGGTGTTGTCCTTTGGCTTATGGGCGCCGGCTTTATGTGGTTTATCGGGGCGTTATTTATTTTTGCGGCTGTGCCGTTTACCCTGATTGTGATGATGCCGATCAATAAGGAGCTGCTTGATCCGGGACTGGACAAAAAAGCCTGGAAAACTCAAGAACTCCTGCACAAATGGGGACGACTTCATGCAGTGAGGAGTCTATTAGGTTTGGTATCCTCGTTAATATTTCTATCTTTGGTGATCCGGTGCTGATAACGGGTTCAACAGCCACCCGCCGGTATAAACGTTCCCGCATATAAGATTCTATTTAAACTCATCTATAAATAATCACAAGATTGCGGCAAGGCCGTCCCTTCCGTGCCTTCATTGACATGCCACCCGCCGGAACTTAGGCTTAAACTGAAGATAGAACTTCAAGGATATCCAGCGATACCTGATGGGACCGGTAGGGGCCATCAGGGTCTTTGTGAAAATAGCGGGCTGATGATCTCGAAGTGCCGATGGAGGCGTGATCCATCTCCGGGTTTTTCGACCGGGGCGTGAGGAAAACCTCGATGGAGCAACTCAACCTTGTGGAAATACTACTGGCCGAAGATTCCCGTCGCGAGAAGAACTGGAAGAGGTGGGGTCCATATCTGTCCGAGCGGCAATGGGGGACCGTACGGGAAGACTATTCTGATGACGGAAATGCCTGGGGCTACTTCCCTCACGACCATGCAAGGAGCCGCGCATACCGTTGGGGAGAAGACGGCCTGCTTGGAATAACCGATCGTGAAGGGCGCCTTTGCTTTGCGGTCGCCCTTTGGAACGGCCGCGATCCCATCCTCAAGGAACGGTTCTTCGGCGTTACCAACGAAGAGGGCAACCATGGCGAGGATGTGAAGGAATACTATTTTTATCTCGATTCAACTCCAATTCACTCCTACTGCAAGGCCCTCTACAAGTATCCTCAGAAGGAATTTCCTTACACCCGGCTCGTTTCCGAAAACCGCAAACGGAGCCGGAATGAGCCGGAATTCGAACTGATAGATACAGGTATTTTCGAAGAAAATCAATACTTTGACGTTTTTGCGGAATACTGTAAGAAATCCCCCGATGATATTCTGATCCGGTTCACGGTGGCCAATCGCGGCCCGGAAACTTCCATACTCCACATCCTGCCAACCCTTTGGTTTCGCAATACCTGGACATGGGGGCGCACAGGGGAGGCCTACTGGCCAAAGCCCAGAATCGATGAAGAGGGAGCAGGCCTGCTGCTGAGCGAGCATGCCTCGCTGGGTAAGTTCTGCCTTGCCTGCGCACCCGGACCCGACGGAAAACTTCCCCGGTTCCTCTTCACGGAAAACGAAACAAACCTGACAAGGCTCTACGGTGTTGCCAATTCGTTTCCATATGTCAAGGACGCGTTTCATGAGTTCGTGGTCTCCGGGCGTGTGGATGCGGTCAATCCGGCAAAGACCGGGACCAAGGCCGCAGCCTATTACATTCTGGAGCTTCGGGCAGGCTCAGAACAGGTCATAAATCTCCGGCTGTTCGAAAAGGGCCAGTCCCCTGCGAACGTATTCGGCGAGGAATACGATCATACTTTCCGGAAGCGGATCGAGGAAGCCGATGAATTCTACGATACGATAAATCCGAAGAGCCTCGTGGAGGAAGAACGAAAAATCCTGCGGCAGGCCTATTCCGGTCTTTTATGGTCCAAGCAGTTCTACCACTACAGTGTAAAGGACTGGCTCGACGGTGATCCTGCCGGGCCGTCCTCGCTCGAGAGCAGGAAACCCGGCCGGAACAGTGACTGGATTCATCTCTATAACCGGGACGTTCTCTCGATACCCGACAAATGGGAGTATCCATGGTACGCCATATGGGACACGGCATTTCAGATGCTCCCGTTTGCCGAACTGGATCGCTATTTCGCAAAGGACCAACTCGTCCTGCTTCTGCGCGAATGGTACATGCATCCTAACGGGCAGTTGCCGGCTTACGAGTGGGATTTCAGCGATGTAACCCCTCCCGTATTCGCCTGGGCCGCCTGGCGGGTCTATAAGATCACAGCGCCCCGTGGCGAGCGCGACCGGCATTTTCTCACCAGGGTTTTCAACAAGCTCCTGCTCAATTTCACCTGGTGGGTGAACCGCAAGGACCTGGACGGGAAAAACCTTTTTACGGGCGGCTTCCTGGGGCTTGACAATATAGGCATCTTCGACCGCTCCCGTCCGCCGCTCGGCAACGGACATCTGGAGCAGGCCGATGCGACCGCCTGGATGGCCTTCTACTGCGCCACCATGCTCTCGATGGCGCTTGAACTCGCGCAATGGGACCCGGCTTACGAGGATATGGCATCCAAGTTCTTCGAACATTTCATCTCTATTGCGGATTCAATAAACAATTTCAGAGGAACCGGACTTTGGGATGACCAGGACGGGTTTTACTATGACCATCTTCATCATGACGGCCAATTCGTCCCCCTTAGAATCCGGTCCCTAGTCGGGCTCATCCCGCTGATCGCCGTTGAGGTAATCGAAGATCGAGTGGTTCAGAGACTGCCGGGCTTTATGAAGCGTATGAACTGGTTCCTGGAAAACCGAAAAGACCTCGCCGGAATATCGGCATGCATGGCAAAACAGGAAAAGGAGCTGGGGCACCGCTATCGGCTGATTTCCATCCCTTCGCGCCAGAGGCTTGTTCGATCTCTTCAGCGCCTGTTGGACGAAAATGAGTTTCTTTCTGCCTACGGAATTCGGTCCCTATCCAAGGTACACGAGAAAAATCCTTTCGAGTTCAAGTTGCGAGACACTTTGCTGGAAGTAGGATACGTCCCTGGAGAATCCAACTCCAATCTTTTCGGCGGAAATTCAAACTGGCGCGGCCCGATCTGGTTCCCTGTCAATTACCTGCTAATAGAAGCGCTGGAGCGTTATCACCATTTTTATGGCGATACTCTGCGAGTTGAGTTCCCTACCGGTTCCGGGGAATGGATGAATCTGGGCGAGGTGGCAAAAGAACTCACCAGGCGGCTTGTCAGCATTTTTTTGCCTGCCTCCGATGGCCGCCGTCCCTGGCATGGAGACCTGCGGAAGTTTGCCGAAGACCCCTATTGGCGTGATCTCATACTCTTTAATGAGTATTTTCACGGCGACACCGGCCGCGGTCTCGGTGCGAGCCATCAGACCGGCTGGACCGCTCTGATTACAAGAAGCATAAAAGATTTGGCAAAGAAAACGGCAGACAAACTCCGGTAGAACCGGTCAGACGATCTCGGAAAAAGTTGGTGCAACCTGAGTTGCCGTCCCGGGTCGCCGGAGTACGCAAGAACCTAACCGGACACTGCTTAAATCCCCCGCCGCCGAAGGTTTGAGTGGCAAATCCGGTCGGCGGTCCCACAGCCCTGGCTTGGGTCCCAGCGCTCTTAGACTCAGATTCTAAGCCCAATCTGTACACCTTAACATTTCTTTGCAAAAGGATTTAGCTATACTGATAAAATTTTCTGCTAAAATCAAAGAGGTTAACTGGAGATGTGCAATGAGTAACATTCTGGTAATAGACGATGATACCGAGCTGTGTGAATTGTTAGCCGAATATCTCAAGCCTGAGGGATTCGAGATCACTGCGGTTCACGATGGCGAGCAGGGATTGCGACTGGCCGTCTCCGGAGCGGGACAATACGATCTGATCGTTCTCGACATAATGCTTCCCGGGATGAATGGTTTTGAGGTCTTGCAGCGCCTGCGTTCACATTCCGATACACCTGTCCTCATGTTGACGGCTCGTGATGAAGAGGTGGACCGCATAGTCGGGCTTGAAATGGGAGCTGACGACTACCTGCCCAAGCCATTCAATCCCCGCGAGCTTATTGCGCGTGCCCGCGCCATTTTGCGCAGGACAAAAGACCGGCCTGACAAGAGCGCCACTCCTCCCCCCAAAATTGCTGTCGGCGATATCGAACTGGATACCGGGACCCGTGTTGTGCACCGCAACGGCGAGCAGGTCGAGTTGACTTCTGTTGAGTTCAGCCTTCTTGAGATGCTGCTCAGGGCAGCCGGTCACGTGGTAACTCGAGAACAACTTGCCGAAGGCGTCCTCGGCCGCGCTCTCACAGCTTACGACCGCAGTGTGGACGTGCATCTGAGCAGCCTTCGAAAGAAACTCGGACATAAAGTGGGCGAAATTGAGCGGATCAAGACTGTGCGCGGCTCCGGATATATTTATGTGAACCCGACTCAGCCCGACAGGGACACAATTTAGCGGTGACATGGCCGATGTCGCCTGGAAATTTCGATGCGAACTCTTTATATAAAAATCTTTCTCTGGTTCTGGGTGGCAATGGCGCTGATTAGCTTTGCCTCTTTCTTGTCGGCTGTAGCCACAGAGGTACATCCATTTTTCGCCGTGCCCTGGTTGAGATTTATTGTACGTCCGCCCGCTGAAGGCCATCTGGAGATTCAATCCGGCTCGTTTACCGGTCATTGGATCAGTGCTATGGGGAATATGGTCAGACTCTCCGGCCAGACAGCGATTGAAATCTATGAACGTGAGGGTGAAACGGCCCTTCTCGATTACGTCCATGAACTTGAAGGAGCAGTCCGCATCCAATTTTTTCTGTTAGACGGGCGCAAGGAGCAGATAACCGGATGGCCTGTTTCTGAATTAGTCAGTGAATTATCCTCGCATCCACTCCGTGAGGGGTTGGATTACAAGCGATCCGGCGAATCGATTTTTACGGTTCAACAACTCACTGGACCGAGCGGTAAAGAATACACACTGATCGCCAGACTTCCCGCCCGCAATTTCTTCACGCGTGATAACAGCTTTCCTACATTAAACCTGGTCGTCATCCTGATTACTGCCGGGGGGGTATGTTACTGGCTTGCACGGTATATTTCCAAGCCGATCAGCAAGCTTGGGGTGGCGGCAAGGCATCTGGCTGACGGAGACCTCAAAGTTCGTGTTAGCGCCGTTTTAGGCAGGCGGCGTGATGAAATAGGGGAGCTTGGGAGAGATTTCGACCTGATGGCCGAGCGTATCGGATCTTTGATTGGCTCGCAGAAACGTCTCCTTCGAGATATCTCTCACGAATTCCGTTCGCCGCTCACCCGGTTGACCCTTGCTCTTGAGATTGCGCGGCGCTCCGACGGTCAGGTTGCCAAGAACGCGCTGGCCCGAATCGAACTGGAGGCCGAGAGGCTTAACGTGCTTATAGGCAAATTGCTCATGCTGGCCCGTTTTGAAAGCGGTGCGGAAGAAATGGACAGAGCGCCAGTCAGTATGGTGGAGTTAATAGAAGAAGTGGTGACTGATGCCGACTTCGAAGCACGGGGACGCAATTGTACCGTTCGAGCCGTATCGAATGGCAACTGTACTGTGTTAGCATCAAGAGAGCTTCTGAGGAGCGCGATCGAGAATGTGGTGCGAAATGCAGTCCGCCACACGGCGGAAAGCACGGAAGTAGTGGTCACACTGAGATGCAGCGACATTGACAATGCTCAGCGTGCACAGATAGAAGTGCGCGACAATGGACCTGGAGTTCCGGAATCGTCACTGACCAACCTTTTTTACCCCTTCTACCGGGTGGGGGATGACCGCGACCGGAAGCAAGGGGGGACAGGATTGGGGCTGGCTATCACTGAGCGCACGGCCAGACTGCATGGCGGCGAAGTGCGAGCAGCTAACGCCCCCGGGGGAGGACTTATCGTTACGATCGATCTTCCGGCAAGGGACGCTGCGTGATTGCCGCAAAATGCCCGGCCTCTAAACTTTTCCACTGTAAGTCAGTCTGGGAGTCTTAAGCGGGGGTAGCCGCTCAAACTGAATTTGTTTGTCGTATCAACTTCATTAGTGCCTAAGACGCGTTGGAAGAGGGCCGGCCCCGGTTTTTTGGGGCCGGCCCTCAATTTAGGCGGGTAGATTCATCTCCGGGTAACGAAACATTCCGAAGATCTGCAGCAGAATGCGCAAACGCTCATTTGCGCGCTGAAGCTGGAGCATGTGAGAGACTTTCTCACAACGCTCCTAGAAAGATTAGTCTTTGTGACCGGGTCCATCTTCGTGCAGAGTTTTCCATGCCTCACGTAGTTTTTCAGCCTTGGCGCGCTGCTCCGGAGTTAGGACTGCATAGATCTGGGATTTGATGCGCTCTCTCGCCACAATCATATTAGCCAGAATATCCGCCTGCCCCTTGGCAATGGACCGCACTTTAGCTTCATCAAACGGCCCGCTCTTTATCAAAGCGTTGAGTTGTTCTCGTCCAGCCTTCAGTTGCTGGAACAGCGGTTTCATTTTTGGACGCTCTTCGGATACGATTGTCTTGATCTGAGTCCTTTGGGCATCAGTCAGATTCAGCTTTCTTCCAAACATCTTCCAAAGACCGAAATGCCCATGATGACGACCGAAATGCTTGTGATGACCCTTCCATTCCCCGCAATGTCCTTTAGCAGCTTCGTCTTTTGGGGCAGCCTTGTCAGCATCAGCAACTGCCGGAGTGCCAGATCCCTGGGCCCCGGCTGCGATAGAGTTGAAGAAGAGCCACGATCCGGTCATCCATACTACAGCGACCAAAGTTACTGCAAAGCCTGTAAATAGTTTTTTCATGCCAGTTCTCCTCATGGTTAATCGAATACGTTATGTTGCACTGTATAAATAAGAAAAATCTGCAAGAAGGTCCAGTTAATATCTGTTAATGCAGGTAAAGTTTCGTAAAGGGAATA
>JBKQLC010000227.1:0-26943 GCA_052147195.1 Syntrophobacteraceae bacterium
AAAGACGAAGTTGTCTCTCGTCAAGCAGTGGGGCCAGAAGTTTGAATCGCTTTGTGATAAATCCCTTCTCCATGTCAATAGTGTATCATGGGAAAGAATATTGTAAAGGTTATTTTGTGTCACTTCCTTAGCCGAGAGTTGCGCGCGCTCAAACCTGACCTTCCTGTTGTACTTCTCACCGGTTTCGGCGCAAAGATCGGATTCAAGGGTTCCTGATGAAACCTGGTATTATTAAAGACCTTGCGGAACAGGCGCGGAAAGTTCCGGACGAAAGTACGACCTGAAAAAGGCAAGAGATATGGCTCACATCCTGATTATTGACGATGAAAAGGATTTTGGTGATTTGCTCGCCAAGATAATAGGCGATGAAGGGCATCAGGTCGCTATTCGCCTGACCCTTGCCGGAGGGCTCAAAGAGGTTCTTGCCCGCCCCTATCAACTCGTTTTGCTCGATGTGCAGTTGCCCGATGGAAACGGATTGAGTGCAATCGGGAAAATAAAGGAGGCCCCCTCCGCCCCGGAGGTCATCATCTTAACCGGGGCCGGTAACCCTGACGGGGCTGAATCCGCGATAAGGTGGGGCGCGTGGGACTACATCGAAAAGCCTGCCTCAATAAAAGGAATCATGTTGCCGGTGCTCCGGGCCCTGGAATACGGCGATGAGAAACGTTCCAAAACAAAAGCAATAGCCTTTGACCGCAGAGAAATAATCGGGGACTCTCCGGCTATCAGGACCTGTATCGATTATCTGGCCCAAGCTTCCAGAAGTGACGTGAGCGTACTTATCACCGGGGAGACGGGAACGGGAAAGGAGTTGTTTGCCAGGGCCCTCCATGTGAACAGTTCGCGCAACGATGAGCCGTTTGTTGTCGTGGACTGTGCCGCCTTGCCCGAGACTATCGTGGAAAGCCTCCTTTTCGGACATGAAAAAGGGGCCTTTACGGGAGCAGATAAGAGTGCCGGCGGAATTATCAAACAGGCCCACGGTGGAACCCTTTTCCTCGACGAGATTGGAGAACTCCCAAAGTCTCTCCAGAAAGCCTTCCTGCGAGTCCTCCAGGAACATCGTTTTCGCCCTGTCGGCGGCAGGACGGAGGAAACAAGCGATTTCAGGCTGATTGCCGCGACCAATCGAGATCTTGACGGGATGGTTGCCTCCGGTTCTTTCCGCAACGACCTCCTGTTTCGCATTCGCTCCTGCTCCATTCAACTCCCCCCACTGCGGGAACGTGCGCAGGACATCAGGCAGCTCTCCCTCCACTACATGGCCCGGGCGTGTGGAAAAGCCCAGCTTGGGATGAAGGGTTTTTCTCCCGATTTTTTCGATTTCCTGGAGACTTATAACTGGCCCGGCAATGTTCGTGAACTCTTCGCTGCTCTCCACAGCGCTCTTATTGCCGCCTACGATGACCCGCTTCTGTACCCTTTTCATCTGCCCGTGGAAATCCGGGCAAAGGCCGCTCGATCGTCCCTTGCACACAAAGCGGTTACGGGGCCGGGCGAGAAACGTGAGACAAGCGAAAGGGTTGCGGGAAGCGAACCACTCCCGGCGTACAACAGTTTTCGCACGGTGCTCATAGAGGACGGTGAAAAGGAATACTTCGGGGAAGTTGTAGCACGCGCGGGCGGAAGCGTTGCGGAAGCCTGCCGGATCTCCGGGCTGTCCAGGTCCAGGTTGTACTATTTTCTCCAAAAATACGGCCTTTCCTTTGATAAACATTCCCCTTCCGCTCCGAAAAATCGCTAGCTCCGAGACATTTCTGTCCTGATATTCAGGACATTTGTCCCAACCTTCAGGACAAATTTCGCAACGGACCACTGCATTTGCTGTTTCTCCAGCCAAGAAGCCTTATCCATGGCCGATCTTCGCACATGGCACACAGGTTGCTCTATGAAGCATCGGACTGATGGAGAGTCAAATTTCGACAGGAGCAACGCAGAAATGAAAGTATGCCTTTGTGGGACGGATAAAGGGGCAAATGCTATTGCCAGTTTGGAAAAACTCATAGGGGACATTCTCCCGAAAGAGTGCCTCTATTCCTGCCGTGACATAAGAGATTTCGAACAAAGGTTAAGAGATCCAAGACGGGCGACCGACCTCGCTATCCTGGTTCCGGCCGATGAACTGGAACTCGATGAATTCGCTGCTCTTCGTGAACTCTACGATGACACCCGAATTCTTCTTGTCCTGGGTGAACGCAGTCCCGGGATGATCATGAAGGGACACTCCCTGAGACCACGATTCATGGCTTTTGCCGATACTGAACCGGGGGTCGTGAGGAGCGTGCTGGAAAAGATGACCAATTCCGCCGGCAACGGAAAAAGCATGGAGATGAAAGAATCATGAAAAACACAGTAGACCGGTGGACTAAATAAACCAACCAAAAGATGGAGGAGGAGGAAATGATCAAGATCGAACTGCGCACGGATGATGGAGAAAGGCTTGAACTTGAAATCAGCGATCAGAAGCATGTTTGCTGGCAGATCGAGCCGGGAGGAGATGGAAAGGAAGAACGGGGATTTTGCCAATGGAGTGAGTTGGAAAGCGATCTGGCAGAAGGCATGAGGGACGTTGGGGCAAAAATCGTCGATGCTGTGCAGTTATGGAGAGATAACTTCATGCTTGCAAACTGAAGACTTTGGCTCAGGGGGGAAGATAATTCCCCAAGCAAAACTATTAAATATCCAGTTTTAAATATGACTTATACCAGGTTGCGTTCAAAATTCCCTTGCCCAAACACCTTTTCTGGAGAGGGGCATCCCATGCACATGCCCGAATTCCTCCCTTTTCTACAGAGTGCATGCCCCATCACGGATCCGCACGATCCAAAACGCAACCTGGTATAAGCTTTTTCAGCAGTCCCGCGCGGTGTGGAAACGCCGAGCAAGCGGAGGTGACAACCGAAGCGCGGGCAAGCCGAATAAACGGGCCGACCTCCGTCATCCGTCCTCTGTCCTCCGGGCGGCAGCGTCTTTTCCCGAATCCGCAGCCCCGAAATTACCGTTGACTTCATCAATCTTCTTGCTACAGTCGCCTCAAGGTTGTCTAAACAATCGCACCCATTCGGCTCCGTCAAAGATACGCGGGAAACCAGCGGGAGAGGCCCGATTCCATGCGGCACAAAGGTAGTTCCCCGCATCAGAACTGGCAGGACTCTATCACATGCGTTGGGATATCGAGACCTTCTATCGCGACTTTAAGTGTGCCCCTCCGTGCAACCTGCCGGCATTGCCAAACACCCGAGTCCTTCGACCGGGAACTCTTAATGCACATGATCGTCTGCTGTTTGATACGCATAGCTATGCTCGCAGCCTGTCAACCTGTCAAGCTTTCCGTTAAGCAGCTCAGTTTTGCACGTGCCCTGACCGAAACGCGATTGTTCTTGAAACTCTTATTGGTCTCTACAGATGCAGACCTGTGGGCTTCCATTTGGGCAGCGCACGTATGTTGTTGCGCACAACACCGCGTTCGATATAAACCAGATCGTCGATTCACCCGGGATAAGCAGGAATATCGAAGGAAATGTCGCGGCTTGGAGAATCGTCGTAAAAACAACAAACGTAAGTACCGGGAGGCATCACCACTGCCTCAACCCGAAACACGTAAGGGGGCGAAAGGACAGCTTTTTCTGTTAAGTTAGCGGCATTGGGTCCGACCCCGCTTCCGCCGTTGAACTTCTTAACGGCCAGCCCTGGTGTTAGAAAGTCTTCGCCTTCCGTCCTCCGTCTTCCCCACTCAGTCAGGGGCACTCAGCATTCATCGTCCAGCATTCAGCATTCCCCCTCCTCAGCACTCAGTCCTCTGTTTTCCGTCCTCCCACTAAATCAAAAATAAATATTGCGAAATGGGTCTTACACGCAAAGGCAGTTGGGAGGCCCATCGACACTTCATCAGGCCAGGTGGATTTGTAACCTCTTTGTAACTGCTCTCTGATATAAATATACTGCATTCTCCCGCATTACCGCTTTTGCAGTGAGGTCTTGTCGAGCCAACTCATTTTCCGCCGAAAAAAGCACTGATTCCAAATCCAAGCTGAACCCTTTTGTGGAGGACAAACATGCAGGTTTGTGAAAATAGTTCCGCGGAATGAAATTGTCTCGAACAATTGAGTCCAAATGGAATAGGAGCTCACAACTCTAAGACAAAGTCGACTAAATACTCAACGTCGTTGGCATCAATAAAAAGGAGGAAGACGCTATGGCTGAGCTTATTTTTCCTCTACGAAAAAGACCGGCGGACGACTACCACACAGGTGGGCGACAATTTCGGGCCAGCCGAGCAGGCGGCCTTCGAAAACATGCCGCCTGCGACTTGATCGCTCCTTACGGCACAGATATTTTAGCCATGGCCGACGGGAAGATCGTCAGAGGCCCGTACCCTTTCTACAGCGGAACTTATGCACTGGAAGTTCAACATGACAACGGAATGGTAGTTCGTTACGGTGAGATATCCCAACTTGTCCCTCCCGCTGTCACGATAGGCGCGAAAGTCTCTCAGTCCCAGGTGATCGCTCATGTAGGCAGACTCGAATCCGGCAGTTCCATGCTTCATTTGGAAATGTACGCGGGCACGGCTGACGGTCCATTGACCAGGGACGGCAATGAATTCATGCGCCGCTGCGATCTTGTGGATCCAACCGGTTGTCTCGACGCTGCCCCTTTGACCGATGCCCAGGAGCAAGGACAACAAAAAGACGGCGTGGAAGGTTTGGTAAATCACAGGTTAACGAGTAAACTCCAGGTCAGAAGCCAAGCCTCCGTGTCTTCACCTGTCATCGTCGAGTTAGCTCCTATGACAGTCTTCAAAGTGCTGGAGGAAGTCTCGGGAGAACCTTATGACTGGGGGAGAACTGATTGGTGCAAAATTGAATACAATGGACAACAGGGGTTTGCAGCCGCTTATTACGTTGACGTAAACAATGAACCAACTCCTTTCAGCCATTGGGATCAGGCTTTACTGATCGTCCTTACGACCGGCGCTTCTTCTGTCACCGCAAAGCAAGATGGGCTGGCGCCGGGGGTCCAGGCTTCTCGTTCCATGGCGGAAACTGATTTGCCAAGAGTCAAGGCAATCGCGGACCGATTCTGTACTGCCTCCGCCAAATGTGGTGTTCCGGCCGCAGTCCTGGCGGCCATCGCCAGTCGTGAATCTCGCTGCGGCAAAAGTTTGAAGTCGGGCTGGGGGGATAGCGAAAATGCTTTCGGCATAATGCAGGTAGATAAAAGAGCCCACCAGCCTGAAGGACTTCACGACCCGGCAAGCCTGGAACATATCGAACAGGCGGCAGGTATTTTCGCAAAGAACCTCGGAGACATTCAAAATGAACATCCGGACTGGGAAGATCCGTTTATCCTGAAGGGGGCAGCGGTTGCCTATAATGCCGGTCCTTCAACTGTCAAGACGAAAGACGGCATGGACATCGGCACCACCGGCAACGACTACGGCTCCGACGTAATGGCAAGAGCGCAGTATTATGCCAGTCATTCAGAACTGGGTATCTTTCGGGGAAGCAGCCCCGCCCGGCAGATCGAGCAATACAGGACTCCAGCAAAACCCGGTGCTGAAAGCTCGTCTACCACAAATGTCACAACCGGCAACTATGAAAAAGGAGGAAAAACTATGGACTGGAAAGAGCTTGGGGAGAACGTCGTCAAATTGGGAGCGCCACTGCTTGGGACCATTATGGGCGGCCCTGCGGGCGGCGTTGTCGGAGGTTTGGTTGCTCAACTGTTTGGAGCCGACCCGGCTAAACCGGATGACATAATGTCGAAAATGAATTCGGATCCTCAGGCAACAACCAAACTGCAGGACCTTCAGACAAAGCATCAGGAAGGGTTGGATGAACTCAATGCTTATCTTGCGGATACTCATGACGCCAGACAGCGTGAGATCGACATTGTCAAGGCCACGGGCAAAAAAGATACCAATCTCTATGTACTGGCATGGGTGATAGTTGCCGGCTTTTTCGTACTGACAGGCATACTCATGTTTTTTGGGGTTAAAGACCCCAGCAGTAACGCTGTGGTAAACCTTCTCTTCGGTGGATTGGTTTCCGGATTTGCCACTGTACTTGGCTATTTTTTCGGCAGTTCCAAAGGATCTGCGGAAAAGAATGCCTTGCTGGCTGCCGGTAAGTAAGTGCGGAGGTTGTAGACTGTGACTTGGACACTGGTCTAAAGGTTTCAGAATTTGCATAGTTAGTAAAAATAAGGAACGCTCTCAACCAGAGACGGTACTCATCCAGCCTAACCAGAGCGGATTGTCACTGCACCTGTGTGTGGGTGAAAAGGTTAGTGGCAAAGGTGGAAAGGGAAACCAAATCAGGAGAGTTAAAGATGGCGTTATTTGACATAGTCTTTGAAGGAGGCGGCGCAAAAGGTTCGGTTTTCGTTGGCGCGCTGCAAGTCTTGCTGGGCAAAGGACACAAGTATCGCCGGTTAATTGGGACCTCTGCCGGTGCAATTACTGCCACCTTGGTCGCGGCCGGATATTCGCCCGAAGAGATGCGCGCAGCGGTCAATGAACGTCTTCCTGACGGGAAGCCACGGTTCTCTGCCTTCATGGATGCTCCGCACGCCGGCAATTTTTCTGCCGATCAGCTAACAAAAAGCGAGACGGCGGCGGCCCTGCAGTCAATACACCTGCCAAGTATAGCAAGCAATCTTCTTCTGGAGCAATTACTTAAGAGCGAAATTTACTGTCAGATATTCTCTTTCATGGAGTGCGGTGGGATCTTTGTGGGAGAAAACTTCTACGATTGGATCGTTGAGAAGCTGAAGGCAAAAGGAATGCCTGAAGGTGCAAGTCTCAAGACATTTTTCGAACAAACTGGGGTCGATCTGTCTTTAATCGCCTCAGATACTACCGATATGGAAATGCTTGTGCTCAACCATCGAACCGCTCCCGATTGCCCTGTCGCTTGGGCTGTACGCATGTCAATGAGTATTCCATTCATTTGGCGAGAGGTAATATGGCAATCTGAATGGAAGCTCTACCGCGGAAGGGAGAAAGACGGGAACAGCATTGTCGACGGCGGCATGCTTTCCAATTTTCCTATCCGCCTGATTGACCTTCAGCCTGCTGAAGACCCGGAAATCAAGGAAATAATGGGTGATACCGATGCTGACGCCGCCCTAAACCTGGGAATGCTCATCGACACAAATCTTCCAGTCGCAGGCGCCTCGGCTGACAGTCAAAAGACCTCGCGTTTGGGGCATATACGAGTCGTACAGAGAATTAACCACTTGATCGACACCATGATGGGCGCGCAGGACAACGACGAGATAAGATCTCATGAGAAGGAAATCTGTCGGCTTCCTGCCATGGGCTACGGCACAACAGAATTTGATATGGCCCAGAATCGGCTCGATGCACTAGTTGACGCTGGGCGAAATGCGATGGCTGCGCATCTCTTAAGTTGTGGCTGTTGAAGATGACCGGCATTGTCTTCCTCCTAAGTATAGGTGACTCAAAGATTCGACTCTCCCGATAGCGTCGATTTGTGGCCTTAAGGGTGTTATGAAAGTTTCTTTCGGGAGAATATCGTTCAAAAATGGGGTCAGGATGTACCGATCGCGACCTATATGTTCTGTCGACTAGGACATCTCTATTTCGTTGTTTCTCACATCTGTTGAATGGAAGAAGAGATTTAATATTATCTCGCAAAGGACTAGTCATGGACAAGCTGCAAACCATAACGTTAAGCAAAAAAATAAGTTTAGCAAGATTAATTGTAGTAGAACTTGTTATAATTACTTTTGCCCTATCGGGATGTGCTTCAGCGCCAGCGATCAATAAGGATATACAAGCCTTCTCACAGAGCGTGACCATTACAACGTCCAATACAACCGCCGCTTTTGAGATGGTCGATAGCAACTACTATCAACTACAGGTGGCAAAACTGGTTAACAACTACGATGAGAAAGGTTTTAATCCTAAGACTGTGACACGTTTTCTTCCTTCCAATGAATTAGAAATACGTCTTCAGGCCCTCAAGGCCGTTGCTACTTATGCGACTAAAATTGCCGATATTATGAGCGACAACACCCTCAATGAGTTCGACACCCAAACGAAATCGTTCGGCGAAGCGCTCCTGAAACTCAGGGGAAATGACTCCCTGAAAAAGTTTGCTCCGAGCGAGAATGATTTAAAGATATTCACGACTGCTGTTGACACTCTTGGTCACTGGTTCATTGACTACAAAAGACAAAAGGGACTGAAAGTAATTGTCAATGACATGAACGAGCCTGTCCAAGGTATCTGTAAGCTCCTTGTGGCCGATATTGGTGCGTTGCCGGACAAGGACGGAAAAGGTGGACACGGGCTTCGAGACCAGCTCCACAATCAATACATCAGTCTGATCCAGAATCAGGACGAGTTCATTGAGAAGAATAAGGGAAAACTCGATCCGCGTTCGAGACGTGACGAAATTGCGCGCCTTCCTGAACTTGTCCGGGAACAGGAAACAGCGGACGCCACTCTTGCGGCAACGCAGAAGGCAGTCAACAAGCTTGCTGAGACCCATAAAGAACTCGTTCGCTCGTTCGACTCACCTAGCCCCAAAATTAGAAGAGCATATTAGGCAATTGGGAGACGAAGGGAACAGGATCGGCCAATTCTATAAAAACATAGGCAAATGAGCTATTAACAGCACAGGAGGCTAAGCCATGGCAAACGGGGCAACAGCGGAGGTATCGCGTCAGGATGTTTGCGACTCATTTCAGAAACTCTTCGAACTGCTAAACGACGGATACTGGGCTGCAACGACTATCGAGGACAAAGAAAGGATAAAGGGATTGGCGGACGCAGTTTCCGAAATCCTCACGCAACTTAACCAGGAAGACATCGAATCCCGAGACGACGATTTCAAGGCGTTAACTAAGGCCGCTCAAGGGATCGTCCCACGTCTTGACAAACTAAAAGCAGATATTGACCGGATCATCGGCGATGTGAAAATTGCGACGAGTGTGGCCCAAGCGCTCGACGAAGCAATAAGCCTCGCGGTGAAGTACTTTAAATGAAATGGAGGATAACTACCCACAGTTGACCACTACTGTCCGAATAATAACCAAATAAATTCAACTCTTCTTGAATGTTTGAATGGTTGAATGGGTTTGAATGGGGTCGGGCCCAATGTCGCTAACTTAAGCAAGTTACCGAATTAAATAGACGTTTAGTATCTCTCGGTTGACCTGGCCTCTCGACCGGAGCAACTTAGTCAAGATAATTGAGCCAGAAGACGCTCGAACTCAGGCAAGTAAGTATGCGAAAGAACAGCTATTTATCTTAAGCTAGCGGCATTGGGCCCGACCCCTTTGACATTATCTCAGCAGTAGATCCCCGGAGCCTTTTGCCTTAGAACGCTACGGACCGTTTGAACACTCAGCCCAAGGGACCTGACAATAGACTTCTTCGGGACCATAGTAACAGCGAGCAGTGATGAGTGAACAGTGAGCAGAAAGAGATGTTCCAGGCGGCTTTATACGAACTCACGATCCCAAGCGCAGTGTCGAGGCGCTTCCTTTTCGCGAAGGCACGAAGAATGCGTGCAACGACCCCGTTTGCATTGAGAAGCGGTAAAGATGAGGGCGGATGAATGGGTGTGAAAGACGACTAAATCACAAAAACCGGTCCGACCCCGCTTAAGGGCGTTTCGAATACAGCTCTTTCAACCCTTCGTTACGCATTTCCAATCGTGCCTGATCATTTCTCCTATTTTCCTGCCACGCTCAGAATAGAGTACCATACCTTCCCAGTCAGGCGTTTGGCTGACCTTCTGCATCAGCAAGCCATCCCCAGTGGCCCGGCTTGGCAGCATGCCTCCGAGGAAAAAACCATGCCCGCGTAAGACACCCGTCGCCAAAGGTGCAAATGGAGAAGATAGTGGCAGCCATACCTGGAAGACCTGAATGCCTTTTTCCCGCGCTTCCTTCTCCACGTTGACGACGAATGACTCGAAATCGGGCCCGATGCTATCTATGGCAATCCTTGCGACTTGGGCCAAGTCAAAAACTTTCACGCTTCCCCGACTGTTCCCTTCAGCAGGTGAATCTTTCGAATAAACAAAGGTGCGCTCTCCCTCTAAACCTGTATAGAGGTACTCCAACTCATCGCGATAAATAAGAGGGACATGAGCGTTTTGCGCTATGCGTTTGTAGATGAAACATCCCTGCAAAACGGAAACTCGGCCCGATACGGCCGGATCATTGGTATAAGCAGCAGCCGGCATGAGGTCGACTTCAAGACCTAATTCTATGAAGTTAAGCTCCAGGCACATTTTCTGTAAATGGGGATGGTTGCACACCGGTTCTCCGATAAGAGTTTCCACGCCGAAACGCTTAGAGGCATCGACGATAGAATGCCTGAATAACCTGGGGAAGATGCGATACCCGCGAAAAGCCGGTAGAACTGCTCCTGCTGCATTTTCATAAATCTTATCAGCCGGATCTAAAAGAATGAGCGCATCATGACCAACGACTTGGCCCGTTGGGGTCCGGGCCACGCTGGAGATGATGTGCCCCGCAGCATTCTCCTCGATCAACTGGTCCGGGAGGTAATACGTTCTGATGGGGTAACCTTCTCCGTAGACCTCGCGAAAAAGCCCGGCGATCCCGGGTGCGTCTTCAGCACGGAAGAAATCTATTTCTATGGGCTGTGTTCCAGTGTCTGGACCCGGTGTTTTGCTCAACTGCCCACCCCTCCCCATGACATCATTAGTTTTCTGCGTCCGGCCAACCCTGGTTGGGTGTACTACCTTCAACCATGTCGCCTGATTAATATAATCATCCATACTGTATCTATACTGAGTGCTTAAGAACGCAATCACTTTGATTTTGCTGAGTCTAAACACCCTATAACGTTAGAGCGTTGTGCGAAGCCGTACAGGTGGTAATTTTGGTTCATCCTGCAACCGAGTACCTGCAGACGAGAAAGGGCAGCATCTGTCTGCTGTGAACTCGCCCTGCGGGGGATTTTGAGTTTCTTGCCCTGAAAGGGCTGCATAGGGTAGCCCAAGGTCAGCACCGCGCCACCCTGGGAAGAACAGGGCCACAAATTAGTTGTTATACCCTGAAAGGGTTACGTAAAAAGAGTATTCAGATTGAATCAGAGGGTGCCCGAACATCAAAGGATCGGCTATGCAACCCCTACAGGGTAAGAGCTGGTTCTTGTTGGCGTTACAACCCCAGGGTGGCGCTCCTCTGACCCTGGGCTATTATATGCAGCCCCCTCGGGGCAAAAATCCGAACCACAGGTACTCATTCGCCGGAAGACCCGTAATTTTCTCCCCGTTTTTATAACCCGAGAAACGGCGTATCATAATGCCCTTCCCGGCCCTATATGGGAAACCCCGGTAGCCTCAAAACCCTCTCAGAATGGCTTTTTACGGGCTTAATTATAGTGTATGAAAGAGACGGGGGCCGAGGATTCTGCCCCAAGTATCGGGAAATCCCATCGCCCTGACTATGCGCTTGAATTTCACGGCAATTTCCACGATATTGGATTAGCTGAGGTAATTTTCTATCGCATCTAAATCGAAAGTCTAATGAGAACTGTTGCTGAAGTCATAGTCGTCTTCTTTTTTATCCTTGCCATGCTGGGGAATGCCAATGCGGATCAGGACCGGAGGCAGGTTTCATTCGTTCCGCAGTGGTTACCCCAAGCCCAGTTTGCCGGCTACTATGTCGCCTTTGAAAAGGGTTTTTACGAAAGATACGGTCTCGAGGTAAGCATTCTCCGGGGCGGACCCGAAAGGCCTTCGGCGGAATGGCTCAAGAACGGCGCCGCCGATTTCGCCACTATGTTTCTCTCAACCGCAATCGTCGAACGGGCAAAAGGAACCCGGCTGGTCAATGTCGGCCAGATTCTTTCAAGGTCCTCGCAAGTGCTGATCGCGAAAAAATCGAGCGGCATCAATTCCTGGCAGGACCTAAGGGGCAAAAAGATCCAACTTTGGGGAGCGGAACTAAGCATAATGCCCACGGCCCTTTTCAGGAGATATGGCTTGCAGGTTACCGTGATTCCACAGACCTCGACAGTCAACCTTTTCCTGAGGGGCGGCGTGGATGTGGTTTCGGCAATGTGGTACAACGAGTATCACGCCATCCTGGACACTGGAGTGGAGCCCGAAGATCTCGTGGTATTCCACCTTTCCGATCTCGGGTTCAATCTTCCGGAAGATGGCATATACTGTCTGGAAACAACATTCAAGAAAGACCCTCAAACTTGCTGTCGCTTTGTTCGAGCATCCCTCGAAGGCTGGAGATATGCTTTCGATCATCAGGAGGAGGCGCTCGATATTGTTATGAAATATGTAAATGAGGCCAAGCTTCCCACGAACCGGCCCCATCAGAAGTGGATGCTCGAACACATGCGCGAAGTGATCGATCTGCCCGAATCCGGAGGGTATCAAACGCTATTAAAAGAGGAAGACTACAAAGCTGTCGCCGGAGAACTCATGGCGAACGGCCTTATCGTCACTATTCCCGCTTATTCGGACTTCCTTGAAAACTGTGCGGCCGCCGATGAAAAATAGAGGCCTCGCATTCAAACTCATCCTGTTTACCCTTTCCGGCACAATGGCCGTGCTTCTTGCCGCCTTCGCCTACTTTTATCTCTCCTCAAAAGATTCCATGATGCAATACGCCGAGGAGAATGCCCGCAACTTGACCCATTCCACAGTGTACCAGATTGAGAAGGTGCTGGTGGGCGTGGGAAAAGTCCCGCTGAATTACGCATCCCTCCTTTCGGCGAGAAATTTTGAAGCAGAGGATATCGTTCGGCTCGTGGATCGGATGGTTTCAGCAAATCCTGAAATCTACGGGGCCGCGATAGCCTTCGAGCCCGACGCTTTCGCTGCGGGCGCCCACTATTTCGCACCTTACTGCTGCAGAAAACATGACGGCCATCTCACGAATGTTATGCTCGGCGATGCGTCCTATCATTATTTCACGATGGACTGGTACCAGATCCCCAAGGAACTGAATCAAGCGGCGTGGACCGAGCCATACTATGATGAAGGCGGCGGAAACATGATCATGGCCTCCTTTTCGGTCCCCTTCTACAAAGGCAAGGACGGCGAAAAGCGGTTCCAGGGAGTAGTAACCTCGAACATCGCGTTGAATGGACTGCAGGAGATAGTTTCGGCCATCAGACTATACCGATCGGGTTACGCCTTCCTGATTTCCCGGAACGGCGTATTCATCACTCATCCCGACAGCCGCCTGGTCATGACTAATTCCATATTCAGCATTGCCGAAGAAGAAAAGAGCAGCCTGCTTCGCCGGATCGGGAAGGATATGATCAACGGCGGTGAGGGCCTGGTGGCCCTGCAAAGCGGCTTGTTGCTTCGAGACAAATGCAGGCTCTATTATGCCCCGCTCTCATCGATCGGGTGGTCGCTCGGTGTCGTTATCCCTGAGCATGAGTTGCTCGAAGGCGTAAACCGCCTTGGCCGCATGGTCATCCTGATAGGGCTTGCCGGCGTTTTCCTGCTGACAATCATGGTAATGCTGATCGCCCGCAGGATTACCCGGCCTCTCAAAGAGCTGTCTGCGACAACCGTCGAGATTGCCAGGGGCAACCTTGACACCAGACTGCCCGATATCCTAAGGGGCGATGAAATAGGCACATTGGCCCGTTCATTCGAAGAGATGCGCCTTGCCCTCAAGGACTATATCAAACACCTTACTGAAACGACCGCAGCCAAGGAAAGAATAGAAAGCGAACTGAAAATTGCCCGAAATATTCAGATGAGTTTCCTTCCCAAGGCATTCCCGCCCTTGCCGGGGAAGAACCGGATGGAGATATCCGCCAGACTTGAGCCCGCAAGAGAAATCGGCGGAGACCTGTATGATTACTCCCTGATTGACGATGACCACCTGTTTTTCGCCGTCGGCGATGTTTCGGATAAAGGAATTCCGGCAGCGCTTTTCATGGCTGTGACGAAGACGCTTCTCAAGGGCATCGCGGAGACCGGCATGGGCCCTTCCGTGATACTGAACAGGTGCAATCTGGAACTGTGCGGCGAGAATGACTCAATGATGTTCGTTACGGTATTTTGCGGCGTTCTCGACCTCCGGACAGGCAGGCTTAAGTATTCAAACGCCGGTCATGAACATCCGATCATCGTCAGGCGGGATGGGCAGCCCGGGTTTCTCCCAGTCCCCGAAGGATTCCTCCTTGGAGTTGAAGAGGCATCAAGTTATCAAACCATGGAAATCGAGCTTAAGCCGGGAGACACGTTAATTGTCTATACGGACGGGGTAACGGAGGCAGTGAATGCCGCTGGAGAGCTCTACTCTCACGAAAATCTCATGGCTACGGTCCGATCCTGCTCGTCGCTTTCCGCCGAAGGAATTGCGACGGAGATCCTTGCATCTGTCAAACTGTTCTCATCGGGCATTCCTCAGGCGGATGACATAACAGTGCTCGCACTCTCATTCGCCGGTGCAAAGGTTTGAGCATCCGGAGATTTATCCAAAGATTCAGAATAAAGGGGAAATCGGCATGGAATTAAAAGGTTACAAGCAGGACAAATTCTTCATAGTGAAGGCCAGCGGCCGATTGGACGCGACTACAGCTACGGAATTCGAGAAATTTTGCCTGGAATCTATACAACAGGGTGAATCCATGCTCGTTGTGGATCTTGCGGGGTTGGAATACATGAGCAGCGCAGGACTGAGGAGTATCCTGGTCGTCGGCAAGAAGCTCAAATCGGCAGGCGGCAGCCTTTCCTTCAGCTCTCTTACGCCCAATGTCGCTCATGTTTTTTCAATTTCCAGCTTTGGTTCCATGTTCACGGTGTATGATTCACTCGAAAAAGCTCTTGGGAACTCCTGAGGTAAAGATGTCGACATTGCGCTTGCCCGCGAGCATGGAATCGTTCGGGTCCCTTCGGGCCTTCGTTCTCCAGGAATTGGGACGCCAGAGCGGTCTTGAGGAACTGGCCCCCCGGGTTGACCTCGTAATGGAGGAGGTCCTGGTCAATGCGATCAATTATGCCTATCCGGAGGGAGAAGGGGAAATCGAGGTCGAATGCCTCGCCGAAGGTCCGGGAAAGTTTCGCGTGACGGTAAAGGATTGGGGAGTCCCTTTCAACCCCTTGGACCAGGCCCCCCCGGACCTGTCTATGGACATCTCCAGCCGCCGAATAGGTGGTCTGGGAATTTACCTGGTAAAGCAAATGGCAGGCAGGCTAACCTACGAATGCAGGGACGGCGGCAATGTCCTTACCATCTGGTTCGAAAAGAAAGTCTAGAACGCGCCGGCCGGGTATTAAGTTCGTGTAACCTCTTCCCAGTCGTTTCTAGCAATCCTGAGTATCTCTCCGGCCCGTTCAGAGAAAAGATGGATACCCTCCCAATCGGGCCTGCCAACGATCTTTTGCATCAGAAGTGCGTCATCGTCGAACCAGCGCGGCAGGATTCCCCCAGTGAAATAGCCGCGTGCGCGCAGCACTTCCACCGCGCCCGCGGCCCACGGGCAGGCAAGACTGACCGATACCTGGATTACCTTGATTTTTCCGGCGAGGATTTCATTTTCCAGGCCGTTGAAGTAGAACTCGAAATCTCCCCCTGGAGATCTAACGGCAATTCGCGCTACCTGGGCAAAGTCAAAGACCACGAACGAGGCATGTGATGCTACACCGGCAGGAAGGTCCGCGCGGGCGAGAGCGAGTGTGCGCTGGTCATCCAATCCGCAATAAAGGAACCTCAGGGCATTCTCATAGACCGGAGGCAGATAAACCGTATGCGGCCTGGGGATATAGGGCCGGAATACGACCAGGGAGGCCACACGGCCCGATGAGCTCTTTTCCTTGGCGAAGGTCTCGGCCGGCATCAAATCGACCTCCAGGCCGATTTCAACGTGCTTGTAGTGTGTGACGGCCTTCTGCATGAAAACATGATTGCAAACCGCCTCACCCCACGACGCTTCCAACCCCAACCCTGGGACTAATCGTTCATAGACGTGGTCCAACATCAGTACGTTGATGCCCACCTTGCGGTACTCGGGCAGAACGAGCCCGGCCCCGCATTCATAAAGGCCCGGGTAGGGGGTGGAGCGGAAAAGCCCCATGTGGCCGATGATATCCCCGCTCTGCGTTCGCGCTACTACGGAGTAGTTTTCCCCCGTTTCCAGTGCTTCGGCAAGCTCTTCGGGGTTATAGAAGCGTTTGACGGGATAGCTGTCGCCATATACGGCCCGGAACAGCCGGCCTATCCCCGGTGCGTCTTCCGGGCGAAAAAGATGTATGAAAATCCGTTCGCCGGGGGCGAGTTCAGATTCATCCGGTTCGACCAGAGGCAACTTCCTTTCAGCGCTCATCGCTCACTCCGTTTTTCAGAAAACAGGCACCTCGGATTATTGCCTTCGATTCTATTTGAGAACATTGCACAGGCGCAGGAGAAGATTTCCAGCGACAATGCGGCGATAATCGGCGTCAGCCCGAACGTCGCTGATGGGAGAAACGGCCTTTCGCACCAGGGCGGCCGCCTCTTGCAATCGTGCCATGGAGAGCGGTTTGCCGATGAGCTTCTTCTCCGCCTCGGGGCACGTTACGATCGTCGGCCCGGCGCTGCCCCATGCAAGGGCGGCCTTCTCCACTACGCCGTTCAGCGCAAGACGGAGGAGTGCCGCCATGCTCACCACCGAGCAGGCCAGAGCATTTCGCAGTCCCACTTTTTCGAAGTGATGCAGATTATATTCCCCTGGTTTTTTCACCCAGACGCCGGTCAGGATCTCCGCCGGCTGAAGGCGTGTGGCGCCCGGTCCCGCGATAAAGTCCTCTATGGGCATCCGCCTCACTCCATCTTTTGAGCGAAGTTCCACCTCGGCCTTCAGCGCATAAAGCGGCGGAAGGGTGTCTCCCGCCGGAGACGCCGTGCAGATATTGCCGCCGATGGTGCCCATGTTCCGGACAAGAGGAGAGCCGATTCCCCTGATCGCCTGCCAAAGCACGGGCAAATGGCTTTTAATCAGGGGGTCGTCCAGTAGTTGCGCGTGCGTAGCGCACGAGCCGATGCGGATGCTTTCGCCCCGTTCGCCGACCCCTTGTAGTTCCTCTATTCGATCGAGACATATCAATGCTTCGGGGTTCAGAAGACCATTGTAGAGTCCCACAAGGAGGTCAGTGCCCCCTGCATAGACGGCCGCTTGCGGCTTGCCCTCGAAAGAGCGCCAGAGTTCGTCCAGTGAGCCGGGCAAAATAACTTCTTTCATTGTGGCGTCCCACCTCGCATCTTCGTGGCGGCCGCTTCCACGGCATCGACTATCTTCACATAGCCGCTGCACCGGCATAAATTACCGCTCAACCCCTCCCGGATTTGTTCCCTGGTCGGATCGGGGTTTCGGTCCAGCAAATGCACCGCCGCAAGCACCACTCCGGGAGTACAGAACCCGCATTGCACGGCGCCATATTCTATAAAGGCCTCCTGGATGGGATGCAGGCTTCCGTCTGCGGCAAGCCCTTCGATTGTCGTAACGCGGCGCCCCTGGAGTTGTGCGGCCGCCATCAGGCATGAGAGGCGGGCCTGGCCGTCCACCAGGATGGTGCACGCCCCGCATTCCCCGGCGCCACAGCACTCTTTTGTGCCGGTCAGCCCCAGGTCTTCCCGCAGCACGTCCACAAATTTGCGTCCGGGAGGGACATCCACGTGGGTTTCTTTGCCATTCAGATAAAATGATATTCTCACCCGGTGACTCCTAATTCACATTGCGCAAAGTATGCTCTCCGCAGTCAGGGGAGACCTGTTCGAGCGGCGTCCCACAGCATCCTCGACGGCGCCTGCGATTGCCGGCAGCGGCCCGTTTGTCCCGACTTCACCAATCCCCTTCATGCCGAATGGCCCCGTGGACTCGACCATTTCCACTGAAACTGTTGCGATTTCGGGAATATCCAGGGATGTGGGAATGATGTAGTTGGTAAAATTTGGGTTCAGCATTCTCCCTTCATCGAGAAGGACCTCCTCCATCAGTCCGTAACCTATCCCCTGAGCAACCGCGCCGTGGACCTGCTGTTCGAAGCCTAACGGATTAATGATCCGCCCTCCTTCTGTGACGGCAAGGTAGCTTTTCACATCGATTTTTCCGGTGAGTTCATCTACTTCAACGTATGCAAGATGTGCTGCATAGGAAAAAAGCACGTGAGGAAAACCGATTTTAAACTCTTTACCGGTGTTGACATTATCCTGAGCAACCGGCATTACGAACTGGTTCACTACGATGCGGTCGGTTTCAGGAAAGGTGCGCCCTATCAGATCGAGCGGGACCTCCCTGCCCGAGGGCAGGTGCCTTACCTTTCCCGGCAGGAGGGTCAACCCCCGGGCTTCATCGAGCATGAGCATGAGTGCGGTCCGGTGCAGGAGCTTCTCTTTTAGCTCTTTGCATGCCAGGATGAGAGCGTTTCCGTAGGTGTAGGTCGTTCTGCCGGCCGACGAAGAGCCTGAAGGGTGGGTCCGGTCCGTGTCCGGCAGTATGAGTTCCATGCGTGAGGCGTTCTGGCACAGGATTTCTCCTGCAAATTGGACGAATGCGCTTGCGTTGCCCTGCCCCATATCGGGGACACCGCAGTAGACGCGAATTTTTCCTTCCCTCGTCAATTCCACCTTGGCTATAGCGGAATCCGGGATTCCCCTGCCGTAGCCCATGGCGTTAAATACCGCCGCAATGCCGACCCCTCTTCGCTTGAAGGGCCCTGCCGCCCCCTTCCATTTGCTGCTTTCCATCCACAGGCTGTGCCGGCCCAAGGTTTCGAGGCAGGGGACAATCCCGGTGGAATGTACGAGCGCCACGCCCGCGCAGTTCCTGTCACCCCGCAGGAGCGCGTTCTTAAGCCGGATGTCGAGGCGGCTCATCCCCAGTTTCGATGCCAGAAGGTCCATCATCCGTTCGATGCCAAAGGCCACCTGGCATACGCCGAACCCGCGCATGGCGCCGCTGATCGGGTTATTGGTGTAAACGCACCATCCCTCAATGAACGTGTTCGGAATGCGGTACGGCCCGCCCGCGTGTTCCATGCCGAGCGCCATGACCTCCACGCCAAGGTGCGCATAAGGGCCCGTGTCGTAGAAGAGGCTGCATTGAAGCGCGTGCAGCGTGCCGTCCCGCATCGCTCCCAGCCGGTACTGCATCTTGACTGGATGGCGCTTGTAGCCTGCTATGAAACTCTCCTCGCGCTCCCACCACATCTTCACGGGCCTGCCCCCGGCGTGCAGAGCGGCAAGGGCCAGCAGGCATTGTACCGTAGAGCCGTCTTTTCCCCCGAATCCCCCTCCCAAGTATGGACTGATGACCCTGATCGCGTCCACTTCGAGCCCCAGCGCGTGCGCAATCTCAAACCGGTCCCGGAAAGGGGCCTGTGTCGAGACGATCATGACGATTTTTCCGTCCGGTTCCCGCCAGGCAAGGCCGTTTTCGGTTTCCAGGAAAGCATGCTCCTGGCCGGAGGCCACGAAGGAATCCTCCACCACGATATCGCATTCCTTAAATGATTCCATGGCATTGCCGGTGCTGATGACGGCTTTTTGGAGTAGGTTTCCCGTTTCGTGCACACGCGGCGCTTCCGGCTCCAAGGCTTTCTCGGGATCGAAGATGCCCGGCAACGGCTCGAAATCCACGCGGATGAGGCTGAGCGCATTTTTCAAGATATCCCGGTCTTCCGCCAGAACCAACGCCACGGGGTCTCCGCAATGGCGGACCTTCCCGCCGGCCAGGACGGGCTGGTCCTTATGAACGATCCCCTGCCTGTTCGTCCCCGTAATATCCTTGCGGGTAAGAATCGCATAAACTCCAGGGAGCGCCCGCGCTGCGGACGTGTCGATACCACGAATTATCCCGTGGGCGATGCCGGCCCTTTTAGCGCCGGCCCACAGGGTATCCTCGCGGCTTTGGTCGGCCGCGTATTTTTCCTCCCCGGTGACTTTAGCCCTGGCATCAAACCCTGGCATCGGACATCCGACTTCAAGCATCTTCATACTCAAAAATGTATCCTCCTATTGAACTCAGCCAATGGATCCCGCGACCGCTTCTTTTTGGGCAGCGTTCTTGAGTTTTCCGAATACGATGAGCAACACCAGGTTTACGAGAATGAACCCCGCGCAGATGTCAAAAAGAGAGCCGAAAGAGCGGCCCGAGGCAATAAAAGCTCCTCCGGCGTACGGGCTGAGGCAGAATCCGGCGTCCATGACAAAGAGCGCCAGATTGATGTTCACCCCGCGAAGGTGCGGCGGTGAGACGTCAAAGAGCGAGGCGTTCAGCAGGGGCATTATAAAACCAATGCAAAGCCCATAGTAGGCGGCCATCAGGTAGAGCATGCGCTCGGTATTCATATATCCGAACAGTACAAAGCAAGGAACCAGCAGGAAAGTGAAAACCTGGAGCATCCTAATTTTGTCGATTTTATCGAAAAAAAGTCCTCCGGAAAGACGCAGAGCTATCATAACGAGGGTCGAGATGGTGAAAAAAACGCCCACTTCGCTAAGCGAGCTCACGGCGGCATGCCCCTTCATGAAAAAGAAGACCGAAGCATAGCTAAGATACAGAAAAAGATTTACCGCCAGCAGGAGTACGATCCCCGGTTCTTTAAGGTTCCGGCGGATATCTTCCAGTTTCGGGCGACTTATCAGCGCGCCTTCCATGCCGCCGAGGGAGGTCTTTAATCTCTTTCGCAGCATGAAGAGTAAAACAAACGCGGGGGCCGCCAGCACCGTTACACCTCGATAAATTTGCGCCTCGTTTTGCGTGTAGCGCAGCAGGATTTCGGTAACGAGCGGCATTACCGCGTAAGGGACCAGCACCGAAACGCTCACAAAACCGAATCCCTGTCCGCTTTTTCCCTTTGGAATGAAATGCACCACAAGGGCCATACTTGCGGAAACGAGCAAAACAAAGGCAGCCCCGTGGAAGATGCGAAGTGCTACCAGCCCCGGGATAGTTACCACCCAACCGTAGGAGCAGAGAGCCGCCACTATCATAGTCAGCGAGATGAGCATCGCCGTGGCGGCATTTCCGGCGTGCAGCATGGGAACCGCTGCAAGGCGCAGCACGAAGGCGCTCATGGGTTCTAGTCCGACCAGGAATCCTCTCCATTCCGCAGGAATTTCGATCCGCTCCAGATAGCTGAAAAAGCTGTAGAAAACCGCCATGTTGCAAAAGGCGAAAAAAATGACGAGGTTGAGCGAGAAGAATTCAAATGTGAAGAGTTTTTTGTTATCCGGCGTCGTCAAATTAAAGCTCCCCGTTTTCCTTCATAATTCCCGACAGTGCTTCGACAAAAGCTTCCAGGGCCTCCTGGTGGGAAACGGTAATCCTGATCCAGTTGGGGAAACGAAAACCTGTCATGGCGCGCACCATAACACCCCGCTTCATCATCTTCCTGTATGCGAGGCTGTCGCTCATGGGCAGCCGCGCCATCACGAAATTGCCCTCTCCGTGAACATAGGGCAGCCCCATGAGATCGAGTTCCTTCAGTAGGAAGCGTTTGCCTGCTCTGACGATTTCGTGGGTACGCGGAATGTGCTCCCTATCGGCAAGGGCATAGAAAGCCCCCACCTGCGCCAGTGTGTTAACGGAGTAAACGATGCAGGTTCTGCGAATGATATCAACTACTTCTTTGCTTCCCGCAAGGTAGCCTATGCGAAGCCCCGCGAGGCCGTACATCTTCGAAAAAGTCCTGAAAACCACCAGGTTCGGGTATTTACCGATCAGGGCCATCGAATCGGGGAAATCGGCGTTTCTGACGAATTCCCGGTACGCCTCGTCCACCACCACTATGCGCTTTCCGTCGATTCTGTCGAGAAAAGAGCGCAGCGTACATTCGTTCCACCAGCTTCCGGTGGGATTATTGGGATTGCACACGAAGAGGATCTTGGTGCGTTCGTCGATCTTATCAATCATCCCCCGGGCATCGAACCCGTAATCTACCAAGGGGACCAGGCGCGCTTCGAACCCGGAGAATTCGGCCACCCATTCATAGACTGCGAAGGTTTTATCCGCCGTGATGATATTATCGCCCTGCTGGCAGAATGCCTTTATTACAAAGGCGATCACCTCGTTGGCCCCATTTCCCACCAGAAACTGGTCCGGGTGCATCCCGAAGATATCCGCCAACCTGTACCGCAAGTGATAGGCATCCCCACTTGGATAGACGGATGCCTGCGCCGGAGGGAACGCTTCGATTGCTCTTCGGGCCGTCTCAGGAGGTCCCAGGGGATTTTCATTGTTATTCAGACGATAGAGCTTCGAGCAGCCATAGATTTTTCTCAGTTCGTCGTCCGGCTTGCTGGGTATATACGCTTCGAAACGCTTGATGTAGTCGGGAACGAGTTTTTCCAGCGGGGGAGGGAGCATCATGAGTGTCTGCCTCGAAGTTGAAAGACGACAAGGTCCGCTTTTCCCGCATAGGGCAGAACGAAGCGCGGTTCAAATCCCTGCGAGAGAAGACCGGGTATGAAAACGCTCTGCCATGCCTGCCCCAGGTCAACAGCGAAATGGATATTGAGGATCTTCTCCCCTTCCAAAAGTTTGACATGCCCAGCGATATTTTCCTCCGCATCCGTGCCGGGCCACATCGGCCGCAATGTCACTCGCCCCTGAAGACGGTCGAACTCGGCGGAAAGGACGGAATGCCGAGGCAAAGTCTCTCCTGCCGGCTGCTCAATCCTGATCTCTCTTGGAAGGACCAGTTTGGCGTATTCCCGGCGAACAAACGCATCGAGCCCGGGATGGACCCAGACCGCTGAGCCCGTGTCTTCACGCAGCAGCCTGAACCATGCTTCGACCGGTGAGCAGGACCCGTCCTGGGCATAATCATCAATGGTCCCAAGGAGTTCGAAATGCCGCCTGGAAAATTCCGGCGTCGGCCGGGTGTTGATGATTCCAACAGACCGAGTCTTTGCGACAGTGCCGATGCAGCCTTCCAGGAGTTCTTCGGCAATGTTCGATGCAGGGTCCTGGTTGAAAACATATGGTCCGAAGCACTCGACCGTATTTTCTCCGACCCGATGCCAAAAAATTGCTCCCCCGATTTCCCCTGCGTTTCCCACCGCCGCTAGAGAATAGTATTCACCCGCCCTTATCATATCCACCAGCTTGCCCGGAGAGAGGAGAATATCGGAAATTACACGGGTATCGTAGTACGATGCGGCGAGTTGAGATAGAAACTTAACTTCTTCCGGCCCGGGCGGCCGCAGCGAAAATCTTGCCAACGGGCCCACGGCCGCGTGCGGCGCCTCAATGGGCGTGGGATAGGTCTTTTCCTTGATAAGTGTCAACCGCAAATCCCGTCCTTCTTCGCGGTTCAGCAAAAAGCGGTCAACCGATCTTGATGCTATGACAAGTCCCATCGCATCGAGGTCCGCATCATCTTCAATCGATATGGTCGCAGTAAGATTGAAAGCGCGCATGTCGAAAGTGTCTGTGGGAAGTGAGAAAACTGCCTGTGCGTAATAGCCGCCGTTTGAACAGACGATTTCCACGGGACCGCCAGAGGGCGTCACTACCCGGCACAGGTGCATGAATACCTCTTCCGAGGCAAGAGTAAGCCTGAGAGATTCATCCATGCCCAGCCCGAAACAGTTGGCCGCCTTTTCAACAAACGCGGTCACAAGCGGCAGGAAAACCTCGTCAGCATCAACTGACAACATCACGTCTCTGGTGCTTCGTTTCACTTCCATCCCTCAAATTGGCAAAGGTCATGTATTAATGGGCGGACGGCGAGAAATCACCATATCTCAAGCAATATCCATACCATTTTGTCGAATGGACGTGTTCTATCAAATAATGATATCTTGAACCGGCTATGGCTTTTAAGAATGGAGGCAGATCTTGAACGGACCAATTGAAGAAGAAAGAAAAGTCTATTCCATCTTGCTGAACGCAGAACTCGCCAAGAGGCTGGAAACAGCCGGAGCACGCGTTGCGATGACTTCCGAAGCCCTGCTGGAACATGCATTAAAGCAGTACCTGACTAGAGAAGGCCCGGGCGATGCCGTTTACCTGTCCGCCCCCGCCGACGCCATGATGAAAGGCATATACAAGGAAACGGCCACAATCGGTGAAGTTAAACTTCACGGTGATTTCGGCTTGGGAACTTTTAACGATCTTGACGGTGAAATGGTACTGCTCGACGGAGTGGCGCACCAGATAAGAACGGACGGGCAGACCTGCGTTGTCGGTGACGAGGTTAAAACCCCTTTTGCCTGTGCCACTTTCTTTAATCCCGCCTCAGTCGAAAAGATCGATTGGGAACTCGATAATCAGGGATTCATGGATCTCCTGGAACGTATCATCCCTTCTGAAAACATGTTCTACGGGATTCGAATCGATGGAACTTTCACTCAGTTAAAGATGTGGTCCGTGCCTAAGCAGCCCGATCACCGGCCCATAACCGAAGTACGCCCCACAATGTTTACGTTTTGCGACGTGAACGGGACCCTCGCCGGCTTTTATACTCCCAAGTTTATCAAAGCCCTCAGCATGCCCGGGTTCCACTTTCATTTCCTGACCGATGACCGCAGACATGGCGGGCACCTCAAAGAATGTACCCTTAGAGACGTACGGATCAGCGTTCAGTTTATCTCCCGTCTGGAACTTCATTTGCCCTCCACGTTTGATTTCATGACCACCGACTTGGTTTAGGAGACCGTTTGGGCGGGTTTATGTGTTTGAGTCAGGAAACCTGGAAACATAATCCGGGTATCCCTGCATGCCCACTATGGCTAAGTTATTGATAATACTTAATATTATTGGCAAAGCTCAACTACGCGGCGGATTTGCAACCGTAGCCTGAAATAGTCGTATATTTGGAAAGCTAATAGAAAAGAAGGTATAGAGGAATGGGATGGAACTCGGCTTCCGGTGATGCTTTGATCCCGACTGCGTGACGGATGTTGTATATTTCCATTTTTTGCCTCCATGATAATTATCTCGATCCAACCCAAAGCATGATCTCACTTTTTGTTTGCGATCTCAGGTCCTATTGCCGGAGAGAGCAGCAAGATACAAAACGCGACCTTAAAGGATTCCCGCACTAATCACTGGTAAAAAGCGAAGGCAATAGCACCGGTTGCGTCAATATTGACCTTCCTCTTTTGGCAAACACCACACTTCTTTGATTTTGCAGAGTCTTGCCAGCATCTCTTCGTACTCTTTGTTAATTGCTGCTCTTTCCGTCAGGTCGATAGGCTGGATGAAGTAACCATGGGGGCCGGGCATTATAACAAAAGGATACATGCCTCCGAGTTTCCCGCCGCCTATGTCTTCATTGGATACATTGGGGGCGTAGTACATGACGTGTGGGTAGTTCATGGTGACGGCGCTGTCGCTTTCTTCCGGATTGAAATAAGTCCTCAGTATGGGAGACAGCATGTATGAGATACCGGCTCGTTTCGGAGCTTTATAGTATCCCGTTTTGTAACGGTCTTTGATGATTCTCTTTAGTTCGCCGGGAGGAGTACCCTTGGCCTGCATTTCTGCTGCGTCAAAGAAGACCCGCATCTGCGCCTTGGCGCCCGCTTTGTCAAAGGAAATCGGGTAGAGAATATCATCTCTATATTCCGTTAAGGGCCAGGACCCCCTGAACGTATCATCGCCGGTTCGGGCAACAAAGGCGTGGAATCCATTAGTACCCTTGCGGGCAACTTCAAAGCCCTTGTCAGGGTTTAAAATATATACTGTTGCATTGTCTCTGAGGTGCGGCGGCAGCGCGCTCAGGGCCAGTTGAATTTCCAAATCTCGCGGCAGCGGCTCGATTTTATTCATCACCCTGGGATTCTGTTTATTTTCCGCGCTCGCGGTAAGCGAGAACAATAGACCTACAATTACAATAAATGTTTTAACGTTTCTCATGTTAGGCTCCTCCATTCACTGTAGCTTTCTGCAAGGAGTTTCAATTCCATCACACGAAAAAAGATAATTATCAATAAGCCGATACGGGGATAGGGCGACTGAATTTCCTATCGGAGAGTGAGGCTTCCGCTTACCAGATGTGGGGAAAGAAGCGATACTTCACCCGGGCCATATAGGCGTCGTAGCCTTCGAGTTCTTCGCGAAGCAGACGCTCCTCCAAGACGGCCCTAACGGCAAAGAGACCGATAAAAACCGGTGTGCAGAGCACTCCGTACCAGGATCCCAGCAATAAGGCGGTTCCCAAGAAGAAGAGAAAGGCGCCCGCGTACATGGGGTGGCGCACATAGCGGTAAGGACCGGTGGAAATCACGGTTTGCGCTCGCTCTTTCTGCACCCGCACCACAGCCGATGAGTACGGGTTTTCCCGCATGGTCAGAAAGGAAATGTACAATGAGATGAGCAGCACCAGGGCCCCCAGGGTTTTGAGTTCAACCGGCATCCGCGACCAATGAAAGCGCACCGCGTCAAGCGGCATCAGGATCAACCAGAACACAATGAAAACGAGCACGATAGCGATAAAGACCTTATCCCAGGATAATTGGGGCCGAAACCGCATTCTCTCTTCAATGAGTCCTGGATCGTATTTGAGAAGCCACCAGGTGATAGACAGGCTAGAGACGAAGAGCAGACCCAGGAAGACCCAGGCGGCCGGCCAGGCGAGTGTCCCGGCCGGTAGAAAGAGCGCCAGCGCCATCACCAGGAACTCAACGGACTCCACCACCATGACTTTTGTTTGAAGGCTCATAGGTATTTCTCCGAAAGGTTTGTGCTCCTTTCCAAGGACCTAATAAGCCGCTCCGGGCTTGTCAACTATGATGTAGTGAAGGTAACCGGCAGATGCATCACTGGACGCCGAGTCCGGAAGGCCGCGGCGGAGGGGGTGATTACCGCTATCTATTTCTTCTCCTTCACCGCGTCGCCCAATGCGAATGTTCCTCAAATCAAATGTGGACGGGACCGTTCAGAGAGGTCATGCATATATGAGGACGTCCGGGCGGGGCAGGAGCACGGGGGGATTGGCGGTGCGCCGGTGACGCTGA
>JBKQLC010000228.1:0-32631 GCA_052147195.1 Syntrophobacteraceae bacterium
CAGTAATATGACGTCTTACTTTACATATTACTTACTTAATGTCAAGAAAAAACGGGGGGAAAATGACTTGGACAAGTCCGAAGTTCAGTGGTTCAGTTGGCGGAAGTAGATTGATCTGATAAGGGGGACTATCGGCTGCTATATCAAAAATACTAATACATTCAGTGTGTTGCTTAAGTTAACGGCATTCGGTCGGGCCAAGTGAAGTAACTGAATTAAGAGCCAAAAGGTTAAAAAAAGGGGCGATTCCTGGTCTTAGGAAGTCTATTTGGACCGTAAAATGGGCACTCTAAGCCGTGGGCCAAGTCATTCAAACGTCCATTCGCAGAGGCAAGCATCCCTGATCAGACAAGGATTACCGGAAAACCAAGCCGTGCGAATCGACCCGATAATCGTACCCGTTTAACGTATTTTCCTGAGTGAGGCGACCCCGTTTCGCCCGTATCCAAAGGATGTTGAATAGGTGACTGCCGGTGGGAAAAGACCCTGAAAAGATTCACGATTTCGCCCATGCGGCGAAGCTTGCCACGGACCTGATCCGGGTGCCAGAATTCATGGTCCTGGCATAAGGACTTTCAAATATTACTGCCCCTCCCCAAAAATTACCATCGGCGCCCAGAAGTAAGGGTGCACGTACAGTTCTCCCTCTTGTCCCCGGATCATTCGAACCTTTATGTCCCTCAGAGCCCGGGCGCGAGTTTTTCCCGAATTCAGGTTTTCATAATGGCCAGTGCTAAGCATCTTTGAAGACTGAGATTCTACGGACCATAAGGTAACCGATACCGCCGGCGTCCCGGCATACATAAAAGCGCGGGTGAGCCCTATTACACCCTCGCCGGCCTGCATTCTGCCCATTCCAGTGCTGCACGCAGAAAGGGTCACAAGATCGGCATTGACCTTTAAGCCGTAAACGTCTGCGACGGTGAGGAAACCTTCCCTGCCGGTTTTCGGGTCGGGATTTGAAAGTACAAGAGCGGGCTGATGGACTTCGTCGGTTTCATCAGGCAAAATTCCATGGCAGGCAAAGACTATATACCGATATCGATCGAGTTTTCCCTCCGAATTCAATCGCAGAACATTGCTCCTCGATGCAGCCTCTCCCAGTTGAAGGGGCTCGCTTGAGTCCGGAGACGAGAGGATGCTGGCAATTTTCCTGACTTCCTCTTCGGTTTCCGGCAATTCACAGAATGCACCTCCCGCTGCGTCACGGTAGAAAGTCTCGCGAAAATCCGCCACACCTGGGGCAGCGTCGGCAGATAGATTTTTGTCGGCCCCGGAAAACCCTCTTTTTTGCCGCTCTGTCCCGCGCTTGCCATACACGGGATTCGCAAAGGCAAGCAGCGGGTAATGGGACTTCGTTTTACTTTTGACTTCCACTCCCCGGATCACCTTCAGCAGTGATATCGACGATATGTAAGCACAGGAGTAATCTTCAACAAGGTAGCGGGACCCTCCCGCACCGGCCTCCCCCGATACCGCCAGGATCTCAAAAGGGAGGAGAAAAAGGGGACCCGTGGGAACGAAATACAACACCTGGTTTTTTGCAATCATTCGTCTCGCATCTTTGGGCAGGAGCAGGTCACAAAGTCTAGCCTCGTAAGGCCGCAATTCAGCAAGGGACTCCTTTACCCCTGAAACCTTGATTTTCCCTATTTGCTTCCTGATATCGTCAATTTTCGCGGCGAGTTCTTTGTGGCCGATTTTAATCGTAAAAAGCCCAAATTTCTCCTTGCTGATCACCCACAGGCAGGTTGAATCCTCCGAGACAAAATAGACCAACACAGCCTCTTCCGGCCGCAAAATATTCTCCTGGATTTCGGTGACTTTAACCGGCCTGGGGTATTTCAGAGCGTAATAGTCCGGATAAAGTTTTTGAATCTCTTTTTGAAGACTTTCTCCGTCGGCTCTCAGTTGCTGCATGCGGTCTTCGAGCGTCTTGATACTGCCCAGATCCTGCTCGTTGGCCGGTTTTGAACACTCTGTGGAAAGGGCGGTCTGGACAGCAAGTGTCAGGTTTTCGAGTTGCTCCTCATCCATTCTTACCTTCTCGGGCACCCCTGAAAAGTGCCTGACGCCCGCCTTGCCGACCTCCTCTAGCATGATCCTTCCCTGCATCCTTTCGAATATCTCCAGTGCCTTGCGATCATAATGCCCCGACGGCTCTTTCTGGTGCAGCATTTGCAAAACTTTTATAAACTGCTTATAAACAAAGATCTTGCTCGACATGAATGTCATTTGTTCCGATCTATCCGAAAACCCGGACCGCAGATCTTCGAGTGTATCCAATGCCTGATCGAAAAATGCCACCGCCCCGGAAAAGTCGCCCGATTTGGCTTTTGCATTGGCAAGACCGTACTGAATGCGCCATTGCAATCCCAGAGTTTTGGTTTCGTAACTGATCTTCAGCGCCTGCTCGAATACCTCGACGGCTTTTTTGAAGTCGGACATATCGATGTAAAGAAAGCCGATGTTAGTCAGTGCTTCGGCCTCATCCCCTCTGGACTTGATCTCCCTTTGTATCGACAGTGCCTGCTGAAAATATTCATGCGCCTTGTCATAATTGGCCAGCTTGCGGTTTATGTTGCCAATGAGCAGCAGGGACCGCGACTGGGACCGTCTGGCGTGTATCTTTTCATGGATTTCCAGGGCTTGCTGACAATAGACAAGGGCTTCCCGATACTGATTCCGGTTGTAGTAAACTCCACCTGTTGCGGTCAAAATTCGGCCCTCAATTTCGACAGCTCGGATTTTTCTTGCAAGGACCAGAGCATTCTCTAGAAAATCGAGCGCCTCTTTATATTGGGAAATACGAGTATAAACTGAACCAATCTCCTTCATTGACAACGCTTCGATCTTTGTCTTCCCTTTCTTTCCTGCGATCGCAAGCGCCTGTTTCAAATAATCCAACGCCTTCTCGTACCGGCCAAGTTCAGAGTAGACCACTCCAATTCTAAAAAGTGTATATCCCTGCTCTCCAAGAACTTCCGCTTTCTCTAGAATTAACAGCGCCTTTTGCAAGTACTCCAGAGCCTTATCGTAACGGCCAGACATCTGGTATATGGCCCCTATCCGGCTCAGAGTCGCTCCTTCACCTACACTGTCGTTGATTTTTACTTGTATCTCCAAAGCCTGATTCAAGTGTTCAAGTGCAGTATCATATTGAGACAGGCCCATATATATGCCACCGATACGGCTAAGATGTTTTGCCCTCTCTTTGGGACTGGTGCTTTCGGCTAAAGCTCTCCGGTATTCTGCGAGAGCAGCCTCGTAGTTTCCACTAAGCTCATCTTCAGAGGCTTCCTGCAGAGCTTCCTTTTTCTCTTGTTGAGAAGCGGAAGAATACCCGTGTGTCGGGACTGCCTCTATTCGAGGCAAAAAGACCAGCTCCATGCCAAAGACGGCTAGAACCAAAGGGAGGAATTTGCGAAACATTCTGCATCTCCTTAACTTGAACAGTGTTGCAGAAATGCGTAAAACAGGGGCGAATACATTAACCTCAACCTCGATAATGCATCAACTTGACTGTCCGCGAATTATCACGCTCAGTGTCCTCAGACCCTGGCTACGATCTCTTTAACTCCGGCAAAGATCCTTCCGGTAAGCTCCTTCAGTAGCTCGGGATCAAGTTTTTCGGTTATGGCTGTGTAACCGGTGAGATCCAAAAACAAACCGGTGACTTGTTTTCGCTCAGGGGAAAGGGGGTAATCCGTTCTGGTCTTTTCTGACAAAGCCTTGTCAGGATCTTGCAGGCTCATGCCGCGCTTGGCGCAGAAGTGAGCTGTTTCTTGAATTTCATGACCGCATTTCTGGCATCTCATGATTTCTTCCCCATTGTAAATCCTGAATAATGCCTCAACTTGGCTGTAAACAGATGCCGAACCGCATTTTGCAGATTGGATTCTGGTCCGAAACTTCTGGAACAATCCGAAGGCTCGCAAAATCATACGATTTCCCAATCGAACACGCAAGTGAAAGGTCAAGGAGAACGTTTACAAGCCCACTGATGATGCAGTCCATGCATATAATCTTTTGCGAAAGGGGTTTTCAATTGACGGTTAAAATCTCAACCCAACTTGTCGCTGTACTCGACAAATCTTTGGAATAGCCGCCGCCTCAGACTCAGATGCAGTTCACCCTCCTTGCCCATTCATGAAGTCCACAGAACAGACCGACGCATAACGACGTATGATCTTAATATGTGAACTTCCCCTGAACCGGCAACATGTGCGCTGAGATCGGGAACTGGGGGCGTGAGGCGCGTAAGATCGAATTGAATCCATCACATCATCACTGGATCTCATCTCCAAGCCTCGGCCACTCTGATCTCCGCTTGACAAACCCCACCCTGCAGGCCTATCTGGTTAGTCGAGATGACGATAATCGGCTGCGCTCTCACTTCTCTGCTCATGTCTCCTGAATGGCTACTTCCACTTCAGCCGGAACTTTACTGAGATGAACGTTAGCCCATGCTTTTTTTGATTAGGAATCATGAAGAAGGAAAGTAGTATGGAGGATATTCAAGGCAAAGTGGCTCTGGTCAGCGGCGCCAGCCGAGGCATTGGCCGCGCTGTCGCAGCAACACTTGCAAGAGCGGGTGCAGACGTCGCTATCAATTACTTCAGCAGGGAGAAAGAAGCTCTTGAGACCCTCGCTCTGGTTCGGGAGACGGGACAGCGGGGCATCCTGGTTCAAGCAGATGTTTCGAAGTCTTCGGAAACGGCAAAAATGATCCATAGTGTCGAGCGCGAACTCGGGCAAGTCCAGATCCTTGTGAACAATGCCGGGATTGTCATTACCAAAAGCCTCTACGAAATCACTGAGCAGGACTGGGACAGGGTGCTTGCGGTAAACCTTAAGTCGGCCTTCCTTACCACTCAGGCGGTTTTTCCAGGAATGCGCGAGCTGCGCTGGGGAAGGATCATCAATATCTCCTCCGTTGCAGCTCAGACCGGTGGAATTACCGCGCCGCCCTATGTCGCGTCGAAGGCCGGGTTGTGGGGACTTGCACACTCTTATGCCGTTCTGTTGATAAAGGATGGAATTACGGTCAATACTGTTGCTCCAGCGTTGATCGAAACCGATATGCTCCTAGAACTCGAAGCAAAACCCGACCGCATTCCAGTTGGCCGCTTCGGGGAAGTTGAAGAGGTTGCTGATGTCGTCCTCATGCTGGCTCGCAACGGTTACATAACCGGACAAACTATTAACGTTAACGGTGGTTTGTATTTTAGCTAGGTGGTGAGTGCCGACACAAGAGTACCCGCCGTGAAATAGCCAAACGCCTTTTCTGATCGTGTTGTAACTCGCCATCGAGCAAGGGGTCTTCCCAATTCGGGCAGGCAGAAACTGGAACAGCGGGTAGGACTCCACTTTCATATTACTGTTTTGATGGATGAAAAATACTGAGTGAATAATCCTTATGAACGCTTCTTGTCTGATTGTCCCGACCATCTCCATTTGTTTTCATCGATGATTTGCTCTGGTTTCAAATTATGCTTCACCTCACAGGCAACTTCATCGCTGTGAACTTCACGCTAGCCACTTTCCCTTCCACCGCAACACGATCTTCCCTGTTCGGCGGTGGAGTAAATTCTTCACCAGGGCAGCAAGCCATTGCTTCCAATTCCTCTGGAGTAAGCAGGTGACGGGACACAATTTGAATCTCAGAAAAGCCTGCTTCTCTCACTATCTGCCAGTAGTCGTCTTCAGGAATAGCTCCTCCCAAACATCCCGCCCAAGTTAATTGGAAACGCTCTCGCAACTCAGACGCAACACTCTCCGTGAAGACAGTGTCTGAGATAGCAATTCGCCCACTGGCTCGAAGGATACGAAAGGCTTCTTTATAGACTGCGTCCTTGTCGGGGCACAGGTTGATGACGCAGTTGGAGACCACCACATCCGCGAAGTCGTCTGGAAGCTGTGTCTTGTCTAAGTACGCGGCGCGGAACTCTATGTTTCTGTCTTGCAAGCCTGCATCAGCCACAGCCTGCCTGGCCCGCTCGATCATCTGGGGGGCGCAATCTATTCCGATTACATTTCCTTGCGATCCGACTTTGTGAGCGGCCAGGATGACGTCTATCCCACCACCACAGCCGAAATCTACAACCGCATCGCCAAGCTGAAGGTTAGCGAAACCAGTAGGGTTGCCGCAACCTCGAGAGAACTTGAGAGCAATCTCCGGCACTAATGAAAGCTCATCCTGACCGTAGAGTCCCTGGTCCACTGCATAGCCCGAACCGAGCTGTCTTTTGCTTGGTCAACAGGACTCTTTGTGGCTGCCTGTCTCGGCAAACTTGCCATAACGACTCTTTACTACCTGCTTGATCTCATCGGTAATCATGCTGGACTCCTCTAGCCTTGGCGACATATTCACCCGCATCAATTGCGCCAAGTCCGGTTGAGTAACGCAATCGCCTGAGCCGCCTAACATCTAAGATTGTATGGGAGTGAGGTGCAGAAGGCAATAGCTCCATAATGGCCGAATGGAGACGACTTAGCATTGTGGCGAAGATTCTTATTTATGTTGCATTTTGAGGTAAGTGTCTACTTTCGCAAGCAAAGTAGGGAAATCGATCGGTTTTTCCATATAGTCAGCGACCATCAGATGTAGGCCGGTATCCAGTTCGTAGCGGCGACGGCCGGCGTCTTTCCTTACCGATGTCAGTACAATTACGGGGATGCAGGTATATTTCACCCAACCTGGGTCGAGAATTCTCTCACATACCCAAAAACCGTCCGCTCTGGGCATCATCAGGTCAAGGATCATCAGGTCCGGCCTTTCCAACCTTAGCTTGACCAATCCTTCCTGACCATCCGTGGCGGTGATCACAGTGTAGTCATGCGTCGTCAACACAGCACTCATCGCTTCGAGGATATCCGGGTCGTCATCGACGAGCAATATCTTTGCTTTCCGCTCCATTTTATCTCCGATTTCTTAGCCGAAATAATGCATCAACTTCTGCGCTATGCATCCAAACTGCAATTGAGATCGGATTTTGCCGGAAAAACTTCCACTGCGACCCTGCAGCCCGTAAAAACCATACGATTTCCAGATCGGACATGCAAGCCAAACGTCAATGACACTGGTTTTTGGAGGATTCATTTTGGGATGCCGTACTTTTCGAGACGATAGGCTAATGTCGGCCTGGATAAACCCAGGAGCCTTGCCGCCTTCGATAGATTACCTTTGCTTATTTCAAGCGCACGAATCATGTACCTCTTGTTCATCTCCTCCAAGTCAATGCCCTGCAAGGAAATGTCAATCTCAGAAGAACCCGTCACCGAATTCCTGTGCGCCAGGCTCAGTAATGTGGTGAGATGATCTTCCTTTATTTTGCTGCCCTCTTCCATCAATACGATTCTTTCTATGAAATTTCTCAGTTCTCGCACATTACCAGGCCAATCGTACCGGAGAAGAAGCGACTGGGCATCTTTCGAGATGGATTGAAAATTCCTGCCAAACTTTTCATTGAATCGGTCCATGAAGAACATGGCCGTCGGCAAGATATCGGACTTTCTCTCCCGAAGCGGAGGAATATGAATCCAAGCTACATTCAGCCGGTAAAAAAGGTCTTGCCGGAATGTCCCCTGTTTCACCGCTTCGGAAAGCTTTTTATTCGTCGCCACGATGACCTTCACGTCCACATGAATCTTGGTGGTCCCTCCAACTCTATACAACTCCTTCTCCTCGAGGAACCTCAATAACTTTACCTGTATCTCGGGGGAAATCTCGCTGATCTCGTCCAGGAATAGCGTCCCTCCGTTTGCAGCCTCTATTTTCCCTTCTTTCCCCTCATGAAGCCCGCCGGTAAAAGAGCCCTTCTCATAACCAAAAAGCTCACTTCCCACCAGATCCCGGTTGATTGCACCACAATTGATCGCCATGAAGGGCTTACCAAATCGATCGCTTCGATAATGGATATACCGGGCAATGATTTCTTTCCCCGTTCCGGTCTCACCTTCGATCAATACCGTGGTATCGCGGCTCTGCGCCACTCTGTCGGCCTTCTGGAATACCTCCCGAATCTCGTCGCTGGCAGTCACTATATTTTGAATATCGAACACTCTGATACAGGCGTTTCTGAGGGTTTCAATCTCCTTTTTCAGATTCAAGTTTTCAAGCGCCCGTTCCACGATGATCTCGATCTCGTCCATGTCCAAAGGCTTAACAAGATAGTCAAAGGCCCCCATCTTCATGGAAGTGATGACTGTCTTAACATCCTCAAATGCAGTCATCATGATCACCAAAACCTTTTTGTCCCTCTCACGGATGGCCGTGAGTGTTTCAATACCATCTATTCCAGGCAGTCGAATATCCAGGAGTACGAGATCGACAGGCGTTTCCTTAATGATTTCAAGCGCCTCCTCACCACTCCATGCGGTAGATACATCGTATTTGTCGGCAAGGATCTGCTTCAATGGCTTCTGCAATAATTTGTCGTCATCTACGATTAGGATTCTATGCCGGTACATTTTCCGCCTCGACTGCATTTATCGGGAAAGTCAACGTGAATGCCGTGCCAGCGCTGTCGGAACTTTCGACTTCGATGGTAGCCTTATGCTGCTCCAGGATCTTGTGTACGATAGACAATCCCAAACCCGTACCCTCGGGTTTGGTTGTAAAGAAAGGGTCGAAAATCCTCGGCAGAAGATCCTGCCTGATGCCGCTGCCATTGTCTGAAATGACCAGATGGAATAGACCGGCTTTCCCCGGCTCGTAATGATCCATTGATCCGCTTATTTTGATAGTTCCACCTTCGGGCATGGCTCCCATGGCGTTCAACACCAGATTTACGAATACCTGGCGAATCTGATTTTCATCAAAGGCGATTGCCTGTTCGGCTGCCGGCAAGTCCATAATCACCCTGATCTTTTTCCGTTTAAGCTGTGATTCCATGATGCTTACCGTATCTTTAAGGACACGCTGCAAGTAATCCGGCTTGAACTTTGGTACGGCTGGACGCGTGAAATTCAGAACGCTCTTGATCAGGTTGTTGATTCGGCCTATTCCTTCGAGAGAATCATTGATTTTCTCGATCGATTCCGGGTCCTTTATCTTTTTCGATAGAATTTGAAGATTAAGTTTGATTCCCGATAAGGGATTGCGAATCTCGTGGGCAATACCTGCGGACAGTTGACCAAGCGATGACAGTCTATCCATCCGCCGGATGATCTCTTCGGACTTCTTGGCCTCCGTGATATCGCGAAACGAGATAATGAATTCTGCGCTCTCATCTTCAAGCCGTTTCACAGAGGACGTAGCTATTTCCAGAATGGAATCCTCACCGCTCTTTTTTACTAAGTTCGCTTCGACAATGCCAGGCCGGGGCTCCTTCCGCAGAGCCATGTTTAGAACCTTTTCGATTCTGTCATCCCCGATTTCAAAGATCAACTTTCCCAGCATGCTTTTCCGATCAATCTCTAGAATCCGCTCGGCTCTCCGGTTGACCGACTGAATAAACCCGCCCGCGTTGAGCGTGATTACGCCGTTATGCGAACTTTCCAGAATATTCTCAGCTCTATGCTTTTCCATAGAAAGCTGCTCATAGAGAGCGGCGTTCTGGAACAGCACCGCCGCATGGCTTGCCAAGATGGAAAGAATCTCGAGGTCGGTGTTGCTGAATGCACTGATCTGGTCACTGTAAACGCTAATAACGCCCAGCACTTTCTTCTCGGCCGCGATCGGGATAGCCAGTTGGGATCTCACATCAGGACCGCTCGATTCCGGCACCTTCCTCGCATCATGGATAAGCGCCGGCCGCCCCGTTACTGCAGCGCCTCCGACGATACCTTCTCCCAGGGCCAGGAGTTCTTTTTCTTGAACTGGCACACCACTTCCACCGGCATGTTTCAAATGTTTTCCATTTTCCTCGGTGATAAATACAAGACTGCCTTTGGCCTTTGTCAGCCGAAGGGCGCTAATAGCAATGTTGTTGATCAACTTATCAACATCGAAGCTCAAGCTCGACTTCCTGGTCACTTCCTGGAGAAAGAGCAGCTGATCGATTTTTCTTCGATTCTCATCCTGGAGCCTGGCATTTTCAATGATTATGCTGGCTTGGTTTGCGAAAAAGGTAAAGAGATTAACCTCGTCTTGGGAGAGGTGAAGAGCCCGATTTGTAGCGTCCCCCTCAAGCACGCCTATAATATCCTGCTCGATTCTGAGTGGAGCTGTAATGGTTGAAACACGTTTCCAGAAGAGATCCATTTTCAGATCAATCGGGGTAACCCGCGGATCGTTGGCCCGATCTATTATGTAGACCGTTTGTCCCGTTTTGGCTACAAGTGTCTCCGCGCAAGGATGTTTATCGAGGTGCAGCGGCACGGTCATGGTTCTTTTCATCTCCTCCTCGTTGAAGCCGATTGGGGAAACGTATTTCGTTCGCAGCAGACGCGCCTCTTTGTCCACCATGAAGATCGCCACGCGGGTGAGGTCCCAGATCTTTTGCGTTTCGGTCACAATGGCGTTTAGCACTTTGTCGATGGAAACCGGACGCACCAGCAACTGATTGATCATCAGGATCGATGTCAGCAACTTTTCCCGTGTAATGATTTCGGTTGTTTTGTTGCCTGTCTGCGTCATCTTTTATCAGCCCATGCATTGCATTGGGAAAATTTCATTCGTAAAATCGGCAGCAATAAAAGAACGAACCGTGAAAAAACTAATAAAAAATCCCAGGAGAAGCTACCTCAACACACTTCAGATATTCGGTTAGAGTTCTCTTCGGAATTTTTGTACGCCTCAGACAATCTCTCATACAGTTCTTTCAGCCTCTCAGGGTTCGGATGCTCGAGAAGCAGGTGATTTTCCTGATTCTCCGCATCGGTGTAATGGATGACAATGAAATGCCTCACTATATCCCTGTTCAGAAGATGGCTCAGCGGCCCCCACAGCACCAAGCTTTGCTTTTTTGCGTCGTGTTTGAGTTTAGTCGTGAATGTTTCTATATCATGCCAACGGCCAAAAGCCACTTTGGAGAAACGCGTCGCGTTGGGAAAAAGCAGAAGGTAATCTTGCGCGACAGCAATATTCAGCTTCTGGGGCTTTGGAATCTCAGGTAGACCACCATGGTAGGAGATGTAGTCAAGGTATTCAAGTTCAGTTTTGTCGATTTCACTGATACGCTGGAAAAATGATTTTCGACGCTGAAGGGCTTGCTTGCCTCGGTAGCCAAAAAATCCGAGACATGCGACCACTACTATGGCGCAAACCAGCAGAGCAGTTTTCATGGTCTTTAAAACCTCCGGGACAAAATGCGCGCTGTTTTCTCAGAATCAAACATTTCTGCCTCGCAACATCGTTTCAATATTTCAAGCTGCAAAAACGCGTTTTAACGCTGTATACCTCCCTGGGTGTCCGCTTCGACCCAGGGCCTGAAGCGGACACCGATAGAAACGGCAGCAAATGGAGGCAGTTTAAAGGGGGAAATCTCACACCTCCTTGGGCTTCAGTCTCTCGTACCTATTGAAAATGAAGAGCAGGCCGCCAATAACAGAAAAGGCGACGCAGACCGCAAAGGCGCCATTGAAGCCATACTTGGACTCGGCAAGATAGCCGGTAACGATCGGCGCGATGAGAGCGCCGAAGTTGCCTACAAAATTGTAGACGCCACCGACACCACCGGCCTGACCGTAAGGTGCGATGTCGCTGGGAATGGCCCAGACGTTGGAAGCCCCGAATGAGTAGATGCCCATAAAGGCGCTAAGCCAGAAAACAGCCCAGAAGGCTGTATTAGCCTGCATGCAGAGACAGATGAAGAAGGCCGCGCCGAACATGCCGATTCCCATTCCCGTGCGGCGCAGCTTGGTAATCGAAGCGCCCCTTTCATACCATTTGTCAAATAACTTTCCGCCTGCGAGTTCCATGAAGACCGCAACCATGAACGGAATGGATGCGGCAATGCCCATTTCCTTCAGGGACAGGCCCCTGACCTTCATGAGGTATGTGGGTATCCAATAGATGGCGACGGTCCAGACATAGAGGTAGAAGGCATAGGCGAGGGTAGCCTTCACGATGACGGCATATGTGGCCAACTTTATGATTGGAATGGGTTCAACGTGGATCTCGCCTGTATGCGTGATGACTTCGTCCTGACGTATGTAGGCCAGCTCGGATTTGGAAATTCTCGGATGATCAGCAGGCTCATGATAAGCCAGGAGCCACCAGAGGGCCCACGCTACGGCCAGAGCGCCCGTAACCACGAACGACGCTCTCCAGCCCCATTCAGCGATGATGAAGGCCACTATGGGTGGGGCGAAGGCGCCTCCGACCCTCGCGCAGCAATCGAATATGGATGAGGCGAAGGTCCGTTCACGTTTAGGAACCCACACCGATACTACCCGAGCATTTGAAGGATATACGGGCGCTTCCGTGATTCCGATCCCTATTCGCAGGGCCAGAAAGGAATAAAAACCAACGCAAGCCCCCACTAACATCGTAACGGCGCCCCAGGCAAATCCGGCAAAGCCCAAGACCTTCTTCGGCCCGAATTTATTCAGAAGGTATCCCGACGGAAGCATTGTTATCGTGTAGGACCAGAAGAAGGCCGACATGAGTATCCCCATATCAGCCGTTCCGTAGCCGAACTCTTTCATCAAAGTCGGCGTGGCCACGCCAAAGTTGACCCGGTCGATGTAGTTGATCGCGGTTCCCATTGCAAGCAAAACAACAATGTACCACCGAGAACCGGTTTCCAGTTTGCCTATCGTTTGCGTGTTAGCTGACGAAACTGATTGATTTGCCATATTCTCCCCTCCAGGTAGTTTTTAAGGACTCTTTACCGGTGTCCTGGCCAACCTGCCACATCATCGGTGATTCCTCTTTGTGCTTTGATCTTATGCGAAGAGGGGTTTCATGCCCTATCCGCATATAAAAGAAGGTAGAGTTCGGAAGCACCACCAATTGATTGATCATCAAAATCGCGATGCCAGCAGCTTTTAGTGTCTAATGGTTTCTGTTGTTCTTTTGCCTGTCTGCGTCACTTTTCGACAGGTCATGCCTTGCTTCCGGAAAACATTTCAGTCGCAGAATCAGCAGGACTCGAGAACGAACAGGGAGATATGGAAATAAGTAGTCACGTGAAACAGTTCACTGGAATGAGAATAATTCAGATGGAAAAAAGCCTTTCACTGCACAGGATCCCTGCATCTTGTTCTCTCAGGAAATCAAGTACCGCTTTGTACCAGCCGCTGCCACATCACCGCTCATACCTCCTTGTGGTTTTGATCTTATGCGGACAGGGGTTTCATGCCCTATCCGCATATCCGAGAAGGGAAGGTGGAAATCACATGCCAGGGATCTATCGTAGCAACTGGTTGGCGATGATAATCCGCTGTATCTGATTTGTCCCTTCATAGATCTGGGTGATCTTCGCGTCCCTCATCATCCTTTCGACGGGATATTCTCTCGTATAGCCATAACCTCCGAAAATCTGTACAGCATCCGTAGTGACCTTCATAGCCACATCCGAGGCATACCACTTCGCCATGGAGGCTATCTTCGGTATATCCGGATTGTTTGGCTCGGTGTCAATCATGGCGCCGGAGCGATAAACGATTGTTCTTGCTGTTTCGATGCCGAGAGCCATTTCAGCGAGCATCCACTGCATGCCCTGGAAGGACGCCAGGCTCTTGCCGAACTGAACGCGTTCCTTCGCGTATGCGAGGGCGGCATCGAAAGCCCCCTGTGCAATGCCGAGGGCCTGGGCGGCTATATTAGGCCTGGAGAAATTAAAGGTGTTCATGAGGGTTTTGAAACCGCTGCCCTCCGGACCGATCATATGCTCGTCGGGCACGAAGCAGTCCTCGAAAAAAACCTGCCGGGTGTCAGAACCCCGGATTCCCAACTTGTGCTCCGGCTTGCCAAGGGTCATGCCTTTGGCATCTTTTTCCAGGACGAATATGCTCATCCCTTTGTTACCTTTTGATTTGTCCGTGTAGCAGATCACCAGCATAATTCCCGCCACGCCGGCCTGGGTAATGAAAATTTTAGAGCCGTTGAGGAGCCAGCCTCCCACAGTCTTCGTCGCCGTGGTTTTCATGCCCGCAACATCAGAGCCGGCGTTGGGCTCGGTTATTGCCATGGCGCCCGGGCACTCGCCGGTGGCCAGCCGGTAAAGCCACTTTTTTTTCTGCTCTTCGCTGCCTGCGAGCATGAGGGGTTCGCTTGCGAGGCCCTGATTCGTCAGGATCACCGATGTGGAGCCACAGGCACGAGCTGTTTCTTCCAACACAAGTAGAAGCGCCAGTTGTCCGGCTCCGGCGCCGCCATACTCCTCGGCAACATTGATACCCAGGAAACCGTTGTCTCTCAGGATCTCGAAGTTCTCCCAAGGGAATCTCTCCGTGGAATCGATCTCTGCTGCCCTTGGCGCAAACTGCTCCCGGGCAATCCGCCTGATGCTGTCTTGTATCATTACAAGCTCTTCCGATAGTCTAAAATCCATTCTTGAGCTCCTGACAGAGGGGGCTAAGTGATTCCTTACTAATCCTCTAAAGCCTCATATTCTCCACGATCGTAGCGACTCCCTGGCCGCCGCCGCAGCAGGCCGAAAACAATCCGTACCGTCCGCCTGTGCGGATCAGGTACCGAATTGCGAACCCTGCGATTCGGGCACCCGAGGCGCCGTTGGGATGCCCGAAGGCTATGGCGCCTCCCATGGGATTCCAGCGCTCGATATCGACCTTTTCGCCTGTCTGCTTCTCCAACTCCTTGATGACCGCAATGTTCTGCGCCGCAAAGGCTTCATTGCACTCGATGACGTCGAGATCCGAAAGCTTGAGACCTGCGCGCTTCAGAGCAACCGGGATGGCATAAGCGGGTGCAACACCCATAATGGCGGGATCGATGCCGTAGTCCGCGCTGCAGATCCATCTGGCCATCGGTTCGAAACCCAACTCCTTTGCTTTTCGGTCGGTCATCAAAAGGACGAAAGCGGCCCCGTCATTGATACCGGAGGCATTTCCCGCCGTGACGGTCCCATCTTTTTTGAAAGCGGGCTGGAGTTTCGCAAGTTTCTCAAGAGGTTCCAAACGAGGGTGCTCATCCAGCTTAAACTCGATGGGCGGCTTGTTTTTCCCCTGGGAAACCGTGACCGGGATGATCTCTTCGGTAAAATACCCCGCATCTATGCTCTTCCTCGCCAGCGACTGGCTCCGGAAAGCAAACTCGTCCTGCGCTTCCCGGGAGATGCTATACTTGACCTGAAGGTTCTCGGCGGTGAGCCCCATCCTGAAAGGTCCGTAGGTCTCCTTCTCATTCGAAGGGGGCTCCAACTGAAACTCAAGAAGCTTCGGCGCGTTCAGTCTGTATGGCTCCTGGCTGGTAGAGAATTTCACCGGCAGTTGGCTGAACGACTCCATGCCGCCAGCGATCACGATGTCGGCCTGGTTGCAGAGGATTTTCCATGCGGCGTGATTGATCGAATCGATTGCCGAGCCGCACTGCATTTCCACAAACGACGCGGATGTACTGAAAGGCAGCCCGGCTTTAAGGAGGGCCCAGCGGGCTGGATTCATAGCATAGGCCATAGGAAACGCGGAGCCGGCAAAGACGGAATCCAAATGGGCCTTCGCCGTAATCCCGGTCTTTTCCACCAATCCCTTCAGTGCAATTGCTCCCAGTTCCTCCCCTGTAAAATCCTTTAGCGCACCTCCCATCTTGCCGAAGGCGGTCCTCATAACCTCAACAACTACAACCTCTCTTTTCTCCATGCTTCACTCCTCAAGCTTTCTTTTCGTAGCCGTAAAAGCCTCGCCCTGTCTTGCGGCCCAGAAGGTTTTGATCCAGCATTTTCTTGAACAGGGGCGAGGGCTTATATCCTTCGTGACCGGTCATCTGGTACATCGCGTCGACCGCGAAATAGCAGACATCTACGCCGGCAAGATCCATGATTTCATTTGGTCCCATAGGCCAATTGCATCCGAGTTTCATGGCCTGATCGATGGCCTCCGCCGAGGCAGCGCCGTTGTGGATCATGTTGGCCGACTCGTTGTAGAGCAAACACAAAAAGCGGTTCACAATGAACCCCGGGATGTCCTGTACAACAATGGGAGTCTTTCCGAACTGCTTGCAAAAGCCGACAGTTTTTTCCGTGACGTCATCTGTAGTTTTTTCGCCCCGGATCACCTCGACGAGCTTCATAAGGGGCACTGGGCTGAAGTAGTGGGTTCCGATGACGCGCCCGGGGTTTTTCGTGACCCCGGCGATCTCGGTGATGCTTAGTGTAGACGTATTGCTTGCGAGGATCACTTCCGTAGGGCAGATGGTGTCGAGCTTCGAGAAGATGTCTTTCTTGATCTCCAGCTTCTCGAAAACAGCCTCAACGACCATGACAGCCCCTTCAACTCCGACCTTCATGTCTGTCGTCCCTTTTAGTCTGGAGAGGCTCTGGTCCATCTGTTCCTTGCTGATGGTCCCCTTGGCGACCTTACGCTCGATGAATTTGCCGATGCCGCCGAGCCCCCGGTCAATGAATTTCTGGTCGGTATCCACGATGGTCACATCGAACCCGGCCTCGGCCGCAACCTGAGCGATCCCGGAGCCCATCGTGCCCGCTCCGATGACTGTGACTTTCTGGTTCATCTCAATTCTCCTTCTCGATGAAGTGAAGGCGGCGCCTGGATCCGCGATCGAGGGATACCGCCGTTTTTCCTTCTATATTGATTTACTTCTTCTTGCTCTTGTTAACGAAGGCCTCCATTCCCTTTCTCTGTTCCTCTGTGGAGAAGCAAAGACCGAAGCAATCAATCTCAAAGAGCGCCGCCGACTCCAGATCCATCTCCGTCCCCCTGTTGATGGATGCTTTGATCAGGGTCACGGAATGCGGGCTCTTCGATGCGATTTTTTTCGCCAATGCCGCCGCCTCGGTAAGAAGTGCTTCCTGCGGGCAGACGGCATTCAAAATGCCGAGTGTCAGGGCTTGGCCGGCATCGATCATTCCACCGGTTAAGCAGAGTTCTTTTGCCTTGGTCAGGCCGACAAGGCGGGCCAGGCGTTGTGTCCCCGCGCTGCCCGGCATGATGCCCAGATTGATCTCGGGGAGTCCCAGCTTCGCGCTCTCGGAAGCAATCCGCAGATCGCAGGCCAGTGCGTACTCGAGGCCGCCGCCCAGGCAGAACCCCTGGATAGCCGCAATGACAGGCTTCTTGAGATTCCAGATCGTGTCTGTTACCCGCTTGGCCTTGAGGGCGAACTCGCGAGCCTCCATGGCGTTCATGGACATCATTTCCTTTATGTCGGCTCCAGCGACGAAGGCCCTGTCCCCTGAACCCTTGAGAATGATAACCCTCACCTCCGGGTCGGCCTCTGCGCGGTTCAGGCAGTCTGTGAGCGCAAGGTTCACGTCCGTATTCAGAGCGTTCAGGGCTTCGGGCCGGTTGAAGGTTATCCAGGCGATGTTTTCCTCTTTCTGGTAAAGAACAGTCTCCTTCAAATCCGTCATAATGCTTTTCTCCTTTTTTCCCTTCGTCGGGAGGATTCCCACCCAACGGCGACTGGCAGGGCGGCCCCGCCCCAGATCGGCTGAACATCAAGCTTGTCCCGAAAGCACAAAGTTTATTGCTTCTTGAGGAACACGCCCGTAGGATCGCACTCCTCTCTCAGGATACGAATGAGCTCAGGCGTAGGCCGTTGTGTCTCGTGGACTTCAGGGCTAACCTTCAGATCCCAACCAGTGTTTTCCTTGATCTGTGCCACCGTTACACCAGTGTGAAACGAGGCAAGATACATTTCCTTGGTCTCGGGATCGAAGCGGAGGATACCCAGGGTGGAGATGACGACACTGGGACCGTCTCCGTAGAATCCGTACTTTTCCCGTTCCTTGCCGCCCCCGAAGTAGCCGGGGGTGGTGACAAAATCCACCTTCTCGGGGAAGCGCTGCTTCTGGTGCAGCATCATCACTATGGTACGCTTGCAACCGGCTCCGATGTCATTGGAGCCACCGCTTCCCGCAAAGCGGACCTTGGGTTTCCAGTAATCTCCGATGACGTGGGTGTTGAGATTGCCGTACTTGTCGATCTGGGCGCCGCCCAGGAACCCCAAATCGAGTTCGCCCGCATGAACAATCCCGAGGCCCTCCATGAGGCCGCCCTGCATGGCCGATCCAGGTACGAGCACCGAGTCGGCAACCGAAAAGGGTGTAACGCTGGGCTTGCAGTCGATGGCTCCCGACTCGTAGATGGCCACCATGTTAGGCGCGTGGGTCTTCTGGGCAAGAAAGGCCCCCAGCAGGGGAAGTCCGGTCCCGATAATGACCTTTTCACCATCTTTTATTTCTCTGGCTGCGGCGACGGCCATAATTTCCTGCAGCGTGAATTCGTTATAGTCGCTCGTCATGGTCGGACCTCCTTAGAACCCGTAGTTGACCGAGGTGCACATCATGTCCTTTGCTTTCAAACCGCGAAACCTCTTCATACCGAAGGTATCCACGTATTTTTTCGCATACTCATCCCGGTCGGCCACGCCGTACACCCACTCATCCATATACTTCTTCCAACCGTCTTCGCTCGCCGACTCGCGGATGTATTTGAAGATGAAGTCCCGGTCGACGTCGTAGTAACCTTGACAATGCTTGGGGTGGGCGCCGAAGGGGGCATGAACGACACCCACCACCTTGTATCCGGGCACGATCGTCCTATTGGGGTCCCGTCCGATTTGCTCGCGCGTAATGATCTCCTCGCAGGAGACGACGACCTGTTTGCAGGCCCTCATGCTCCAGGGCATGTCGCCCCAAATGCCCCACATCTGGCTGTTACCCTCCTCGTCGGCACGCTGGCAGTGAAAATAACCCACATCGGGGTTCAGTGCCGGCACAAGAACGTGCTCATGCCCTGAGCCGAAGGGGTCTCTCATGAGGATGGCTTTTTTTTCCCCATGCCAGGCTCGATAATTCATCATGTCGCTGCCCTTCATCGAGTGTATGGGGATGTATGGGATGCCAAGAGAACCGGCAAGGTAGCGTGCCATGACAGCGAAGTTAGTGTAATCCTCCATCTCAATCTTATGAGGGATACCTTTTTCCATCGCCCTTCGGAAGCAGTAAAGCGGACCAAAAACCTCCATCCATACGTAGGAGGATATGATGCGATCCACGCATCCGGCGCCGATCATCTGATCGGCGTGTTCGTTAAAGCTGGGCTGGCATATCGTCAGGTGCGCTTTCTTTTGACGGATAATCTCATGTGTGATGGCGTAGGAAGGCGAGTGGAAAAATCCTCCGATTCCGACCGTCATCCCGTCAGAAATGAACCTGGATACCGCCTCTTGTGCTGTCATGATTTTACATTTATTCACGTTTTGACCTCCTCCGAGTTTCTCCTTGCCTTTTTTGAGCCTGTTCACTTATCTCTTTAATTCAACCCATCGTGGAAGGGTCCCGCATGTCCCTCTAGAATGGCAACACCCACTGATCTTGTATTTTCCGGATTTGAGACCAAGAAGCGACAAAGACTGCAATATCATCGCCAAGCGAGTGCAGAGCAAGGGTAATGCCAAGTGTTACTCGCGATTAAGTTGCTGTTTTAATTAATTATTATTTTCAGACACCATATGGAAACATAGCTTGAATTTCAGGAAATGATGAAAAGATAAATTAGGGAAACCTCGAAATGTAGGAAAGGTGAATGTTTGGTTTATTATGAAGCCGGATTGATCGGATCATGAAATCTTCTTCATTTCCTGAAAGCGTCATGAAACCCAGAGAGCGCTTTGAGGCCTTTCATGTACGTACTTCCCGATCTCCCAGCTCCGAGGATCGTTACCAAAGAGGGAGCGTAGCGACGATGCACTATGGCGTTCCTCAACTGATTATCTTCAGTTCAGGCCGTTTCTGCAAGCAGATCCTTTGCTTTAGAAGTTAACGGCATTAGGTCCGACCCAACGCCGCCCCAGAAGGCTGAATTGGCCAGCATACAGAGCCAAATGAAGAGGGCCGCCCCGAACATGCCGATTTTCGATAGAGCTCATTTTCGCCATATTGGCGACGTCCGTGCCGGCGATAAAGGACTTTTCACTGCGCCGGTGATGATAACTGCTCGGAGTTATGTATCTTTTTCGATTTCCTGGAATACCTGGTAGAGTTCACTGTAGGCTTGATCATTTAAAGCGTTGGCTGCTTGAGGACGATTGATGGTAACAATACCGATGCCGTTGTTTTTTTCGTAGAGAAGCTTCTGATAAGCCATGTTAAGCCCCCTTTTACCTCCGAAAGAATCCGGAAAATTTCTTATTTATAGGGAAGGATCATCCTTTACACTCGTATTTCAAAAAACTGTAAAGTATCATCCTTTGTAAACAGCCGCCGATAGAATGTCAGCGTCGAAGCAAAGCGCGCGGACTGAGGACGGAAGGTGATCCGGCTCCCCTCAAAAGAGAAGCCGGATCACCATAGCTGATGAACTGATGAAAATTCCGGCCCACCATTATTCCAGAATAAAACTCTATTTCAGCAGGCCGGCATTATGAGCGTCTCTCTCCAATTGTTCTCTGAAGTCGGGATGGGCTATACTGATGAGTGCTTGAGCTCTTTGTTTCATTGTACGCGCCCACATCTTTGCTACTCCGTACTCCGTTACAATATTATCCACATCAAATCTATTTGTCGTCACCGGAGAACCTGTTCCTAATTTGCAGACAATTCGCGAAATCTTGCCTTTGGCCGCTGTAGAAGGCAGAGTGAGAAAGGACTGGCCGCCTTTGGACATCCTGGCCCCCCGTACAAAATCAACTTGTCCTCCTGCCCCGCTAAACGGATAACCATTCAGTGTATCTGAATTGACCTGACCTAACAGGTCCACTTCCAGACAAGAATTGATGGAAACCACCTTGTCGTTTTGAGCGATTACGTACGGATTATTGGTGTAATCTACAGGCATCATAAGAACGTCATCGTTGTTGTGAACAAATTCAGCGAGCTTCTTAGTGCCAAAGATAAAGGTTGCCACAATTTTGCCGACATCAATATTCTTTTTTGTATTTGTAATAATTCCTTTATTGTACAAGTCTATAACTCCATCGGCAAACAGCTCGGTATGGACTCCCAGGTCCTTTTTATCGCCGAGCAGGGATAGAACAAAGTCAGGTATGGTTCCTATCCCCATCTGAATCGTTGCTCCATCATCGATGTAAGGGGCAATGTTCCGGGCAATTTGTTCCTCAATCGGACCGGGGTTGCCTTGGGAAACGATCAGAGGTTCCTCTCTTTCATGTACGATATAAGTTGCCTTATCCAGAGAAATGGATACGCCGCGGGTATATGGCATTGCCGGATTTACATGGAGAATAACATTTTTACTCACCATGGCGGATTCATAAATAAAATCTGCATTCATCGAGAAACTGCATATACCATTCTCATCAGGTTCCGAAACCATGACAAAAGACACTTCCGGTTTGACTACCTCTCTAAAGAATCTTGGAAATTCATAAAAATATAACGGCGTGAATTGTGTCTGGCCGGTTTTATATGCTTGTCTTGCTTTGTCATACACAAATTCCGCCATATGCGTGAACTTACCATGGTATTTTTCATCAAGATAAGCCTCGCCTTTCCAGCCCAGGGATGAATAAAAGCTGACTCCCTGCAATTCGTCAGCTCTTCGACACACAGCATCTATCAGCAAAACCGAAATCCCGTTGGTTTGACCAACAACTATTTTATCTCCGGATTTTACGCATTTTACAGCTCCATCCGCTGTAACGATTTTATCTTTATACTTCTCACGCCAATTCATTGCTCACCCTCCAACATTGAATTATCTACAAAATATGCCCCCCAGTTTTGATGGACACTTCGAAAGGGGATCAAAGTCGAAAGGAGTGTCCCTTCGAATCAGATTTTGATGATATTGGCATCAACCTGTGCAAGCCCCCAACATATCGCTCGAGGGCCGCTCTACTAAATGAGATGACCATTCCCGAGTTAACGGCCTGCTTTGGGCTTCACCCCACTATGGTCACCGGCTGGAAACGAGCCCTCCAGTAAGGGACGGCCGAGATCTTCGAGAAAGGCCACAACTTCCGGCATGATCTGGAAGCTCAGATGGATGAGCTCTATTGCCAGGCAGTACGCGATTTTTGGCCAAAAATCCGGATGAGGTATACTACAGTAGACCCTCTCCGCTTAAGGTGGCTGCTTGAGGCCTTCCACAACCCATCGACTTAGAGTTTAATTCCCTGGCTCAAGCTGTCTAACCAATGGGGTCCACTCCACTTTTTCGGGTTAGGAAACGTTTGAAAATGGTCTGTACCTCTTCGCTTGCGATGCGCTGCATGAATACTTTACATTCTTCTTCTACATGCTTGCTTAGCGCCTCTGAAGGCATTCGAGTCAGCCTTCTCGTCTCATATACGGCCTCGGCCGGAAGTTCTGCTAGCTTTCGGGCGGCATCCAAAGCGATTTCATGGAGTTGGGCGATAGGAACTATCTCATTGACAAGGCCATATGCCAGAGCCTCCTTTGCCTTTATAACCTTGCCGAGCAGGAATATCTCCATCGCCCTTCGATGACCGATCAAAGCAGGGAGTAGTTGACTCGACCCGGCCTCAGGCACCAATCCCAAACTGCAAAAAGGCGCCGACAGACGAATGTCCTCAGCAGCAAAAGCAAGATCGCAGTGTAGCAAGAGAGTAAGTCCGATTCCTACTCCCGCCCCTTGAACGGCAGCAACCAGAGGTTTAGTCAGCCCTGCTAATCCGTATAAAAAACGTCCAACTGGCGCATCCGGCGCCATATTATAGTTATTCAGAAAAAAGGAAATGTCATTTCCCGCGCAAAAGGTATCGCCATTGGCTTTGATAAGCATACAGCGGATAGTCTCGTCTCGATCGAGTTGTCCAAATGCATCAGCAATAATACTATACATATCTTCATAAAGGGCATTTTTCTTACTGACTCGATTGATTGTTAATATCATTACACCTTTTTCTGTGTTTACTTCAATATCTCCTGCCATCATATACTCCTTTCGCCACCTCTATATATCATGTTTAGTTATGACTACTTACCTGGGTTGATGACACATTTTTAATGGACTGCTGCATACATTATCATATCCTCAGTCGCGTCAGCAGCGTTAAATTCCTCAACGATACGCCCTTGACGGGAAACGAGAATTCGGTCAGACAAATACAGAATTTCCGGCAAATAGGAAGAAATTACTACTATCGGCAGGCCATCATCTGCAAGTTTGTTAATAATTTGGTGAATTTCAGTTATTGCTCCAACGTCTACGCCGCGAGTAGGTTCATCGAAAATGATCAGCTTCGGACGTTGAACGAGCGCCTTGGCTATCACCACCTTCTGCTGATTTCCTCCGGATAATTCGATAACTCGAGCATTACTGTCCGTTGCCTTGATGTTGAGCGCCTTCGTCCAATGTTCTGCTAATTTATGCATTTCATTCATATTGACGACAAAACTCTTTGTCAATCCGGCAGTGATGGCCCCTATATAAATGTTCCTGGCAACGGACATCGTTTCAAAAAACCCCTCGATTTTCCGGTCTTCGGTTACATATATAATCCCGTCCTTGACTGCCGGTTTCGGCACTTTGTACCGGACTGATCTACCTTCAAATTTTACTTCTCCGCCATGAACGAGGTCTCTCTTGACAACGCCGGCAATAATTTTTGCAGTCTCGGTTCTGCCGGAACCAACCAGACCGAAAATTCCGGTAATTTGTCCCGCGAAAACAGAAAATGAGTTGTTACGAACAATATTCTGCATCGACAAATTTTGAACGCTTAACACCCTGCGACCAGCTTTTCGTCTTTGCTTGCCTTTCGCACTGACATCATAAAGCCCGCCACTCAGCTGTCGTCCGACCATGGCTTGAACTATTCTATCTCTGGTAAAATTAGACGCGTTATCGGTTACTACTATTTCACCATCACGAAGCACTGTAATACGATCCGCCGATTGCAACGCTTCCTCCAGGACGTGTGTTATGAATATGATTGTAACACCTGCTTTTCGCAAGCGGTTAAGTAAGGCAAAAAAATGATGTTTTTCTTCAGGCGTCAGCGGAGCAGTTGGTTCATCAAAAATGATGATGCGGGCTTTATAATACACAGCCCTAGCGATCTCCACCATCTGCTTCTGCGCTGCGCCAAGCCTCGCCACCGTTACCGAGGGATTTACTGAAAAATTAAGAGATTGAAGAAATTGCTGCGCCGCTATGTAAATCGTCCGAAGCCGATTATAAAATTTTTCTTTTCCCAAAAACAAATTCTGGGCAACAGTGAGCGACGGCACAAGACTTGTCTCCTGAAACACCATTGCAATACCGTGCGCTACACCATCTGTCGGATGATCTATCTTAATAGGTTTTCCATCGAGTATAATTTCTCCCCTTGTCGGAGTAACGGCTCCTGCCAATATTTTAGTTAAAGTAGACTTACCAGCCCCGTTTTCGCCAACCAGGGCATGGATTTCCTTCTCTTCCAGGTCGAAATCGACATTCTTGAGGACCGGAACACCTTTGTATTCCTTTGTTATACTCTTCATCTGGAGAATTACAGCCATAGTATTTATCTCTTCTTAATTCGATCAATAGGATACGATGCGACCATGCCGTCGCCTTTAACGGCCATCAACAATCTGCCGTTATGTTCTATGCAACTTGTGATTCCATGCCTTGACCCGTCTGCTCTACTGTGTAAACTGCCGACCGGCTGGAAGTTACTGTCTAACCGGATCACCAAACCATACGATCTGGCGGGAGCCCATGGTTTCATTATTCCTAACTGCTTGACACCTCCGGCTTGCAGCGGTTCACGGAACGATTTATTACTACGTAAGGTTGGACAGACCCAGAAATCAGGATCAATGTTTTCCATCATGAGTCTACAGTATCTTCTTTCCCGCAACACAAACTCCACTAATTGGCTTCGAGGAGCAAATGCAGTCAGCCAAATGCCGTCCTCCTGAGCTGGGGCCATCCTAGAGACATAGCATGGCAGGTGCCCCAGCACCTCCTCCGGCGGCTTGCTCCCGTCCAAAAAGATTCTGAGAAGCCTGCTCCGCCAGCTTTCGGCAACAATAAAAGATTTGTCATCATAGTAGATGCCATACGGAAACGCCAAGCCGCCGCAAATCATAGTCTGCTTACCAGTGGCTATTTCGAGACGCCACAACGATCCCGATGAATTCTTCTCCATAAGATCTTTCTTCCATCCATTGTAATTGTTTGTGGAAGATCCATGGGTGACGAATAAGTTGTTACCGGAATCGGCGTGCAACGCTGTGGGACATTTGGCTCCTTCATTTGGTCTAATGATTTTGCCATTGTGTGGTCCATGGACTATGGCGATCCGGCCATCAATTAAGCCTACGGCCAGCCCTCCATTTGGTAATCCTGTGATACAGGATATCTCGGCATCGAACCTGGCGACCTCTTTCCCTCCTTTATCGACTTCCAAGACTTTGGAACGACTGCTGACAACCGGTATACCGTTCATAATCGCAAGGCAATCCGGAGCGTCAACAATCAAAGATTTTTCAGTTTCTTCTAATAACTCATTTGGTATTAGTGCCCCATCCAATGGAGGAACGGTAATCGAGAACTCTCCACGACCTAAATATTCATCTATTATCTTTATCATGAGCGGTCTCCCCAATATGATAACTTTCCTGTCCAAGAAATATCCGCTCCCGGAAGACGAATCCGGCCAATGCGATTGTTATTAATCCCACCCAGGTATAAATAACCCCGATGCTCACGCACTGATGTGACCATCGGATGATTCACACCGCCAAAATCCCAAAATGATTCGAGGACTTCACCGCGATCGTTAAACTTAATCACACAACCTGTGTTAATGTTCGGGAACAACCATTCATCACTGGCGACTCTTCGCGACATTCGTTTGCGAAAACCGGGCATTGTCATTGCCAGATCAAGCGACGGCGTTCTCATACCAACGAGCGCCAGCCAGTAATTGCCGTCGGAGGATCGATTGATGTTATCCGGAAATCCGGGTATATCCGGTAAAACACTTTCAACCATTCCGGCCTTCGGGCCGTTTAGCCAATAACGGCTGACCCGGCATCCCCATGTTTCCGCAAAGAAGAACGAGTTATTATCATGAGCCACACATACACCATTCGAAAACACAAGGTTCCTTATGAGCGTTTTCGTCTTGTTTGTGGAAGGGTCATAGCAAAGAATGCGTCCGTTTCCTCTACTCTCAAGACAATCCACAGGCCATTCGTGCATTTCATAACGTTTTGTCGCTTCGCTGAAGAATATTCTTCCATCAGGCGCTATATCCAAATCATCGGCAAGACTCAAGCGAGAGTCGTCGATTATCGACAAAGGGGTCCTATTTGTTTCATCCGTCAATTTGGTGATTTGTCTGTTTTTATCAATGCTGTACAGCCCCATCCCTCCGATGCAAACCACAATATTTCCATTTTTATCAAACGCTAACCCCAATGGCCTGCCGCCACAATGAACAAATACTTCCGGCTCTTTATAATCAGGGGCTTTGAAACGAATAATATCACCTATTCTATTACCTGTATAAATATCATCATTATTGTCGATGAGGATGTCTTCAGGTCCATCGATTTTGCCTAGGCCGATCACCTCGACATCACGCAGACGATCATTAAGTGCGTAAGGTGATGTTGATCCTGCCTCGGTGGCCGGCGCCAGCGGAAGAGGGAAAAAAGTTGGGGAGACATAAACTTTTGTTAATATTTTGTAACGGTTTTTAACAAACCGAATGTCAACAATAACTGCAAAAAGAAGCATTAATCCCAAAAATACCTGAGTGGCGCCACTCTGCAGTCCAAGGCGAATCAGGCCGTTGGTCAGAAGAAGAACTGTAAGGGCGCCCATAACTGCCTTTGCCGCAGAACCTCTTCCTCCGCCTAAACTGTTCCCGCCGACCACCGCGGCAGTCAGCACCATAAGTTCAAGTCCCACGCCGGTGTCGGAACCTACACTGCATAGTCTTGTTGCATACAGGAAGGCTGCCAGACCAACAAAAATACCTGCCGCGACATAAGTCAGACAAATATCGCGTTTTACTGAGATCCCGACGTTATAAGCTGAGCGACGTGCCCCGCCTATCGCCATAATACGCCAGCCGGGCTTCATACGGCTCAGAACAAAATGGACGCCGACACCGACCACCATAAGCACCCAAAAACTGCAAGGTATTTTGAGCAGAGTCCCGGCTCCAAAAAAATCCCATATCGGGGAATCAGGAAATTTACCCGCGATGTCGGTAGCATAACGCAAATACAATAAGTCCACTATTGACCTGACGATGACGAGAGTGACAAGCGTTGTAAGGAAAGCGCGAAGCCTCAAATAACCAATCAATACACCGTTGACGAGGCCGACGAGCGCCCCAATCACAAGAGACATCAAAAACACGAGTCCTATCGGCCAACCCGCAAGAGATGTCAGCCCTAGTGCGGACATATTTACCAAGGCGAATGTGGAGGATACGCTAAGATCAATGCCGCCGGAGACCATGACTACCATCATGGCAATTACTATTATACCGAACTCACCTAATTGCCGAGCGGTGTCGACTATACTGCCCGTTGTGAAAAACTCCGGTATGATTGTAGCAAAGATTGTAACAACGGCAATTAAAACCAGAAACGGAATTAAATTATCAACCCACCGCTTCGTCAGTATTTCACCTACAAGGTGGGTAGGTAGATAATCATAACGAAATTTCATCACTCTATCATAAGAAGACATTTGTTATACCTTCAAAAGAATTAAGACCCATGGGGCCGGCCAATAAAGGCCCGGCCCCATGTACAAATTTATTTCTTTTTTAATGCATCAGGATCCCAACAGGCATCATAGGTTATGGTCTGTTTATTAATGAGGCGCAACGGTGAAATTATAGACGCTTTGTACTCTCCCGGCTTTACTTTAGACTGCAGCAGGTATGAAATTAAAGCAAAAATATCACGGCTCTGTCCAGGAACATTATAAGAGATAACTTCGTCAAAAGTCCCATCCATAACGTTGGTACAGGAAAACTTGGCTCCGCCGCCGGATGTATTCACGTATACATGCTTTCCGGTCCGTTTATTAAATTCCTGGACTGCCGCAGCAGTACCTGTGTCCATTACGTCCCACATGCCTATGATCCCACAAATGTCCGGATTTGCTTGCAATATGGTAGCCGTGATGTTACGGGCCTTCGTCGCGTCCCAGTCAGCAGCCTGGTCGGCAACGATATTTATTTCGGGATGTTTGGACAGGACATTCTCGACACCTTTCCTGGCAAAGCCACTGGCTCCCGACGTAACAACTCCCTGCACAATCGCCACTTTACCGCTTGTGTCCGAGCCTTTGCCGCAGACCTTAACGATTCGTTCCGCCTGCATTTCACCGATCCGCGTGTAGTCGGCGCCCACGAATCCAGAACTTCCCATACTCGATCTCATATTAACCGAGATTATATAAATACCAGCCTGTTCAGCTCTCTGGATAAGCTTGGCATAAGAATTCACATCTGGATTATGAACAACGATTACGTCCGGTTTCTCCGAGATCAGGGAGGTAATAGCCTGTGCTCCGGCATCGATATTCCAATTTGGATCACGTATTGAAAACTCCATTCCCACGTCGGTTGCCAGGCTTCTCAAAGTAGCAGCCCAACCTTCCGTCAAATCAAAACCCATGGCACAGGGGACAAAGACGATCTTCTTTCCCTTGAGTGCATTATAATAATCGTGACGCGCCTGATCATCAACGCCCGCCGCCATAGCGGTCTGAAGCATCGCAGCACCGATGGCGAATGACATTATAAGAAGTAAAATTACCCATCTCTTTTTCATCTTCTTTTCTCCTTTGTTTGTTATTATGTTAAACAATCTCGCTCCACTACGACAAAACACTTCGCCTATTTGTTCGAATTCAACGACCGAATTCGCTGCCTGCTACCTTCTTTCCAATAAAACTTTTTTTACCTTTTCAACGCTTAAGAAAGTTACCTATTTCTTATTTATATTCTGAACATTTTTTATTCACATTTTTCTATATATCTAATACAAATATAACATCGCAATAAATGTGTTAGATATCCCCCTGCTGTTCGGTTTGCTCATCCCGGGGATTTATTAGGCTGTCAATGATGATTGCAATAAGCAGAATGCAACTCTTAATAAGATTTTGAAGGGTGTATTGAATATCCATTATGGTCATGCCATTCCATATAACTCCGATCAGAAGCGTGCCGACAACAACATTGCGAATGGATCCGCGCCCGCCCGAAAGACTTATACCACCGATAACCACAACAAGAAGCACGTCGTATATGAAAGTCCCGGTAACCTGGCGTGTATTGACGGAAGCTACTGTTACGGCCGAAATGATTCCCGAAATATAACCAATAAGAGCAGACAGCGTGTACTGTAAAACTATTATCGGACGAACCGGTATTCCAACTATACGAGACGCCTCAAGGTTATCACCGATCGAGTAGATTTGTTGACCTGGCCTGGTGAATTTCAGGAAAAGAGCGGTTAAGGCCAAGACCACGATAAGAAGTATCACCGGCATGGGTATAACGCCGAAAAGATATTTATTTCCCATCCAGGCAATCGCTGAAGCATTCGGCGGCATATAAACAACTTCAAAATCGATTAGCTTGACCCGTACGATACCAAAAACAAAGATTCCCATTGCCAGCGTGCAGAAGATCGCCGGAATTTCAGCATAGGCAATAATCATTCCATTGATCAAGCCGACCATAAGGGCAAAGCCGAGCCCTATAATCAAAGCGGTCTCGATGGAAAAACCGTGACCAGCGAGATAAAAGGCCCAGGCAGTAGACATAGCCATCGTAGAAACGATCGAAAGGTCCATCCCCCTGCCAAGGACTACAACGGCCATTGCCGTGGCGAGAATTCCCAGTGCGGAGACATTCCGGACTAGAGTAAACAAATTCTCGGCTACAAAGAAACGACTGAGCGTAACGGAAAATACAATAAAAAGGGCCGCCGCAATCCCAATTACAATTTGCTCTTGTGTAAGATGAAAACGTGATATCTTCATGTTGCCTCTCTAACGAAAAGGAATTATTTTACTTTTATCAACTTAGTAAACAAACCCACCAATAGGGCGGGGCTTTAAAACCACTTCCCGTAGGGGAATGCCTCGTTTGCCCCGCACTTGGGTGCGTTATCGTTCACCGATTGTTAGTTGTTCTTCAAGTCGTTCCTTCTTTTCTTGTGACATTGGCAGTGACATATCGTGTCGAGACAGGAGATAGCGGTGAGCGGCCTCACGGCCAAGCTCATTTGGGACCGGCGTGGCCAGTCCACATTACCACGCCCACAGGGCGTGGATTTCTACTTTCTCCTGCCTCGAGTTGTTGCCGCAACGTCGAGGAGGAGGAGAATGCAGCGGGAAGAGAATCCAGCAAGAGGAGAATGTCAGCCGAGAGGAGAATGCAGCGAGCAGATTTCGAAAGTTGTCGCACACGATATTAAATACTTGAACACCTGTCTTGCCTCTCAGCGCATAGTTTTTTGACACTTAGCGCAATACAAAGGGATTTTTACTATTGGATTTTTCCCTGGGATAGAGATGGAGGACCTGAAATCCGTCACCATATGATAAGACGAGCCAAAGCAGCTTTGTGGAGTTGTACAATGGGACCTATTTAATCCCCCCTTCGACGGTCACAGTAACACCCCTCGATGAAACAGCAACAATATCCGGATGTCCCGAACCGTCACTTTTTTGTGGTTTGCCTATGGATCTAGGGGGGGCGGATCGATCTTCCGGAGTTGTGCTGGCGGTGATATCCCCAGTTGTTTCATTATGTTGAGCTGTTCAGCGGTAGGCTCGGCAGACTGGAGGAGGCGGCCATCTTTTGAAGAGAACTCACCGGGGTGAAGACGCTCCATGGTGGTCCTGATCCGGTCCCAGGTGAGACCGGTCTTCCGCTCGGCGATCCGGACGAGGAGAAGCGCCAGAAAGCTTCCGCGGAGAGACTATCGTCGCTGGTGGAGAGGATAGCCGTTTATGAAATAGGCATGTCCGGCATATAAGCCATAGCCATTGTTTTTAATGGCCTCAGTCAACCTGCTTAGCTTTTTGCCGAATATAGCGAGGTGGCACGCCAAATTTCTGTTTGAATAGACGGGTGAAATGGGAAGAGCTATTGAATCCCAAGGAGAACGCTATGCCGGTGATTGAATCGTCATCGAACTTGGTGCTGGTGAGCTTTTGGTGACATTTTTCCAGTCTCTGTTCGCGAACCCATTCAGATACCGACTTACCGGTACCCTTGAACAGGTAATGCAGAAACCGCACTGAAATCCCATTATCTTTGGCGATAACCTCAGGAGATAGATCCGGATCACCAAGCCTACTCTCAATATATGATTTCAACGATTGAAGACGGAATTTATTGGATAAGCTTTCGCCGGCAGGCTTGCGTTTAAGTTCAGCATCAATACACAGAGCTAAAAGATCTGCAATTTCCGTAACCACTTTCGGGGCTACGTCGTTCCCTATCGAATCCCCTTCGAAAGCGAGTAGCTTACAGAATACGGCTACAGCCCATCCCAACCCATCGGCAAAATTCAAAGCGGGGACACTCTCCAGCTTGTCGATCGGACATCTATCGATTAAAATCGACCGCGGCATTTCAACATACATCGACTGAAGATAATCGCGGCAATGCAAATGATAGGGCGCTGCAGCATCGAATAACACCGCTGTCCCTGGTGTGGAAATCTCCTGCTTCCCGGCCTGCTCTACAAGAAGTGATCCTTTGGAAGGAAACATGATATAAAAGCAGTCCTTATCCAGTCGAGCGATGTGTTGATGAGTTCTGGTAATTTTCTGGGTTGATAGAAAGACCTCAGACAAGACGGCAGAACCCAGGGCTGATTTATTTAAGAAACCTTCATAATCAGTAGGGCTTGGACTGCTGGTGTCGACTCTTAAATAGTGCTCACATAAGGCGTCTTGCCAAGCGGCAAAACGTTTCGTTTTCTCAATGTTTTTAGTTGAAAAAACGTTTTTCATGAAGTTACCTCCTTATTCATTAAACGCGCTCGCGTAAAGATTGTACATTTCACTCTTCGGGGTTGTCAAGCTTTTAGTTGAAGTATCTACGGCGCCCGTGCATTATTGTTTCCCTCACGCCGCGGCGGACGCCGAGTCTCCCTGTTCCCTCTCGATCACCTCGAAGCATAGCTAGAATTTTATGAAATGATGAAAAGATAAATCAGGGAAACCTCGAAATGCAGGAAAGGTGAATATTTGGTTTATTATGAATCCGGATTGATCGGATCATGAAACTTTCTTCATTTCGTAGGCGGATTTCCTCACGGCCGACTCGGTGATCTTCACTGACGCGGGTTCAGACAATCCGTATATCAACATTGACACGGCGGTGTCGCCGGCGTCGGTGGTGGTGAGCAACACGGAGAGCTATGACTTTGCGGGGAGCGGGGCGATCACGACCGGGAAGCTCACCAAATTGGGACCGGGGTGGCTGTCGCTGGAGAACAACAACACCTACAGCGGGCCGACGGTGATCTCGAACGGGGTGGTGCAGGTGGGCGGCAACAACGAGGGGGGATCGACGGGCAGCCTCGGAACGGGTGCGGTGACCAACAACGGGTCACTGGTGTT
>JBKQLC010000229.1:0-5581 GCA_052147195.1 Syntrophobacteraceae bacterium
AGATCTAAAACAGCCATATTCCAACATACTCACTTGACCAGAGATTGTCACGCCCCCCCCCAAGGAAGGCGCATATTTAGCCCATCGCACCGGTAGAGTCAACGGGAAAAAGAACGAGCGCCCATAATTTTTCACTCGGAGACGGGAAGGGCGCGAAAGTTTTGTTAGACACAGATGAAGGAGCGTCGCGGGGAAATGAGATGCTGTTCCGAAAGGACTTGATGGGTTGCGCTTCGCTCCACCCATCCTACAGGCCTTTTCATGGTTCAAGGTGCCACGCGGGCCAGGAGATATTGCGGTTACAGGGTACTACCCCCTGGACAGTTCCTTATATCCTCTCTGGCATTCCTCACGCGTTCCCGTCCCTCGTGAATTAGTCGATAAAGTCGCCCGTGAACGGGGTCGTCCATCATCTCCAGGGTTATCGGAGTTTTGGCGGACGGTTCTCCCCTGGCCGCCCTGAGGCGCGATTCTTCAAGGGCTTCCGGAAAGCCTCCCCAGCCTTCCATGGAAATTTTGGCTTCGAGATCGCTGATTATTCTTTCAACTGATGGCATTTGCTTTTCCTTTCCGGACTTCAGGGAACTCATCCCCGCAACCACCCGATTAACAAGATTATGATATTGCAGCCGGGATTTTTTTGCCAAACGGCAACCAGAAGCGGCAAAATGCAGGGGGAAAAATAATCTTCAACCATGGATTTCACGAATATCAGGGACTGGACTCTTGTGCTCATCGGCGCACCACACGCTTCCAGCACAGATCCTTGTGCTTGGAATTGAGTAGAAGCGCACAAATCAAAGATTTCTATCCGTGGGCGTCCGCCGCGCTGCTCCCTGTCCGTGGTTTAAAATTGCGGATATGGCTGGTGTTAATTTCAGCAGTTAGGTGACCTATCGGATTGTCGCCAACACACCGAAACGCCAACCAATAAATGGATATATCCATAGAGTATTACCCAATTTCTACCATATAAAATCCACTTGACATTTAACACTTGCAGTGATTAAGGGTTTAGCGTGGCTGACCTGTAGCCTTGTGATCTGTCCCCTATCGTAGTCCGGCTCAAAAGGGGTGAGTCACTTCAAACAGTTGCATCAGGAGGGGAATTTAAATGAAAAAATGTACGAGAATAGGAATTTTTCTGCTGATTTCAGGTATTTTGCTATTGCAGGTTTTGGCAACACCTGCTCCGGCGAACGCAACCTGTGCTGGCGCCACTTTATATGGTATTGCCTTCGATGGGGCAAACATCTGGGTGGCAAATAGCGGCAGTAATACTGTCACGAAGATCAGGGCAAGCGACGGGTCTCTGGTCGGGACGTACGCTGTCTCTAAGCCATGGGGTATTGCCTTCGACGGGTCAAATATCTGGGTAACAAATTATGACAGCAACACTGTCACAAAGCTCGACGCAAGCGACGGGTCCGTGATCGGGACGTATATTACCGGCGCTTCTCCAACTGGTGTTGCCTTTGACGGGGTAAACATCTGGGTGGCAAATGCCAGCGGTACTCTCACAAAGCTTAAGGCATGCGACGGGTCTTTGGTCGGAACGTACCATGTCGATAGTCCATGGGGCATTGCCTTCGACGGGGTATACATCTGGGTGACAAATCATGAAAGCAAGTCCGTCACAAAGCTCAGGGCAAGAGACGGGTGTCTGGTCGGAACGTATAAAGTCGACACTAATCCAGTGGGTATTGCCTTCGACGGGGCAACCATCTGGGTGGCAAATAATGGCAGCAAAACTGTCACAAGGCTCAGTGCAGGAGACGGGTCTTTGATCCACAAATATAAAGTCGGCTACAGGGGGTCATTCGGCGTTTCATCCGACGGGACAAACGTATGGGTGACAAATTCCAACGGTACTGTGACGAAGTTCAGGGCATGTGACGGGTGCTTGGTCTGGACGTATGCTCTCGGAGGTTATCCAACCGGTGTTGCCTTCGACGGGTCAAACATCTGGGCGGCAAATGCCAGAGACGGCAGTGTCACGCAACTCAGGGCAAGCGACGGATCTTTGCTCGGAACGTATGGCCTCGTCAGCTATAGTCCTAGCGGCGCTTTAAACGGGCAAACACCCAAGTGAGAAAATTATCGCAGTCGTAGCGTCTCCAGGCGCCGAAGGCACGGAATGCCCTCGCGCGATCCGGCTGCCGGGTTCATTGCAATCCCGATTTCCATAAAGCTTCGGGCGGGAGAGGATCAATCCTCTCCCGCCCGAAAGTCAATGGGAATAACGGTTTTTCTTCGCAAACTTCCATATAATATCTTACTAGACCACTGTAGTGCATAATCTTCCAGTTTATATAACTTATGATCTTGTTTCTTAATCATTTTCTCATACCCACAATCAATAAGCGTTAGGTACGATACTTCCTCTGCGAGGTCCCTCCGGCCGGATTCAACTTATGGCAACGCGGGTTGAGGCTGTAGTAATCCGGTTTCGAACTGTTCAGTTGCTCAGACGTGTGCAGAGATGACGCCTCATGGATTTACAAAGAAATCAACACAACTGAGACTTGCAAATATTGGAGTCCGCTGTTTACCGCACAGTCTTTGCTTTTCCGGCTATGTCTGTGAACGTTGCATCCCTTTGCAATAGCCCGCTGCTAAATTCCGGCTGTTGGGGAACCGGTTCCTCCGACAACATACATTCCGGCGACTCTTTGCAGGTGGAATGCAGAGCCACGGTGCTCGGAGTCCTTTTGCAAGTTTCCATTTCCGAAGCGGAACTGATTGCAAAGCAGTCTCCCGGCCCCACAAAGCAGCACGTGTCCGAGGCCATGGCAACACCCGGGAAAAGAAACAAAAGAACCAATAGCCACTTCATGGGGATCTCCTTATCTGGGTTTTGAGGGGAAAGTTGATGTTACGTTGCGTTCAGCCGCTTTTGGGACGAAAGGACAGGCAGCCCTGAAGAAAACTGGTGCGAGGGCCGTGTTAATCGCCGCCATAACTGAGTTTGGAAATTCCCTTACATCTCACATATAGATAATAGAGGCTGCTGTTTCAATCATGTAAACACCCTATACCGGGCCGGTCCGGGGGTGTATTTGTACATGCACTGTCGTACTGCAACGCCGGCGGCGTTAGGTGAACCTTGCGGCAAACGGCGCTTTTCCGAGAGAATTGAAGATCTTTGCCGCTTCCAGGGCCAACAAGAAAGCCTACCGGGACCCTCGCCAAGCCTTCTTTAAAGTTATAAGTCAAATCATACCGGGACCAGATAACCCATCTTGCCGGTGTTTTCGAGGAAACGGCCGTACTTGCCTCCTACTTTTTCCGCGAACAACCCTTCTGAGCCGGGAGAGACCTTTCGATCAAACCAGGGGTCAATAAACATGCTTCCTGGTTTATCGATAGCCCCATTGCACATCAATTTTCACCAAGCCCGGCGATTACCTCCACACTTCTTTCGCCGTGGCTGTTGAAAACTCTTTCCATTTCAAAATTCGCATGGAAATGCTGGACATCTTCTGCATAAAAACTGTAGATTATTACCGGCAGACGTTCCGGCCCATCTCGTACAAATCACAATAGAGGTCCTGATGAGATCAAATCTCGCACCGCCTGTCCGGAAAACACGATTTCTGCTGAGCATCCAAGGCAAACTCATCCAGCTCCTTGCCATCTTGATTATCCCCAATTTATTCATACTAACTTACATGTGCTATGACAGATTCCAGAGTCGCCGAGCTGAGGAACTCCAAGCCAACCTTGAACTGGCCCGTGCGGTCTCCATGAATTTCGAGACATTCTTCCAGGACATTCTCATCGATGAACTGTTGATCGGAACTGCACTGACTTCATCAGAGACGCTGTCGAACCAGGACCAGAACCGCATACTTGCTAAAGCCCGGACAATGCGTTCCACGTTCCGGCAATTGTTTTGGGTGAATCCGGAGGGACGCATTCTTGCTGCAACCGACTCGGAGTCCATCGGAACCGATTTAACCGAGCGCTCGTACTTTCGAGAAATTTCAGCCGGACAGGACATTGTGGTCAGCGACCTGACGCTCTCAAAGAAAACAGGGGGCCCAACATTCACGATAAGCAGAGGCATCAGGAATGACGGAGGCGACCTGATCGGCATAGTCATTGCTGAAATCGCACCGGATGAACTGAAAGGGGTGCTGGGAATCCAGAGGTCCTTAGATGCCTCCGTCAGTATCCTCGATAGCAAAGGTATGCTTGTTTATCGTTACCCTGTAAAAGACTATACATGGGAACAGCGCAACCGGCTCGCACAGGTTCCCGTGCTCGAAGATGCTCTCAAATCCAAAGAGATAGTTACAAGAGTCACTTCGGTGGAGACAGGAAAACCAAAACTGGCCGCCTTTGCCCCTATACCTTCCATCGGTTGGGTTTCTGAAGCAAGCCGTGCCGAAGATGTTGTTATGGAGGCAGTGACATTCAAACTGCTGCCTCAAGCAGGCATGAGGATCTTTGTCACATTCATTGCTTTCGGCATCGCGCTGGTATTCTTACGGAAAATATCCTCTTCGTTCGGAAAACTTCGGGACCATGTACTGGCACTCGGTAGAGGAGAGAGCCAGACTCCAGTGGCTATGTGCGGCACTGTCGAATTGGATGACCTTGCCAATGCTTTCAATAAAATGAGCGAGGATTTGCAGTCACGCCAATGGGAGCAGGAGCAGACCGAACAAGCGTTGCGCGAGAGCGAAGCAAGACTCCGGCAAATCATTGACCTGGTGCCACTCTCGATCTTCGCGAAGGACTGGGATGGAAAATATCTCCTGGTAAACAAAGCAGCCGCTGAGGCCAACAACACAAGCGTAAGTGTTCTCACCGGAAAATATCATGCCGACTTCCACCCCGACGAAAGCGAACTTCGAAACATGTTGCAGGATGACCGGGAAGTCATAATGAAGGGAGAAACCAAGTTCATTCCAGAGGAACCCTATACCGACGCTCACGGGAACCTGCGTTTTGTTCAGACCACCAAGGTTCCTTTTCACATATTTGGCGATAAGACGCCCGCGGTGCTTGGCGTTGCCATCGATATTACCGATAGCAAGCGGGCTGAGGAAGTATTACGCGAGAGCGAAGAACAGTTTCGGGCACTAGTGGAAAGTGCGCCGGATGCGATCTTTATATTAGTAGAGGCACGTTTTGCCTACGCAAACGATGCAGCTATCCGGCTGTATGGGGCGGCATCGAAGGAAGAATTGCTGGGCCACGATATCGCGGAACGAGTCCATCCAGATTACCGTGCAAGAGTTATGGAGCGCATCCGGTCAGTAAACAAGGAAGGGAAACCCGCTCCGCTGATGGAACAGAAACACGTGAAACTCGATGGGGCGCTCATTTACGTTGAGGCCCATTCCGCGCCCATAAGATACCAGAAAAGCCAAGGGATTCTGGTTTTCGTCCGTAATATCACCGAGCGCAAAAAAACCGAGGAGTCCCTGCTCCTCAGTGAGGACAGGTATAGGAGACTGTTTGAAGACGCCGTGCTGGGCATCTTCCGATCTACCCCCGATGGAAAGATCATCGATGTGAATCCGGCTTATGCCAGGATGTTTGGTTTTGATTCCCCTGAGGAAGTGAAGAG
>JBKQLC010000230.1:0-6635 GCA_052147195.1 Syntrophobacteraceae bacterium
AAATCGGATTTGCCATGCTTGCCAAGTGTGAAGCGCAGTTTGTGAATGCCGGGAAGAAAACATTAATCCAAATTCAAATCGAAAACGTTAATTTGCGTCAAAGTACATGCGAAATCAGCAACTTGTATCTGACATCCGAAATTAACCGAACAGTGGTGAGTTGTACTCTTCGAATGTGAGGCGGCCTCATCCAATGCTGTTGACTTTTGGTGGTTCAAGGTTTTGTTGGGCGGCCTTTCCAGCCCGCCCCGCATCTGATTCAGTTTGTTCTTGAGCAACAGCATTGGCATATGATGCCTGCCATCGGATCTTCTGGAGCTGGTCTCGCCTGCCGGTCTGTTGTTGGCTATAATCAACCTTGACTATCAATGCGCTTTTTAGCTAAAATATTGCCGGATGCGATATTTAGGCTTTCCCGGCATTTGCCGGAACATTGATGTAGGTGCGGCAAATCCAAAAGGGGTGCACGCGCCCGCTGATATTTTTAGCCATATAACTGGCGAGCGTGGAGGAAAACGCTTCGGACCGTCTGAGACTGGAAGAGGTTGGATTGGCTTAACGGATCTTCATTACCGGATTATTCGGCAGAGATACCAAAATTTGACTCCGGCTCGTTTTGCAGCGCTATAGTAATAGTATAAGATGCGTGGCAAGGAAGAGCCGAAAGAATAAATCTGGCTGATTGAATTTTTTGTGGTTTGCCCCTGCTGTGCCCGTGATTGGCAGAATGTTTCAGAGCCAACATACTTGAAACGGGAGCTCTGCCTTGCTCTGGTGTGCAAGTCAGCTTCGGCTGAAAGCCTGAAGGAGTAATAGGGCGCCCACCTGAACCTAAAGGTTCTAGACCACCTGCCAACACGACACGTTGCGGGGGCAATGCCTTTCTTGTCCTCTTCTCTGTTTTTCGTTTGAGCTTCAAGAAGTCCTTCGACGGGTCTGGAAAACCTCCAGCATTATTCTCATTTATTCTCTAGTATCGGTAATTTGTTAAATGGCTCAATATCGTGCCGTTTGCGCCATTCCCGGGCCGATGGTTAGGTTGTGCGGCTCGGGCTGCTAAAGCTCGAAAGGAAACCGAGATAATGGGTTATATCCCCGCAGTTCTGTTTATTGTCGGACTTGTTGCTGGTGGGGCCGTAGGGTACCTTGTAAGGTACTTTTGGCTGGAAAAAAAGCGCCGCAAACTCGACAGCGATGCCCAAAATTTGTTTGCCGAGGCAAAAAAAGAGGCTGAAACTGTCAAGAAGGAGGCAATCCTTCAGGCCAGGGACAGCCTCTTTCAAATGAAATCGGAGTTCGAAAAAGAATCCAAGGAAAGCAGGAAAGAGTTCCAGAATCTGGAGAAGCGAATCCTGCAAAAAGAAGAAAACCTTGATCGCAAATCCGAAGGACTCGACAGGAGGGATGCGGCCCTGGTTAAGCGGGAAAAACAGTTAGCCCAGCAGGAAAAGGATATGATGGGCCGGCATAAAGAACTGGAGTCCCTATTCGAGGAAGAGAGAAGGAAGCTTGAAAGCATCTCGGGAATGTCTGCACAGGAAGCCAAAGAGATGCTGCTCAGCTCGGTTGAGAACGAAGCTCGCCACGATGCCGCCCTGATTGTGAAAAAGATTGAAACCGAAGCGCGTGAAATAGGGGACAGAAAAGCCAAGGACATCATCTCGATGGCGATCCAGAGATACTCCGGGGACTACGTTGCTGAAAAGACTGTCTCAGTGGTAACGCTCCCCAACGAAGAAATGAAGGGACGCATTATTGGCAGGGAAGGCAGAAATATCCGCGCCATAGAGGCCTCAACAGGTGTGGACCTGATTATCGACGATACCCCCGAAGCGGTCATACTCTCTGGCTTTAACCCGGTGCGGCGCGAGGTGGCAAGGGTATCGCTCGAGAGGCTCATATCTGACGGAAGAATTCATCCTGCGCGCATCGAGGAAATCGTGGAAAAGGTTACCGCCGAAATAGAGACATCGATCCGTGATGCAGGTGAGCTGGCGGCATTTGATGTAGGCGTTCATGGCATTCATCCCGAGCTTATAAAGCTGATCGGCAAATTGAAATTCCGCACCAGCTACGCACAGAATGTGCTGCAACATGCGAGGGAGGTTGCTTTTCTGTGTGGAATAATGGCCGCTGAGCTTGGCCTCAACGAAAAGCAGGCCAAGCGTGCGGGTCTTCTGCACGATATCGGAAAGGCTGTTGACCACGAAATGGAAGGCCCTCATGCTGCAATAGGGTCTGATCTTGCCAGGAGATACGGCGAGAGTCCCGCGATAGTGCACGCGATAGCGGCTCACCATGAGGATATTGCGGCCGAAGACATAATGGCCGTTCTTGTCCAGGCCGCCGACGCTCTATCAGGCGCTCGGCCCGGTGCTCGGAAAGAGCTCCTCGAAACCTATGTCAGGCGGCTCGAAGAACTGGAGCGCATTGCCGGTTCTTTCAACGGAATCAGCAAAGCTTACGCAATTCAGGCGGGCAGGGAGCTGCGAATTATTGTCGAGAGCGGCACGGTTGCCGATACCGACGTCGTCATGCTCAGCCGAGACATAGCCAAGAAAATAGAAAGTGAACTCACCTATCCCGGACAGATCAAGGTTACGGTCATTCGGGAAACCAGGGCAGTGGAATACGCGAAATAAGATCGAGGAATTGCCTAATTGAGGAAGCTTTAATCTTTTTGATCTCTGAATCCCTCGATTCGGAATTGCTCAATATTGGCCTACCTCTAACCGGAGTGCGGGATTCTCAAGGTGGCAAACGTTTTCGATATCCTGAACGAGCGCGGGTTTGTAGCTCAATCCACAGAGGTTGACGAACTAAAGCGGTATCTGTCTGAACCTTCCAAGTGCTATATCGGGTTCGATCCGACCGCTGACAGCCTCCACGTCGGGAGCCTTGTTCCCATAATGGCTCTTGCGCACATGCAGCGCCAAGGCCACTGTCCGATAGTTCTTGTCGGGGGCGGCACTGGTTTGGTGGGGGACCCGAGCGGTAAGACAGAAATGCGGCAGCTTTTGACGCTGGAGCAGATCGACTGCAACGTCGCCGCCCTAAAAAAGCAGCTTTCGCGTTTTCTGGATTTCGCGGACGACAAGGCACTGCTCCTGAACAATGCCGACTGGCTTGTAGACCTTCGCTACATTGAATTCCTGCGCGATATCGGCAGGCATTTCAGCGTGAACCGGATGCTTGCCGCCGAAAGCTATAAAATCCGCCTGGAAACCGGTCTAAATTTCATTGAGTTCAACTATATGCTGCTCCAGGCATACGATTTCTATTATCTGGCCGGAAAATACGACTGCTGTCTGCAGATGGGCGGTGACGACCAGTGGGGCAACATCGTCGCGGGAATTGAACTGATACGCAGGAAGAGCCGCAAGAGCGCCCATGCTCTTACCTTTCCGCTCCTTACAACAGCTTCCGGGGCAAAGATGGGGAAAACGGCGGCCGGCGCCGTATGGCTAAGCGCCGAGAAAACCGGTCCTTTCGATTTCTACCAGTACTGGATAAATACGGATGACCGTGATGTGGTGCGTTTCCTGAAACTCTACACTTTTCTTCCTGTAAATGAGATAGAGGCCTTGAGTGGCCTGGAGGGTCAGGATCTCAATGTTTGCAAAACCATCCTCGCTTTTGAGGTAACAAAGCTTGCCCACGGCAAGGATGCTGCGTTGCGGGCACTCGAAGCCTCAGGCAGCGTTTTTGGAGAAAGAAGGCTTCCGCCTGATCTTCTTGGTTCAAGCGACATACCTAGAGTATCTGGAGAAAAGGTTGACGCTGTTCCGACTACAATCGTCCGGATGGAACGCCTTCAGGATGGAATTGCGGCTTTTGAACTTTTTGTCGAAATCGATCTCTGCGACTCCAGGAGCGCAGCGCGGCGTTTGATCCGCCAGGGCGGAGCATATATCAATGAAGACCGGATAACCGATACTGACTTTCGCATCGTAGCCTCTCACTTGAAGGATGGCGGCATTTTGCTGAAAGCCGGGAAGAAAAAGGTCCATCGAATAAAGGTAGATTGATCGATCTTCATCGATTTCCAGTTTGCTCATCGTAGTGTGCCTGCGCCTGAGATGAGATGCCCCTTGGGAGCGCCTCTTCGAGATCCAGCAGGGCGCGCTTCCGTTCCAGCCCTCCCGCATACCCGGTCAGGGACCCTCCACTGCCGATCACGCGATGACATGGTACGATTACCGAAACAGGGTTGCGTCCCACCGCGGCCCCGACAGCGCGCACGGCGTCTTTTCTCTTTATCCGGCCGGCCAGTTCCCCGTAGCTCACCGTACTCCCGTGGGGGATTTCCAGGAGGGCTTTCCAGACCTTCGTCTGAAAAGGGGTGCCCTGAAGGTGAAGCGGGATGTCGAACTGTCGGCGCCTGCCGGCGAAGTATTCGTGCAACTGAATAGAGGCCTCCTGAAAGATTCCCAAATCGGGCTCGAGTCGCCAGGCTGGACAGGGCACAGGTTCATACTTCTGGCCGGAGAAGTACGCTCCGGTGAGAAGAGAACCGTCCGAGACGAGGAGGATCTGTCCAAGGGGGCTATCAAATGTAGTATATCTATTCATCTTATCTTCCTTTCAGGCTTGTCCAGAGGTGCATTGCGGCATAGGCCCGCCAGGGCCTCCACTTCTCTGCCGCTGCCAGCACCTTGGCTTGACTCGTTTCATTCATGGCTTTCATCACACCGTAATCCGTGTGGGGAAAAGCATCGTGCCAGGCGAGAGCGCGCATTGCCACGTATTGAGCGGTCCAGGCGCCAACGCCCGGAAGGTTCATAAGAGTCTTGATCGTCTCCTCGACGTCGACGCCGGGCTCAAGACAGAGGTTGCCGTCCGCCACAGCCTGGGCCAGTGCTATAATGGATTTTGCCCTTTGGGAGACTATGCCCAGCTCGGCGATCTTTGAGACGCTGCAATCAGCGATTCCTCGCGGCCTCGGGAAGAGGCGGCGGACCTCCGGAAAGGGCGTTTGGCCCCGCTCTCCGAGGGCCTCGGCGAAGCGGCCGGCTATGGTACTCGCCGCCTTGACCGTAATCTGCTGCCCCAGGATCGCGCGGACTGCCGTCTCGAAACCGTCAAAGGCTCCAGGGACTCTCAGACCCGGTCTATCTTGTGCCAGGGCCCCCAGCACGGAAGCAATCTCAATCGGGTGGGAGGAAAGGTCAAAAAGGCGCTTTATGCCTGCAAGGATTTGAGGGATCACTCTAACCAGTGCCGCGTCCAGACGGATCACGAGGGTAGGGTGACGATGGTTACGGAAGACCTCGATCCAGCCGCAGTGGAGATGCCCTGCAGCCTCTACGCTCACGCTTCTTCGATATCGCCCTTCAGCGATCGACTCCACTCCATCGATGGCCCGCGTCCCCAGGAATTCGATAAGCTCTTCCCATGCCAAAGGTGGCCGGTAGCCGAGCTGCAGTGTGATTGCGTCCGATCCTTCGCTGTCGCCGGCTTTTCGACGAAGGTTGGTAGGACTCATTCGGTAATGTTCCTTCACGAGCGCGTTGAATCGCCTGACGCTCGAAAAGCCACTTGCCATTGCCACATCGGTGATCGAAAGGCTTGTGTCGGTGAGCAGCCGCTTTGCCGAAAGAAGCCGGTTGGTTTGAGCGAAACGGATAGGTGAAGCCCCGAACTCAGTCCGGAAGACCCGCCTCAAATGCCGGTCTGTCACGCCCAGCCTATCCGCCAATCCCGAGAGCCTCAGTCCCTCCAGGGTGCCGTCTTCGATGAGGATCGCAGCCCGGTGGGCAAGCCTGGCGTTCGCCTCGATGCTCGAATTACCGGGTGCAAGCTCGGGGCGGCATCTAAGGCATGGCCTGAAACCGGCCGCTTCGGCCGCCGCCGCACTCGGGAAAAACGAGCAGTTCTGACGCCTCGGCGTTTTCACGGGGCATACGGGCCGGCAGTAGATGCCGGTCGTCCCGACGCCGGCAAAGAAGCGGCCGTCGAACCGCGCATCACGGGTGAGTAGAGCCTGATAGCATATGTCTGGATCAAGTTTCACGCATGAAATATAACAGGTTGCGAAACCGAATTCTCGCCGTTTTCGGACATGGGAATTTTTTCTTCAGCATTTTGCCGCTTCTATTGCCGCTTCTCGGGACACGGATCTTGTGCCTGTTTGCCCTCGACAGAAGAAAGTCTGTCTATTCCTTCTCCCCGCTTCCGCCTGAGAAATTATGGGCGCTCTTTCTTTTTCCCGTTGACTCTACCGGTGCGATGGGCTAAATATGCGCCTTCCTTGGGGGGGGGCGTGACAATCTCTGGTCAAGTGAGTATGTTGGAATATGGCTGTTTTAGATCTCCTCACGCATTTGCCTTTGATCTTTTAAAATCCCATAAATTTGGATCTTGATTTGCTTCGCCGGCGATAAGGCCGGCCTAGCGGGGCATTTTCAAAAGTTTCAGGAAGGGATATTTTAGGATTGATTTACTGGGTGGCCTTCGGTATACTTCAAAGATTGCGCTGAGAATTAGCGCTAAAATAGTAGTTGACACAGAAAGCCGTTTTCCTGTAAGCTAGAAAGTCCCTGCAGATTCTGGGGGGATGCTCTTTGAAAACTAAATAGCGGACAAATTAAGTGTGCTGGGCCCTAAAGTAAAAGGTTTTAGGATTCAACTGGAGA
>JBKQLC010000231.1:0-10061 GCA_052147195.1 Syntrophobacteraceae bacterium
TAGAACCGGAGACAACGGGAAGGCCATTGAGATGTATGAGAAAGCCCTGCCGTTCTTCGTGAAGGCCAACGATCCTCTGGGCCAGGGCAATGTGTATAATTGTGAGGGAGATGTCTATCATAGAACCGGAGACAACGGGAAGGCCATTGAGATGTATGAGAAAGCCCTGCCGTTCTTCGTGAAGGCCAACGATCCTCAGGGCCAGGGCAATGTGTATATTGGTGAGGGAGACGTTTACGGCAGTACAGGAGACAACATGAAGGCCCTTGAGATGTATGAGAAGGCCCTGCCGTTCTTCGTGAAGGCCAACGTGCCCCAGGGCCAGGGCAACGAGTATCAAAGTCAGGGAAATATATATTTCAGAACAGGAGACAACCGAAAAGCCCTTGAGATGTATGAGAAGGCCCTGCCGTTCTTCGTGAAGGCCAACGCTCCTCTGGGCCAGGGCAATGTGTATCAAAGTGAGGGAGATGTCTATCGTACGACCGGAGACAATGGGAAGGCCATTGAGATGTATGAGAAAGCCCTGCCGTTTTACGTGAAGGCAAACGATCCTCTGGGGCGGGGCAATGTGTATATGGGTGAGGGAAACGTCTATTTCACAACCGGAGACAACCGTAAGGCCCTTGAGATGTATGAGAAGGCCCTGCCGTTCTTCGTGAAGGCCAACGCTCCTCTGGGCCAGGGCAACGTGTATAGAAGGGAGGGAGACATTTACGTCATTACTGGAGACAACGGGAAGGCTCTTGAGATGTATGAAGAGGCCCTCGGTTTTTACACAAAGGCGGATAATATACAGTCTCAAGCCTTTTTGTTTTTTAACAAGGCCCTGGCTCTGGCCCAGCAAGGTTTGAAAAATGAAACCGTCAACGCCTATGAAGAGGGACTGGCTCTGCAGGAGAAGGTCCGCAAACAGACAGGGCTTTCCGAGATGAAAAAGAGCCTTATGGAAATGGTCTATGGGGTCTATGAGCGGGCGACGGTCTACATGCTTGACAACAACTATCATGAGCGTGCATTCAAATACGCCGAAAGCATGAAGGCGCGGGTCTTCCTCGACCAGCTTGCCGAGGGACTCGTGGAAATCGAAAAGGGCGTTGACCCTGAGCTGAAAAGACTGCGCGACAGCATTGAAGAGAGGCTTTCCATGCTTGGCAAACAGAGATCAGAGGAAGCCCGGAAGCAAAACCCTGATGCGACAAAGCTCAGCACATTCCAGGCGGAGATCGAAAAGCAGGAAAAAGATCTGGAAGAGGTGAAGAAACAGATACGGCTCAAAAACCCTGTCTATGCTTCGGTCCAGTACCCAGAGCCGATCACCGTGGAAGATCTCCGGCACAAGGTGCTCAGAAAGGATGAGGCGGTCCTCGAATACCTCGTATCCACGCATGGGGTCTACTGCTTTGTTGTCACTCAGGATGGATATGAGGCCGTCAAACTGACGATAACCGGAGAGGACCTTCAGCAAAAGATAGAGGTCTTTCTTAAGGACGCTGACATTACTAATCTCGACAGACCCAATAAAAAGACTGCGGCCGAGCTCTACGAGGCCCTCATCAAACCACTGGAGCCTTTCGTCCGGGAAAGGACCCTGATCGTCATCCCTGACGGCGCACTGGCCAAGTTGCCCTTCGAAGCGCTGGTGATGAAGACTGAAGAAGGCACATTTTATCTGATTGAGAAGTACCGCATCCAATACGTCCAGTCCGCCTCGGTACTGGGTATGCTCCGGACCCAGTATAAACAGGAAGGGGTTAGCGATCGGCTGATCGGCTTCGGTGACCCGGTGTATGACTATGACAGCTTCATGGCGGGAAAGCCCGAGCAGGGAGATGATACAGATGATACCAAGGGCGGCGGAGGGGATACCCTAACGGCCCGATTTGTACGCAGTGGTTACACGCGGGCAGGAGGAAAGCTCAACAGGTTGCGTGGCAGCGGGAAAGAGGTCAGGACCATTGGCGAGCTTTTCCGGGCAAACGGGAGCGAGGCTAAAACGCTGCTGAGGCTGGATGCCCGGGAAGAGGTTGCAAAGTCCAAAGAGATGGAGGGCTATGGATACATTCATTTCTCGGCCCACGGGATCTTGGATGCGAAATTTCAAGCCATTGCGTTGAGCCAGATCCCAGGCGGGAGCGATGATGGGTTCCTGACCCTGAACGAAATCATGAACAGCAGGTACCATGCTCACCTCGTGGTGCTTTCCGCCTGCCAGACAGGGCTGGGCCGCATGGAACGGGGTGAGGGCGTGACGGGGTTGACGCGGGCGGTGATGTATGCCGGGAGCCCCGCGGTAGTTGTGAGCCTCTGGAACGTGAGCGACATCGGGACGAAGAAGCTCATGGAAAAGTTCTACACTAATATGTTGGCCAAGAGGATGTCCAAGGAAGAAGCCTTGCGAGCGGCCAAACTAAAGATGCTAAAAGATAGCAGGTACCGGCATCCTTTTTTCTGGTCAGCCTTCGTGATGTACGGGGAGTAAGGCACTCGACAGGAGGTATCGCTGCCAATGGACGACATAGCGGCAGACAAACTCGGGGAGATGCTCCTGCATAACCTTTCCCGCGACCTTGAACGCTTCACACTGGAACCGGGGGAAATCCTGTTCCGTCAAGGCGACCCTGGAGATACGTTATACATTGTCCTTAAAGGGCAGTTGAACGAGACCGTCGAGCAAGAGGATGGATCGGAGTTACACCTCGGCGTGATTGACCCGGGCGAACTTGTCGGCAAGATCCAGAGCTTGCAAGGAGGTAAGCGTACGGCCAAGGTCCATGCGGTCTGCCGAACTGAACTCCTGAGACTGTCTAAAACGGCCTTTGAGAACTTGACGCCCACTGCCATTCAAGAATTGCATGAAATCGTTCGGCAGCGGCTGCGCCGCAACCATCTGGCCATCGTCCTGCAGGACTTGTTCGCGACGATGAGTCCAGCGATGCTGAAAAAGCTTGAGAGCCGCCTCCATTGGCTTCACCTAAGCAAAGGGGAAGTCCTGTTCCGGCAAGGCGAGCGGGGAGACAGCCTTTACATTATTGTGAGCGGGCGGGTTCAGGCGCTATTCGAAGATGAGGAGGGGGTGGTTCACGTCGTCCGGGAAGCAGTGAGGGGCGAAGTCATCGGTGAAATGGCGCTCCTTGTTGGGGAGCGCCGCTCGGCGACAGTACGCAGTATTCGTGACAGTGATCTTGTTGAAATCTCGAAGGAAGTGTCCGAAAAGCTCTTCAAAGAGGATCCTGAGATCTTGCCGGCGATCACGCGAATGCTCGTGAGGCGTATGCAGCAGGATATGCACCCGTCGTGGACGCAGAGGAAGGACATGCATATTGCTGTTGTAGCGGCGCACGGGAATGCGCCGCTGGCTGATTTTGCGGAGCGGCTTTGCCGGGCTCTGGGGGAGTTGGCGCCTACCCTGCACTTAAACAGTCGCCGGCTTGACGGGCTCATTCAAATCGAAGGCATATCACAGGTCTCAGAAGAAAATCCTTACCGTGTGAGCCTCTCCGCATGGCTTGATGAACAGGAAACCAAATGCCGCTATATTCTCTATGAAGCCGATGCGGCCTCCACACCATGGACCAAACGGTGCGTTCAACGGGCCGATCACATCATCATCCTCGCACAGGCATCCGAATATCCCTTGGTAGACGGGAGCATCGCCGCCATGGTAAGTCCCGTGGGCGATATGGACGCCACGAGAAGAAGTCTTGTCCTGCTTCAGGGCGACAGAAGCGTGCCTCCTCGCGAAACCCGACGATGGAAGGATCTGCTACAGGTCCGAAAACACTATCACCTGGCCGCCGAGGCGGATGATCAATACCGGCGCCTGGCTCGCATTCTTGCGGGCAGAGCCATTGGCGTGGTGCTTAGCGGCGGGGGAGCGTGTGGATTTGCCCACATTGGCGTGCTTCAGGCTATCGAAGAAGCGGGAGTGCCCATCGATCTTATAGGCGGGACGAGCATGGGCGCCACGATTGCGTCTCTGTTTGCCATGGGTCTCAGTTGTCAAGATATGATCCTGATTTGCCGGAGGGCGTTTATCGATTCAAGACCCTTCCGAGATTTGACACTGCCTCTCATCTCCTTCATCCGTTGTCGCAAATTCGATAATATCGTCAAAAGGGTTTACGGTGAGACCATGATCGAGGATCTGTGGACAAACTTCTTTTGCGTCTCCACCAGCCTCACCACAGCCAGACCGGTTGTCCACCATAGCGGTCTGTTATGGAGAGCCGTTCGGGCGAGTTCCTCACTTCCCGGAATCGCAACCCCATTAATCGAAGATAATGAGTTGCTGGTGGATGGAGGCGTATTGAATAACCTGCCGGTCGATGTCATGAAGAAAGGTTGGGATTGTTTCACCATAGCCGTCAACGCCACTGGAGGCAGCGACGACTTCACCGTGCAACGGCACGAAGTCCCCTCTCCATTGGAATTACTTCGCGACCGTATCTTCCGTTCCGGCCATTACGTGCATTTCCCGAGTCTGTTCCAGATACTTAGCCGGGCGTCCACCGTAAGCAGTATTCCAAAGATGAAACTGGCCCAGGCAGAGTCGGATCTCTTCCTCAGTCCGCCACTCAGCAATGTCGGCATGTTTGATTTCGACGACATAGACAGGATTGTAGCCATAGGGTACGAGTATGCCAAAGACAAGATCGCCGAATGGAAGGAGTCAGCCGTCAAGTGAAGAGGGACGACCAGAAATGAATTGTGAGTGTGAGGAGTCAGCCCCTTCCACTTCATTTGTCAACCGAATCGCCGCAACCGGACTCTTTTGAGATTGGGAAGCTGTGGGTAACAAGGCCGTCAACTGCGGGTATGGTGTGTGTTCTGAATCTCTCAAAACCAGTCTCAATGACCTATCACTTGCATCTTCGATTAGATAATCGTATGGTTCTGGGAGTTCTGGGGATGTTCCGGAGGTTTTCGGGCAGAATCCAACCTGAAAATGCGGTTCGGATGCACAGCACACAACTTGATGCGTTATTCCGGTTTGGATGGATGGACGCCCTTTTGTACTCTCAGGGATATGGCTCGAAAAATATTATCGGATTTGGAGGCGCCCTATGCACGATTGCTCCAGGCTCGGGAGACTGGTCTACTTTGTGACAGCCCTTTTCATCGCGGCTGGCGTATTTGGCTGTGCAACCACGCAAAGCACCGCCCCCACCGGTTCGTCCGCCCAGGCGGCGGCTCAGGCAGAGAAGACGGTGGCGCCCGGACAGGTCCAGCGTCCGGTGTATCAGGGCCCTGTCATGGTCCCCTACTATCCTCCGCCCGACAGGATCGATTTGTGCGGGGAGCCCGTCCCCCTGGAATACCAGGAAGTCCTGGAGCGATTCGATAAAGAGTTCACTATCGTCGTGTACAACTATGCGCAGGTTTACCGGTGGTTAAAACGCAAGGAGCGCTATTTCCCGTGGATTGAGGAAAGCCTCAGGCGCCTCAACCTGCCCGAAGACCTTAAGTATGTCGCCATTGCGGAAAGCGACCCCATGCAAAACGCCCTGGGGCAGAGGAAATCGGTAGACAAGCTCTATGACTTCGAGGGCTCCGCCGACAGCGCTTTCCTGTATTTGGGGGATCTTTACCGCAACTACAAGAGCTGGTCTCTCGCCATAGCGGCTTACAACTGCGGAGAGAAATGCATCATGGACGAATCCCGCGTTCAGGGCGTGAGGGATTACTACCACATGAAGCTGCCGCAGGAGACTGAGCGCTACGTTTTCAGGATTTTAGCGATCAAGGCGGTCCTTAGCGACCCGACGCGCTACGGGTATGAGCTGCCCAAAGGCACCGGGTACCACTAATCCAGCAGGGCCATCAGGAAGTCAACATTCCTCTCGAGACTGTCGAAAAAGCCCGAATGTTTCCATCTTGGAGAACTTACATATAGTAATATCAACTATTTATATATCCAGGAGAACCAGTTTTAAGTTTTTTCGACAGTCTCCTCCTCAGCCTTGAGAAATGGGGTGCCAAAATCCTCGCCATTTCCGAATCACATCTTGAGACCAAGTCTGCCCCACCTGTTGGCAAGCCGCAAAACTCCCCTTCACGGAACTCTTTAGGTCGGATAGAATGCGTAAATTCGGAAATGGAGAGATTAGAATGCAGGAATCGAAGCGGCACTCAGACAATCACCAGGAAATTGGTCTTCTGTTTTCGTCGATTAGCCAGAACTCTATTCCTCTTATATCTGATTGCGCCTTCCAGGCGGGCTTAGCTGTTTTGAATGTTTAACAATGATCGGGTTTCAGACCCGGCGGAGGAGGTAAAGATGGCTGAAACGATGGAAGGCCCCGTGATGCTGGCTCTCTCCACGTTTAGAAAGTCCGAGAAAGCTGTCGATACTGCAATTGAAAAAGCAAAAAACATTAAGAAGCTGCTCGTGGTTTTTGTCGCAGACGTCAATTTGGCTCGATATTTCATCGGAGCTGAGAACAGACTTTCTTCTGACTTATTAAAAGGAATGTGTGAGGCCGATCTGCTGAAGCTGCATGTAAAAGAGGGACATGGACATCTTCAAATCGTTGCCGAAAAGGCCCGGTTGGAGGGTATTGAAATGAAGGCAATCGTCCAGATAGGTCGATTTGCCGCCGTTTGCCTCGATCTGGTCGAGCAGGAGAAACCGTCCCTGATAGTGACTACTCTCTCTCAAAGACCTGAATGGGCGAGGACATTTTTTGGGGCCCCTGTCAACGAGCTTATAGAGAAGGCCGGTTGCCCGGTAATGGTCGTATAGATCAGATGTTCTCCATTTGCTCAGGAGAACCCGTTTTAAGGTTTTTCGACAGTCTCCTCCTCGATCTTGACGAATCGGATGGCCGAAAAGATTAAGATTCCCGGATCGTACTGCAAATATTCAGGATACTTCCTCTGTTTAGTCTTATCACCATGCATTCTTAAGGGGACGCACAGCTTGTAGCCTGCTCGTCTCAATCACACGGCAGCATAAAGCGCACCATCTGAAAGCGACCTGGTGAGGGTCAGCCGGCTTTCTTTATTGCTCATCCGGAAGGACCTCCTGCACCCGTACGATCTGGCCGTCTTCCAGCAGCACTTTGATCCCACGAGAATGGAAAAGCGGAGCATGTAAGGATATCTCGGACTATTGAGGTTAATGCTGGCCGTATAGTTTACCATGACTTAACTAACTACCGTTTTGAATTAGTGCCCTTCCGCCATATCCAGTAATCTCATGTTAATTCAATCACTTGGCTCTATGAGATGCGCCCGGGGAGACGCAGAAGATACGCCTCCATGTCCCCATAAAAAAACAAGAAAAATCAATTCATGTTCCATCCCGGATTTCTTTGGTCCAATTTAGTGGAGAGCACAAGATGCTCTCCACCCACTCACCATCAATCAAAAGGAATCAGTCTGGTTGCCTAAAAGTAATAGTCCCGTAGCGACCCATCGTATCGGCCGGTCTTAAAGCAACATTTCTGGAACTTCCGGCCTGAACCGCAAGGACATAGATCTTTTCTGCCGAGCTTTTCACTGAGTTCCTTCTCGACATGGACGACCCTCATCCCTTTTTTGACATTCGATTCCGATGGATAGCCCTTCCGACGTTTACTGGTCCACTCGAAAGGAATAACGTTCTTCTAGCTCTTCCAGGTTGAGCGGCGGGTCAAAAGCTTTGTACTTGTGGGAATTCGGGTTTGTTTTTCATGGCAGGTAAGTGTGACACAATGGGCTTGAGAAAAGTAAAATGTGAGTGCTGGAAGTCTTTCACACTCACACAGGCCTCAATCCCGCGATTAGCGCGCAGTTCGATAATGCCGCAGTCGATTGACAGGAAACGTTGAAGACGCTCGATCTTCGTACAATTCTTGCAATATGCATTGTTGGTTGCGAAGTAATTTAGCTTTCACTGTGCCATGCCACAGGTGGTTCCAGGCATACTAAAGATGAGAAGAGGCTTCCCATGTGCGATCTATTTCCATTCTTCCTTCCTGCTTATGTGCCGCAAGTTGCTCTGTTGTTCTGGTTTATCATTGCCTTCATCACCATCGAGATTTCCAGAGATGACGATTGATGACCATTGCACGATACGGCGGAGTAAGCCGTGAAAGAATGGCTGGTTGGGAGGCTACGCCCGGGAATGAAGCGGGCAGCCCACAGCCGCATATCAGAAGGCTTACCGGGGAGTGGCAAAAAAATAGGTGTCAAAAGGGACCCGTTGTCGTCTCGTTTGTTTGACAAAACCTGGCCCATCATCCGTCCGGGATATCCGCTGTTCCGGATCGCCGCTTTGACCCCGTCCCTGCCCGGTATAGCTCGGTTGCACCATCAGTCTTGACAAATCAGACCCTCAGGATAGAACATTCTAAGCGAAATTTCACATCGCTCGAAGGGGCTCATAACTATAATCTGATACGACGAACCGCTGGATGACTCAAAAGTGTCTATATCGGGCACACAAGGAAGACGTGAGCAAGTCCAGGCCGGCCAAGCACGGTGGCTGCCATGCCTTTCCCTCTAGCGTAGCGAAAAGATGAAGACGTATACGGAGGCTCAATTTCTCACATGGGTAGGCAACTACGGGATAGGCCTGGACAGGAGCTATCCTCAGTTGGCTATTTTAGCGTTCATCCCAGACCCGGGTTGTGCCCATTTTTGGGAGATCCCCGTGGAACCCGAAAGACGGCCCTATTTCATTGCCGGTATATTGGAGGGTATGGGAGACTGGAAGTCTTGTTTTGTTTGGCGCCATATGGGCAGTTGGCCTACCCGCCCGGAACCGGTTCGGCTCAATGACCGAATTGAATTTCAAATTCTTAAGGGCATAGGACTTCCTCTGGGTACGGCCTATGTGATTGAGTTCGACCGAGCCGAAATAGATGCATTGATCACACTTGTTTTTTCCACTTCCATTTTCGGTTGGTCCGTGAACGAGGACCTTTACATCGTTCCCGATACAGGCCGATACATAGCAAAGACAAGCCACCATGGAGTTATTCACGTATCTTTTGGAGGGTCAGACGACGTTCAAGCCTTCATACAGTTTATGGCCGAGAGGAGTTTCATGCTTCCTGATGAACTCTCTGTTTAGTCTCATCAGCATTCATTCTTAAGAGGACGGCACAGCCTGTAGCCTGCTCCTCTCAATAATACCACAGCGGAAAGCGCACCATCTGAAAGCGACCTGGTGCCGGTCGGCCGGCTTTCCTTATTGCTCACCCGGAAGGACCTCTTGCACCCGTCCGATCTGGCCGTCTTCCAGCCGCACTTTGATCCCGCGAGAATGGAAAGCGGAGGATGTGAGGATATCCTTTACAACCCCGACCGTTCGGTTGCCGGATCGCTGGTCTTTTTTCAAGATGATTTCGACGCGCTTTCCGGGTCGAATGTCACTGCGATTTTGGCCGTTCATATATGTTCCGTATACTCTTCCGTCGCCGGCGTGCCGGCATTGGCGTGCTTAACGGGTCTCATGGAAGCCCGCCGCGCACGAAGGGTTCACCCGCCGGCGAGTTTGACCTTCCACCCGCGCTTGCTCAGCTCTTCAAGCAAAAGCTGCCGGTGGTCGCCCTGGATCTCTATCACACCGTCTTTTACCGTGCCCCCGGCCCCGCACTTTGCCTTGAGCTGTCTTTCAAGCTCATTTAGCTCCGCCTCACCGCCGGGAACACCAGTAATTACCGTAACGCCTTTGCCTTTGCGCCCTTTTGTTTCTCTTCCAACCCTCACCACCGCATCGCCCGCGAGGAGAGCTTTCTTTTGACGGCACACGCATTCTTTGGCGGGCCTGCCGCAGTCGGGACACATCCTCCCGCGGGCGGTCGAGTAGACAATAGGGTTATCTCGTTCTTTCATATCTTATACCGTCACACGGATCGCAAGGCTGTGAAAAATGGCGATTTGAAATCAATTAGCTTACAATTATAGCGGATCTGGTGCTAAAAGCCAGTCTGAGCAGCCATGCGGCACGGCTAACCTGTTCTACAGGGATCTGATAATAATAACGTTGACTTGTGCATGTTCCTTGATTCCTATGCTTCTCACAGGGGCGCATATCAAAGCAGAGCGTGAAAGAGACTGGCGCTAATTTG
>JBKQLC010000232.1:0-35130 GCA_052147195.1 Syntrophobacteraceae bacterium
CCAGTCCAACAACGAGGGTGGGAGCAGAAGCATTTGTTTTCGGTCGCAAGATTTGAAGGTCTTTTCCATAGTGGGACCATATTAGCAGAAAATGGCTCCTAATGCCATTTCTCCGACACGCTCCTAGCCCCGGAAATCCTTGAAGGAGTTTTCAAACAAATACTCAAGTATATCGCAAAAAGCTCCCAGCCGCAGACATAGACGGACCCGGCACTTTGCCAGGCCGGACCTGATCTAAAAACCAAAGTCTGCCAGCAGCGAATCGACGTCGTCCTGGGAGTGGACAGCGTTGTCCACGGCGGCGTGCGCCGGACCGTAGAGCTCGTCGCTCGACTGTTGTTTGGCGGTTGCCGGCTTCACACCGAACGTGCGGATCAGGCCGACTAGTTTGAGTTCCATATCCTTTAGCAGTTGCGATATCTTGAGAATGATCTGGCCGCTTAAATCCTGGTAGTCCTGGGCTGTGAGGATTATATCCAGGTCTGAGCGATGTTCCCCGATTATCGTTTCCATGGCGTTCAGGACTTCTGCGCCCTGGGCAAGTTTTTTTGCGGCGCCGTCACCGATCGCATTCAACCCTCCGAGCAGCGAGCGCAAACCGGAGATTTGTTCCAATTCGCTCGTAAGCCGCTCCTGCATGGCGTCCACGTGATCCAAGGTGGTTGTGGCCGCTTTCTCCGTCATCTCCATCATGTGTTCGAGGCGGTTCCCGGAATCGGGTATCTTATTGACCACGATCTCCTGCAGGGATGGATCCAGAGTGCTGAGAAAACCCCGTATTGAATCGTGCAAACCCCTGGCCAGGCTGCCAATCTCTTTATAAAGGCCTGAGCTGTCCTTTTGGTGATCTGCCAGATTTAGCAGGATTTCCTGCGCGCGCGGTAGATCGCCCGCCGAAAAGGCGTCCATGAACTCCTTGCCCCTGGCGATCACCTTGTCGAGCAATGCATCATCTGCAGGACCGTGCGCCATCCTTACTGAAGGATCAACGCTGAGCAGCTTTTCAATTCTTTGCAGGGATTCGGCCGAACCCGAAAGGGTAAGGCTGAATTGAGCGCCATCGGGACTCACCGACAACTCACCGCCCCAGTTCGTTACAAGTTCGCTCAGGTTGCGGAAAGCAACACTTTCTTCCATCCCGGCAAGATCTTCATGGGGTGTTTCATCTGTTGTTTCGCAAATCTCAGGCGCAACAGGAGGCAATTCATCTTCGACAGGGGCGCTTGCCGTTGTCTCCGGTTGTCCCAATAATTCCAATATTTCGTTTAGATCGATTTGTCCATGCCCGTTGCCGTTTGTGGAAGTTCGCATCTGGTCAATAACCGAGCTTACGGCAAATCCCAATACTGCAATAGAGTCTACGCTGCCGGGGGAGACCTCGCTGATCAGGAATTTTTCGAGTTCAATCCCGGCCTTCTCCAAAGTCTCCAGACCAAGCATGGCCGCTGTAGAATGAAATGACAAAAGAGAACGTCGAGATTTTTCAATCTCTTTTTCCGCGTCTCCATCACTCAGGACCGACAGGCTTTCTTCAGTATCTTTTAGAAGACCTACCAGCTCGTTCCAATCCTCTGGTTCCAATGGCGTCATTTTGTGCTTTCCTCGTATTGGCTGATTATGCCTTTCACATCGATTATCAGTGCAACCTTGCCATCTCCCAGTATGGCGCCCCCCGAAATCCCCGGCAATTGCCGAAAAAGGCCTCCGAGACTCTTGATCACGACCTCCTGCCGGCCAACAATTGCATCGGCAAGCAGGCAATAGGATTTCATGCCCTCGGTGACCACCAGGAGCAGTCCCTCCCAAGCGTTGCGGTATTTGGGTTCTTCGTCGAAAAAGTCGTGCAGGCGCACAAGCGGCATCATGGAATCTCTAACCTTAACCAGTTCTCCACTGCCATGGACGGTAAAATATGCTTCCTTCGACAGCTTGAGGGATTCCTTGAGAGAAATTGTCGGTACGATAAACCGTTCGGACCCGATTTGTATTATCATCCCATCGATGATGGCCATCGTGAGCGGAATTTTCATGTGGAAGGAAGATCCCTTGCCGAACTGGCTGGAGACTTCCATTTTCCCGCGCAGGCGCTCAACGCATTTCTTTACTACGTCCATTCCAACGCCACGGCCGGAGACTTCGGTCACCTTGTCATTAGTCGAGAATCCGGGATGGAAGATCAGATCGAAAATCGCTCCTTCATCGAGTTGATCGGACGAGCTGATTATTCCCCGTTCGATTGCCTTTTCGCGAATCCTTTTTGAGTCAAGCCCCCGTCCATCGTCTTCAATATCGATTACGATGTTGCCGCCTTTCTGTTCGGCGGCAATGAGTATCGTTCCCGTTGGATCTTTGCCTAACCTGGTACGCTCCTCGGGCACTTCGACGCCATGGTCGATGGAATTTCTGACCATGTGCACGAGCGGCTCATATATCTCCTCGACCATGTTACGGTCGATTTCGGTCTCTTCCCCCTTCATGTTCAAAACGACTTCTTTTCCCGTTTTTTTGGAAAGATCGCGCACCAGCCGGGTCATCTTCTGGAATGTGCTCTTAATTGGAACCATACGCATGGACATGCTGATACGCTGAAGCTCGGCGGTGATCCTGATGAGCTGAACGCTGTCCTTCTGCAGTTTTTGGTCTTTTATTTTCAGCATCTCAGTATTCTGCAATACCATCGACTGGGCGATGACCAGTTCACCTACCATATCGACGAGGTTGTCCAGCTTTCGCGTGTCAACCCTGACAGATGCGGCGCTTTCCGTATTGTGTCGCTGCTCACGCAAAGCCCTTGAGACTTCCCGTGGGCTGGCAGCCCCTTCTTCTATTGCCGCCTCACCGAATTTCATCCCTTCCGATTTGCCCTTTTCAGCAATTGCGTCGACCGCTTCATCTTCCAGGACTCCATGCTCAACGAGGATTTTTCCAATCTTCCTGACCGGGATCTGGCTTCCGACTGAGGGATCGCCGCTGAAGTTCTTTACTTTTTCCAGAAAGTTTTTAACTAAGGGCGAACTCTCTTTGCGCCCTCCCTCGCCCCTTTCCAGCTCCTCGAGCAGACCTTTCAAAATATCGGTCCCACCCAGGACTATATCGATTACAGAATCGGTTATCGCCAGTTTGCCCGATCTTGCCGAATCCAGCAGGTTCTCGACCTCATGGCTCAAATGATGGATTTCCGTTAAATTGAGAAAACCAGCCACGCCTTTTATGCTGTGAAATGGCCGGAATACGGTGTTTATCGCCTCGGTGTCCTCAGGGTTCGTCTCAAGGCCCAGCATGTTCAGCTCAATGGTCGAAAGATGCTCTTTGGCCTCCTCGATAAATTCCTTCAGCAGTTCAGGGTCTTGCAACTCGGCCTCGTCGGAACTGCTTTCCCCATTAAACATGGTTTCCAGATCGAGGGCCGATTCGCCGGACCCGGACCCATTACCTGATTCCTTGGCCATGGACGCAAATATGTCCTCTTCCTCGTCTGCTTGCAGCGCGGCCTCGACACTTGTCGCACCGGCCTCCTCAACTGCGCCTTGCCCGTTATGCAGAGCACCGAGGGAACCGAGCAGCTTTTGAATCTCCAGCCAATCCCCACTCCGGTCAGTAGACTCCTCCAGAATAAGCTGCTTGAAAATGAGCCTTGCTCTTTCAATAGGTTTAGCCAGCGGTCCCGTCGTGCCAATTTGCCCCTCAAGATCGTCGAGAAGGTTTAAACACTCCCCGATCCCAATCAGGTCGTCAGGACCGTCAATTACTCCGCTGGCAAGCTGGTTCAGTATCTTTTCCATAAAATAGCCGCCCGAATTTAGAATCAAATCGATGAAATTATCGCAAAAATGGCGTCACGCAACCCGGACCGTTACCCCTAACGAGGCACGATCTTAGCCAGCTTCTCCTCGAGGATTGCTGCCGTGAATGGCTTGACTATGTAATTGCTGACCCTCGCCTTAACCGCTTCTACTATGTTTTCCTTCTGAGCTTCCGCTGTTACCATCAGAAACGGAGTATCCTTGAAACTATCGTTTCCCCGGACTTCTTTGAGCAGCTCCAGGCCAGTCATCCTGGGCATATTCCAGTCCGAGACGATCAGGTCCACTTTCGTCGTTTTTAAAATGTCGAGGGCCGCCGATCCATCTTCAGCTTCGAGGATATTTTGAAAATCCAGGTCGCGCAGAATCTTTCTCACAATGCGCCGCATCGTAAGAAAATCATCAACTATGAGTACTGTAAGGTCCTTGTAGGCCATGGAATGGCACCTCCTTTTAAATCCCTGTTGCCCTGCCTGCGCCGTGGCTCAAAGGTCAACACTGCGAATTCAAAACGTTAATCAAGTTCCGTGGTATATCCGACAAAGGGACGACACTCTCGGCCCCACCCATCAGGATCGCCTCTTTGGGCATCCCGAACACCACACAGCTCGCTTCATCCTGGGCCATCGTATAGGCTCCGGCCTTTTTCATCTCGAGCAATCCCGAGGCGCCGTCCCGGCCCATGCCGGTCATGATCACGCCAAGCGCGTTCGACCCGGCATGGCGCGCAACCGAAACGAAAAGCACGTCAACTGAGGGTCGCTGGTGGAAAACGAGAGGACCGGTTTTAACCTCCACGTAGTATGTGCCTCCGACACGCTTGAGGAGCATGTGGTAGTTCCCGGGCGCTATAAGTGCAATTCCCGGAAGCACCGCATCCCCGTCTTTGGCCTCGCGCACCTCCATCCGGCACAAGCCGTTCAGACGGTTAGCAAAAGCTGTCGTAAAACGCGGGGGCATATGCTGGACAATAACTATTCCAGGGCTGTTCGACGGCATTCCCATAAGAACGGATTTCAGTGCTTCAGTTCCTCCAGTCGATGCGCCCATTGCAATAACCTTATGAGTCGAGCGCTTGAGCGCCAGGCTTGCCTCAGGGCCGTTTTTCTTCCCGTCAGTCGCCGCAATCGGCGCGAGGGTGCGCACACGCACGTGAGCAGCAGCCCTTATTTTTTCGGCCAACTGAATACTCATATCGCCAACCCCGTAGGAGCCGCCAGGCTTGGCCATCACTTCGACTGCCCCACAGTCCAGCGCCTCCAGCGCCATTTCGCTGTTGGCCGGCGAAAGTGAGCTCACGATAATTGTCGGTATTGGATAATATTTCATCAATTTCCGCAAAAAGCTCAGGCCGTCCATCCGCGGCATCTCGATATCCAGAGTGATGACGTCAGGTTTTAGATTCACAATCTTGTCCCTGGCCACATACGGATCGGGCGCCACACCTACGACCGAGATATCGGCGTGTTTCGACAACTCCTGTGAGAAGATCTTTCTCACAATGGCTGAATCATCAACTATGAGTACTCTTATCTGCTTCATTTCCACTGCCTGGAGACTCTCAATCGGTGAATTTCAATACCGCAACTCAACAGGGCAAATAATTGACAACGGCCGAACCTGCCGATTCTCCAAAAAAGGCGAAGCCTACCCCGGCAGATGCCTGAGTCGAATCCACCCCTTTAACCCCGATCTTCCAGACCCTGGGTATCCCCAGTTGCCAGTCCGGATGATTGATGCGGGCGTGATATCCGCCCCCGACCATATTCGCCAGTTCCTTCAGGCTGTCTTCGAGGTCATCATCATTAACCTGGTATTCTTCGATGCCCAGGAAGTTAGCGGTTAGCATTCTGGCGAATCCTTCACTCACTCGAAGAGAAATAGCAATACGCCCATTGTGATTCAGGAGATGGATTTCCGATTCATAGTCGAAGGGGCGGCCCTGTCCACACTCCTCGAAATCCACCATGGCAAAAAACATAGCCTCGAGGACTTCAGAAATCACATCCCTCAACACTTGTTCCTGCTCTAAAGCCATCTGTCTCCCCCATGATCCGGCTCAGCAAGGCCCGGATCTCTTCGGGCCGGAACGGTTTGCGAATGTAACCGCTGCCCCCGAGAAGCATCAACTGATTGAGCCGGTCTTCGTTTGCTTCCGTCGTAACGAAAACTACCGGGGTGTCCTTGTAAATATCCTTCTCCCTCAAAGCCCGGATAAACCCAAACCCGTCCATTACAGGCATATGGACGTCGGACAAAATCAGGTCGATCCACTTGCCCTCCAGAATGTCCAATGCTTCCTGGCCATTTGAGGCTTCCAGGCACTCTCCAATTTCGAAGCCCGAGAGTTGAAGGGTTTTCAGGATGACCTTTCGCATCGATTTGGAATCATCCAATAGCATGACGTTGTACGACATGACGTCCTCGCGCGCTGCGATTTAAACCGTGCACATCAAATTTCGATCTCTCCGTCGCTTCCTACCTTCAGGACCACTCGGCCGGTATCCATCTCCAGTCGTACAGTCCTGTTAACCTCGCCCCCGACGTGTTCGGCGGCAACCGGCACGTTGTTCTTCCAAAGAATTTTGCGCATTGCCAGATAGTTTCTCTTACCGATATTGAAGATCCCATTTGGGTCCAGCATCTGCGCGCCCCCAACTGTTTTGACCACAATGTTCTCTTTTTTGGCCCCCAGTTGGTAGCTACTCTTGAAAAGGTGCGTGATTCCCGTATCCGCAAACATGCATGGATTCTTCCTTGCTTTCTCAGGATCGATGGAAGACTCCGGAAGCATATAATGCAGCATTCCGCCGACCCTTGAGACCGGATCGAAAATTATGACAGCAATACAGGACCCCAGAGAATATGTGATCAGAAGCTCGGCCGGCAAGTTACTGACCGCCATATCCGCCACGCCGATGACTATTCTCCTCTGCAAATTATCTGTATGAAACGGTGCCGCATAATCCATCAGAGATCAAATCCACTGTGATAGTTGTCGGTTCGTCCCCTCGAACATGTCGATTTCTCATCCGGTGTTTCCGGACCTACATTAGTTTCGGTATATAGCCGGCTTCACATAAGTAAGTTTATGCGACAGTCCGGTCAGGCTCTCGGAGTGGCCGACACAAAAATATCCTCCCGGGCCCAGAAATCTCGCCATTCTGTTGACGAGTTCCTCCTGTGTCTTCTTGTCGAAATAGATCATCACGTTTCGGCAGAAAATAAAATCGAATGGACCTTTTAACGGATACGGCTCTTTGAGGTTTAAACGTTGAAAAGTGACGATCCGTTTGACATGAGGAGCTATCTCGTACGCCGGTCTCCCATTTCCGTTGCTGATCTTGTGAAAATTGCCCTGCCGTAGTGCCACCGGAACTTTTTGTACCTTATCCTCTGAGTAAACCCCGCCGCTCGCAGCTTGCAGAGCACGCGTCGATATGTCGGTTGCCAGTATCCGGAAATCCCATTTCGCGGGCTGTGGCAGGTTTCCCAGCAAACACATCGCAAGGCTGTATGGTTCCTCGCCTGTCGAACACCCTGCGCTCCATACCCTGATCCTGGAATCCCTGGCCTTTTGTTTTCTTTCGATCAGTTCAGGCAGCGCGACCTGTTCCAGAAAATCAAAATGCTGGGACTCTCGAAAAAAATACGTAAGGTTTGTCGAGATAGTATCGAGAAAATGGACGAACTCACCGGCATCTGCCGCCGATGTTATAAGGTCGTAATATTCTTCATAGGATTCTATCCCGGTCATTCTGAGCCGCTTGTTGAGCCTTGCCTGCAGAAGCGCTTTTTTGCCTTCGTGCAAATTTATACCGCACTGCTCGTAAACAAGTTGGCTGAATTTCTGGAATAGGCGATCCGACAGATCATTTTGCATTCCGTCTACTGCCTTTCCGGAGGTCTTGCGCGCGCAAACAGCTTTGCATCAGGCCACTTTGTCCAGAAGACTTATTTCGCTGTTGCTCAAAACGCGGTCGATCTCGAGCAATATCTTTACCCCTCCGCCCGTTTTTGCCATTCCGAGGATGTATTCGGTATTCAAACTGGTCCCGAAGCTCGGTGTGTCTTCGATATCTGCGCCCTTTATATTGAGCACCTCAGAAACCGAATCAACTACCACCCCTATGTGCAGCTTGCTGCCCACGCCGTCGATTTCGACTACTACAATGCATGTGCGCTCTGTATAGCCATTTTCTTCCATACCGAACCTGAGCCGCAGGTCAATTACCGGGATTACCTTGCCTCTGAGATTTATCACCCCTTTAACGAAATCGGGAGTCTGCGGGACAGGGGTAATCCTCATCATCCCGATTATTTCCTTAACCTTTAAAATGCCGATTCCATATTCTTCATCCCCCAGAGAAAAGGTGAGATACTTTCCCTCCCTCTCCATCCCCGAACTTCCAAACCGATTTACCTCGCCAGGCTGATCTTTCATAGGAAATCCCTTCCTGTCCCTCGTATGTTATACGTTCCTCTTTCGCAGCCGGCCGGACAGCTTGGCAAGCAATAACTCCGGCCTCCTGACGTCCGGCACTCCGTGCCTGAGTGCTTGGCTGCTTCCTCATCTGCTGAAGAACCAACTCTTCAAAATGCGACTATCTTCGCCGCTCTTTGCGTATACATCGGCAAAAGAAATTTTTTTCTTCAATGCATCTGTCAAAAATTCTGCGCAGATGTGTGGAATATGGATAATCAATCGATAATCGAGGTTAAAAGGAAATTACCTCTTGACTTTCACCTTATATTCACCTTAAATTCGAATTAAGAAATACAGTTCAGGTTGGCAGGGCTTAAAAATTTTACCGCAGCACTTCATGTCCCTACGGGACACCCGAAACCATGAAAAACCCGTAGGCTCGTAGGATGGGTGCAGCGAAGCGCAACCCATCAAGTCTTTTCGGAACAACAATTCATGTCTAATCGGGACTCCTTCGCGTCTTCGCGTGAAAGACTGTCTTTTCGAGACACCAGCTCGGGTCCCATCGATCCAGGCGGAACTTATGCTCCGGAATATAGTTCATCTCAGGATTCCCGATTTTTACACGGCAATCGAGGAACTGAGGCAGCCGGAATTGAAGAGGCGCGCACTCGTTCTGGCGCAAGGGGGCGAGAGATCCGTTATCCAGGGTGTAAACAGCAATGCCAGAAAAGAGGGCATCCGGGAGGGCCTGCCTCTTTGCCGGGCTCGCCGCCTGTGCCGCAGGATTCATGTAATGCCGTCTGATTTTTATCATTACCGGGAAAAACACCGGGACATAGCCCGGGAATTCGGGATCTTTTCGCCGCTTGTAGAAGGGAGCCACCCGGGAAGTTATTTCATAGATATTACCGGTACCCACCGCCTCTGGGGACCGGGATCGGACCTGGCCTGCCGGATGGAAAAGAACCTGCACGGGAAAATGGGGCTTCGTGCACGGATCGGGCTTGCTTCGAACAAACTGGTAAGCCAGGTTGCCGCAGATTGCATCGGCCCTGGAAACCTGGGTTTTATCTTCCCCGGCAATGAAGAATCTTTCTTTTCGCCTCTGCCGGTGGATCTTCTTCCCGGCGTGGGTGAAGTTACCACTTCCAGGCTGGCCGGTTTCAACATCATGAAAATCGGGCAACTCGCATCCTTTCCCCTCGACATGCTTGCGGCGGTTTTCGGCAGGAGTGCCGAGCGTCTTCTTAAAATCGCAAAAGGAATGGATCACTCCCCGGTACTTCCCGCTCAACAGGTCCTGCGGGTATCGGGTATGAAAATTCTGGACCGGGATGAAATCGACCCGGGACGGCTTGAATCCGTTTTGTTCCAGCAGGTTGAAGAGGCGGGATGGAACCTGCGGCGCCATAATCGCTGTCCGGGAAACTTCAGATTGGAGATTCTGTATGCGGACGGCATGTCGGTCGATACCCGCAGGCGAATTTTTTCCGGTTCTTTCCAGTCTGACCGGTTTCTTTTCCGGTCGATTCTTCCCGCTTTTTATCAGCTTTTTCAAAGACGTGTGGCCGTACGCAGGCTGGTGTTGGAATTTTCGGACCTCGTGATGCCGTTTACTCAGCTTTCGCTTTTCACCTGGGAAAAAAATACATCGTCAAAAGAGCGCAACCTTCAGAAAGTACTGGATGCGATACGCATGAAATTCGGAAAAGAAATAATTGCCTGGGGAAAGATAGCGTAATTGCGCAAACCCAGGGCACTCATCGCAGTCTCTCATGTCCACGATTGGACACCCTGAAACTATAAAAAGACCCGCAGACCGTAGGATGGGTGCAGCGAAGCGCAACCCATCAACTCTTTTTCGTAGCTTAGGCGCGATAGTGCGGAGAAATTTCAACTCAAAACTCAAAACTAAAAACTAAAAACTAAAAACTAAAAACTCCCATGTCTGATTTTGTCCACCTGAATGTCCATTCCTTCTATTCCATGATGCAGGGCGTAAGTTCACCCGAAGTCCTGTGCAGGGAGGCCAGGAAAGCCGGCTTTACCCATCTTGCCCTGACAGATACAAACGGTTTCTACGGCCTTGTTAATTTTCTGGAAGCCGCACGCGCAATCGGAATCGAACCTGTAGTCGGGGCCGAGATAAAAACAGCACAAACGAGTGCGGTGATTCTTGCCGGAACCGCCGCGGGATATGAAATCCTCTCGGACCTCATTACCAGCCGCCATATCGAGAAGGACTTCTCGCTTATCCGAAGCCTGCCGGAAAAAAGCTCCGATCTTGTGCTCCTCAGCACCGACCCGGAATTGCTGAAAGTATTGCGTAACCGGCTGGAATGCTTTTTTGAAGTAGTGCCGGGCCCATCCGACCGAAAGCTCCTCCATGCGGCAAAGGAGATCGGCATTGCGCCTGTGGCCACAAACGCGGTTTATTTTGTCAGGGAGCATGACTACCCTCTCCACAGGCTCCTTCGGGCTATAGACCTGAACAAAACCCTGGGATCTCTTGCGCCGGTGGAGACAGCCACTCCGGGCCAGTGGCTGAAATCAGCCCGCGAGATGTCCGCACACTTCCCCAACTGTCCGGAAGCGCTGGCTAGCTCGGTAAAAATTGCCAGGGCCTGCCATACAGCCTGGGACCGTTTTCAGACCGTTTTCCCCCATTACCTCGACAAAAAAGAGGACCATTTCGCCCTCCTTGTCTCCGAGTGCCGCGAAAGGATTGGCTGGCGTTATGGAAAAACCTCCAGGGCAATTGAAGATCGCCTCGCTGAAGAACTCGATCTTATCCGCTCGAAGGGCTTTGTCGATTATTTCCTCGTAGTGGCTGATATCGTACGCCGCCGCCCGATCCACTGCGGACGAGGAAGCGGGGCCGCAAGCCTGGTAAGCTATCTTTTGGGAATAACGCATGTCGATCCCATCCGGCACAATCTCCTGTTCGGGCGGTTTCTAAACCCCGAACGCAAGGACCTTCCGGACATCGACGTCGATTTTCCGTGGGACGAACGCGATGGGCTTTTTGAAGAAATAACGGCCCATTACGGAAGCCAGAGGATGGCCTTGGTCAGCAACCACGTTGGGTTCCGGGCCAGGGCCTCGGTGCGGGAAGTGGCGAAAGTATACGGCATCCCCGCCTCCGAAATAAAGGAGATAACCTGCAGGATGAACTACTGGAGCTCGCGTGGGATATGGGAGCAGATAAAATCCAATCCCAAGTTCCACAATTTCCCCCTGGACCCGCCCTGGCCGGAAATCATCGGCCTTGCTTCGCGCCTGGACTCAGTGCCTCGAAACATCGGGACCCACTGCGGCGGGGTGGTGTTGGTTCCGGACCGGGTATCGAGGTATGTTCCGGTCCAGATAAGCGCCAAAGGGGTCCGGATCATCCAATGGGAAAAAGACCAGACCGAAAAGGCTGGCCTCGTCAAAATAGACCTTCTCGGCAATCGCTCACTTGCCGTGATCCGCGACACCATCGAGTCGATTCGGGAAAATACGGCGAAGAGCATCAACTATGCGAACTTCAATCCTATTGACGACCCGCAGACCCGGGGGATCATCAGCCGGGGAGATACAATGGGCGTCTTCTATCTGGAATCCCCAGCCATGCGGCTCCTCCAGGCAAAGGCGGGAACGGGCGATTTCGAGCATGCCGTAATCCATTCTTCCATTATCCGCCCGGCCGCAAACCGGTTTATTCGGCAATACCTGAGCCGGCTTCACGGAGAGCCATATGAGCCGCTCCATCCATGCCTCAGGGAGATCCTCGCAGAAAATTACGGGATACTGGTCTATCAGGAAGATGTCGTGCAGGCGGCGATGGCGCTTGCCGGCTTTTCATGGGGCGAAGCGGACAGCCTTAGAAAAGTGATAAGCAAAAAAAGCCGGGAGCAGCTCTCAGACTACAAGGCGCGCTTTGAGCAAGGATGCGCACGAAATGGGATTTCCCACGAGGTAGTGGAAAGCGTCTGGGACATGTTCACCTCTTTTTCCGGCTATTCGTTCTGCAAGCCCCACTCGGCCTCATACGCCCTGGTGAGCTTCAAGTCCGCTTATCTTAAAGCTCATCATCCGGCGGAGTTCATGGCAGCGGTCCTCACCAATGGAGGAGGCTATTACAGCACCTTCGCATACGTTTCGGAAGCCAGGCGCATGGAGATCGAGGTTCTGGGACCCGACATAAATGAAAGCCGACTGCCTTACACCGGCACGGGGAAAACGATACGAACAGGTTTTCAACAGCTTCAGGCAATAAGGAAGAGCGCCATCGAAGCCATCCTCAAAAAAAGAAGCCAAGGCGGACCCTTTTCATCAATCGAGGACTTTCTCGATCGGATGATAGGGCAAATATCTGCCACGGACGCTGCGATACTTGCCAAAAGCGGCGCCTTGGACTCCATCTCCGGGGCCTTCAACCGCCCGCAAATTCTCTGGTTTATCGCAGCATGGCTGAATAGATTCGACGCGCCGAGCAACACGCAATCCAGATCGGGACCATCGCATTATCCACAGGCGCCGCCGAAGGCAGCGCCGGCCCTGGCTGCGGCCCCGCCGCTTCTTCCCGCTTCACGCTCCCCGCTTCCCGCTTCTTTTTCCCGGTCGCAAATAACTGCATTTCACTCGCGCTCTCCAATACAGGTTCCTGCCCTCCCGGATTTTTCCGAACGCCGGAAATGGGCGCATGAATTCGAAACCCTGGGATTTCTCCTCTCGGTCCACCCTCTTGAACTGGCTGAGCCGTTTTTCCGGTCCCTCAGGCAACCTCTGGTTGCTGCATCCGATATGGCAGCACACGTTGGGAAAAAAATTCGCATGAAAGGATGGCCCGTCACACGTAAGGAAGTCGTGACCAGGGAAGGGGAAGAAATGGAGTTCTTTACCTTCGAAGATAAAACCGGAATCTTTGAAACGGTCTTTTTCCCGAAACCATTCAGACGATTTTGCCAGGACCTGGACATGAGTCATGCATATCTACTGCACGGCCTGGTGGAAAGCGAATTTGACGTGGTTTCTCTAAACGTGGATTATGCCTATCGGGTACAAATGTGAAGAATGCCGGGCAGGGTCTGTGCATTCAGTAACTTAAATATGAAATTCGTGCTTTTCCTGGTAAAAGATCTCTGGGAACACGAGACACGGACAGAGGGGCGTTCAGCTAATTCAGCAATTGTCCGACGTGGGATGAACTGAGCGGCGTTTGTCCGAAGCAATCTCGGACCTTCAAGGTCGATGCCGTACTGTCCGGGAAGGAGCGCGCCGGTGAAGACCGTGATATTGGCCTGCAATACAATTCGCGATGAACTGGAAAAATCAGCCTTGGCGGCCGATTGCCGCCATCCCTTTATATGGATTGAATCCGGCCTGCACCTTGTGCCTGATTCTCTTCGCAAGCGAGTGCAGGAGGAATTGGACCGCATAAGCGGGGTGGAACGGGTGCTCCTTGGATTTGGCTTTTGCGGTAATGCGGTGGTAGGTCTGGAAACGAGGGACTTCGAACTGATCGCGCCCAGGGTGGATGACTGTATTACATGGCTTCTCGGATCCAAGGGAAATCGAGACCTTTGTGGGCAAGAGGGCGGCGTTTACTTTCTAACCAGGGGCTGGCTGGAGGGTGAGGTAAATATTTGGAAGGAATATCAAGCCACAGTGGCTCGTTTCGGGCAGGAACGGACAGATCGGATCTATCGGCACATGCTGGCGCATTACCGGTTCCTGGGGCTCATAGATACCGGCGCTTACGACCTGAAAGGTTTATTGCCGCAGGTGCGCGATATAGCGGCTGTACTTAAGCTCGATACCAAAGTTCTGCCAGGGTCCGACCTCTATTTGAAAAGATTTTTGACCGGACCGTGGGACACTCGGGACTTCCTCATCGTGCCTCCCTTCACCCGCATAGATCTGTTCGCACATATAATTTCCTGTTAGGCCATTTGAAGATTATTACGTTGTCAAATGCACCGGTGGAGCGTCAATCAAGTTCCGAAATGCATTTCTTACATTTCCGCAATTGGGAATTCGCGCGGTGAGGCCGGGCGCCATTTTGCAAGGCTTCTCCGAGATCTCACCCGGTGCGCATTACCTTCAACCTCAGCGCCACAGCCCGTCCAACAACAATTGGTACTGTTCTTGCTCTGCATGGAATAGTCCTCCCGGCATTGAAGGACATAGGAAAGACGTGTAGGGTGGGCTTAGCCGGTAGTCTTTTCGAGGCGTGTAGGGTGGGCTAAGCGGAGCGCAGCCCACCAAAACTTTGCGGAGCACGATTAACGCCGAAGATTAGCTCCCGTTTTGTCTTTGGCCTGTTGTGTTCCTGTTAATCCTGTTAATCCTGTCAAAGGTCTTTTTTGGAACAGGCCAATTGCTGAAATTACCAATTTGAAGTGTGGGACCACGATGAAAAAGAGAATCCTTTTTGTAGATGATGATCCCAAGGTGCTGGGTGAGCTGCAGAGGACGCTTCTAGGCATGGGCTCGGAATGGGAAAGCGAATTTGCTTCGAGCGGGCGGGAAGCCCTCGAGATTCTGAAGGGCAAGTCGTTCCATGTAGTGGTGACGGACATGCGGATGCCGGGGATGGATGGGTGTCAACTTTTTGAACGGGTAAGAAATCTGCATCCTCAGGTCGTCCGCATCATTCTCTCTGAGTTTTCGGATAAAGATATTATCCTCAACTCGGCAGGGCTGACTCACCAGTTTCTCGCCAAACCCTGTGACGCGGAGGCGCTGAAATCAACGATAGCTCGCGCATGCGCGGTACGTGAGTTGCTGGAAGATGAATCTCTCATAAACGTCATTTCCAAAATTGAATCGCTGCCGAGCCTGCCATCTCTTTATAGAGAAGTGGTGGAAGAGGCGAACTCTCCTAATGGGTCGCTTGCAAAAATCGGTGAAATCATTTCGAAAGATGTTGGAATGTCTGCGAAGCTCCTTCAGTTGGTCAACTCCGCCTTTTTTGGCCTTCCGGAGCCGGTTTCCAGTACGGTGAGGGCTGTCAACCTCCTTGGGCTGCAAACCATCAAAACGCTAATCCTTACCATAAAAATCTTCTCGCAGTTTGACCGCGCCGGTTTGCCCTGCTACTCGATTCCAAGCCTGATGGACCACAGCGTCTCGATGGGCATACTGGCCAGAAGCATAGCTACACAAGAGGATCTTGGACAAAAACAGATTGATCAGGCTTTCATGGCTGGTTTGCTCCACGATATAGGCAAACTTATCCTGCTGGACAAATTACCTTCGAAGTGCCTGGAGATTTCTAAAGCATTTAATTCCAGTGGGTGCCAGCTCTGGGAAGCGGAGCAAAAGGTCCTGGGGACCTCTCATGCGCAGGTTGGGGCCTACCTGATGGGTATATGGGGGTTTTCGGAGTCCATCGTCGAGGCAATTGCGTTCCACCATTGTCCGAGCAAGTGCTCAAACAGCACTTTTGGCATTCTGAGCATCATTCACCTGGCAAATGCGTTCGAACACGGCGATCACTCTAAGGAGAATGGAAAGCGGCTCGACGCTGAATATCTGGACAAACTCGGAATCGTCGACAGGTTTGATGCAAACCGCAAAATCTATTGCGATGCCATGTAAAAGACGTATATCCAGCCCGGAGGGCGTCTCTTTATTCCCGCTGGACAAAATCAAAGCCCGTCGTGGTGCGGGATCAATTACAGATTAGACGCTCCACCCTCTTTCCCAAGCTGTTGAAATATATTGAATTCAACCACCGGGAAGTATAAATTCTTCAGGAAAGTTTACTGCTCCTTTGGCGTTGCAAGCACGGCAATGAGTTGCCTGTACCACTCTGCGGTCGATGCTATGTAGTACAGAAGATCTTGCCGCACCATTGACTACCGGGTTCGATAGCATGTTATGTGGGCAGAAATCCGCAAATCCGCATCTTATGCGGACCAGTCTAATTATTGCTTGGAGGTAATGGAAAGCGCCTCACGCTCATCATCTCTGTCTTTTTCAGAATCGTCATTCGGATGCATGGCAAAGAGATTAAGACAATTGATCCATTGCAATGAGGTGTGCCATGTGGGATATGAACGAGGTGACAAAGGTCGAATACCGCGGTGAATATGTCTACCACATCCTATTTGATGATGGCGTGGAGGGAGAAATTGATTTTTCTGTTTACCTCTCCAGGGGGCCTATTTTTGAGCCGCTTAAGGATAGGACCTTTTTCTCCAAGGCTACCGTGGAGGGCGGAGCCATTGCCTGGCCCAACGGGGCCGACGTAGCCCCCGAGACACTCTACGAGAAACTGCTCCATACCGGCAAGCCGCTCAATCAACCACGCAAAAAGCCGCGTGCCGCCTAGTCAAGCACTATGCTCTTTGAACGTACTGTATGCTGATCCGGTCAGTTACCTGGACAGCATCCTTCAGCCGAACACCTAACGTACATCGAGAGTAAGAATGCTGAAGAAAATACTTGTCACTCTTGCCCTTGGCGGAGCATTGTTGGTACTTTTTGTATGGGCAAACTACGAAGGACAGCCTCTTCCGATCGACACACGAGTCGATGAAATACAGGTCAGCAAATCCGAACACCGTTTGGTGTTGCTGCAACAAGGCAAACCATTAAAGGCTTACCGTATAGCATTGGGACCCATGCCTGCAGGACACAAAGAGCGTGAAGGAGATGGTAGAACACCTGAAGGCTTATACCGGATTGACTCTCATAAACTTGATAGTGCTTTCCATCGTGCCTTGCATATTTCGTATCCGAACGAACGCGATATTCAAGTTGCAAAAAGCAAAGGTGTAGATCCAGGTGGTGCCATTATGATTCACGGTATCCGAAATGGTTTAGGTTGGATCGGTATGCTACACCGTTTAGTCGACTGGACAGCTGGTTGTATTGCAGTAACCAACTGGGAAATTGACGAACTCTGGCGTGTGGTGCAGGACGGTACTCCAATCGTCATAAGATCCTAAGAAATTCATATTACCGCCGGCGCCTGGTTTTGCGAGCTGTTAGACTTATTGTGAGGTATGACATGAGTAATTTTGGCGAGTTTTTATCAAAACTGGGAAATCTGCATGACTGCAGTGTGACGCTCTTTGAGTGGAAACCTGACAAAGCAAGTATGGGGTTTGAAATCGAGGACCTCCATTTCAATTTTGAAGGGTTTCCAGAATATAAAGGACCAATGCCAGGCCGAATTGAGTTAGAAGGGCTTCAGCACGTTGATATTGTGGTCAGCGGCATCGAAGGCCCTTTGACAGTCTATGAATTTTCCTTGGTGGAGGAAAGTCCTGATGCGTCTGTAGTATCGATAACTTTTTGGCCATCTGGAAGAATCAGTGTGGTTTATCGGCAAGCAGTATTCCCGGGCATACCCCTTCCCTAAAAGGCTTGACGCCTCATCATCTGTGCCCGGCCAGGCTCAGTCCGCGAATTGCTGTCGCTCATAGACCATGACCCGCCACACAATTTGAAGCAAACTGTCTAATCTTGGATTGAAACATAGGAAATGGTGCCAAAGCCATGCTGAACAAACTCGACGCCGCGCGGAAGAGTCTGAGGGGGTGGAAAGGGCATAGTTTAGGTAATGCCAATCTTCAAGAAGGAGAAGAACTTTGAAATTCATGTACCTTATCATGGTTTCGTTGTGTCTTGCTTTTTGTTTGAGTAGCTCAGTCTTGGCTAATTCGTGGATTGAGGTCAAAGGCGGAGCTTGGAGTCCTAGCCCAGAAATCTTAACTGACGTCCAGAAAAATCTGGAACGTTATGTCCGAGAAAACGCAAATTATCATAACCGTGGGCCTCTAAAACGATGGGACAGTTACGTGTTTCAATTTCAGGGACAACGAACGCTCTCAAAAAGGAATTTCATTTTCATAAACGCTATGTGTGATACAGATCCTGGTTCAGACTTGAGCGTACGTTTTATTGAGGTTTACGACGGAGGCACATGTTATTTCAACCTCAAGTATGACCCCGAAAAAAAGGAATTCTACGACCTTATTATTAATGGGGTAGCATGACAGGGTCAGGAAAACTCTATTCGTGACAGCGGGAGTTATCTCTGTTTTTCCTTTATTGTCTTTTCCTGCCTGCCCTTCTTCTCCGTGATCTTGTTGTATTTTAGTTCCTTTGTATCCTCTGCGCCTCTGTGGTGAACCGTTACCGTGGGCACAAGCGGGGTCTCAACCCTGCAGCGTTCACTTCTCACTTTACCCCTGTCCACCGTGTCCATCCGTGGTTCCAACTCTCGACCCTGCTTCGAGGCTTTCATTTAACCGCGAGTTTGTCGCAGAATTAGCTTTAGGAACCAGTTTATGTTAATATGAGCCCACTATGCAAAAGACTTTCAAATCCTGCGACCGAAAACGAATGCCTCCGCTCCAATTCTACGAGGGCAAATTACCTCGCAGAGCGCCGGCTCTCGCACTGGAATAGGCGGTACAGCATCCCCGAGCGCATTCTGAAAGAAATCAAGGAGAGGGGGCGCATCCAATGGAACAGGAAATAATTGCTCTGCGCGGAGGTGGTGACCTCGGGTCCGGAGTTGCTTGCCGCCTGCACCGGAGCGGGTTCCGGGTGGTCATCCTGGAAGTCGAGCAGCCCCTGGCCGTCCGGAGAACCGTATCGTTTGCACAGGCGGTTATCGACGGCAAAGCGACCGTTGAGGGGATAACCGCGGTTCGGGTTGCGACGCTTGCGGAGGTCCGCCAGGCATGGCAGGACGGGCGTCTGCCGGTCATGATCGACCCGGAGGTGAAAGTCAACGCCGAGCTGAAGCCGGACGTCATTATTGACGCCACACTGGCAAAGCGGGACACCGGGCTGCGCTGCAACATGGCCCCGCTGACCATCGCGCTGGGACCCGGCTTTGTGGCGGGCATCCATGCCGATATCGTGATCGAGACAAACCGCGGCCACGACTTGGGGAGGCTCATCTTTCAGGGCGGGGCCGACCCAGACACGGGCGTTCCCGCGCCGGTCGAAGGGCACGGCGCCGAGCGCTTGCTGCGGGCCCCATGCGCAGGAACTGTCAGGCATGTTCTAGACATAGGGGCTGAAGTCCGGAAGGGCGACGTCATCTGCAGTGTAGACGGCCGGCCGGTTACAGCCCCGTTCGATGGGATTGTTCGAGGGCTCATCATGAACGGCAGGAAGGTACCTCAGGGGCTTAAAATAGGCGATGTCGACCCCAGGCCGGTCAGGACAATCTGCTACACTGTATCGGATAAGGCCCGCGCCCTGGGCGGTTCTGTTCTTGAGGCGATACTCTACTTCCGCAACAGGGCGGAAAACCACAGCCTGAAGAGCGAGAGGCAGCCGATCGGCATGCCGGCGATGCGCCGCACGATACGTAAACAGGCGTGACATCCTGCCCGTCCGCTATCTCCTGCAAGCCCCCTCCCCTCCTTTGATTTTTGTTGCAGATCACCCCAGGGCACTCCGGCTGACGGATTCAGCCCCGGCCCGGAAGCACCATAGCTCGTCTTCGTTTTATCGGGAATAGACCGCCTCACCGTCTTTTAGAATTTCAACCTGTCACTTTCGGCGCCTGGAGACTGTTGCCTGCTGAATTATCCATGTTCCCACAATTCTCTGGCGAATCCTAGCATCGCTCAGTGGCCCTTGAGGCTCTACAGATGACTGGATGTTGGTGGCGCTGATCGTTATCAGACTGGAATATCGCCACTGTCAGATAAAGTACTTTCATGATCAGCCAAACCGTTTAATCAAAGGCATCAAAAGGAGCGGTATAAAATCAACGAGGAAATGAATCACCATGGGTGCGATCAGGCTTTTTCTCCACAAATAGATGAGGGCCAATATTAGTCCCAGAACGCCAACGGTTCCAGTGCCGGCGGGCCCCTCATAGCCATGACCGAGGGTAAAAACAGCCGTTGAGATGATGACCGATGGGCCGAGGCGGGCTGTGAGCTCATAAAAGCGCAAAATCAGATAGCCGCGAAAAACAGTCTCCTCTGTTACCACAGCAACGGTTAACAGCAGGCATAGGAGCAACATCTCCCATGGGCTTTTCGCAGTGAGGAAGTGAGGCAGTTGCCTCATAGTTGTTAATCCAAGGTCTTGGAAAGCTCTCTTGACCAACCATGCGATCACCAGCACAGGGAAGAATAAACAAACTCCCAGAGTGACTTCCCTTTTCAGGCCGCTTGATTTCCACCCAATGAGTGTGAGTGGCTCACCGTTTCGCCACAGAGAGAAAACGACAAAACTTGTAAGGGCAAGGTCCCGGAAAATAGCCGAAAATGCATAGACCGGAAAGCTCAGATTTTGGTTTTTTGGAACAAAAAAGAAGATTATCATCGGAGGCACAATAAATAGTAGAAAGATGGAAACCTCAAAAAGGTACCTTCTACGTGAGTCAGAACTAAAATTCGGTTTATCCACTATCAAGCTCCATCTGAGTTTCTTTTTGAAAACGACGGTATTTGAGCCCCAAGGTTGCGACGATAAGGTGCTATGGGCCGTAAGGTTGTCAAGCCTCCGAGGATCGCTACGTCCATCGGACCCTACATTTTGAGCCGACTTAAAGACACAATTGACGGCCAGGTCGATTCAATTGCTCAGGCCACCCTTGAGCTCAAGCCGTTTCACTCCTTACCCGAAAACCACTACGCTGGCAACTCACCATAATTCGGCATTTTTTGTCTAGACTTTAAGCGAAACCTTGCAGGCAATCCACCTGGCGACACGCTTTGACCACTCGGTTGGCAATCGAAAAATAGACTTTTACCGTCGATAATCCCTGAATCGAACTGGAGAGAAGTGTTCAATGCCATCACGCAGGGAGAAAGCCCCGGGGGTTCGATCTGAATGTTGACCGGCGGCAAGGAAAACTCGGGGAAAGCGACATATTCGGAGAGAGACTATACAACTAAGGGTCCACTCTGATCTTGTTAAATTTTGATTTCCTCTGCACTACTAACGTGCAGTTTCTCGAAATTCTGTCAAACATATCTGGTTCGACCGCTGTTTTTTCTCTGCGTTTTTCTCAGCGATCTCTGCGCCCTCTGCGGTGAATGGCTTTTAGTTCTGAAAGCCCTCAACTCTCAATCTGCACAATTCCTTCATAATCCAACAGATTGAAGTCACCTTGCACCGACAGGAAGCAGCCGTGAATAAGCCCGTTGGAATACATACCGGCTGCCACAGCGGCGCCCCGGTCCAGAGCGTTTTTTCGCTGTGAGGGACTCAGGTCGTGAACGGCTGTCGTAACCTTCATGTCGCCAAGATCGGATGTTGGATCGAGATCGGCCGCACGGGCTTGTTCGATGTTAGTCCCGCAAGCCGTTATTTCCCCGGCGATCAAGGTGGCTGCGGCATCTGCGATACTGGCGCTGCCGGCCCAAACTGTCACCAGGTCTGCGACTCCGGGTGAAAAGCTCCGCCCCATCCATCCACTGGAAGCGACACCGCCAATGCCTGCCCCGCCCCGGACATAAAGTCTGCCTGCCATCTTCTCGGCGCCGATCGCTTTCAGTCCCACCACGGCCGTTTTGCCTCTGGCAAGGCGAATCGCAATATCACCGCCATTGTTGACAATCACCTTGTCCGCTCCCATACGCAAAGCGGCATCGGCTACATGATCGGCTGCTGCTCCGGCAACCGCAGCTAAAGACGTAAGTTCTTTGGACACCTTTGCGGCAGCTATAAAGGCGCGGCTGACCACATCAGGCAACTTGGGGTCTGACGGGAGGCTGCATACTGGAATTTTGAGAAATCCTTGAAAATCAGACAGGACCTGCAAGCAGGTTAATGCAGAACGGGAGGCTATAGCGGCCATGACCGGCCTCGCCCATTCCTTGTCCCAAACGGATATGGTCATGGTCATTGGGCCCCAGTCCACCAGGATGAGGTCGTCGGACAGGACCGTTACCGGCACAAACACTTCAATCGGGTTTGACATGCCGATAGCCCCGCGGCGCCAGAGCCGAAAAAGGTTTCATTGCCTCAATATGCCCGCCCATAGTCTCGTAATCGTCGAGAAGCATTGTGTATTCCACCGGAGCCACGGTTGCAGGGGTGGGCACCCAGGTGAAAGCACCGCTTTGAACCTGCTGCACATCCACATAGAAAGTAATACCGCCTCCCGGCAGGACAAACACCGGGACGCCGCCGCAGGTCAATACGGCGCGTTGGGCGTGAACTGCCCGGGTGAGCCGCAGCGGATATTTTACCACGCCTGCCCTGGCCGAGCCGCCGACCCCGCCGACATACAGAGCCGACACAAGGGATTCCTGGCAAGTTTCAGAAATGGCTTGAATTGCAGCGCGTGCTGCATCGCTCATTTCCATCGGTTCGAATCGCCACTCCTGGTTTAGCCGGAACATCGCAAACCGTTCACCGGTCGTCTCGGTAATCAGCAATGTGGTGCCCTGAGCCGTCAGGTCCTTGTCGATCGAGGCGATAATATCCAAAGGATCTTGAATGTCCGTACCGCCCCAGCCATCGCCATGATTGCCGAAATAACGGCCGGGGGTTGATAAACGGTATATCAGGCTGAGGCCGGAGGGTTTCTTACCCAGGAACCGACCGGCGGTATGATGAGTAAAAAGTGAAGTGATGTGGGAGTCCAACACGATGACCTCATCGGCGGCTTCCTCGAAAAACCTGGCGAACAAGCCTGCCGCAGCCGACCCACAGCCGACCCGCATTTTAGTTATTCTTTTTTTGTTGACTACCGGCGCCTGTCCCACCTGGATCTCCAGATTGGCTCCGCCTTTTACGGTCAACTCTATCGCCTCTCGATTAGCAATGGCCGCCACCGCACGGGCAGCGGCAAACCCTGCTTTCCCAGTAAGCCGGTTTACTCCGCCGATGCAGAGTATCTTAGACCCATACTCTTCGGTCTCCACCATGCCCACTGTGCGCCCTTCGAACTTGACCGGAGCACCTTCGGCGCCTATTGAAAGATCCGTGTCGACTTTCACTTTAATACTGGAATAGGAAAGAGGCACTTCAGTGACTACGGTAACCACATCTACGCCGCTCCTTCGATCCGTGACGATATAAGGGGCAGGGACACAGTCGGGGTAAGTACCCCCCGCACCGATGGCCGTGATGAGGGGCTGCTTGATTTCCAGCCTCGCTTCCGGCGCCAGAGAAGCCGCCACATCCTGATAAGTCAAAAGTGGCCGGGTACGAAGCAGGTCTCCCTGTTGATTTATAAAACGACGGCATGCGCCGGTTTGCCCTTCGGGAATCTGGCACGCTACCGGACATTTCCCGCACGTCATGCTGCCGGGAACTAAAGTCAGGAGTTCGGTCACGGCCTCCCTGGGACAGACTTTAAAACAGGTTTGGCATGCGACGCATCCTTCACCGATAACCGCTTTTTTGTCTTCCAGGCGAATAATCCGTAAAGGACAATCTCTAAGGCAAAGTCCACAACCGTTGCATTTTTCCGGATCGATCTTCATGTTATTCCAACCCGCTGGGCCCGGCGATGCAGCCACCGGACATTACAACTGCATGATAAAACAGATTGGTTACCGAAATGGCTCCCCTGTCTTGCGGGTTCACAGTCCCGCATGGAACCGAACCAGTTTACATTAGGGCTTTTCCTTAAGCATCAGCGTTCTCCAAAACCGGCGACCGCCTCGTATCGTAAGCCGGAGCATGAGAAGCATGGACAAATTTCCTCGTAAAGTAATTCAAGGCAGCCAGTACATGTTCTCGCGACAGTCTTATTGTCTCTTCCTGGTCGCCGCGCTTGAAAGCTTCGCAAATCTTGCGGTGATAGCGACAGGAGCTTTCAATGTGGTCACGATCTGACAGGGTTTGGTAGCTGAAGTATCTGATTTGATTGTGGAGTGTCTGCATCATTTGCTTCAGCCGCTTATGTCCCGCAGCTTCTGTCGGCACATCGTGAAAGCTGGCATTCAATTCCTGATAAGCCAGGATTCTGGGGGGCTCTGACCGGACACATTCTTCCATCGCTTCGACCAGCCGATCCATCCTGCTGATGTCCGAGCTGGTAAGCCGGTCAAATGAAAGGGTTATGGAGAATGCATACAGCTCGGCTTTCAGCGTATAGATTTCCAATGCATCCTGCTCGCTGATTTCGGCTACGAAAACCCCACGTCTAGGTATCCTGAGAATAAGGCATTCAGCTTCCAAAAGTTTAAACGCCTCGCGAATCGGCGGCCGGCTGATTTTCAATGCCGCCGCGACCTCCGCCTCGGTAACCTTGCTTCCGGGTTTGAATTTCCCCGTATAAATTGATTTTTCAATATATTCTCGAACTATATCGGTAATTGATGGTACCCTCATACATAACTCTTTCTTTGCTCTTCGCTGCAATTTAATTCAGCATTTTTCGCTTTACCGCGTACTCGCCTCCCGGTCATTCCCATCGGGCGGTAACCGTCTTTTCGTCCAGAAAGAGCCTCATTGAAGCCATCCGGCTCTTAGCGCCCCCCATGAATGACTTCCTCTTGGAGCCCAACGGGAAAAAGGCATATGGTTGAGGAACTCCCACGTTAATCCCCACGTTGCCTACAATAACTTCCCGGGCAAATTTCCTGGCATTGCGGCCGCTTTCAGTCATAATGCAGGCTGAATGGCCCATGTCGGTCTTGGAGTTGATCCATTGGATGACTTCATCCAGACTGTCCGCCCTTATCAGTCCCGCTACCGCCCCGAAAGCCTCCTCTTTGGCAGCGGACATATCCGGATGCATGTTTTCCAGGATCGTCGGCCCCATAAAGAAACCCTCCGGCAATGAGGCGCGCGCGAGCCGTCCATCGAGTACCATGGTAGCGCCTTCGGATAGAGCCCCCTCTACCCAGCCAATGACCTTGTCCCGTCCTGCGGCAGTGCAGTAAGGACCCATGCCGGTGGTTTCGTCTAAACCATATCCGAGCTTCAACCGTTGCGCTTCGGCGACAAAAAGGGCCTTGAATTTCTCATAGATATCGCCCACGACCACTATATTGTCCGATCCCAGGCAGCGCTGGCCGGTCATGCCGAAGCAGCCCTGGCGGATGAAAGGAACGATTGTTTCAACGTCTGAGTCCGGCATGACGACCACAGTATTTTTGCCATTGCCGTTTATGGAGGAGTTTTTCCCCAGTTTCCCGCAAAACTCGAATAAATCCTTGCCGGCAGTCGTCGATCCAATGAATGCCAATCCCTGGATTTCAGGCTGTTCAAGAACATATTTATTGATCGCCCGGCCACCGTGGATCATGTTGATCGCGCCTTTAGGCCAGCCAACCTCCAACGCGACCCGATTCACGAATTCAGCGGCAATGGGGTCCTGACGGCTCGGACTAATGACCACGGAACAGCCTGCGGCCAGAGCGTAAGGAACGAAAGATGACCATGCATGCATGGGGATGTTGCCTGGAGTGACAATGAGGAAGGGACCCAGCGGCTCCCAGGTCATCCACATGTCTATGCCGGAAGCCAGTTGGTCGATGTGCTCATTTCTGGCAGCCAGACCGTAGGCCGCAGAGCAAGCCGACTCTATGTTTTCGATACAACGCCGAACCGAACCCCTGGATTCGCCGATCGTGCGCCCATGATCCTGGGTCAGAACCCGCGTCAACTCGTCAAAATGCTCTTCGAATTTCTGTCGCATATCGAAAAGCATCCTGGCCCGTTCCCGGAGCGCGATCTTTTTCATCGTCTCAAAGCCCTGCTGGGCGGCCTCAACGGCCGCCCGGGCTTCTTCCTTGGTGGCTGTTGGAAACTCGGCGATAATTTCGCCGTTGGCCGGATTCACCGTTTGATTGACAGTCGGTGTTTGCGAATCGACCCACTCCCCACCAATCAACAGCTTCAGTTTTCCATAGTTTTTCCTTACCTCGGGCAACACCGCCATCGTCTTTCTCCCATCGATTCCCTATATTTAAGCTTTGAAATTGAGCTACCGTAAGCCATCTTCACGCTTCGCCTGTTCTTTGGTCAACCCCCCGATGCGCGGCAGAGGCCGGCCCGAATCCGTGACGACCAAGGCCACCAGGAGTTCATCGGGACCTGGAGCATCCTCCACCGAAACCGTCATCCCGTCGAAATGGGACCGGACAAAGGCGGCATCTTTATGGTTCAGGGGGATATCGATCGTACACCCGGCCGAGCCCCGTTTTTTGATCGAGGGGATGAGCGCCAGGCCTCCTCCCAGTACGTCTCGAAAAGGTTTGCCCAGTTTGGGGTGCATTATGGCTGCCCCATGCTCCAACTCCCCGTTGACACCTATTATGCAACCTTTGGCGTAACTTTCAGCCCGCTCGGGACCGATACTCAGGGCCTCCAGGCACTTCTTGCCAAGCAGTTCCCCCAGTTCGGCTCCAATGTCCATCAATTCCGTCAAATCCTCCACATAACGGCCGGCAAAGGGGTTATGGATCACCGCAATCGCCGCTGCCTTGCGGGTTGGCGGATTGACTTCACGATCCATCTCCCTGATCGTTTCCTCTACAATCGTTACCAGCTTGCGGATTTTCATATCTTTGACTCCTTGTTTGTTTAAATCCACGCCCCCGCGCGGGGAGCGATTCGTTACGCTGATGCCTTCAAAACGCTCCCCTTACGCACGGGCGGGGGAGTGTTGCGGCTTGTCGTCACCACTACCTTGCCGTCGATCATGATGACAGACACACCCGGCGTATCACCCTCGGCCAGGCAGGATAAAAGATCTTTCCCGGTCGATCCCATGGACGTATCCAGAAAAACCAGATCGGCCTCGAGCCCTTGAGCAATCCGGCCCCGGTTGAGGCCAAACACACGGGCGGTGTTCCCGGTGGCGGCGCACACAGCCAGAGCGGGGTCGATACCACCCAACGAGGCCAGCCACGAGATATTTCTCAAGATGCCCAGGGTCACTACTCCAGTGCCCGACGGCGCATCATTGCCCAGGATCAGCCGGTGGTATTCACCTCTGGCGGCAATGAACTCACTCACTTGCACCGCTCTCTTGACGTTGCCGCATTGGACAATTTCTATGGCCGCATCTATTTGCTCGATAACCTGCCTGGCTTCATCAAAGCTCATAGCGGTAGGCCCGCCATTGATATGGGACACGATGCTCGGCTTCACCTTCAGAAGTTGCTCGGCCCCGACCACCGACGACCCCGGGATCGACGTACCGCCCGAATGCATCATTACTACCATTTGGTATTTTTTGGCCCAGCGGCACATTTCAGCCGCTTCATTCGGTTCCTTGACGGAGCCGAGCCCGATTTCCCCAACAACTGTTACACCTTCCCGGGCCATCTCTTCAAAATCAGCCTCGGTGAGCCCTTTTTCCAATATTACGGCCCCACCGAGCACTTTCATCCCGCCCGGCCTGTAGTTTGCCCAGGCCTGGGCCGCCAAAATCGCCAAGGCTTTGGTTCCAGCAGGCGTTTTCGGGCGTCCGGACAGGTGGACCTCACCCGCCGAAATGCTGGTGGTCACTCCGCCGTGAAGGGTCGACTCCAGGAAATTCTGCATCTGCTGCCGGGGCGTATAATCGCCCAGAACCACGTGACAGTGTGAGTCAATGAGGCCAGGGCACAGGGCGCCCCCGGCGGCGTCGATCACTCCGGCCCCGGACGGACCACTCAGACCCATGCCGATTTCCGCAATCAGCCCCTCCCTGACCAGTAACGAATCGGCATCCAGAATCGGCTGGCCGACATCGCCTGAAAGCATTAACCCCACATTTTTTATGAGCCAATCTGTCATTTTTGCCCTCCATTAGCACAAGACATCAGATCTAAAGCGCCTACCTAAGTTTTAATTGTGCTGATTCTTTCTAATGCAAGTCCCTTTGTTTCAATACCAAGAATTGCAACAATTATCCCGGCCAAAGCGAATGCACAGGCAACAACCGTGAATACACCACTTATCCCGAGCGAACTCAAACTAAAACCGACTATAAGAGGGGCCAGCATCGATCCAACACGTGATAATGTCGCAGCCCAACTGGTCCCTGTAACCCTGATGCCGGTGGGATATAATTCCGGTGTGTACATATAGGTTATACCCCACACTCCCGATACGAAGAAAGATACAACTATTCCTAACATAACTACATGAACAATGGTAAGCGTATGCCCAAGCGCGTAGCCAAACGCCAATGTGGCTAACGTTGCCATGAAAAGATTAAATACAAGAAGTTTTTTCCTACCGTATCGATCCATTAAATATGCCGAAAGAATCTGATTCGGGACGTAAGCAAGTTGCATAATCAGGACATACATAAATGATCGTACCATGGTATGACCGCCCTTTACGAGGAGACTCGGCAACCATGCAAATAGTCCGTAGTATCCAAACATAGCCAGAAACCATAGCGACCAAAGCATTACAGTCCTGGATAGATATTGCCGTGAAAATAAAGCGACCGTGGAAACTTTTTTTTCTTCATAAGTGGAAAGGACTTCTTCATTTAGTTTCGGTAATGAATGGGTCTTGGATACCTGCTGCTCGATGAACTTAACAACATTATCGGCCTCCTCCATACGACCTTTGAGAGCAAGCCATCTTGGGGACTCAGGCATCGACCTGCGAACAACCCAAATATAGAAGGCGGGCAACGCGCCGGCAACGAAAGCCCACTGCCAGCCAAGCCAGGGAATGATGTAATAGGAAATTGCGGCCGCCGCCAACCAACCGATTGCCCAAAATGAATTCAACAAGCCCTGAATCCTTCCCCGCCCGCTTGAAGGAACAAATTCACCCAATAGCGATGTGACTACAGGAGTTTCTCCACCGAGTCCCAAACCGGCAAAAAAACGAAACAAAATGAGTGAATTGAAGTTCCAGGCTGTCGCGCAGAGCAGCGAGGATATTGAGAATATCAGCATTGTCCATTGGAAAATTGCTTTTCTTCCAAAACGATCGGCAAGAGGGCCCGAAAGAAACGCTCCAATCAGCATTCCAAACATTCCCGAACTAAGCACTATCCCGGTTTGGGCCGCTGTAAGGTCCCAGGCTTTGTTCAGGGCTGTAACTACGAAAGTGATAAGTCCTACGTCAAACGCGTCAAAGGCCCAAGCAAAGCCATTGATTACCAAAAGCCGATAATGGAAAGGTGAAACAGGCAGCCTGTCTAACCTCGCTGCAATACTTGCCTGCCCGGTTGCCATTGAAGAGCCCCCCCTAAAATTATTTTGACCTTTTCCCCCGTTTACCTCGGGGCGTATAACCCCGGCCCCGGGCATGAAACCCGGAGCGCCTCAACCAACCATAAGCTATAGACTTGCCCGCCGAGGGCTCGTCCAGAGTCGAACGGGCATTGTTATCGTGTCGCCCTCGCCTCCCCGACGTTGCCCCTCGTCAGCTCATCAAGCGTCTTGCCCTTGGTTTCCACGCCCAGAATAAGAACCGACAGGGCAACAAGGATAAAGACCCCTGTGAGCATGCCGAAAACGATGCCGTAACCCGTATCCTTGCCATAAGACTGGTAAATCAATCCCACGACAAAAGGGGCAGTCATGGCCCCGATCCGGCCAAATGCCGCGGCCCAACCGACGCCACTCGCTCTGGCCTCAGTCGGATACAATTCCGGTCCATAGGCGTATACGGCTCCCCACGTGCCCAGGCTGAAAAAGTACAAGAGGCAGCCCCATATCAATATTTGCGTAACAGAGTCACTCAGGCCGTAAAAATGGGCTGCCAGCGCGGTACCCAGAAAAAAGATGACCAGGACCGCCTTTCTTCCTATAACTTCAATAAGGTAGGCCGCACTGAAGTAGCCGGGCAACTGGGCCAGGGTCATGATGAGGGTATACTGGAGACTCTTGATCAAAAGAAACCCCTTGCCGACCATCAGGGTTGGAATCCATATGACGAAGCCGTAATATCCAAAATTGAGTCCAAACCACATAATCCACAGGCAAACGGTACGGCGCAAAAACGCACTGGAGAAAAGCTGTGCTAAGCCCATCCTGCCAGTTTTGGCAGCAGATGGGGTTGCTGTCACCTCTTTGGACGGTTCGATCCCCGCTGACCTCTCCATCCGACTCACGATTTCTTCAGCTTCCCGTTCCCGGCCGACAAGCTCAAGATACCGGGGAGACTCCGGGAGGTCTTTTCTCAGGTATGCGGCATAAAGCGCCGGCAGAGCTCCCAGGAAAAAAGCTACCCGCCACCCATACACGGGTATAACGAGATACGCGATTAGGGCGGCCAATATCCAGCCCCAGGCCCAGAAACTCTCGAGCAGAACGACCATCCTGCCTCGGTTTTTGGCTGGCGAGAATTCAGCGACCAACGTCGAAGCAGCGGGCAGTTCACCACCGAGCCCGACGCCAACGAAGAAGCGAACAATCACCAGCATCAACAGGCTGGTGGACAGACCGGCCAAACCTGACATTAAACCGTACAGGACAAGGGTATAAAGAATGGTTTGCCTTCGGCCCAACTTGTCGGATAACATGCCAACCACGGCCGCCCCAATACACATTCCCGCCATTGTTATGCTGCCCAGGGTGCCAAGTTGGGATGGACTTAAATTCCATTGCTTCTGAACTGCAGGCATCACAAATGAAACAAGTCCTACGTCCATCGAGTCGAACATCCAGCCGATGCCGCACAGCAGCAGGATCTTCCAATGGAGGCGCACTAAGGGCAATCTTTCCAACCGCTCGGAAATGTTCATGGAATCCTCCTCTTTCTCTCTGGCTTTCTTTTGAAACCGACCGTTAAGGGTATTTGAACGTGAACGACAACCAATCTTTTCGGTGGCGTTCCGAAGAAGGCAACTTTTGACAATGTCATTTGCTGCAATCCTCCGTAACTTTAGCTGATCATCTACCGGAGAAGCAGTATTTGCAGCCGCGGTTGAAAAGCTCATTGGAACTTGCGGCACCGGAGATCAACGGGTAATCTGCCCACCCGCCCTTATCCTGTTCACCTATTCACCCATTCACCTATTCACCCGCCTTGAAATTCCCGGATCGAATAATTGCCTCCATAACTCTTTCCAGGTTGGCAGGAAGGCTCCATATTCTTTCTCCCAGTGCATCTGCCAGTGCATTGAGAATTGCCGGTGCGGTAGGTATAAGGGCTGGTTCGCCGACTCCCTTGGCGCCGAAAGGCCCGGTAGGTTCCGGTGACTCAATGATGATGGGCACAACTTCGGGCATATCGGCGCAGGTAGGGATATGAAAATCTTTCATGGATATGGTCTTGCCCAGCTCAAACTCTTCCATCAGGGCAAAACCCAGTCCCATGGCCACACCGCCGCAAAGTTGCCCGACCACGTTCTTCGGATGGATAGCTTTTCCCACATCATGGGCCGCTATGATTTTTTCAACTGAAACTTCACCGGTGAGCACGTCTACGGTAACCATCGCCATCTGTGCACCAAAAGCATATGTCCCGTAGGGGTCTCCTTGTCCGTTTTCATCTAAAGGGACGGTTACCGGATCGAAAAAACCCTGCCAGGAAAGGGGGGCGCCTTTTGCCTTGATCCGCTTGGCCAGATCGGCAAAGGCGATCCGCTTCTCAGGATTTGTGGTGACAAAAACATGGCCTGAATCAAAAGCAAGGGAAGATTTCGCCGCTTTTAGCCGATTCACCGCCTCGGTTAAGAGGACCTCTGCAAGTTTTTCAGATGCCTCCTTAACGGCATTACCGGAAATGTAGGTTTGGCGGCTGGCAGAAGTTGCACCTGCGTTGGTTGTATACTTGGTGTCCCCCACAACGGTGCGAACCGTATGCGGTTCAATACCCAGAACTTCTGCAACGATTTGAGTCAAGGTTGTGGTGGAACCCTGACCGATGTCCGCACATCCGGTGTAGAGCGTTACGGTTCCGTCTAAATCCATTTCGACCCTGGCCGTAGAGGGATTCTGCGCCCCGGTATTGCCGATGCCGTACCACATGGCGCCGATCCCTATGCCTCGTTTCCGGAAACCATTCACCTCGGATTTTTTCCAGGATTCCCTGGCCTGGACATAGTAGGGTTTAAGCGCCTCGAGGCACTCACCGATGCCGACACTCGCGTTCAGGGTTTGACCTGTGGCAGTTTTTGTACCGGGCCGGTGCGCATTGATCAGGCGGATCTCTAGAGGGTCCACCATCAACTCTTCTGCATGCAGGTCAATCTGGCTCTCGTGGGCAAAAGCGATCTGCGGCGTACCGAACCCCCGCATCGCACCGCAGAAAGGTCTATTGGTATATACACAGTAGCTCTCGATATCGACATTTTCGACCTCATAGGGGCCCGTTGCTTGAACTGCAGCACGATTTGCCACCGCTATGCCGTACGATCCGTAAGCCCCCGAGTCACAAATGATTGTGGCCTTCATCGCAAGCAGCCGGCCCTTAACATCGCAGCCTGTTTTCATTCTGATCAGCAGCGGATGGCGCTTCGCCGTGGCAAGATAAGACTCTTCGCGAGTGTAAACATAGCGGACCGGCCTTTTCAAATGATACAGGGCCAATCCGATGAATCCCTGCACATTAAGATCGAGTTTGGAGCCAAATCCTCCCCCGGTAACAGCCTGAATAACGCGGACCTGGTCATCCTCAAGGGCCAGGAGCGACACGAGTTCCTTATGATCGTAATGGGGATTCTGAGTGGAGGCATACACCACCAGGGTGCCGTCGTCGTCGACGAACCCGGCCCCAGCATCCGGTTCCAGGTAGTTGTGCTCCACCGAGGAAGTTCGATAGGTGTTTTCAATAACGCTATGACACCGCTCGAACGCTCGCTCCGCATCCCCTCTCCGAACTTTGCGTACGGATAAAATATTGCCCTTCTCATGAACTTTTGGGGCATTTGGCCCCATGGCTTCTTCAGGATCGAAAACAGCCGGCAGGTCCCGGTAGGTAACCTCTATAGCGCTCAGGGCGCTATTAGCAGCCTCTTCCGTATCCGCGGCAACCAGCGCCACCGCATCAGCAATAGACCGAACCTTATTGGAAGCCAACAGGGGTTGGTCTTTGTTGATAATGCCAAGAAGATTTTTTCCCGGGATGTCTTTGGCGGTAAATACGGCTACCACCCCATCCAGTCCCAGGGCCTTTGCGGAATCGATGCCGACTACATCCGCATGGGCTCTGCCGCTCCGAAGGGCCTTGAGAACCAGCGGAGAATCGAGCTCGACATCAGCGCTGAACACGGCTTCTCCCCTGAGCTTTTCGAAGGCCCCGCTTCTAATGATATTTTTTCCGATAAATTTGGAGGGGTTGTCCATAACTATGCCCCTACCTGAAGCAGAGGATAAAGCATCCTGACCAAAAGTCCCCGGACAGCCGGCTCCTTATAAACAGCCGAAGCCCTTCTTCCAGTGACTTCCAATACCTTTTCGGCCAACAGACCTCCGGCTTCCCAGAGCATCTGCACAGTGGGGACCTTGCCGGCAAGATAATCTTCTATGAACTCCATACGCTGGGGCGTTGAAGTGCATGCCCCCAACGCGAAACGCAGAAAAGAAATCTTCATGTCTTCGTCCAGGCGCGCCATGAAGGCCATACTGATCCGGGCGGTTGCCAACTCTTTTCTTCTTCCGATTTTTTGAAAATCGGCAAAATCGATATCCTTGGACGGCTTGAGAATAAATCGAACGATAATTTCATCGGGACGCAACGAACTCATGTAAGGCCCTGTTGCAACCTCTTGAACAGGCTCTTCGCGCAAACCTTTGCTGGTGGCCAAAATCGCTTTGGCCTCATGTATCAGCAACGGCGTCATCGTATCGGCACAGGGCGAACAATGGGCCACATTGCCGCCGATAGTGGCCACGTTTCGAATCTGTTTACTGGCAAAGGTGGCGGCACATTTTTGGAGTGCAGGTGCATACCGCTCCAAAAGAGTCGATTCGTAAATCTCAGTCAGGGTCACCCCGGCCCCTATGCATAGCTGCCCATTACTGAATTCGATCCCTTTCAGTTCATCAAGCCGGCTTGTATCCAAAACATATTCGGGCCGGACCGAACCTTGCCGAAGATCGATATTAAGATCGGTCCCTCCCGCAAGAATCACGGTTTTACTTCCCCAAGCCGATAAAAAATCGAGCGCTTCGGCCAGGGATTCCGGACGGCGGTATGCGAAATTAATCATCATGCCCCTCTTCGGAGCCGCCTTGAATAGCACCTTCGATGGAAGAAAAAATCTGCTGATAACCGGTGCACCGGCACAGATTGCCGGCAATCGCCTTGGAAATCTGTGCCCGATTCGGGCTGGGGTTCTCATCTAAAAGCGCTTTAGCGCTCATGATCAACCCTGGTGTGCAGAAGCCGCACTGTACGGCATGGTTTCTGGCAAAAGATTCCTGGAGAGGGTGAAGATTTCCGGAGTCAGCCAGACCTTCGATGGTGACAATGTTGCGCCCATCCAGTTGAGCCGCCAGCATCAGGCACGCATTTACCGCCTTGCCATCCACCTGTATGGTGCAGGCCCCGCATTCTCCAATCCCGCAGCCCTCTTTGGTTCCTTTGAGTTTTAAAATGTCCCTGAGCAGCTCCAGGGCCGTGAGGTGAGAGGGAATGTCAATTGTCTTTTGTCTACTATTTATTGTACAACAGATGCGAATCGTTTCACGCCCCATTTCAACTTCCTTAAATCCCGGCAAAGCCGAAGTATTTCAGGTGTCTGGCAGCCCCATGAAACGCCGGCGGAAGGCTCGGCGAACCGGATACAATCCCTCGGGGGCTGAGCCGGTGCGCTGATCATAAACTTTACGTACAGTAGGCGTCAATGCCATTTTACGCTGACTCGGCGTGTAGTTGACGCTATCCTAAAAGTCTATTGTCGTCAATTTATTTTTCGCCTCATACTGCTCAGGTAGTCTTCCCACGTATCCACATCCAAATGGATACCGTCATGTTCAACATCAACGGTTTCGATGAGATCCTCGTGAGCGGTCAGGATCTCGCGGGCGCCGATATCTCCTTCCAGCGCCAGGACCATCGGAAAAAGGGACCGCGCCAGAAGGACCGGATTGCCGCGCTTGCCGCCAAAAA
>JBKQLC010000233.1:0-3289 GCA_052147195.1 Syntrophobacteraceae bacterium
GAGCTTGAACCGATTAGCCCATTCGTGGCGAGCGATCTCGTCGTCCAACAGTCGCGAATGGGCTGATTTCATCACTTCTCCCAGTTGGCTCATGACCTCATCCCGATCTTTCCGTCTGAACGCAAGGGTGGTGATGTAGGTTGCCGGCAGATGGACTGGCTCCTCCGCGGAGTGGCCGTTGTGCTTGGAAACGGGTGTTCGGTTCTTCAACTCCGCCATCTTCGGATTGATAAACACGAGTGACCAGATGGGCATACGCCTGTCGACAATGGCCTGGGCCAATCCTTGGAGGTCATGGGCCCTTGCGGAGCTGATTGCAACCACATCCAGACTCTCCAGGGGTTGAACACGTATGGTCACCTCACTTATGAAACCGGTGGTGCCCTCCGCATCCGCCACAAGATCCAGGTCGGTACCCGTAAAATCACGAATTTCGCCGTCCGGCATTACCACTCTGGCGCTCAACACGTTCTCTTTGAACCAGCCTGCCTCGAAGGAGCCGATTCCGGCGCCTCCCTGGGCAAGCCATCCACCGACGGTGGACGAAGGGTAACTGGTAGGGTAGAGTCTCAGGGTCAGGTTGTGTGTGGCAAGCTCGCGGTCAAGCTTTTCCCAGAGAACGCCTCCCTGGACCTTCGCCGTAAGAGCCGATGGATCAACCTGGATAATGGTGTTCATCCGGAAGAAATCGACGCCCAGGCCCGCTTTTACCGGCAAAACGCCGCCATAGCCTGACGATGCTTTACCTCTGGGAGTGAGAGGAATACCTCTCTTCCGGGCCCACTTCACCAACTCCACCAACTCTCGTTCGCTTTCTGGTTGAACAACAGCGTCCGGTATAGTCTTTCCGATGAGCGGCTTGAAAAGGCTCGGGAAGACCGCGATGTCGTGTCCGTAAATTTTTCTTTCGACCCGGTCGAAAGAGACCCGGTTTCCAAAGGCAGTTTCAAGATAGGAACGATCCTTTCCTTTGAGCTTCGTCATAAAATACCCCCGTCAAAATGTATCAGCAGAATGATTATAACAGTTTATTTTAGAAGTTTCAATATATCGAAACCGTATTTCAAGGTAAACCGTACGACGTCCCGGGCACTATTCTCTTTAGCCTTTGCCGATCAACTGTTAGCGACGCCGAGAATAGTTTCACCCCTCGTAGATAGTAAATTCACCACGCGAAGAAAACTTTCCGGGAGAGACTAAGGCGTCTCCTTGACACCCCGAATATTTATTGAAAGAGCCTCCTGGCCTGCAAGCAGGGTCAATAGAACTTCGCGCATGATCGAGCAGGCTTCCGTGATTTTTGGCGATGCAAGACGGTAGAAGATAGCGGTGCCTTCACGCCTGGAGATAATGAGGCCTTTCTGTCGCATGATAGAGAGGTGCTGCGAGACATTAGCCTTCGGTATGCCCATGGCTCGGACTATTTCCCCCACCGACAGTTCTCCGTTCTTCAAAAGGTTGACTATCTGCAGTCTCTTGGGGTTGGCCATGGTTTGGCAGATCTCGGCTTGCAATTCAAACACCCTAAGATCGGCTTTCGATTGCTGAGGTGCTTCGTGTATTCGAATCATCGAACCTATTTTAACTACCGTCGGCCGCTCTGTCAAGAAAACTTTTGAGAGATGTGGAGAGTTTATCCCTCATGATAGAGTCCCTGGTAGAGGTAGGCACAGCCACAATCACTTACGATGAATCGCGCCTCGGGAAAAAAGATTTGAAGAAGGCAGTTGAAGAAGCGGGCTATAAGGTATTACACTAGGCGCAAGGACTCAAAGGAGAGCGAAATGAAGGAGTTGGTCGTCGTTATCGCAATCGTCGTTGCCTGGTACGTGCTCAACAGATATGTGCTGCCCAAGTTCGGCGTAAAAACCTGAGTGCATACCGGCGGGAAGGATTCCTGCAAACGATAGACAGACGCACACTTCCGGTTGGCGAACAGGCTAAGGGAGATGAACAAAGAATGGCTGCCATGGGTGGAAATTGTCAAAAGGGGAAATAATGAAATGATGAGATTATCTCCTCATTTCTGAAACACCGGAACAGTGATGCGCTGACAATAAGGCAGTGGAGAGTATAGAGACGAAAATTTAGGGGGTCACAAATTAGTAACCCATCACTCGTCACTATTCCGGACCCCGGTGCCGGCCGTTTTCAATGATCTGATGAACCACTCGAAGATAATCTGGGGCAGTCTCTCGGGGCTGATGTTGCCCTTGGGATTATACCAGGCGAAAATCCAATTACACATACCGAGGAGACCGAAGGTGAGGACCGTCAAGGTGTCTTTGTCAACCGTGGGCCCTATGTATGAGGAGATAGTTCCGGCAATGGCAGCGTAATATTTTTTTTCTTTGGACTTAATCTTCTTAAGTCTGGGTGACGGCAGGTTATGGGCCTCGTTGAGAATCGTTTTTGCCATATACATATGTTCGCTGTAAGTTTTTACATGCGTGAAGATAATAAGCCGGAGCCTCTCTTCAGGGTCTTCTACCGTTTCCAGGTCCTCCTGCATATTGTGCAGTACGAAATCCATAAAAGTGGACGAAATAAAGTAGAGGATGTCACACTTGCTTCCGAAATAGTGGTACATTCCGCCTTTGCTGATTTTCGCCGCCGCTGCAATATCCTCCATAGTTGTCTCAATATAGCCCTTCGCGCTGAAGCATTTGGCGGCAGCCGCGGCAATCGCCGGCACCTTCTTGTCCGATTTCTGCTGCTCAGCTAGAGCTAGTTTTTTTTTCCCTATTATCATTCCAGAACGCCAACCGGCTCGATCAGTTTAACCATTACCTCCCTTGCTGTCAAGAAGGCCCGGACAACCAGTCCGGGCATAAAAGCGCTACGCGAGGAGCAAAGGAACCAGGCTCCGTACATCGCTCAACGCTTCCAGTTGATCCGCGGCCCGGATGACGCCATCCACCTTTTCTTCAGAAAAAGGCTTTGCCGCGAACCTTATGCAATCCCTGAAACGCTGCCTGTGCTCCTCTTCCGACAGAGGTTTCTCCGGGAAACCGGGAACGAAATCTATGCTCTTCACATACTCCTTTCCGCTTTTCGTAAGGACCCGCATGTCCAGGGGCGTATGTCCCCGCCGCTCCAGTGCGGGATCGGAACGCACCTCGACCTTTTCCGCGAGCTTCAGGACCTCCGGGTCCCTGATTGAGGCTTCCTCAAAATGGACCAGCCTTGATGCCTTCCGGATCAGGGCGTTGGCCACACAATAACGGATACTGAACTGTGCGTTGACTTTGGGGTTGCTACCGATTTGAAAAGGATGGCCTACCAATTT